>JAEZXX010000056.1 GCA_023419535.1 Pseudomonadota bacterium | reverse complement strand
GCCTTGGAGGTCTGGGCCTATGTCCAGTCGCGGCCGGAGCGCGGGCGCAGCCTGCTTACCGTCGGCAAGCGCGACATCAGCTATGATTCCGGCTTGCCGGTGCCGCTGCGCTGGTTCCGTCCGGGCGGCGGGATGGCCGGGCCGGAGCCGATGCCGGCCGGGCATACGGTGCTCGCGCTCAACGACCAGCATTGCCATCTCGGCACGCCGGAGGAGAGCCCGCTCCAGGTCGGCGACATGGTCGCCTTCGGCATCGGTCATCCCTGCACGACCTTCGACAAATGGGCGCTGCTGATGCTGGTCGACGACGCCTATCGCGTGACCGGCGCGGTCAGGACGTTCTTCTGATCGCGACTGGGCAGGGGAACCCGGGGCATTCGAGACGACGCGCGTCGGAACTGGTAGGATCGGTTCCGCTGTTCGCACTCAGCCTTGGAACCTTGGCCGGAGGCAGCCGATGTCGCTCGTTTGCAGGCCAGCTCGCCCCGACGATCTGGCTGTGGCCGATGCTCTGGTGGTGGCCAGCATCAACGATCTCACGGTTCGCCAAGGCTTCGGGCCGATGGCGACGGCAGGCGCCTCCAGCTTTCAACTGTTTTCGCTGAAGGACGACCCTGACGGCTTGTGGGTCGCGGAGGAGAACGGAGAACTCGTCGGCTTCGCCTGGAGCTGGGTTTGCGGCGATGTCTGGTTCCTCGCGCAGCTGTTCGTCGATCCGGCCCGGCAGGGCCAGGGCATCGGGAACGAGTTGCTGGAGCGAGCCATGGGGCACGCCCGGAAATCGGGGGCGGCTCACAAGGTCCTGATCACCTTCACCTTCAACTGTGTCTCGCAGGGGCTCTACATGCGACACGGGCTCTTTCCCAGGATGCCGATCTACTTCTTCAGCGCCGCATGCGAACGGGTGATGCCCGGGTTGCCGGAGCCGCCATTGCGCGCTGTTCCGATCGACGAAAGCCTCGCGACCATGGAGAAACTCGTCGCGATCGATTCTGGCGCCATAGGCGTCTCGCGGGAAAAGCATCACCGCTACCTGCGCGAGGACCCGGCGACCGAGGGGGTCCTGCTCTACGATGGCAGCGACTTGGTCGGTTACGGCTATACGAGCGCCAGCGGACATGTCGGTCCCCTCGCGGTCACGCGATCGGGTCGTCTGGGCGATGCCTTCGCGACCGCGTTGAAGCTGGTTGCCGATCGCGGGGCCGAGAAGGTTTCGGCGTTCCTGCCGGGCACCTGCGATGGTGCCCTGAGCCTTGCGGTCAAGCAGGGCATGCGGATCACCTTTCCGATGCTGTTGATGGCATCGCCCGGTTATGGCGACTGGACGCAGTATCTCCCGCGAAATCCGGGTTTCATGTGACGCCAGCCTGCTGGCGTCTCCTTTGGGGACTGCGTCGCCCCCAGCCGTTCGGTCCTTGCGCTGCGACTGGAAAGTCCTGCGGCGGCAAGCTGTTTCTTCTGGTGAAACCGCCGATCCTTGACGTGAATTTCGGTGCTTCCTAGCCTGACCTCAATGAGGGAAGGCCTGTCCTCCGCCCCGGCGGAGCGGACGGGCAAGAGCCGATAGCGGCGGCGGGCCGACAGGCGCAGTCGCTGGCAAGGATCGCCGGGCGACCGGCCTTGCGTCAAATGGGAGGAAAGCTTCGTGGCGACATCGTCATTCCCGACTGCCGGCGAGCATGAGGACACCGCGCGCGACCCGTCGCGGCGCAGCCTGCTGCAATTGCTGACGGCGGGCGGCGCGGCCCTGGCGGCGCCCGGCCTGTGGAGTTCGCTGGCCGCGGCACAGACGCCGGGCGGCACGCTGACGATCGGCGCCGACGCCGACCCGATCGGCCTCGATCCGGTCACCGTGAACGCCTTCTCCTCCTACGATTTCACCAGCCTGCTCTATAGCGGCCTGCTGCGCTGGAACGCGCAGATGAAAGTCGAGCCCGATCTGGCGACCGGCTATGAACAGCCGGATCCAAAGACTTACGTCTTCAAGCTCAGGCAGGGCGTCAAGTTCCATAATGGCAAGGATTTCGGCGCTGCCGACGTCAAGCACACCTTCGACCGGATCATGAACCCGGCGACGGGCAGCCGCTTGCGGGCGCTCTATTCGAGCGTCGAGTCGGTGACCGTGGTCGACCCGTTCACCGTCAAGTTCCAGCTCAACGCCACCGATGCCGCCTTCCTGAGCAACCTCGCGACCAACCCCAACGGAGCGATCGTTCCGGCCGGCGTCGAAGGCATCAACACGCAGCCGGTCGGCACCGGCCCCTTCGCCTTCGAGGCCTATCAGCCGAACCAGCAATTCTCGCTGACGCGCTTCGCCGACTATTACGAGAAGGGCGAGCCCCCTCTCGCGAAGGTGGTGTTCAAGTTCTACAAGGACCAGGCGACGCTGACCTCGGCGCTGCGGTCGCGCGCCATCGACATGACCTGGGTGAAGGATCCGAAGGTGGCGGCCGCGATCGCGCGCACCTCGCCCAACTTCGTCTCGGCGCCGGGCCAGACCTCGCGCACCTTCCCGATCTGGCTGAACATGAAGGCCAAGCCCCTCAACGACGTGAAGGTGCGGCGCGCGCTCAGCCTCGCCACCGACCGCAAGGCCTGTCTCGACACGGTGCTCGGCGGCTCCGGCAAGATCGGCGCGATGATCCCGGAAAGCCAGGTCGGCGGCTATGACGGCGCCGGCGAGATGCCCTACTACAAGCACGATCCGGCGGCGGCGAAGGCGTTGCTCGCCGAGGCCGGCTATCCGAACGGCATCGATCTCGGCGACTACATCGTCGTTGCGGCCAACCCGCTCGACGTCGCCTGCGCGCAGATCCTGCAGCAGCAATGGCAGGCGGCCGGCATCACGGTGAAGCTGGTGCCGATGGAGACCGCGCCGCTGCTCAACAAGTGGGCGACCGGCGACTGGCCGACGCTGCTCTCGGTCGCGCTGTCCTGGACGCCGGATTCCGACGCCATCTTCCAGTACGTGAAGTCCGATAGCGGCTTCGGCAAGGCGATGGGCTCGAACGATCCCGAGCTCGACAAGATGATCCTGGAGGCACGGGCGGAGCTGGATACGGCCAAGCGCGCGGCGAAGAACCTGGAGATCCAGAAGCGCATCGCCGACAACGCTTATGTCATCCAGATCTACCAGTACCCGCTGCGCTGGGAGATCTGGTGGAACTACGTCCAGGGCTATGTGCCGCTGGCCGCGAATATCCGTTCCTTCGTGCGCACGACATGGCTGAAGAAATAGGCTCCTTCCGGCGGCTTTCGGCGGAGCTCGACCGATGACACGCTTCGTCCTCGGGCGCCTCGCCTGGATGGCGGCGATTCTGCTCGGCGTCTCGCTCGTCGCCTTCATGCTGATGCGCGCGATTCCGGGCGACTTCGCCATCGCGGCGGCGGGCTCGCAGAGCGTCGGACCCGAGGTCCTGGCGGCGATCCGGCGCGACCTCGGCCTCGACCAGCCGCTGCTGGCGCAATATCTGAGCTGGCTCGGCCACGCGCTGATGGGCGATTTCGGCAGCTCCTTCGTCACCCGCCAGCCGGTTCTGGGCGAGCTGGCGAGCCGGCTCGCCGTCACCTTCCAGCTCACCTCGCTCGCCGCGATCATCGCCGCGGTGATGGGGGTTGCGACCGGCCTGGCGGCAGCGCGCCTGCGCGGCGCGACCGACTGGCTGGTCCGGCTCTGGAACGGGCTGATGCTGGCGGTGCCGAACTATGTCGTGGCGACGCTGATCGTGCTGCTCTTCGGGCTCTATTTCCCCGAGATCACCGTGCTCGGCTACACGCCCTTCCTTGAGAATCCGCTGGCCAATCTCGGCAGCCTGCTGCTGCCCGCCTTCGCGCTGGCGCTCGCGGTCTCGGTGACGGTCGCCGAGAACACGCGCGCCGCCGTGCTCGAGGTCGCCAACCAGGATTTCGTCATGGTCGCGCGCGCCAAGGGGCTGAAGCCCGGCACGATCCTGCGCGACTACCTGATGCGCAATGCGCTGACGCCGGTCATCACCGCTGCGGGCCTGAAGATCGCGGCGCTGCTCGGCGGCAGCATCCTGGTCGAGACCATCTTCGCCATTCCGGGGATGGGGCAGTACCTGTTCGACTCGATCAACAGCCGCGACTACCCGGTGATCCAGGCGATCGTCCTGGTCGCGGCGGGCATCGTCGTTCTGGTCAACACGGTGATCGACATCGCCTATGCGCGGATCGATGCGCGGGTGCAGATGTGAGCGAGAGCGTGCAGGAGAACCTCTCGGCCGCCGTGGCGGCGGCGCCCGGCCGGCGCAAGGCGGGGATCACGCAGGGCTGGCTGCTGCTCGGCCTCGGCCTCGCCATGCTGGCGGCCATGCTGGTGCTCACGATCTTCGCGCCGCTGGTCGCGCCCTACGACCCCTCCGCGACCTCGCCGGACTCGCTTGCGCCGGCGAGCGCTGCCCATTGGCTCGGCACGGATTCGATCGGGCGCGACGTGCTGAGCCGGCTGATCGTCGGCGGGCGTACGACGCTGCTGATCACGGTGACGGCGGTGCTGATCGCGCTGGTCGCCGGGCTGATTCTGGGGCTCGCGGCCGGCTATCTCGGCGGCTTCGTCGACGAGATCATCATGCGCGTGCTCGACGTCGTCTTCGCCTTTCCGGTGCTGCTGCTCGCGATCGCGGTGGTGGCTGCGCTGGGGCCGACCGTGCCGAACCTGATCCTCACCATCGCCATCGTCTACACGCCGGCGATGGCGCGCGTGGTGCGCGCGCCGGTGCTGAGCGTCAAGCAATGGGACCATGTCGAGGCGGCACGCAGCGTCGGTATGAGCGAGATGCGGCTCGTGCTGCGCCACATCCTGCCGATCGTCGTCTCGCCGATCCTGGTCGCGACCAGCCTCACCCTGTCGCAGACGATCTTCACGGTGACGGCGTTGTCCTTCCTGGGCTTGGGCCCGCCGCCGCCCGATCCGAACTGGGGCGGGATGCTGTCGGAGGCGCGCCAGTTCATGGAGCTCGCGCCGCTGACGGTGGTCGGCCCGGCCGCGGCGATCGTCTTCGCGACGCTGACCTTCATCATCATCGCCAATGGCTTGCGCGAGGTGCTCGACGTGGGGAGCGTGCGATGAACGGCCCCTTGCTCCGGGTGCGCGACCTGACCGCGACGGTCACGACGCGCCGCGAGGTCATCCAGGCGGTGCGCGGCATCTCCTTCGACATCAATGCCGACGAGGCGGTCGGCTTCGTCGGCGAATCCGGCTGCGGCAAGAGCGTCACCGCCAAGGCGCTGATGCGGATCGCGCCGGAGGGGGCGGCGGTCGGCCTCGGCGGCTCCGTCTCCTTCTGGGGGCAGGAGCTGCTCGGGCTCGGCGAGGACGAGATGCGCGACCTGCGCGGCCGGCGCATCGCCATGGTCTTCCAGGATCCGATGACCTCGCTCAACCCGGTGATGAGCATCGGGGCGCAGATGGCGGACATGCTGCACCGCCATCTCGGCCTAACCGGCCGGCCCGCGCGCGAGCGCAGCGTCGAGCTGCTCGATCTCGTCGGCATTCCCGATCCGGCGCGTCGCATCGACGATTTCCCGCATCAGTTCTCGGGCGGGCAGCGCCAGCGCGTGCTGATCGCGATCGCGATCTCCTGCGAGCCCGATTTGCTGATCGCCGACGAGCCGACGACGGCGCTCGACGTCACCGTGCAGGCGCAGATCCTGGCGCTTCTGAAGCGCCTCCAGACCGATCGCCGCATGGGGCTGCTCTTCATCACCCACGACCTCGGCATCGTGCGCAAGATCGCCGATCGGGTCTGCGTGATGTACAAGGGCGAGATCGTCGAGGAGGGGCCGACCGCCCGCATCTTCGCCGATCCGCAGCATCGTTACACCAAGCACCTCCTCGCCGCCGAACCGAAGGGCCGGCCGCCGGCCGCCAATCTCAACGCGCCGATGGTGATGGAGGCCAAGGATCTGAAGGTCTGGTTCCCGATCAGGACCGGGTTGATGCGGCGCACCACCGGCCACGTGAAGGCGGTGAACGGCATAGACCTCTCCGTGCGGGCCGGACAGACGGTGGGCGTCGTCGGGGAATCGGGATCGGGAAAGACGACGCTCGGGCTCGCCCTCACCCGGATGATCGCCTCCAAGGGCGAGATCGCCTTCGAGGGCCGGCGGATCGACGACCGCTCCTTCAAGGCGATGCGCGAGTTCCGCTCGGCGATCCAGATCGTCTTCCAGGATCCCTACGGGTCGCTCTCCCCGCGCATGTCGGTCGCCGACATCGTGGCCGAGGGGCTGGAGGTGCACGAGAAGCGCATCGGGGCCGACGAACGGGATGCGCGCGTCGTCGCCGCGCTCAACGAGGTCGGGCTCGACCCCGAAACGCGCTTCCGCTACCCGCACGAGTTCTCCGGCGGCCAGCGCCAGCGCATCGCCATCGCCCGGGCGATGATCCTCAAGCCCCGCTTCGTCATGCTCGACGAGCCGACCTCCGCGCTCGACATGAGCGTCCAGGCGCAGGTGGTGGACCTCCTGCGCGACCTGCAGGCCAAGCACGACCTCGCCTATCTCTTCATCAGCCACGATCTGAAGGTGGTACGCGCGCTGGCCAACGAGGTGATCGTCATGCGCGCGGGGGAGGTGGTCGAGCGGGGCACGTCGGACGAGATCTTCGAGCGCCCCAGGACCGATTACACCAAGGCCCTGATGGCCGCCGCCTTCGACATCGAGGCCGTGCCGACGCCGGCGCTCGCCTCGTGAGGGCACACGAACCGGGCGACGAGGGGCTCGCTTTCGAGATCCTCTCGGAAGAGCATCTGGCGGGCGACTTCAGGCCGCTGCGCAGGATCGCCCTCGACCACGCGTCGCTTTCGGGCGGGTCCCCGCATCGCGTGACGCGCGAAGTCGTGCGCGCCGGAACGGCGGCCGCCGTCATTCCCTACGACCCGGCGACCGATTCCATCGTCGTCATCCGGCAGTTCCGCGTCGGCGCCGCGCTCGCCACGCCCCACGCCGCCCCGCTGGAGCTTCCAGCCGGCCTCCTCGACGAGGGCGAGAGCCCGGCCGAGGCGGCGCGCCGCGAACTCTTCGAGGAGACCGGCCTTGCCGCGCGCGCCATGGGGGAGGCCTTCGCCATCCTCTCCTCGCCGGGGCTCACCGACGAGAGGATCGTCGTCTTCCTCGCCCTCGTCGACGCCACCGCCCTCGCCGTCCGCGCCGGCATGGCAGAGGAGAACGAGGACATTCTGCCGCTCGCCTTTCCGGCGCGGGACCTCATATCCGCCTGCGACGAGGGACGCGTCGCCAACGGATTTCTCTTCGCCGGCCTGCAATGGTTCGACCGGCGGGGACGCGAACGGGCGGCAGAGCTCTCGAAAGGGACGAATGGGAGACGAGTGACGTGACGATCCTTCTTTCGGTGACAGGCTTCGAGCCGACCCGCTGGCTGCGGGCCCTGAAGCAGCATCTGCCGCAGGAGAGCGTCGTCACGCGGCCCGAGCGCGCCGACGATCCGGCGATCGACTACGCCATCGTCTGGAAGCAGCCCCCGGGGGTCCTCGCCGCGCTGCCGAACCTCAAGGCGATCTTCTCGCTCGGCGCCGGCGTCGACCACATCCTCGCCGACCGCACCGTGCCGGCCGCGCTCCCGATCGTGCGCATCGTCGCGCCGGACCTCACGAGCCGGATGAGCGAATACGTGCTGTGGCGCGTGCTCGACCATTTCCGCAAGGGCATGACCTATCGCTCGCAGCAGACGCGGCGGCTGTGGAACGAGCGGCTGCAGCCGTCGGCGGGCGAGGTGACGGTCGGCATCCTCGGTCTCGGCGAGCTCGGCCGCGACGCAGCGCGCAAGCTCAACCTCGTCGGCTTCAGGATCGCCGGCTGGAGCCGGCGGCCGAAGCGCCTGGCGGGCGTCGAGACCTTTCACGGCGCGGACGGGCTGAAGGCCTGCCTGTCGGTCTCCGACATCATCGTCGTCCTCCTGCCTCTGACGCCGGACACGCGCGGGCTGATCGACGACGACTTCCTCAGCCATCTGAAGGGCGAGACGCCGCTCGGGCGCCCCGTCCTCGTCAATGCCGGGCGCGGCGGGCTGCAGAGCGATTCGGCCATTCTGCGGGCGCTGAACGACGGGCGGCTGATGGAGGCCTCGCTCGACGTCTTCGAGCGCGAGCCGCTGCCACGCGACTCGGCGCTCTGGCGCCATCCGCAGGTCTTCGTGACGCCGCACGCGGCCGCATCCTCCGAGCCCGAGGCGCTGGTTCCGATCATGGCGCGGCAGGTCGAGGCTCACCGGCGCGGCGAAGCGCTGGCGAACCTCGTCGACCGCGACGCCGGCTACTGAGCCGGCGTCGCGCCGGTCGGCGCGTTCGCCTCCAGCCACTCGCGCATCACGGCGATCTCGGCCTCCTGGGCCGCGACGATCTCCTCGGCGAGCGCCCGCATCTGCGGATCCTCTCCGTGCTCGATCACGATGCGCGCCATGTCGATCGCCCCCTCGTGATGCGCGATCATGGCGCGCGCGAAGTCGACGTCCGCGTCGCCGCTGAGCTCGACATCCATCGCGCCGTGCATCTTCGCGTTCGCCGCCTCGAAAGCCGCGCGGGCATCCGCGCCGTCCGCCGGAGCGGCGCTGCCGTGACCGGCGCCGTGGCCGGCGGCCGAATGGTCCTGCGCCGAGGCGAACGACGCGCCGGCGGCCAGGATGGAGGCGGCGAGAAGAATGGCTTTCATGGTCAGGTCTCCTGATGGCCCGAAGGCGAGAGACCGTCTCAGCTAGGGCTTCCCCCTAGGGGAAGGTCAAGCGCGTGTCAGTCGAGGCCCGGCGCGCGGCGGACGGAGGTGACGGGCGAGCCCTTCGCCCCGATCCGGGCAACGGCCTCGGCCAAGGGCTCGATCGCCGTCATCATGTGATGGGCGTTGGCGTGGAGAAGGAGGGTCTCGTCCAGCATGATCCCGACATGCCCCTTCCAGAAGATCAGGTCGCCGCGCCGCCGCGGCGCCTGCGCGTCGATCTCCACCGCCCACGCCTCCTGCATGTCGCTGTCGCGCGGCGCCGCGATCCCGGCCATGTGGAGCGCGATCTGCGTCAGGCCCGTGCAGTCGATCCCGAGCGAGGACTTGCCGCCCCAGAGATAGGGCGCGCCGAGGAACGCCTGCGCGACCGCGACGAAATCGGGCGCGACCCCGTCCGAGGGCAGCAGATGCTGAGCGACGATGGCCCCGAAGGGGGCGACCAGCCGGTACTCGGCGTTGCGGTCGCTCGCTTCCGCCAGGACGGCGACGCGGGCCCCCATCGGCAGGGCGTCGAGCGGCGGGGCCTTGATGTCGGGCGCGGGGAAGAGGAGCGTGCGCGGAACGCCGACCTTGAACGGCAGGTCGCCGGCCGCCGGGCCGAGCGCCTCGGTCGCCATGTAGCCGACATAGGAATCGCGGTCGAGCTGGACGAGCGACCAGCCCTCTTGCCCGGTCTCGAAGATGGCCGCGCTCTCGCCGAACAGGGCCTGGGTCTCCAGCGGGGCGTCGCTCGCCGGACGGCGGCGCAGATCGGCGAGCGGCACGCGCACGCTGGCCGGGCGCCCTTCGACATATCGCGCCGCGTCGATGCGGTTCCGCAGTCGAGCATCGGCCCAGTCGCCGCGAAACGCGTGGAGGCGGGGATCGAGGCTCATCGCGGCAGGCCTGCGGCTTCCTCGACCATCCGGTCGGCGAGGCGCGAGACGTAGAGGCTGCCTGCGACGGTGCGCCGGATCAGGACGTTGCGGCGGTCCTCGGGGTCGCGGCGTCGCTCCAGGAGGTCGAGCCGCCCCATCGTGTCGAGGGCGCGGGTGATCACGGGCTTGGTCACGTTCAGCTTTCCCGCAAGGCCGCGCACGGTGTGCGGCGGCGGCTCCAGATAGACGGTGAGCAGAAGCGCGGTCTGGCGCACGGTCAGGTCCTGTTCCGCCTCGCGGGACTGGCGGAGCGCGTTCCGGTGCATCAGCCGCAAGGCCTGCGCGGGACGAATCTCGATTCCCATCGCCCAGCCCTCCCGGCTTTCGTTTCGCATCCGGTCCGGAACGCTATGCGTCGCAATGACGGCTGGCAAGCGTCGCCCTCTAGATCGGCTCGGCGATCACCCGGGCCAAGGCGCGGATGCCCTGTGCCTCGCCGCCGACCGGGCCCGTCGGCCCGGCCTTCGGCCGCCAGCCGTAGACGTCGAGATGGACCCACGAGCCCGCGCGCTCGACGAAGCGCTGCAGGAACAGCGCCGCCGTCACCGAGCCCGCCATGCCGTCGCTCGTCACGTTGTTGGTGTCGGCGATCTTGGAGGCGAGGTTGCCGGCATAGGCACGCCAGAGCGGCAGGCGCCAGAGCGGATCGTGCAGCGCGGCGGCGGCCTTCGCGATGCTCGCCGCGAGCGCCTCGTCGTCCGTGTAGAAGGGCGGCAGATCGGGCCCGAGCGCGACGCGCGCCGCGCCCGTCAGCGTCGCCATGTCGATCAGAAGCCGCGGCGCCTCCTCGTCGGCGAGCGCCAGCGCGTCGGCGAGGATCAGCCGCCCCTCCGCGTCGGTGTTGCCGATCTCCACGGTGCGGCCCGCGCGGCTCCTCAAAACGTCGCCCGGCCGGAAGGCGTTGCCGGCGATCGCGTTCTCGACCGCGGGCACCAGCACGCGCAGCCGCACCGGCAGCTTCGCGGCCATGACGAGATGCGCGAGCCCGAGGACGTTGGCCGCCCCGCCCATGTCCTTCTTCATCAGGAGCATGCCGGAGGCCGGCTTGATGTCGAGCCCGCCCGTGTCGAAGGCGACGCCCTTGCCGACGAGCGTGATCTTCGGCGCGTCCGCGGCGCCCCATCGAAGGTCGACCAGCCGGGGCGCCTCGGCGCTGGCGCGACCGACCGCGTGGATCATGGGCAGGTTCGAGGACAGAAGATCGTCGCCCACGATGGAGGAGACCTCGGCGCAGAAGGTCTGCCCCAGCTCGCGGACCGCCGCCTCGATCCCGGCCGGGCCGAGATCGTTGGTCGGGGTGTTGATGAGGTCGCGCACGAGGCGGGTGGCGTTCGCAGCCTCGAGGGCCGCGCGAACGTCCGCGCCCTCCACGAAGAGCCGCGGGACCGGCCGGTCGCCGAAGGTGCGGTAGCGCGTGAAGCGATAGCCGCCGTTCAGGAAGGCAAGCGCTGCAAGGGTCGGGTCGAGGGCATCGCCGGGGGCGAGCGTCCAGTCCCCCTCAGGAAGAGCGACGGCCAGCGCGCCGGCCAGCATCGAGCGCTCGGGAACCCCCGTCCGGTCGCGCTTCCCAAGGCCCAGGAGCGCGGACGCCGCCTCCCCGGAGGCTGCGGGAACGAGCAGCACTTCTCCGGCATCGCCCTTGTAGCGGCTGGACTTCGCCCAGGCCCGGGCCGCCGGCGCCAGTTCCTCCAGCGCGCCCTCGAAGACGGGCGTCACGGGCTTGGCACCGGTCGCGGCTTCTGTCGCCAGGCTGTCCTGCATGGTTCGGCGCTCCTCGTCGGTCGTTCGGGCGGGTCTACGGGGACCCTGCTTAACGGACCGTTAGGGTTAACGAAATATGGTCGGGGCCGAAGCGATCCGCCCTTCGGGGGAGCGCCATCCAACCCACGGGGAGACGATCGATGACGAGACCGGCGCCTGCGATCGCCCTCCGCCATCGATCGGCGTCGCGCTCGCGCCTTCCCTTCGCCCTCGTCGCCGCAGCCCTTCTAGCCGGCTGCGCCAACACCTCGCCGATGCACACCGGCTCCATCGCGACGCGGCAGGCCGAGGCCGTGCTGCCGGCCGAGCGCGTCGCATCGATGAGCGCGGCCGAGCTCGACACGATGACGCGCGCCTACGGAGCCTCCTACGAGACCAATCCGCAGGACAAGGCGACGGGCATGGCCTATGCCTCGAGCCTTCGCATGACGGGCCGCAACGACCAGTCGCTGGCGGTCATGCAGCAGATGGCGATCGCCCACCCGCAGGACCGCGACGTGCTCGCCGCCTACGGCAAGGCGCTCGCCGGCGCGGGCGAACTGGAGAAGGCGCTGGACGCGGTGCGCCGCGCGCAGACGCCCGACCATCCCGACTGGGGCCTGCTCTCCACCGAGGGCGCGATCCTCGACCAGCTCGGCCAGACCGGCCCGGCGCGAATCCTCTTCCAGAAGGCGCTCGACATCCGCCCGAACGAGCCGTCTGTCCTGTCCAATCTCGGCATGTCCTACCTGATGGCCAACGATCTCTCGAACGCCGAGAAGGTGCTGGCCACGGCCGTCGCGCAGCCGGGCGCCGACAGCCGCGTGCGCCAGAACCTCGCCCTCGTCGTCGGCCTCCAGGGCCGTTTCGAGGAGGCCGAGCGCATCGCCGCCGGCGAGCTCTCGCCCGAGGAGGCGGCGGCCAACATCGCCTATCTGCGCGGCGTCCTCTCCCAGCGCAACACCTGGGCCGAGCTGGAACGCGACGGCGCCTAGAGCGCACAGGGTCGGCCGTTTCCGAAGCGAAGACGCCTGCGAGGATCGGCCGGTCCCGCGGGCGTCGTCGTCCGCCGCGGTCCGGACCGTCAGTTCAGGCCCATGCCCTGGATGACGGCGGGGCCGAGGATGACGGCGAAGAGCACCGGCAGGAAGAACAGGATCATCGGCACGGTGAGCTTGGGCGGAAGTGCGGCGGCCTTCTTCTCGGCCAGCGTCATGCGCGCGTCGCGGTTCTCCTGCGCCAGGGTGCGCAGCGCCACGCCCAGCGGCGTTCCGTAGCGCTCGGCCTGGACCAGCACCACGCAGACCGTGCGCACCGATTCCAGATTCGTGCGCTTGGCGAGATTGTCGTAGGCCTGCCGCCGGTCGGGCAGGTAGGAGAGTTCGGCGGTGAGGAGCACCAGTTCCTCGGCCAGCGGCACCGACTGGATGCCGATCTCGCTCGCCACGCGCCGGAAGGCCGCCTCGGCCGAATTGCCCGATTCCACGCAGATCAGCAGGAGGTCCAGCGCGTCGGGGAAGGCCCGCGTGATCGACTGGCTGCGCTTGGACGCCTGGTTCCGCACGTAGAGGATCGGCGCGTAGAAGCCCAGGAAGCCGACGACGATGCAGATCGCGGCGCGCAGCAGCGGTCCCGAACCCTCCAGGAGGCCGAGGCCGAAGACGTAGGTCACGGCCAGGAACAGGAAGAGGACGGGAAGGCAGACGCGCGCGAAGAGGAAGATCGTCAGAGCGTTCTGGGACCGGAAGCCCGCAACCCTGAGGTTCTGAATCGTCTTCTCGTCGGCGAGCGCCCGCTTGAGGTCCAGCGCCTGGACGACCTTGGCGGCGATTCCCGTGTCGGCCCGGCGCTGGCTGCGTCCCTTGCCCTGCTCGGCGGCGAGCCGCGCCCGCTCGCGGGCGCGCATCTGGTCGCGCTCGATCGCCACCGACTTCATCCGCCCGCGCAGCTGGCTTCCCGCCAGCATGGGCAAGGCGAAGGTAACGAGCGACAGGAAGACCGCGAGCGCGGCCAGGCCTCCGACGAGGTGGCTCGGCGAGATCCCGTAGCCGGAAAGAATGTTCATCGGTGCCTCCGATCCCGCCGGACGGGTCGCCCCCGGCCGGCCGGCGCCTCTAGAAGTCGAACGCGATCATCTTCTTCATCACCAGCACGCCGATCGACATCCAGACGAGCGAGGCCGCCATGATGAGATTGCCGGTCATGGTCGTGAAGAGGAGCAGGATGTAGGCCGGCGTCGTCAGGAAGACGAAGAGCATGACCAGCGGCGGCAGCGCCGCGATGATCGCGCCCGAGGCCTTGGCCTCCATCGACATCGCCTGGATCTTGGCCTTCATCTTCTTGCGGTCGCGCAGGACGCGGCTGAGATTGCCGAGCGCCTCCGAGAGGTTGCCGCCGGCCTGGCTCTGGATCGAGACGACAATGGCGAAGAAGTTGGTCTCCATCATCGGCATGTTCTGGTAGAGCCGCTCCACGGCCTCGGAGGTCGACAGGCCGAGCGCCTGCCCCTCGACGATCCGCCGAAATTCGGAGGCGACCGGTTCCTTGGCCTCCGAGGCGACCATCCGCAGCGTGTCGTTCAGGGGCAGGCCCGAGCGGATGCCGCGCACGATCACGTCGATGGCGTTGGCGAACTCGTCGACGAAGAGGCGCTGGCGCCGAAGACGCAGATGCCGCAGCAGCCAACGCGGCAGGGCAAGGCCGGCGGCGACGCCGACGAGGAGGGCGAGGAGGAGCGACAGCCCGAAGACGAGCGCGAGGACGAAGGTGAAGACCCCGAGGCCGACGCTCGCGCCGAAGAAGCCGTGCCGCCCGATCGAGAGCCCGGCCTGCTGGATGCGGCGCTCCAGCGTCATGTGCGCCACGGCGCGGTCGTGCTGCTTCTGTTTGTCCTCCACCGCCTTCAGCGAGGCGTGCAGGGTGCGACGCCGCTTGGCGATCTCCTGGTTGCGCTCGCGAAGGCTCCGGCGCGCCTCGAGCGTCGAGGACGGCCCTTTCATCTGCGACAGGCGGCTCTCCGCCTTCTTCTCGAGCGCGATGGCCGGCTGGAGGATGGCGTAGGCGAGCGAGCCGACCGCGACGCCCGTCAGGAGGACGAAGAGCAGGACCATCGGTTCACGAGGCTCCGGCCAGCGCTTCGGACGCGTCGAGCGCCGCGGCCAGCCGCTTCTCCTCGTTGAAGTAGCGCGCCCGGTCCCAGAAGGCGGGCCGGGCGATGCCGGTCGAGCGGTGGCGGCCGAGGAGCTTGCCGCGCTGGTCCTCGCCGAGGATATCGTAGACGAACAGGTCCTGCGTGGTGATCACCTCGCCCTCCATGCCCAGCACCTCGGTGATGTGGGTGATGCGGCGCGAGCCGTCGCGCAGGCGCGCGGCCTGGACGATGACGTCCACCGAGCCGACGATGATCTCGCGCACGGTGCGCTGCGGCAGCGAATAGCCGCCCATGGCGATCATGGATTCCATGCGGTTCAAGCACTCGCGGGGGGAGTTGGAGTGGATCGTCCCCATCGAGCCGTCGTGGCCGGTGTTCATCGCCTGGAGGAGGTCGAAGACCTCCGGTCCGCGCACCTCGCCCACGATGATGCGCTCGGGGCGCATGCGCAGGCAGTTCTTCACGAGGTCGCGCATGGTGATCTCGCCCTCGCCCTCGATGTTGGGCGGGCGGGTTTCCAGGCGCACGACGTGGGGCTGCTGGAGCTGCAGTTCCGCCGAGTCCTCGCAGGTGATGATGCGCTCGTCGGCGTCGATGTAGCGCGTCAGGCAGTTCAGAAGCGTCGTCTTGCCCGAGCCCGTGCCGCCCGAGATCACGACGTTGCAGCGCACGCGCCCAATGATCTCGAGGATGGTCGCGCCCTCGGGCGAGATCGTGCCGAAGCGCACGAGCTGGTCGAGGGTCAGCTTGTCCTTCTTGAACTTTCGGATCGTCAGCGCCGCGCCGTCGATGGCGAGCGGAGGCGCGATGACGTTGACACGGCTCCCGTCTGGCAGGCGCGCGTCGCAGATCGGCGAGGTCTCGTCGACGCGACGTCCCACCTGGGAGACGATCCGCTGGCAGATGTTGAGGAGCTGCTGGTTGTCGCGGAACCGGATGCTCGTCTCCTCGATCTTACCGCCGACCTCGATGAACGACTGACGCGAGCCGTTGATCATGATGTCGGAGATGTCGTCGCGTTCGAGCAGCGGCTGCAGCGGCCCGTAGCCGAGCATGTCGTTGCAGATGTCGTCGAGCAGATCCTCCTGCTCGGCGATCGTCATCGCGAAGTTCTTGATCGCGATGATCTCGTTGACGATGTCGCGGATCTCCTCCTTGGCCGTCTCCGTCTCCAGCTTGGCGAGCTGGGCGGGGTCGACCGTGTCGATCAGCGCCGTGAAGATCTGGGTCTTGACGTCGTAATAGGCCTCGCTGCGCCGCGGCGGGGCTGCGGGCTCGGGGCGGCGCGAGGGCCGCGGCTCTGCGGCGCGCACGACGGGCGCTTCCGGCATCGGCGCCGCGCGCTCGGCCGCCGCCGGCCGCTCGACCGCCGTCGGCGCGCTCTGGACTGGACCGCGTCTACCGAACATCGCTCGCGCTCTCCTTGGATCGAAGCCTCGTCATGTCGCGCAGGTCAGGCCCGCTTGCGCCGCACGAGGTCGAGGAGCGCGGCCGCGCCCGTGCGCTTTCCGCGCTTGGCCGACGAGCGTCCCGTCACGAGGTGGGCGAGCTCGCGCATCGACTCGTTGACCGCGTGCTTGGGATCGGCCTCGGCGATCATCTGTCCGTTGTTGGCGGCGGTTCCGAAGAGCTGCGGATCGAAGCCGATCGTGGCGACGGCCTCCAGGCCGAGCGCGTCGAGGAACTCGGCGGCGGGGATCTCGGGCCGCTTGGGGGCGCCGACCTGGTTGAGGACGATGCGCGGCGGGGGGTCGTTCGGGCGAAGCGCCTTCAGCGTGTCGACGAAGTTCTTGGCGTTGCGCAGATTCGCCAGATCCGGGATCGCGGTGACGACGACCTCGTCCGCCTGCCGCAGCACCGAGCGCGTCCATTCGTTCCAGAGATGGGGCACGTCGAGCACGACGACCGGCGTGGAGCGCTGCGCGGCCTCGATGAGGGTGGCGAAGGCGTCCGCGTGGAAGTCGTAGGTGCGGTCGAGGACGGAGGGCGCGGCGAGCAGCGACAGATGCTCGGCGCAGCGCACGAGCAGCCGGTCGAGCAGAACCTCGTCGACGCGGTCGGCCGAGTGCAGCGCCTCGGCGATGCCCTGCGGCGGGTCCTGGTCGAAATTGATGTTCGCCGTGCCGAAGGGCAGATCGAGGTCGCACAGGACGACCTCCGCGGAGAACAGCTTCGCGACGCTCCAGGCGACGTTGTGGGCGATCGTCGAAGAGCCGACGCCGCCCTTCGCGCCGATGAAGGCGAGCGTGCGTCCGAGCGGCTCGGCCTCGTCGTCGACGAAGATGCGCGCGATCGGCTCCAGGATGTCGACGAGCCCGACGGGCGCGACGAGATATTCGGAGATGCCGCGCTGCATCAGCTCGCGATAGAGCCGCACGTCGTTGTGCCGCCCGACGACGAGCACCTTGGAGCCCGGATCGCAGTGCTGCGCCAGACCGTCGAGCTCGGCGAGCAGCGGATCGGGATCGAGCGCGCTCTCGATGATGATGAGGTTGGGCGTCGGCGACGACGAATAATGCGCACAGGCGGCCTTGATGCCGCCGTTCTGGACGCGGACCTGCGCCTTGACCATCCGCCGGTCGCGGCCGGCCTCCTCGATGGCCTCGAAGGTCGCGACCGTCTCGACGAAGGCCTGGACCGAGATTCGGGGCACGGTCCGAAGGGCCGGGGCGGCCTCGTAGGCGGGGCGGGGCTGCGCGGCGTGCGCGGCGGCTTGTGCGAGGGCGGCCATCAGTAGTTCACCTCCCCGGAGGTCGGCAGGGGCTGACCGGCGCGGTAGCGGCCCAGAGACGTGGTGCGGCGCGCCGCGTCGATCTCGCTGCGCCCGCGAGGGGT
Organism: Pseudomonadota bacterium; assembly: GCA_023419535.1. GTDB lineage: Bacteria > Pseudomonadota > Alphaproteobacteria > Rhizobiales > Rhizobiaceae > Aureimonas. The sequence goes on along the minus strand of JAEZXX010000056.1, from coordinate 34,135 downwards.
GAGCAGATCCTGCGGATCGGCGATCTGGGCGGCAAGGTTCGCCTGGCTGGCGCAGCCGAAATTGAAGTAGTTGCGGTTGTCGTGGGTGGAGGCGAGGTCCTCCGGCCAGCGGCCGCAGGGGGCGACGCTCGCCTGGAGCGAGGAGTAGGCGAGACGCAGCGGGACCGGTCCCGATACGCCGCCGGACGCGTAGCTGGAGACGACGATCCGGTCGTGCGGGACGCCGCGCGCCCGCAGGCGCGACACGGCGTCGACCGCGGCGAGCCGGGCGGCCTGCTCGTTCAGGGACCCGACCGGCACCATCAGGCGGACGGCCGCGGAGCGCGAATGGCGGAAGCGATCGGCGAACTCGTCGATGCGCGAGGACGAGCCCAGCGTCAGCCGCGTGTCGTGCGCGGTCACGGGGATCTCCAGGACCGTCTCGCCCTCCGAGACGACGATCGGATGCTGGGTCCGGTAGTCCGTCGGCACCGGGCCGACCTCGATGTGATGGACGTTGGCGCAGCCGGCGAGGAGCAGGGCGGCGAGGGCGGGAGACGCGAGCCGAATCATTTGTAGATGTATCCGACATGGCCGTTGTAGCGGCCGGGAGGAAGATTGGTCTCGGTCGCCCCGTAGACGCGGTTGATGCGCCCGAGAAAGTTGGCCGAGCCGTCCGAGGTGAAGGCGAGGCCGTCGTCGGGACGCGTCAGCTCCTGGCGCGCGACGGGGCGCACGAGATAGGGCGTGACGATGACGACGAGCTCGGTCTCGTAGCGCTGGAAGTCCCGGGAGCGGAACAGCGTGCCGAGGACCGGCAGGCGCGACAGTCCCGGAAAGCCCGAGACGACCTGGCGCACCTCGTCGCGCACGAGGCCGGCGATGACGAGCGAGCCGCCAGAGGGAAGCTCGACCGTCGTGTCGGCGAGGCGCTTGCGGATGCCGATCGCGTTCGTGGCCGCTCCGTTGCCGCCGGGAATATTGAACGGCGATTCGAAGGTGGGTTCGGAGACGGCCGTGCGGACCTTCAGGCTGATGCGACCGGGGCCCAGGACGACCGGTGTGAAATCCAGCCCAATGCCGTAGTCGACCTCGCGGCTTTCGTACTCAAGCGAACCTGGAACTGCCGGCGTGCCCGGGGTCGTCCGCGTGAGCGGTCGTCCGGCTGCGTCGTAACCGATGATCTCGGTGATCGGGGGCTGTGCGGGCAGCCCTGGAGTGTCGGACTTGCCTACCGGAACGACGAACTGCCCGCCCACCCGGAAACTCGCGTTCTCCCCTGAGATGGCCGTCAGACTCGGCTCGGCCAGCGTCCGCATGACGCCCGCCTGCTCCATCGCGTTCAACTGAGCGTCCAGCGAGCCCGAGCCGACCGAGCCGAGGAAGGCCGCCCCCTGTTGCGTGATCGCCTTGCCGAGGCCGAACGGATTGTCTCCGATCGCGGCGAAGCTCATTCCGTCGATCACACCGGACAGCGTTCCGTTGAAGCCCAATTGCTTGATGATGGAGCGCTGGACCTCGGCGACGGTCACCTTCAGCGTCACCTGATCCTCGCCCTGGATGTCGAGGAGGTTGACGATCTGCGAGCGCTGGCGCTCCTCGCCGAGCTGTGAGACGCCCGATCCGCCGGCCGCGCTGGACGACCCGGACGCCGAGACGATGTACTGGCTGGTCGTCGCCTCGCCGCCGGTCACGTAGATCTCGGCGAGCCGCACGGCCTGGGCGGCGTCCTGCGGCGTCATCACGGTGCCGGTCAGGACGACGTTGTCGTTCAGCATCTCCGCCCGGACCTCCGCCGTGGGCAGGAAGCGGCGGATCGTCTCCTCCAGCCCGGCGATGTCTCGCTCGACGCGGATGTCGAGGACGGCGATCTCCTGTCCTGCCCCGTCGAAGACGAAGATGTTGGTCTGCCCGATGCGCTTGCCGAAGATGTAGATGCGGCGCGCCGTGCGCGTCACGGCGTCCGCGACGGCGGGGTTGGCGACCAGGATGTCGTGCGCGTCGCGCGGCAGGTCGATGACGCGGGACTTGTCGAGACCAAGGGAGATCGACTGCTGGGGCCGCGTGACGGCGACGATCGGGCTGTCCTGCGCGATGGCGGGGGCGGGCGCCGTGGAGAAGACGGCAAGGCCCGTCAGCGCCGCGAGCGCGAGGCCGGACAGGCGGGGAGACACGGAAGGCTTCATCGCGAACATCCGTTCAGTTCCGCGTCACGACGTCTGTGGTCTGGCCGTAGCGCACGAGCTTCACGCTGGTGCGCTCGGGCGCCTCCTCCCGCTCGAGGAGGAAGCGGGCGTATCCTTCGCTGCCCGGAACGGAATCGCTCATGGCGCGCAGCGACAGGACGAGGCTGTCGGACATCCTCTGGGCGACGGTCAGCGCCTCGGCCTGGGCTGGATCGACCTCCATCGTCGCGGTCGAGCCGACGACGACGCTCGCGCCGTCCTGCTCCTCGATCGTCTGGTCGATGGCCAGGACGCGCAGATTGTGGAGGATCGTCTCGGTCTCGAACCGCCCGTCCACGTCCCGCGTCATGATCACGTCGACATGGTCGTTGGGCAGGATGAAGCCGCCGGCGGAGGTCTCGGCGGCGATGCGCACGGCGACCGCCCGCTTGCCGCTCGGGAGGATCGCGGACATGAAGCCGCGGTCTGCGCGCACGAGCTTGGCCTCGCGCACGGGCTCGCCCGCAAAGAAGCTCTGCCGGGCGACGGAGCGCCCGATCTCGCTGACGGCGTCGGGCCGGGTCTCGCGCAGGATCAGATCCTCGCTGACCGCGTCCTTCGGCCAGGTCCGCCAAGCAAGCGCGCCCTCGATGCTGTGCCCCATCGGAAGGGCGCGGGTCGTGGCGAGGATCTCCACCAGCTGAACCGACGGCTCGGAGGCCGGGGCGGTGATGATGATCGGCTCCGCCGGCTTGGACGCCGTCATGTTGACCGCCACGAGGCCGGCGCCCGCCGCCGCCAGGATCGCGATCCCGAAAACCGCAAGACGCGCCAGCTTCATCCGATCCCTCGTCCGCCGGCGCGCCCCAGCGGCACGCCACCGGATCGTTATCGGCGGCAAACCCTCAATGTATGGTTAATCAAATCTAATCTTTCGCCTACCCGGAGATGTCTTCGGCGCGGCGCAAGCTTCAGGAGAGGATCGCGGTCCCGTCGCCGGAGAGGGCGACGAGGATCCCGGCTGCGCCGAGGGCGACGCCGTAGGGAATGCCGTTCGTCGGCAGGAGCAGCCGGTCGAGGAAGACAAGTCCCGTCGTCGGCCGCAGCATCGCGCGGGCCGCGAGGAGCGCGAGCGTCACGCCGCCTCCGAGGAGAGCGGCGAGCATCATGTAATCTAGGAAGAGAAGGCTTGGGCCGAACCACAGCGCCGTGGCGGCGATGAGCTTGGCGTCCCCTCCCCCCATCCAGCCCATGGCGAAGAGCCCAGCGGTGGCGCTGAGGACGGCGAGGGCGAAGAGGACGTGGAACGCCATCGCGGCCCCCGGCATGCCGGCCCAGAGGACCGACAGCGCGAAGACCGTGACGAGAGCGAGATTCAGGCGGTTCGGGATCGTCATCGACCGGATGTCGGAGAGCATGGCCAAAGCCATGACGACGACGAAGAAGATGGTCGAAGCGATCACGGTTCGTCTGCGTCGGAAAGCTTACTTGGCCTTCTCGACCGTCGCCGACTGCGAAGTCAGCGTCGAGCCGATGTTTGTGAACGTCGTCTTGAGCGGGCCACCGAGCGCCGTGATGGCACCGATGACGACGACCGACATGAGGGCGGCGATCAGGCCGTACTCGATCGCGGTGGCACCCTTTTCGTCGCGCTTGAAGCGCAGGAAGAACTTGGACATTGGGAACTCCTTACAGTCCGCTTGTAAATTCACTCCCGTCGACAAGTCCCGTCGATCGGATGACCGCAATCTACCGGTACCCCTCCTTCCGATTGCCTAAGGGACAGCGTCACCGATCGGTAAATGCCGCCTCGCCTTTCGCAGGGTAAAATTTCGGTGGCCGCGGCCCGTTAAACTTGACTTAATCGCGGCGCGGATAGTCTTGCCGGCCAGATCCCCCGCGCGAGGTTCCGTCCGTGCCGTCCCGTCCCCTCCTCCTCGCCGGGCTCGTCCTCGCGCTCCTCGCGGTGCCGCCGCGCGCCTTCGCCGAAACCGCGGCGCCGACCATCACCGTGGCGATGGACCATGCGCGCGTGCTCAAGATCGAGGACGCGGCCTCCACCGTCATCATCGGCAACCCGTCCATCGTCGACGTCTCCGTCCACGATTCCCGCACGCTCATCCTCACGGGCCGCTCCTACGGCGTGACCAATCTCGTCGTCCTCGGCCCCTCGGGCGATCCGGTCCTCGACGAAACGGTGGCGGTGAACGCCGTGGAGATTTCCTCGGTCCGAGTCTACCGGCAGGCCGAGCGCAGCACCTATTCCTGTTCGCCGAACTGCGAGCCGACGGTCACGATCGGCGACGCTTCGGGCGGCTTCGACGCGGCGATCGGCCAGTTCGGCGCGCGCGAGGGACGCGCCCGGAGCCAGTAGCGGGACCGGCCGGGATTGCCCGGGGACGGGGCGCCGTGGCACTCTGACGCCTTTGCCTGAAAGGGCCGCGATGTCCCGCGCCATCCTGATCGTCCTCGATTCCTTCGGCGTCGGAAGGGCCCCGGACGCGAGCGCCTACGGCGACGAGGGCGCGGACACCTACGGGAACATCCGCCGCGCCGCCGAGCTTGGGCGGGCCGACCGCGAGGGCCTGCGCGCGGGGCTGCTGGACCTCCCCCATCTCGACCGGCTCGGCCTGCCCCGCGCTGCGGGCTTTCCCGGCCCCGAACCGGAAGGGCTGTTCGGGACCGCCGCGGAGACGTCGAACGGGAAGGACACGCCGTCCGGCCACTGGGAGATCGCCGGACTGCCGGTCGCCTTCGACTGGGGCTACTTCCCCGAAACGGTCCCGACCTTTCCGGCCGAGCTGATCGAGGCGATCGTCGAGGAGGCGGAGCTTCCGGGGATTCTCGGAAACCGGCACGGCTCGGGCACGCAGGTGATCGAGGAGTTCGGCGAGGCGCACGTCGCCACCGGCAAGCCCATCGTCTACACCTCGGCCGATTCCGTCTTCCAGATCGCCGCCCACGAGACCCATTTCGGCCTCGAACGCCTCTATCGGCTCTGCGAGATCGCGCGGGCCCACGTCGATCCCCTGAACATCGGCCGCGTCATCGCCCGGCCCTTCGTGGGCGACGGCGCCAAGACCTTCAAGCGCACCGCCAACCGGCGCGACTATGCCACCCCGCCTCCGGAGGAGACCCTGCTCGACCGCGTGGAGGCGAGCGGGGGTCGGGTCATCGCGGTCGGCAAGATCGGCGACATCTTCGCCCACAAGGGCGTGACCACGGTCCTGAAGGGGGCCGGCAACATGGCGCAGTTCGACAAGCTGCTGGAGGCTCTGGACGAGGCCCGCGACGGCGACCTCGTCTTCGCCAATTTCGTCGACTTCGATTCCGAGTTCGGCCACCGGCGGGACGTGCCCGGCTACGCCGACGCGCTGGAGCGCTTCGACGCCCGTCTGCCCGAACTGCACGCCGCCCTGCGTCCGGGCGACCTTGCCATCATCACCGCCGACCACGGCTGCGATCCGACCTTTAGGGGCAACGACCACACCCGCGAGCGCGTGCCGGTGCTCGGCTTCGGTCCCGGCATCGCGGTGCGCGACATCGGGCAGCGCGCCACCTTCGCCGACATCGGCGAGAGCGCCGCCGCCCATCTCCGCCTCGCGCCGGGCCGGCATGGGAGAAGTTTCCTGTGACGGCCGCCGAGCCCAAGGCCGAACTCCACGTCCATGTGGAGGGCACCGCCTCGCCGGCGCTGGCCCTGGCGACGGCGCGCAAGCACGGGATCGATCTCGGCGATCTGATCGGCGCGGACCGATACCGCTGGGACGGTTTCTCCGGGTTCCTCCAGGCCTACGACCGGGTGGCCGCGCTCTTTCGCGACGAGGACGACTATCGCCGCCTCGCCTTCGAGTACCTGGCGTCGATCGCCGCCGACGGCGCCATCTACGCCGAGTTCTTCGTCTCGCCTGACCACGCGGCCTCGGCCGGCCTCTCCCCGGAGGCCTATCTCGCCGGTCTGGCGGAGGGCATCCGGCAGGCCGAGGCCGAACACGGCATCGTCGCCCGGCTCGTCGTCGTCGGCGTCCGCCATCTCGGGCCGGAGGCCGTCGAGGCGACGGCGCGTTTCGCCGCCGGGCTCGCGCACCCGCTCGTCACCGGCTTCGGCCTTGCGGGCGACGAGCGTCGCCACCGTCCACGGGACTTCGCCACGGCCTTCGACGTCGCGCGGGCCGCCGGGCTGCGCCTGACGGCTCATGCCGGAGAGTTCGCCGGTCCCGAGGCCATCGCCGAGACGCTCGATCAGTTGCGCGTCTCGCGGATCGGGCACGGCGTGCGGGCGATCGAGGACGAAGCGCTGGTGGCACGCCTTGCGTCCGAGGGCGTCACGCTGGAGGTCTGCCCCGGCTCCAACCTCGCGCTCGGCGTCTTCGGCTCGGCCGAAGCCCATCCGCTGCGGGCGCTCCACGACGCGGGCGTGCGCGTCACCGTGTCGTCGGACGATCCGCCCTTCTTCGGCACCTCGCTCGACGCCGAATACGCCTTCGCGCGGGACGCCGGCTTCACCGCGCCCGAGCGTCTGGCCCTCACGCGCAACGCCGTCGAGGCCGCCTTCGTGGACGAGGAGACGCGCGGCACGCTGCTCCAACGTCTCGTCATGGACGCGATCCGGCTTGGCGCCCCCAAGCCGAGCCGGTAGAACGCCCGTCGATCGCCCGAAGGAGACTTCCCGCATGAACGGTGTGACCGTCGTCGACCATCCGCTCGTCCAGCACAAGCTGACCCTCATGCGCAAGAAGGAGACCTCGACGGCCAGCTTCCGGCGCCTCCTGCGCGAGATCTCGACGCTGCTCTGCTACGAGGTGACGCGCGAACTCGACCTCACCACCATGCGCATCGAGACCCCCATCATGGAGATGGACGCGCCGATCCTGGAGGGAAAGAAGCTCGTCTTCGCCTCGATCCTGCGCGCCGGCAACGGGCTTCTGGAGGGCATGCTCGACCTCGTCCCGGCCGCCCGCGTCGCCCATATCGGGCTCTATCGCGACCACGAGACGCTGGAGGCGGTCGAGTACTACTTCAAGGCGCCGGAGGATCTGGAGAACCGCCTCGTCATCGCCGTCGATCCGATGCTCGCGACCGCCAACTCGGCCATCGCGGCGATGGAGAAGCTGAAGGAGCGCGGTGCGAGGAACATCCGCTTCCTCTGCCTGCTCGCCGCGCCGGAGGGGATCGAGCGCTTCCGCGCCGCGCATCCGGACGTGCAGGTCTTCACCGCCTCGATCGACGAGAAGCTGAACGAGAAGGGCTACATCATCCCCGGCCTCGGCGACGCCGGCGACCGGATGTACGGCACGAAATAGGCGCAACGGCCGCGCTCGGCAGTGCCGAGCCCTTCAGGCCCTCACCCGACCGCTTCGCGGCCACCCTCTCCCCGGAGGGAGAGGGAATGGCGCCTTCGTTTCCAGAGTATGCTCCCGCATCGAAGCCGCTTCCTTCTCCCCGACGGGAGACAAGTCCCGGCAGGGGGATGAGGGCTTCGTAGGGGGCCGGCCGCGATCAGGCTCCGAACCGGTCGATGACGGCCGGGCTCTGGCCCGGCGTTCCCTCCCCGAGCCTGTAGGCCGCGCGGACCATGCGCTCGGCCTCGGCGAACGCCGCCTCGTTTCGCGCGTGGACGAAGCAGAGCGGTCGGTCGGCCAAGACCTCGTCGCCGATGGCCGCCAGTTCGGTCAGGCCGACGGCGTGGTCGACGCCGTCCTGCGGCCGGGTGCGGCCGCCGCCGAGCGCCACGACGGCGAGTCCGAGGCCGCGCGTGTCCACCGAGGCGACCGGACCGGTCCCCTCGGCATGAACCGGTCGCACGAGGTCCGCCTTCGGCAGATGGTCGTCCATCCGCTCGACGAAATCGGCGGGGCCGCCCAGAGCGTGCACCATCTTTCCGAAGATGTCCGCCGCGCGCCCGTCCCCGAGCGCGGCGGTCGCCTTGGCGAGCCCCTCCTCGCGCGTCTCTGCGAGACCCGCGAGTTCCACCATCTCGCCGGCAAGCGCCAGCGTCACCGCCAGGAGACGCACGTCGCGGTGTTCGCCCGTGAGGAACCGCACCGCGTTGCGCACCTCCACCGCGTTGCCGGCGTCGGAGGCGAGCGACTCGTCCATGCCGGTGAGCAGCGCGGTCGTCTTCAATCCGGCGCCGTTGGCGACCTCGACGAGGCTCTGTGCGAGTTCGCGCGCCCCGGCCTCGGTGGACATGAAGGCGCCGGACCCGGACTTCACGTCGAGGACGAGGCCCTGCAGGCCGGCCGCGAGCTTCTTCGACAGGATCGAGGCCGTGATGAGCGGGATCGACTCCACCGTCGCGGTGACGTCGCGGATGCCGTAGAAGCGCTTGTCGGCCGGCGCGAGGCGCCCGGTCTGGCCGATGATGGCGCAGCCGATCTCGTCGGTCACCTTCCGGAACAGCGCGTTGTCCGGCGAGACCGAGTAGCCGGGGATCGATTCCATCTTGTCGAGCGTGCCGCCGGTGTGGCCGAGGCCGCGGCCCGAGATCATCGGCACGCCCGCGCCGCAGGCGGCGACGATGGGCGCGAGCATCAGGGAGACGTTGTCGCCGACGCCGCCCGTCGAATGCTTGTCGACGATCGGCCGGTCGATGCCGGACCAGTCGAGGACGTCGCCCGAATCGCGCATGGCGAGCGTCAGCGCCACCGTCTCCTCGCGCGACAATCCGTTGAAGAAGACCGCCATGGCGAGCGCCGCGATCTGCCCCTCGGTCACGCGCTCGCCCTCGAAGCCGTCGATGAAGGCCTTGATCTCGACGGGGTCGAGCTGCTGGCCGTCCCGCTTGAGGCGAACGAATTCCTGCGGAAGCATGGCCATCAATAGCGGTCCTTCACTTGCCCGCGCCGCTCGCCTTTGGCGACGGCGATGAGATCCGACAGGACGCCGGAGGCGCCGAGGCGGAAGGTGGAGGGCGTCGCCCAGCCCTCGCCCATCACCTCGTCGGCGAGGTCGCGATAGGCCCGCGCGTCCTCGAAGCTCCTGATGCCCCCGGACGGCTTCAGCCCGACCGCGCGGCCTTCGTGCTGCAGGATCGAGCGCAGGAGAATCCGCACGGCCGGAAGCGAGGCACCCGTCCCGGTCTTGCCCGTCGATGTCTTGAGGAAGTCGGCGCCGCCGCGCAGCGCCGCCACCGCCGCCATCTCGACCAGCGCCGGGTCCTTGAGGTCGCCGGTCTCCAGGATCGTCTTCAGCGTCGCGCCCCCCGCCGCCTCGCGGACCTTGGCGACATGGTCGGCCGTGTAGCCCGGGTCGTTCTCGATCCGGCGCCAGGCAACGACGTAGTCGATCTCGTCCGCCCCGTCGTCGAGCGCCCGCCGCACCTCGTCCTGGACGGCGAGGATGTCCTCGCCGCCTTCGGGGAAGTTGACCACGGTCGCGAGCCTCATGCCTTGCGGCAGGCGCGGCTGGGCATGGGCGACGAAGCGCGGCCAGATGCAGATGGCGGCGACCGGCCCTTCCGGCGTCTCGGCCCGTTCGATCAGCGACTCGACGTCCGCTTGCGTGCAGCCGTCGTCGAGATTGGTGAGGTCGAGGCAGGCGATCAGGTGCCGCGCCTCATGGGCGAAATCGGTCTCGCTCATGGCGTTCAGAACTCCGGCAGGGCGCTTTTCAGGATCTGGGCGAGCTTCGCCCCGCCCCTCGGCGCCACGTCCTTGGTCTCGTCGTGGGAGAGTTCGTCGCCGGTCATCCCGGCCCCGAAATTGGTGACGACTGAGGCGGCCACGACCCGAAGGCCGAGGAAGCGCGCCAGGATCGTCTCGGGCACGGTCGACATGCCGACCGCGTCGGCCCCGAGGCGGCGCGCCATGCGGATTTCGGCCGGCGTCTCGAAGGACGGTCCGGAGAACCAGACGTAGACGCCCTCGTGAAGGGGAACGCCGATCCTCTGCGCCGCGTCGATCATCGCCTTGCGCAGGTCCTTGTCGTAGGCGGTCGTCATGCCGGTGAAGCGAGCCTCGGACCGCTCGCCGATCAAGGGGTTCAGCCCCGAGAAATTGATGTGGTCCTCGATCAGCATCACCTCGCCCGGGGCGATGCCGGGGTTCACCGAGCCGGCCGCGTTCGTCAGCACCAGGATCTCGACGCCGAGGCGTTTGAGCACCGCCAGCGCCGGGCGCATCGCCGCCGGATCGCCCGCCTCGTAATAGTGGATGCGGCCCGACAGGATCAGAACCTCGACGCCGGCGAGGCGCCCGGCGACGAGTTCGCCGGCATGCCCCGTCACCGCGCTCTGCGGGAAGTCCGGGATCTCGCCATAGGGGATGCGGATCGCGCCTTCGACCTCGGAGACGAGCGAGCCGAGCCCCGAGCCGAGGACGAGCGCGATCCGGGGCTTCAAGCCTTCGATGCGCGCGGCGATGTGGGAGACGGCGGTCGTCACGAGACGGCGTCCGTGGGGAAGGCGTGCGGCAGGAGCGTGCCGAGCGACACGGTCTCGACGACGCCCTCCTCGGCATCGCAGAGATGGACCTGCGTCTCGGCCGTTCCGAACTCGGCGAGGCGCTGGCGGCAGCCGCCGCAAGGCGAGCAGGCGCGCAGCTTCGAGGCGACCACCGCGACCTCGGCGATCTTGCCGCCGCCGTCCATCACCATGTGCGCGATCGCGGTCGTCTCGGCGCACCAGCCTTCCGGGAAGCTCACCACCTCGATGTTGCAGCCCGAATACAGGCGGCCGTCCGCCGTGCGGATCGAGGCCCCGACGGGGAAGTTCGAATAGGGCGCATGGCATTTGGCCATCGCGCGCCGGGCGAGGTGGAAGAGGTCGTCTGACATGGTACCGGAGTGAAGTCCCCGAAGGAGGCTAACGTTCCTTCACGTATGGCACGCCGCCGGCCTTGGGGGGAACGGCCCGGCCGATGAAGCCGGCCAGAAGCACGACCGTCAGGATGTAGGGCAGCGCCTGGATCGCCTGCGGCGGCACCTGACCGATCAGCGGGAAGGTCATGTTCTGCGCCCGGATCGCGAAGGCGTCGAGGAAGCCGAAGAGAAGGCAGGCGAACATCACCGGCACGGGCTTCCACTTGGCGAAGATGAGCGCGGCGAGCGCGATGAAGCCGCGCCCCGCCGTCATGTCGCGGTTGAAGCCGGCGGCCTGGACGAGCGCGATGTAGGTGCCGGCGGCACCCGTCAGCAGCCCGCAGATGATCACGGCTCGGTAGCGCAGGACCATCACCGAGATGCCGGCCGTGTCGACCGCCGCCGGGTTCTCGCCGACGGCCCGCAGCCGCAGGCCGAAGCGGGTGCGGAACAGCACCCACCAGGAGATCGGCACCATGGCGAAGGCGAGATAGACCAGAAGGCTCTGCCCGGAGATCACGTTCGAATAGAGCGGCCCGAGGACCGGCACCGGGGCGACCTGATCGGCGAAGGGCAGCGCGATGTCGGAGAAGCGCTGGTCGGCGGTGAGCGGCGGGGTGCGCCCGCCCTGCTCGAACCACGCGCCGCCGAGGATGATCGTCAGGCCTGCGGCGATGAAGTTGATGGCGACGCCCGAGACGATCTGGTTGCCGCGATAGGTGATTGAGGCGAGACCGTGGACGAGCGCGAAGAGAACCGCCGCGCAAAGCCCCGCGAGAAGCCCGTAGAGCGCCGAGCCGGTGACCGCTGCGGCGGTGGCGCTGGCGAAGGCCGCGATCAGCATCTTGCCTTCCAGCGAGATGTCGAAGACGCCGGCGCGCTCCGAATAGAGCCCCGCGAGCGCCGCGAGCAGCAGCGGCACCGAAAGCCGGATCGTCGAATCCAGAAGATTGAGGAAGACCGCGTCCATCAGCTCTTGGTCTCCACCCCGCCGGCCTGGGGATCGCGAAAGCGCACCGCCTGGAAGGCCGCGCCGATGCCCGGCCGGAACATGTTCTCCAGCGCGCCGGCGAAGAGGATCACGAGGCCCTGGATGATGACGATCATGTCGCGCGAGATCTGCGGCATGTCGAAGGCGAGCTCCGCCCCGCCCTGGTAGAGGACGCCGAAGAGGAGCGCGGCCGGCACGATCCCGGCCGGATGGCCGCGCCCCATCAGCGCCACCGCGATGCCGACGAAGCCGGCGCCGGCGGGAAAGTCGATCTGCAGGCGGTACTGGTCGCCCATCACCGGGTTCAGCGCCATCATGCCGGCGAGGCCGCCCGAGATCAGCATGATGATGACCACGAGCTTCACCTGCCGCATGCCGGCATAGCGCGCGGCGGACGGCGAGAAGCCGAGCGTTCGGATCTCGTAGCCGAGGCGCGTGCGCCAGATCAGCACCCAGACGAGGAAGGCGGCGAGAAGCGCGACGAAGAAGGAGACGTTCAGCGGCGCGCCGCCCATGGAGGCGCCGAACCATTCGAAGAGGGGCCCGAGCTTGGGCAGCTGCCCGCCTTCCAGGAAGCGCCGCGTCTCCGGCTGCATGGTTTGCGCGGGGCGCAGCACGTTGACGATGAGATACACCATCAGCGCGGTGGCGATGAAGTTGAACATGATCGTCGTGATGACGACGTGGCTGCCGCGCTTGGCCTGGAGGATCGCCGGGATGAAGGCCCAGGCGGCGCCGAAGGCGGCCGAGGCCAGCACCGCGAGCGGCAGGTTGATCCACCAGGGGAAGGTGCCGTCGAGGTTCAGCGCCACCAGCGCGACGCCCAAGCCCCCGAGATAGGCCTGCCCTTCCCCGCCGATGTTGAAGAGCCCGCCATGGAAGGCGACGGCGACCGCGAGCCCGGTGAAGATGAAGCTCGTCGTGTAGTAGAGCGTGAAGCCGAGGCCCTCGCCGTAGCCGAAGGCCCCGCGCAGCATCAGCCGCGCCGCCTCGATCGGGCTTTCGCCGACCGCCAGCACCACGAGCCCGGCGACGAGGAAGGCCACCGCAACGTTCACGAGCGGGATCACCCCGTGGTCGATCCAGCCGGGCAGCTTGGCGTAGGGACGGCTCATAGAGGCAACTCGTATCGACGGGCTCGCTCGGTGTTCACGCCGCGTCCCTCCCCTCTGCGCCGGCCATGAGGAGGCCGAGTTCGCCCTCGTCGGCGTCGGGGCCGCGCTCGCCGACGATGCGCCCGTCGAACATCACGAGGATGCGGTCCGACAGCGCCCGGATCTCGTCGAGCTCGACCGAGACCAGAAGGATCGCCTTGCCGGCGTCGCGCATCTCGACGATGCGGCGGTGGATGAATTCGATGGCGCCGACATCGACGCCGCGCGTCGGCTGGCCGATGAGAAGCACGTCCGGGTCGCGCTCCATCTCGCGCGCCAGCACGATCTTCTGCTGGTTGCCGCCCGAGAAGTTCGCGGTCTTCAGGTCCGGCGAAGGCGGGCGGATGTCGTAGGCGGCGATCTTCTCCTCGGCCTCGCGCCGGATCTCGCCGGTGTCGAGCAGGGGTCCGCGCGAGAAGCGGGGCTCGTTGTGGTAGCCGAGGATGGCGTTCTCTGCCTCGGTGAAGGCGAGGACAAGGCCCATGTGGTGCCGGTCCTCCGGCACGTGGGCGAGGCCCATGGCGCGCAGCATCGAGGGGTCGCGCTCGGCTGCAGGGTCGAGCGAGGTTCCGTTCAGGACGACGGCACCCGACTTGGCTCGGCGGATGCCCGACAGCGCTTCCAGAAGCTCGGACTGGCCGTTGCCGGCAACCCCGGCGATGCCGACGATCTCGCCGGCGCGGACCTGGAACGAGACGTCCTTGGTCATCGTCACGCCGCGCCCGTCCTCGACGGTCAGGTTCCTCACGTCGAGCTTGACCTCGCCCGGCCGGCCCTCGCCCTTGTCGACGCGCAGGAGCACGCGCCGCCCGACCATCAGTTCGGCGAGTTCGCCGACGCTCGTCTCGGCGGTCTTGCGCGTCGCCACGATCTCGCCGCGGCGCATGACCGAGACCGCGTCCGTCACGGCCATGATCTCGCGCAGCTTGTGGGTGATGAGCACGACCGTCTTGCCCTCGTCGCGCAGCGCCTTGAGGACGCCGAAGAGCTGGTCCGCCTCGGCCGGCGTCAGGACGCCCGTCGGCTCGTCGAGGATCAGGATCTCGGCGCCGCGGTAGAGCGCCTTGATGATCTCCACGCGCTGCTGGAGCCCCACCGGGAGTTCGCCGACGACGGCGTCCGGATCGATGGTCAGCCCGTGCTCGGCGGCGAGCTCGCGCAGCTGCCCGCGCACCCGCGCGATGCCCGAGCGCAGGAAGGCCGACTGCTCGGCCCCCAGCATGACGTTCTCGACGACGGTGAAGTTCTCCACCAACATGAAATGCTGGTGGACCATGCCGATGCCCGCGGCGATCGCCGCGTTAGGGTCGTGGATCGCGACCGGCTTGCCGGCCACGCGGATCTCGCCGCGGTCGGCCTGGTAGAAGCCGTAAAGGATCGACATCAGCGTCGACTTGCCGGCGCCGTTCTCTCCGACGATGCCGTGGATCGTCCCCTTCTCCACGGTCAGGTGGATGTCGCGGTTGGCGCGGACCGCGCCGAAGCTCTTGTCGATGCCGATGAGCTCGATCGCTGCCGCCATGCGCTCCTGCCGGACCTTCGGGACGTTCGAGGGAAAGTAGAGGGACGGAGGGGAAAGGGCCAGACTGGACTTGCCCGCCTGCGTGTCGCGATAAGCCGTTGCGCGTGCGGGCCCATCCTGTCAACTGACGAGCACGTAAACGTCGCATCGAAGGAGACCGACATGTCCGAGGCCAGGCCGCGGCGGCAGCGCCGCTCCGACTATCGCGCCCTCGTGCCCATCACCGCGCGCTGGTCGGACAACGACATGTTCGGGCACCTGAACAACGCAGCCTACTACTCCTACTTCGACACGGCCGTGACGAGCTGGCTGTTCGGCTCGCGCCTGCCGGCCGACGGCAGCCGGCTGTTCTTCGTGGCCGAGACCGGCTGCCGCTATCTGGCGGAGGTCCGCTTCCCTGACCGGATCGAGGTCGGCCTGCGGATCGCCAGACTCGGCTCCTCCTCGGTCTCCTACGAGATCGGCGTCTTCCGCAACGACGAGGACGAGACCTCGGCGGAAGGGATCTTCGTCCACGTCCACATCGATCCTGCGACCCGGCGGCCGAAGCCGCTCGACGGGGAGGCCCGCGCCATCCTGTCGGAGATCCTGGCATGAGCGCCGATCCCGCGATCCTGGCGCTGCAGGAGCTGACTGCCCATCAGGGCCTCGCCATCGAGGAGCTGTCCGACGAGGTGCGCCGACAGGGCGAGACGATCGACCGGCTGGAGAAGACCTTGCGCGAGCTGGCGCAGCGGTTCCTGTCGCTGGAGGAGGTCGCGACGCCCCGGCCCGAGATCACCCGGCCGCCGCACTACTGACGGTCAGCGCGGATCGGTCGGCACCATCGCTCCCATCCGGCGGTCGGCCTCGCGGGCGCTTTCCGACAGGCCTTGGGCGACGCCGTCGCGGTCCGCCGCCGGCCGGTTCTGGCTGGCCTTTCGCTTTCCCTCGATCCGCGCGATCGGCAGGCGAAGGCCGACGATGCCCTTGAGCTGCGATGCCACGAAGGCCGGAGGCGCGTCGCCGACCGCCCAGGCCGTTTCCCGCGGCGCCTCGTGGAGATCGGTCAGGCGCGAGACCACCGCGTGCAGCCGCGCCTCGTCCTCGAAGAATTCCGGCACGCCGTAGGCGTGGACGGCGGCGTAGTTCCAGGTCGGCACGACCTTCCCGTGCTCGGCCTTGGAGGCGTACCAGGAGGGGGTGACGTAGGCGTCCGGCCCCGCGAAGATCGCCAGCGCCTCATGCGTGGGCGCCACGCGCCATTGCGGGTTGGCCTTGGCGAGATGGCCGTAGAGGACGCCGTTGTCGCCCTCGGCCTCGTCGAGAAAGAGCGGCAGAGGCGTCGCCATCAGGCCGTCGGCCGTGGCGGTGACGAAGGTCGCCAGCCCCGTCTCGCGGATCATGGCGCGAAGGATCTTCGGATCGTCCTCGCGGAAGGCGGGCGGCGTGTACATGGAAAGGCGATGGTTCTTTCGGCGATGGTCCCGTCAGAGGAGCGGCCGTGAAGGCCGCCCCTCGCTGAATCAGTACGGGCAGGCCGAGTCGGACATGAAGTCGTGGACCTCGATCTCGCCGGCGATGATGGCGGCCTTCGCCTCTTCGGCGGCGGCGACCATCTCGGGCGTCAGGAGCGCCTCGTTGTTCTCGTCCACCGCATAGGCGATGCCGTCGTCGGCAAGGCCGTAGGTGACGACGCCGGCCGTCCACTGGTCGTTGGCCGCGTCCGTCAGCGCCGTCACCACGGCGTTGTCGACGCGCTTGACCATCGAGGTCAGGACATTGCCCGGATGCAGGGCGTTCTGGTTGGAATCGACACCGATGCCGTAGATGCCGGCGTCCGCCGCCGTCTGCAGGACCCCGATGCCCGTGCCGCCGGCGGCGTGGAAGATGACGTCCGCGCCCTGGTCGATCTGCGAGCGGGCGAGCTCGCCGCCGCGCACCGGGTCGTTCCAGGCCGCACCCGTCGTGCCAGTCATGTTCTCGATGACGGTCGCGTCCTCGCGCGTCGCGAGCACGCCGCCCTTATAGCCGCAGGCGAACTTGCGGATCAGCGGAACGTCCATGCCGCCGACGAAGCCGACCGTGCCGCTCTCCGACTTCATCGCCGCGAGCAGGCCGACGAGGTAGGAGCCCTCCTCCTCCTTGAAGAGGATCGAGCGCACGTTCGGCAGGTCGACGACGGAATCGACGATGGCGAAATCGATGTCGGGGAACTCGGGCGCGACCGCCTCGAGCGCCGCCTGATGGCCGAAGCCGATGGCGATGATGGGCGAATGTCCGTCGCGCGCGAAGCGGCGCAGCGCCTGCTCGCGCTGGGCGTCGTCCTGGATCTCGAAGTCGCGGAACTCGGTGCCCGTCTCCTCCTGGTAGCGCTGCGCGCCCACATAGGCCGCCTCGTTGAAGGAGCGGTCGGTGCGCCCGCCCCGGTCGTAGACGATCGCCGGATTGATCTCGGCGAAGGCGCCGGCGGTGCCGGAGAGGAGCGTTGCGGCCGCAAGGCCGGCGAGGAGCATCTTCATGGGGCGGATCGTTTCCCTGTTGATCGAGGCGCATGATTGGCGCGAAAGGCGGCAGCGGTCGGTGCGAGGCGCGCCCGCCCGGCACCCAACGTCCGAAACTGCCACGGCTTTCCGGCCGATGCACCAAGATTCAACAGGCCCGACGGTCGAGCGCGACCGGGCGGTCCGACGACCGCCCGCCCCCGCATCCGCGTCAGGCCGCGACGCCGGTCCCGATCGGGCAGGAGACGCCCGTGCCGCCGATGCCGCAATAGCCGCGCGGATTCTTGGCGAGATACTGCTGGTGGTAGTCCTCGGCGTAGTAGAATTCCGGCGCGTCGACGATCTCGGTGGTGATCGTGCCGCGATGCCCGGCCTCGGCCAGCGCGTCCTGGTAGACGGCCTTCGCCGCCTCCGCCGCCTGCCGCTGCCCGGCCGAGTTCACGTAGATTCCCGAGCGGTACTGCGTGCCGACGTCGTTGCCCTGGCGCATGCCCTGCGTCGGATCGTGCGCCTCGAAGAACAGCTTCAGAAGCTCGTCGTAGGTCACGCGCTCCGGGTCGAAGACGACGAGCACGACCTCGTTGTGCCCGGTGCGGCCGGAGCAGACCTCCTCGTAGGTCGGGTTCGGCGTGTGGCCGCCGGCATAGCCGACCGCCGTGGACAGAACGCCGTCGCGCTGCCAGAACTTGCGCTCCACGCCCCAGAAGCAGCCGGCGCCGAAGATCGCGGTCTCGGACCCTTGCGGGAACGGCGCCTTGAGCGATGCGCCGTTGACGAAATGCTCGCTCGCCGTCGGGAGCGGGCTGTGCCGGCCGGGCAGCGCATCGGAGGCGGACACCATCTCGGACTTGCCGAAGATGCGGTCGAGGATGGTCATGGACTTCTTCCCTTCACAGCGAATGGGGGCGGTGCTCGCGTCGCCGCGCCAGGAGCAGGACGAGGATCGCGAGCGCCGCCAGCGTCGGCGAGACCGGCCATTGCGACACGACCGACCAGATCTGCTCGGTTCCCGCCGGTGCCGCCTCGGGCGTGCCCGCCCTCACCCATGGCTCCTCGGAGAGAAACCCCGCCGCCTCGGCCATGGTGGTCAGGCGGAGGGATTCGGCACTGAGCGAACGGGCGATGTCGCCGATGGCGAACAGCGTGGCCGCCGCGAGCACGAGGCAGCCGAGCGTTCGAACGATAAATCCAAGCATCAGGTCGGCATCCGGAAGAGGAGCGTCAAGGGGCCGCGGAAGTGCGGCCGGAAGGCCTCGCGAGGCTACAGCATCGCGAGGCCTTCGGAAATCCGGGGAGCCCGCGCTTCCCGTCGGGCGCCGGGGCGTCCCGCCCCGCGGAGCGGCCACACGGCCCTTGCCTGTCCTCACCGCATCGTGACACGAAGGGCCCGGGCGGGCGCTGCGAGGCGGCTGCGCACGACGCATTTGCCTTCTGAAGGATCGACATGACCGACGGAACGACCGGAGCCGCGTCCGTCACGTCACGCGCAGAAGCCGCAGCGGACGCGGCGCGCCGCTACGCCGACGCCGCCGCGCGCACGGTGCGCCGCAAGGTCGCGGGCGAGGACGAGCGGATCGGCGCCACCGCCCTCAACGACGAGCAGCGCGCCGTGCACGGGCTCGCCTGGATCGCGACCTACGCGCAGACGCTGGCGCGGCTGGCCGCCTGGTCCGCCGCGCGCGCCGCGGCCGGTCCACTCTCCCGCGCGGACGAGCTGGTCGTCCTCATCGGCTGCGGCGAGATCCTCGCCTCGCTCGCCGACGGCATCGCCATGAGCCAGAACGAGATCGTGCGGCCGCGCGAGCTCGACCTTCCGTCCGCCGTCGCCGATCTGGCCGCCGATCCCGATGTGGCCTTCTTCCTCGCAGACGGCAACACGGCCGCGCACCGGCGCGAACTGACCTCGATCCTGGCGCAGGGCGGCGCGATCTCCGAGACGCTCGACGACGACGATCTCGACATGATCCGCGGGCAGTTCCGCAGGTTCGCTGAGGAGCGCATCGCACCGGACGCGCACCGCCTGCATCTCGAGAACGCGCTGATCCCCATCGAGACCGTCGCCGAGATGGCCGAAATGGGCGTGTTCGGCATCTGCGTCGCGCCGAAGTTCGGCGGCATGGGTCTCGGCAAGCTCGCCATGTGCGTGGTCACGGAGGAGCTGAGCCGGGCCTGGGTCGCCGCCGGCTCGCTCGGCACGCGCTCGGAGATCGCCTGCGAACTGATCGCGCTCGCCGGCACCGAGATTCAGAAGGCGCATTGGCTGCCGAGGATCGCCTCGGGCGAGGTGCTGCCGACCGCCGTCTTCACCGAGCCCGACACCGGCTCGGATCTGGCCCACCTGCGCACCCGCGCGACCCGGCAGGACGACGGAAGCTGGCGGATCGACGGCGCCAAAACCTGGATCACCCACGCCGCGCGCTCCGACGTGATGACGCTGCTCGCCCGCACCGACGCGACCGAGCCGGGTCATTCGGGCCTGTCGATGTTCATCGCGCAGAAGCCGAGGGGCACCGAGGACGACCCGTTTCCGGCCGAGGGCATGTCGGGCGGCGAGATCGAGGTGCTCGGCTATCGCGGCATGCGCGAATACGAGCTGTCCTTCGACGGCTTCGCGGTCGAGGCGAACGGCCTCCTCGGCGGCGCCGAGGGGGAGGGCTTCAAGCAGTTGATGCAGACCTTCGAGGCCGCGCGCGTGCAGACGGCGGCCCGCGCCGTGGGCGTCGCCTGGAACGCCTTCGAGCTCGGTCTCTCCTACGCGCTGGAGCGTCGGCAGTTCGGCGAGGCGATCGTTCGCTTCCCGCGCGTTTCGGACAAGCTGGCGATGATGGCGGTCGAGACCGTGATGGCGCGCGAGCTGACCTATTTTGCCGCGCGCGAAAAGGACAGCGGGCGGCGCTGCGACGTCGAGGCGGGGATGGCCAAGCTGCTCGCCGCGCGCGTCGCCTGGTCGAACGCCGACACCGCGGTGCAGATTCACGGCGGCAACGGCTACGCGCTCGAATACGAGATCAGCCGCGTCCTGTGCGACGCCCGCATCCTCTCGATCTTCGAGGGCGCGGCCGAGATCCAGGCCCAGGTGATCGCCCGCGGGCTGCTCGCCCGCCACCGCAACAATTGAGGGAGAGCGCGATGAGCCTCGCGGAGAAGACGACGAGCCCCTACGGCGCTTCGGAACCGGCCATCGCGGCCCTGCGCGAGCGCTTCGGCGAGCGTCTCGCCACGGCGCAGGCCGTGCGCGACCAGCACGCCCATTCGGTCAACTGGATCACGCCGGCCACACCCGACGCCGTCGTCTTCCCGCGCAGCACGCAGGAGGTTCAGGCGATCGTCGGGATCTGCCGCGACGCGCGCGTGCCGATCGTGCCCTACGGCGCGGGGTCCTCGCTCGAGGGTCACGTCAACGCGCCCTTCGGCGGCATCACCGTCGCCACCCGCGAGATGAACGCGATCGTCGAGGTGAACGCGACCGATCTCGACGCCGTCGTCCAGCCGGGCGTCTCGCGGCTGACGCTCAACAAGGCGCTGCGCGAGACCGGGCTGTTCTTCCCGATCGACCCGGGCGCCGACGCCTCCCTCGGCGGCATGGCCGCGACCCGCGCCTCGGGCACCAACGCAGTGCGCTACGGCACGATGAAGGACGTCGTCCTCGGCCTGACGGCGGTTCTCGCCGACGGCTCGATCGTCAAGGCAGGGGGCCGGGCGCGAAAGTCCTCGTCCGGCTACGATCTGACGCGGCTTCTGATCGGCTCGGAGGGCACGCTCGGCATCATCACCGAGCTGCGTCTGAAGCTCAGCGGCATTCCGGAGGCCGTTCTCGGCGGCATTTGTCCCTTCCCGAGCGTTCGCGCCGCCTGCGAGGCGGCCATCGCCACCATCCAGAGCGGCGTGCCCATCGCGCGCGTCGAGCTACTGGACGCCGCCGCGGTGCGGGCCTCGAACCTCTATTCCAAGCTGACGCTGCCCGAGACGCCGATGCTGTTCGTGGAGTTCCATGGCACGCCGACCGGCGCCAGGGAGCAGGCCGAGCTCTTCGCCGCGATCGCTGAAGACTGCGGCGGCGGGCCGTTCCAGGGCTCGACCGACGCCGACGAGCGCGCCCGGCTGTGGCAGGCGCGCCACGACGCG
This sequence comes from Pseudomonadota bacterium, assembly GCA_023419535.1. Classification (GTDB taxonomy): domain Bacteria; phylum Pseudomonadota; class Alphaproteobacteria; order Rhizobiales; family Rhizobiaceae; genus Aureimonas. Next base: position 12,917 of record JAEZXX010000056.1, on the reverse strand, counting down.
CACTGGGCGAGCTTCACGCTGCGCCCCGGCGCGACGAACCTGGCGACCGACGTCTGCCTGCCGCTCTCGCGCCTCGCCGACTGCGTCGCCGAGACCGCCGACGACCTCCAAGCGTCCGGCATCCTGGCGACCATGATCGGCCATGTCGGCGACGGGAACTTCCACGTCGCGCCCCTCTTCGACCGCAGCTCCGAGCGCGAGGTCGCGACCGTGAAGGCCTTCGTCGACCGGCTGGTGGAGCGCGCGCTCGCCATGGGCGGCACCTCGACCGGCGAGCACGGCGTCGGCCAGGAGAAGCGAAAGTACATGGCCGCCGAGCACGGAGACGCCGCGCTCGCCGCCATGCGCGCCATCAAGCACGCACTCGACCCGCACGGCATCATGAACCCCGGCAAGGTTCTCTGACCGCCGCGGATCGAAACGTTCCCATCCACGGCACGGGAGGGCCGGACCCCATGACGAACGACATCCAGGCGATCCTTCGCTCGCCGGCCCTCCTGCCGGCGGACGCGCGGAGCGCGGTGCTGGCGGGCCGGGTCTGGCGGCCCGACCTCGGCGGGCCCTCCGTGATCAGGGTCGACGGCGGCGAGGTCTTCGACGTCTCCGGGGCCTTCCCGACCATGCGCGACCTCTGCGAGGCGGAGGATCCCGCGGCGGCGCTGCATGCGGCGGGGGGCGAGCGCCTCGGCGCCTTCGCCGACATCGCCTCGAACGCCGATCTGCGAAGCCGCGACGTCTCGCTCCCCTGGCTCCTCGCGCCCATCGACCTGCAGGCCGTGAAGGCGGCGGGCGTCACCTTCGCCGCCTCCATGCTGGAGCGCGTGATCGAGGAGCGGGCTAAGGGCAACCCCGCCTCCGCCAAGGCCCTGCGCGAGGAGATCGGCCGCCTGATCGGCGACGATCTGCAGGCGCTGAAGCCGGGCTCGCCCGAGGCGGCGTCCCTGAAGGAGACGCTGATCGCGCAAGGGATGTGGAGCCAGTATCTGGAGGTCGGGATCGGGCCGGACGCCGAGATCTTCACCAAGGCGCAAATCATGTCCTCAGTCGGCTGCGGTCAGGACGCGGGCGTGCGCCCGGACTCGGCCTGGAACAACCCGGAGCCGGAGATCGTGCTCGCCGTCGCCTCCACCGGCCGCATCGTCGGCGCGACGCTCGGCAACGACGTCAACCTGCGCGACTTCGAGGGACGCTCGGCGCTGCTTCTGTCGAAGGCGAAGGACAACAACGCCAGCTGCGCGCTAGGGCCGCTCCTGCGCTTCTTCGACGAGGGCTTCACGCTCGACGACGTGCGGCACGCCGAACTGGAGCTCGTGGTGACGGGCGAGGACGGTTTCCGCCTCGACGGGCAGTCGCGCATGGACAAGATCAGCCGCGACCCGGCGGATCTGGCCGCACAGGCGCTGAACGAGCACCATTCCTACCCGGACGGGCTCGTGCTCTTCCTCGGCACGCTGTTCACGCCCACCCAGGACCGCGACCGGCCGGGCGAGGGGTTCACGCACAAGGCCGGCGACGTCGTCTCGATCCGCACCGGGAAGCTCGGCACGCTGGTCAACACGATCCGGCCGACGGACGAATGCGCGCCCTGGACCTTCGGCGTCTCGCACCTGATGCGGAATCTGGCGAAGCGCGGGCTGTTGTAGGGCGCAAGAACTCCGGGAGTTTCCGACGTCCGGGCTCCAGCTGTGCTGCCTCGTCATCCTCGGATGACGAGGTTGGGATGTCTCGGCTCTCTATGGAAGGAACGAGGGACGTCGAAGGCCTCCTTCGTTGCCCCCTTCCCTCGCCGCGTTCACGCGCCGACCCCACGACTGCCTCGCCGCATCCGTTTCTCGATCCGAGCTCGCTATTCAGCGCGTACACTCACGATCGCCCTACTCCTTCACCGCGCCCGTCATCGACGAGACGTAGTAGTCGACGAAGAACGAGTAGAGGATCACCACCGGCAGCGAGCCGATCAGCGCGCCGGCCATCAGAGAGCCCCACTCGTAGACGTCGCCGCGCACGAGCTCGGTCAGGACGCCGACCGGCACCGTCTTGTTCTCCGAGGACTGGATGAAGGTCAGCGCGTAGATGAACTCGTTCCAGGCGAGCGTGAAGGCGAAGATGCCCGCCGAGATCAGGCCCGGCACGGCGAGCGGCAGGATGACCTTGGTCAGGATCTGCCAGCGCGAGGCGCCGTCGACGAGGGCGGACTCCTCCAGCTCGAACGGGATCGAGCGGAAATAGCCCATCAGAAGCCAGGTGCAGAAGGGGATGAGGAAGGTCGGATAGGTCAAGATCAGCGCCAGCCGGGAGTCGAAGATGCCGACCTGGAAGACGATGAAGGCGAGCGGGATGAAGAGGATCGAGGGCGGGATCAGATAGGCGAGGAAGACCATCAGCCCGGTCACCCGGGCGCCGGTGAAGCGCACGCGCTCGATGGCGTAGGCGGCGAAGACCGAGGCGCCGAGTGCGATCACGGTCGAGCAGACCGAGACGATCACCGTGTTCCAAAGCCAGCCCGGATAGGACGTCTCGAACAGGAGATAGCGGATGTGATCCAGCGTCGGCCCGACGACCCAGAATGGCGAATAGGCCGAGTAGTTGGTGAGCTGGTCGTTCGGCTTCACCGCCGTGATGGTCATCCAGTAGAAGGGGAAGAGCAGCACGAAGACGAAGACGGCGAGCGGCAGGTAGACGACGAGGATGCGCCGCGCCAGCGTGTCGTGCTGGCTCATGCCGACGACGTCGTCGGAGAGGTGGCCGCCCTCGGGCTCGTGGGACTGAACGGTCATCGCGTCACTCCTCAATCGTTCCCGCCCTGCTGCCATCTGCGGCGCTGCAGGCCGAAGAAGGAGAACAGGATGGCGGCGAGCAGGAAGGGGATCATCGCGACCGCGATCGCGGCGCCCTCGCCGAGCGCCCCGCCGGGGATGCCGCGCTGGAAGGAGAGGGTCGCCATCAGATGCGTCGCGTTCACCGGCCCGCCGCGCGTCAGCACGTAGATCAGCTGGAAGTCGGTGAAGGTGAAGAGCACCGAGAAGGTCATCACCACCGCGATGATCGGGGTCAGCAGCGGCAGGGTGATGTTGCGGAAGCGCTGCCAGGAGGTCGCGCCGTCGAGCGCGGCCGCCTCGTGCAGCGAGGCCGGGATGGTCTGGAGGCCGGCGAGCAGCGAGATCGCGACGAAGGGAATGCCGCGCCAGACGTTCGCCGCGATCACCGAGGCGCGCGCGTTGTTCGGATCGCCGAGGAAGTTGATCGGCGCGTCGATGATCCCCCACTGCATCAGCACCCAGGAGATGATCGAGAACTGACTGTCGAAGATCCACCAGAAGGCGAGAGCGGAGAGGACGGTCGGCACAACCCAGGGAAGCAGGATGATGGCGCGGAAGAACGTCTTGAACGGCAGATGCTCGTTCAGGATGATCGCCAGCCACAGGCCGAGCACGAACTTCAGGACCGAGGCGACGGCCGTATAGAGGACGGTGTTGAAGACCGAGAGCCAGAACACCCGGTCGTGCCAGAGCCACTCGTAGTTTTCCAGACCGATGAAGACGCCCGGATTGCCGATGCTCGCGTCGGTGAAGCCCAGCCAGACGCCGAGGCCCAGCGGATAGGTCAGGAAGCAGAGAAGGAACACCGCCGCCGGAGCCATGAAGAGGAGGCCGAGCCCGTTGCGGCTCTGCCCGAGGCGCTCGAAGAGCCCGGCCCGCTTGTGCGGCGGCGGCGAGGCGGTGGACACGGACATGGCGGCTATCCTCTCGGCAGGGAGGGTCATCGGCAGTCTCGGCCCGGGCGCGGACGCCCGAAGCTGCTTGCCTTCTCGCCGACGAGGAGAAGGTGCCGGGAGGCGGATGAGGGCGTGACGGGCGCCTTCCGCCTCCAGCCTGGCTGCCGAGGTCGGCGCTCGACGAAGCCCTCATCCGACCCTTCGGGCCACCTTCTCCCGCGAGCGGGAGAAGGGACGGCGCTCCGTTCGGCGGCGCCCCAGCGGCCCGGACGGGCTCAGACCCGGTAGTACCGGTTGGCCCGCCGCTCGGCGTTGGCGATGGCGTCCTCGGGCGAGGACTGGCCGGTCACCGCCTCGGCGAACATGTCGACGAGGACGTAGTCGGCCATGGTGCCCGCCGAGGCCGCGCCCAAGGGGCCGGCGTAGCCGTTCGGGCGGAGGCTGGCGGAGGCGCGCGCATAGGCTTCGTGGATGGGCTTGGCCGTCCAGACCGGGTTGTTCTCGAAGGCCTTCAGCGGCTGGCAGCAATAGGCGCTGGCGCCCTCGATCCAGGCGTTCATGTTCTCCGGCCGGTACATGAACTCGAGATACGCCTTGGCGGCCTCCGGATAGCGCGTGTGGCGGAAGATGGAGAGCGTCGAGGCCTGGTGCAGCTCCACGCTCTCGCCGACCGGTCCGATCGGCAGATTGGTGGAGCGCATGTCTTCGGCGATCTCGGCCATGGCCGGGTCGTTCAGCGCGGCGTAGTAGACCGAGACGCCGTTGGCGGTCAGCGAGACCTGGCCAGCCAGGAAGGCTCGGTTGTTGTTGACGTCCTGCCAGCTCTCGGTGCCCGGGATGAAGGTCTTGTAGAGCTCCATCGCATAATTGACGGCGGCCAGCGTCTCCGGGCTGTTGAGGACGACCTGGCCGCTCTCGTCGACCATGCGCCCGCCATGGCTCCACAGCAGCCAGTGCGCGTAATTGTTGCCGTCGCCGACCGCCTTGCCGTGAGGAAAGCCCGCCGGCGTTCCGTTCGCCTGCATCGCGCGGCAGAGTTCGAGGAACCCGTCCGTGTCGGTCGGGAACTCCTGGAAGCCCGCCGCCTTCATGTGGCTGTCGCGATAGACGACGGCATTGCCGATGGCGCAGACGGGCAGCGCGATGAAGGCGCCGTCGCGCTTGGCGTAGGATTCCAGGCCCGGATACCAGCCCCCGTTCGCCTCGCCGATGGCGTTGCCGAGGTCGGAGACGTCGAGCAGCTTGTCGGGATATTGCTGCGGATCGTCGAACCAGCTCATCACCATGTCGGGCCCGGAGCCGACATTGGCGGCGACGGCGGCCTTCGGGCGGACGTCCTCCCAGCTTTCCTGGTCGATGCGCACCTCGACGCCGGTCGCCTCGGTGAACTTGGCCGTGTTCTCGCGCCAGGCGGCCTCCTCGGCGGGCACGAAGGGCACCCAGCGGAGCAGGCGGAGCGTCGCCCCCTCTTCCGGCGTGAAGGTCGGCATCGCGCCCTGCGCGAAGGCGCCGCGCGGCAGGCCGAGCGTCGCCGCTCCCATGAGGGCCGCGGATCCGGCCAGGAACTCTCTGCGCTTGATCATGGTGTTTCCTCCCAAGAAACCGACGGGACTTCTCTCTTGTCGCCGCGTGGAGCGTCCCGGCCTCCCGCGTCGTGAAGCGTCAAAGGCGCGCGCCCGAGGCGGCGTCGAAGAGATGGACGGCGTCCGGGTCGACCGAGACGGCGATGCGCTCGCCCGGGCGGGCGGTCAGCCGCTCGCGGAAGACGCAGGTCACCTCCGTCTGCCCGAGGCGCCCGAGCACCTGGCTCTCGAAGCCGGTCGGCTCGATGACGATGACCTCGATCTCCACCGGGCCGCCGAGCGTGATCGCCTCGGGGCGTATGCCGCAGACGAGGTCGCGCCCGGGCGCCCCGCGATGGGCGCTGCCGAGCGGGATGCGGGTTCCGTCGTTCGCCACGAAGATCCGCGGGTCGGCCGCGTCGAGCCGGCCCGACAGCATGTTCATGGCCGGCGAGCCGATGAAGCCCGCGACGAAGAGGTTGGCCGGATTGTCGTAGAGCTCGAGCGGCGCGCCGATCTGCTCGATCCGCCCGTCCTGCATGACGACGATCTTGTCGGCCATGGTCATGGCCTCGATCTGGTCGTGCGTCACGTAGACGGTCGTCGTCGTCAGGCGCTGGTGGAGGTTCTTGATCTCGGTGCGCATGGACACGCGCAGCTTGGCGTCGAGGTTCGACAGCGGCTCGTCGAAGAGGAAGACCTGCGGGTCGCGCACGATGGCGCGGCCCATGGCGACGCGCTGGCGCTGGCCGCCCGAGAGCTGGCGGGGATAGCGGTCGAGAAGGTGGGTCAGGCCGAGGATCTCGGCGGCGGGCCTCACGCGCGCGTCGATCTCCGATTTCGGCGCATTCTTCAACTTCAAGGAGAACGCCATATTGTCCGCGACCGTCATGTGCGGATAGAGGGCGTAGTTCTGGAACACCATCGCGATGTCCCGTTCCTTGGGGGGAACGTCGTTGACGACGCGATCGCCGATGCGGATTTCGCCGCCGGAAATGTGCTCCAGCCCCGCCAGCATCCGCAGAAGGGTCGATTTTCCGCAGCCCGACGGCCCGACGAGGATGACGAACTCGCCGTCCTCGATCGCAACGTTCACGCCCTTGATGACGGAATGCGAGCCGAAGCTCTTTCGCACGTCGACGAAATCGACCGAAGCCATGCGGCCCCTCCCCCCATGATCCGTCCCGAACCGGCGGGCTTTGCCTCGTCTCGGTCCGTCCGCCGCGACGCCGGCGTTTCCGGCCCGGACGGCGATTGGTATACGCATCAGACCAGTTCGCCGGCCCGGTGTCCAGCCGGTTTCGCGCCGGCGCGGGTCACGGTCCGTTGGCTGGCGCCCGTTCGCCCGCGCCCCCGCCGTCCTCCAGATGCGCCCGGATGATGTCGTCGAAGCTCGCGTCGGCGGAAAAGCCGAGCTCGGCGGCGCGCCGGGCTTCGACGTCGCTCGCCCAGCCCGATACGATGCCGGCGATCGTCTCGTCGGGCACCCGCCTGATGCGGTTTGCCGCCTCGCCGGACACGCGCCGCAGGGCCTCGATCTCTTCGGCCACGGTCGCCGAGAGACCCGGCATGGTGAGGTTGCGGCGCGGCCCGACGCGCGACAGGTCCAGCGTCGCGGCGTGCAGGAAGAACTGCACCGCCGCGCGCGGGCTGGCGAAGACGTGGCGGACCTCGTCCGGCACCGGCAGGACGGCCTCCTCGCCGTTCAGCGGCTCGCGCAGGATGTTGGAGAAGAAGCCGGAGGCGGCCTTGTTCGGCGAACCCGGGCGGATGCAGATCGTCGGCAGGCGCAGGCCGATGCCGTCGAGGAAGCCGCGCCGGGTGTAGTCGGCGAGCAGCAGCTCGCCGATCGCCTTCTGCGTGCCGTAGCTCGTCAGCGGCGTCAGCGCGAAGTCGTCCGGGATGCGGTCCGGGAACGGCGCGCCGAAGACGGCGATGGAGGAGGCGAAGACGACGCGCGGCCTGTGGCCGGAGCGGGCGTTCTCCTGCCGGATCGCCTCGAAGAGGAAGCGCACGCCGTCGAGATTGACCAGGTAGCCCTTCTCGAAATCGGCTTCCGCCTCGCCCGAGACGACGGCCGCCAGATGGAAGACGATGTCGGGGCGCATCGCGGCGAAGCTCTCGGCCACGCCCGGGCGGCCGATGTCGAGCGCGTGCGTCTCGGACCGGTCCTCCCAGCCGGCCGGGACGGGCGGCTCGAAGACGTCGGCGAGGACCAGGCGCTCGACGGCCCGACCGCCGATCGCTCCGTCTGCCGCGATGCGGCGCGCGAGCCGCGCCCCGATCATGCCGGCGGCTCCGATGATGACGATCCTCATGTCGCTCCCTCCCTCGCGATGCGCCCTTCGGGCGTCTATCTGCGTCCCGCCGAACGCCTTGCCCGCTCCATGGCGGTGCGCGTCGTTCGGTAGATGCGCTCCAGATGGCGCTCCATCGCGGCCACGGCCGCCTCGCGGTCACGCCCCTCCAGCGCCTTCAGGATCCGCTCGTGGTCGGCGATGCTGGCCTCGATCGCGCCGAGTTCGCCGACTGCCTGGCGGCGGAAGCCGACCATGGTGCCGAAGAGGTCGACCACGAAGTCGGCGAGCGCGGGGTTGGCGCAGCTGCGATAGATCGCCGTGTGGAACTCGCGGTCCGAAATCAGGAAGCGGACGGGGTCGCCCAGCGCGGCGCGCTGGACGCCGATGCATTCGCGCAGGAACACGAATGTCTCGCTGCCCATCCGGCCCGCCGCGTCGGCGACGACGGGGCGCTCCACCAGGAGCCGCGCCTGATGGATGTCGTCGAGCCCGTAGCGGTCGAAGGCCCTCGGCTCGCGCAAGGGCAGGTTGGAGGGCCCGAGCGCATTGGAGACGACGCGGGTCCGCGCCCCGTGGACGACCTTTAGAAGCCCCTGATCCTTGAGGATGGCGATGCCCGCGCGTACGGATTCGCGGCTGACCTGAAGTGCGCTGGCCAGATGCCGCTCGCTCGGCAGATCGTCGCCGACCTTCAGCGTCCCGGAGACGATCAGGAGTGCGATCTTGTCGGCGACGCCCTCGCGCACGTTGCGCCGGACGACGGCGCGCCGCAGCTCGGGGGCGTGTTCCAGAATGAACATCGGAAGGGAAGCGGACACGGGGGCCACGACTGGTCTTTGAACCGGACCAGATGAGGCTAGTCCGGCGTCTCGTAGGCCGTCAAGCGGATCGCCGCGCGCGCCCTCCCGGCGCGCATCGCGTCGCGACGCCGCGGTTGTGCGGACGAACCGCCGCACGTTCTGCGCGGGCTCGCGGGTGGGGAGCCCTTCCCGGCACGCCCTCGACCGGCTAAACGGGTTCGCCGCGCGATCGGGAGCTCGACGCGGCACCCCCGAACCGATGCGAGATCCGCCGCCATGACGTCCCCGTCCCCGTCGCCGCGTTTCAGCGGCCTCTTTCCCGTCGCACCGACGCCGTTCACGCAGGACGGCGAGCTCGATCTCGAAGGCATGCGCCGCGTCATCGACTGCATGATCCACCAGGGCGTCGACGGCAGCTGCATCCTCGCCAACTATTCCGAGCAGTGCCTGCTGACCGACGACGAGCGCCGGACCCTGACGCGCCTGTGCCTTGAGCACACCGCCGGCCGGGTGCCGGTCATGGTCACCTGCTCGCACTTCTCCACGCGCATCGCCGCACAGCGCTCGCGCGAGGCCGCCGAGCTCGGCGCCGCCCTCTTGATGCTGATGCCGCCCTATCACGGCGCGGCGCTCAAGGCCGACGAGACGCTGACCTTCGAGCATTTCGCGCGCGTATCGGAGGCCGCCGGCATCCCCGTCATGGTGCAGGACGCGCCCTTGAGCGGCGTCACGCTCTCGGTGCCGTTCCTCGTGCGCCTCGCCCGCGAACTGCCGTTGGTGCGCTACTTCAAGATCGAGACGGCGTTCGCGGCCGCCAAGCTGCGCGCCCTCATCGAGCAGGGCGGCGATGCGATCGAAGGCCCCTTCGACGGCGAGGAGGCGATCACCATGATGGCCGATCTCGATGCCGGCGCCACCGGCACGATGTCGAGCGCCATGCTGCCGGACCTTCTTCGCCCCGTCATCGACAACCACAAGGCCGGCAACCGCGAGGAGGCCGCGAAGGCCTATGCGCGCGTCCTGCCGCTCGTCAATTACGAGAACCGCCAGTGCGGCCTCCGCGCGGCCAAGGCCGTGATGATGGAGGGCGGCGTGATCGCGAGCGACCACGTGCGCCATCCGCTGGAGCCGCTGCACCCGCAGACGCGCGCCGGGCTCCTTGAGCTCGCCCGCGAGGCGAACCCGATCGCGCTGACCTGGGGCCGCTGACCGAAGCGTCGGCCAAGGGCCCGGCCGTCTCGGCGGAGCGGCGAGTCCTCAGCGCTCGAGAACGGGCGGGCCGTCCTCGAGCCGGCGGGCCTCGGAGGGCAGCATGACGGGGATGCCGTCCCGGATCGGATAGGCGAGCCGGGCGCGCTTGGAGACGAGTTCGCCGCGCTTGGCGTCGAAGCTCAGGGGCCCTCGCGTCAGCGGGCAGACCAGAAGCTCCAGGAGCTTGGGGTCCGGCAGGACCACTCGCTCCCCTTGCGCGACGGGGGAGGACACGCGGTCCGATCCGGTCTCGTCCGTCATCGCCATCCGTCCTCCGGTCTCGCCCGAACGCTCTACTGCAGCGTCGGCCCGCTGCCGTCGTCGGCGCCCTCGCGTGCCAGCGAGATCTCGGTGATGGCGACCAGGGTCTCGGCCCGCGTCTTGAGGTCGGGCGCCTCCAGCAGGGCCTGCTTCTCCGCCGCGCCGTAGGGCGACATCATGCAGAGCGCGTTGACCAGCGTCTCGTTGGAGGCCTTGGTCACGCTCTCCCAGTCCGCCTCCAGCTGGTTCGCGTCGAGATAGAGGCGGAAGGCGGCGAGCAGCGATTCGCGGTCGACCTCCGCCGCCTCCTTCTCGAGCGACAGATCGGCGAGGAAGCTCTTCACCCGGCAGATCCGATAGGGCTCCTTCGCGTCGATCTCCTCCTCGACGCGGAAGCGCGCCACGCCGTGCAGCGTGATGAGATAGCGCCCGTCACCCGTCTCGGTCAGCGAGGTGATGCGCCCGAGGCAGCCGACGGCGCAGAGCTCCGGATCGCCCGCAGCGTTCAGGCTGCCCGACAGATGCGGCTGGATCATCCCGACGATCCGCGAGCCGGCCATCGCGTCGTCGATCATCTGAAGATAGCGCGGCTCGAAGATGTTCAGCGGCATCTGCCCGCCGGGCAGAAGCAGCGCACCCTCCAGCGGGAAGACGGCCACCACCGAAGGGATCTCGCTCTCCGACGTGTAGTTCCGGTTGCCCGCCTGACCCACGTGCCGCCTCGCTCCGTTCGTCCGTTCGCGCCATCAACTGGCGCGCGGACGCCGCCCCGCAAGTGGCGATGGGACGCGCCCGCCGGAAGGCACGACGCGGCGCTCAGGAGAAGAGGAGCGAGGAGAGCCGGCGGCGCGCGTCCTTCGTCGCCGGATCCATCGGGCCCCAGACGTCGAAGAATTCCAGGAGCTTGCGTCGTGCGCCGTCGTCCTCGAAGGTCCGGTCGCGCCGGATGATCTCGAGCAGGTGACCCGCGGCCTCCTCGCGCTCGCCCCGCGCCTGCGCGATGAGGGCGAGGTCGAAGCGCGCCTGATGGTCGTCCGGGTCGCCTTCCAGCCGGGCGCGCAGCGTGACGGGGTCGCCGAGGGCGGCGGTCTCGTCGGCGAGCTTGAGGCTCGTCATCACGCTGGCGAAGGCCGGATCGGCGAGGATCTCGGGCGTCATCCGGTCGGTGACGGCGCGCGCGCCCTCCGTGTCGCCGGTCGCCAGGAAGGAGGAGGCGAGGCCCGCCGCCGCCTTGGCGTTCTCCGGATCGTGCTGGAGGACGGCACCGAAGATCTGCGCGGCGTTCGCCGCATCGCCCGCCTTCAGACGCTCCTCGGCCTGCGCGAGCGCTTCCGCGACGGGGTCGGCGGCCGCCCCGCCCGCTGCGCCCGGCAGACGGTCGATGAAAGCTTTCACCTCGCTTTCGGGCAGCGCGCCCATGAAGCCGTCCACCGGGCGCCCGCCCACGAAGGCGAAGACGGCCGGGATCGACTGGACGCCAAGCTGGCCGGCGATCGAGGGATGGTCGTCGATGTTCATCTTGACGAGCTTCACCTTGCCGCCGGCCGCCTGGACGGCGCGCTCCAGGATCGGCGTCAGCTGCTTGCAGGGGCCGCACCAGGGCGCCCAGAAGTCGACGAGGACCGGCTGGTTGCGCGATTCCCGGATCACGTCGTCGGCGAACTTGGCCGTCGTCGTGTCCTTGACGAGGGCGCCGGCCTCGCCGCCGGCGGCCGCGCCGGGCCCGGCCCTCGGCGTCGTGGTCTGGCGGCCGTAGCCGCCGGTTCCGGGGGCGTAGGAATTGTCGCTCATGGGACCGATCCGTTCTCAGGGGTTTTCGGGCGCGGCGCCGAAGTCGACCACGAGCGGTCGATGTCCGCCGGCCTCGATGAAAGTCAAGAGGTCCTGCCGCGCGATCGAGGTCGTGGCGCGGTTCGTCAGCGGATGGGCGTTGATCCGCGCGTGCGCCAGGAGCGCAGCGTCGAGGACGATCGTCACCGCCCGGTCGCGGTCGTTCATGGCGCAGAAGACCGTGACCGAGCCCGGCGTGACGCCGAGATGGGCCGCCATCGCGTCGGCGCCGGCGAAGGAGACCCGTCCCTGCCCGCCGACGAGCCGGTGGACGCCCTTCAGGTCGACGCCCGTGTCCTTGGCGCAGACGAGGAGGAAGAGCCGGCCCTTCTTGTCCTTCACGAAGAGGTTCTTCGTATGCGCGCCCTCGATCCGCCGGTACAGCGCCTCGCTCTCGCCGACGGTGAAGACCGGTTCGTGCCACTCGGTCTGCGTCTCGATCCGAAGTTCGCCGAGCCGCGCAAAGAGCGGGGCCGCGATGGCGCGGGCCTCCTCGAGGCTCGGGGCGGGCCGTTCGGGAGAAGTGGTGTCGACCGTCATTTTCGATTTGCATTCCGCTGAATCATGGGTCATATAGCCCCCGTTCGCGGCGCTTTGAAGCGCTTCCGCGAGGAGCGGGCGGGTGTAGCTCAGGGGTAGAGCACAACCTTGCCAAGGTTGGGGTCGAGGGTTCGAATCCCTTCGCCCGCTCCAGTTTTTTCCGATGTGACCGACGATCAGAAGCCTTTCACAAGAAGGGTTTGCGTTGGTTTCGGCGGTTGAAGTCACGGCTTATTCTCGAACAATGGGACCGGCCAAAGAGTTCGGGGTTACCTCCAGGTTACATGCGCGATCGCGGCAGGCGCTCTGGCGTCGCGATGTCTCAGCAGTGCGCTGAGGTTTATGCGGACCGGGACGGACTACTGGCTGCCGAAGTTTGCCCGGAACCTGGAGCGCGACGTCGCCAACGAGCGCGCTCTTCTCGAACTGGGATGAGAGCTGCTGGTTAACTGGGAGTGCGAGCTTTTGGACGACCCGACAGTCTTGTAGAAAGCCCAGTCCTTCCTCGGCAAAACAGACTCCCGGGCTCGTTCTAGAGCGTTTTCCGACTGGGTAGAGTCTCGGCGCGGTTCATGATTCAAGCTATCGACCGGAAGGGAAGCAGCGATGGCACGAGCTTTGTCGATTGATCTTCGGCATCGGGTGTTGGCCGCGATGC
>JAEZXX010000051.1 GCA_023419535.1 Pseudomonadota bacterium | reverse complement strand
GCCGCAAGGACGCGAGCCGGGACCCGCGCGACCGCCAGCCGCTCTTCGCCGACCGCCTGACCGAGATGGGCCGCAACGGCCGCAAGACCGGACGGGGCTACTATCTCTACGAGGGTGGTGCACGGAGGCCTGATCCGGAGGTCGAGGAGATCGTCGGCACCGTGCGTTCGCAGACGGGCGGTTCGAGCCGCAGCTTCACGCATGACGAGATCGCCGCGCGCGCGCTCGCCGCCATGGTGAACGAGGCGTCGAAGATCCTGGAGGAGGGCATTGCCCGCCGCCCGCTCGACGTCGATGTCGTGCTCCTCACCGGCTACGGTTTCCCCCGCTGGCGGGGCGGGCCGATGCACCACGCCGACGCCGTCGGGCTTTCCAGGATTCTCGCCGATATCGAACGCCTCGCCGAAGAGGACCCCTTCTTCTGGAGCCCCGCGCCGCTCCTGAAGCGCCTCGTCGCCGAGAACCGCGTTTTCGCCGACCTCGATCTGGAAGAGAAGACCGATGCCTGACGCCGTCATCGTCGCGACCGCCCGCACCGCCATCGGCAAGGCCGCGCGCGGCGCGCTGAACGCCACGCATGGCGCCACCATGGGCGGGCATGTCGCGGCCGAGGCCGTAAAACGCGCCGGGATCGATCCGGCCCTGATCGAGGATTCGATCTGGGGCTGCGGGTACCCGGAAGCCGCGACCGGCGGGAACATCGCGCGCCAGATCGTGCTGCGCGCCGGCCTGCCCGTCTCGATCGCAGGCGCGACGGTCAACCGCTTCTGCGCCTCCGGGCTGCAGGCGCTCGCCATGGCCGCCCATTCGGTGCGCTCGGACGGGGCCGGGGCGATTCTGGCCGGCGGTGTCGAGTCGATCAGCCTCGTCCAGCCGCCGGCCCGGCACAGCCGCGAAGCCTGGATCGAGGCGAACCGGCCGGACCTCTATCTGCCGATGATCGAGACCGCCGACATCGTCGCGCGCCGCTACGGCGTCTCGCGGCAGGCTCAGGACGAATACGGGCTGCGCTCGCAGGCGCGTGTCGCCAAGGCGCAAGGGTCGGATCTCTACCGCGACGAGATCGTGCCGATCACGGTGACGAAGCGGGTCGAGAAACGGGAGACCGGCGAGGTCCGCGAGGAGGAGGTCACGCTCGCGCAGGACGAGTGCAACCGCGCCGACACGACCATCGAGGGGCTGGCCAAGCTGAAGCCCGTGCGCGGCGAGGGCGAGTTCGTGACCGCCGGCAACGCCTCGCAGCTTTCCGACGGGGCGGCCGCGCTCGTCGTCGTCTCCTCGGACCTCGCCGCCCGCGAGGGGCTGACGCCGCTCGGCGCCTTCCGCGGCTTCGCGGTGGCCGGCTGCGAGCCGGACGAGATGGGCATCGGCCCGGTCTTCGCCGTGCCGCGCCTTCTGGAGCGCCACGGCCTCGCCGTCGACGACATCGACCTGTGGGAGCTGAACGAGGCCTTCGCCAGCCAGGCGATCTATTGCCGCGACCGGCTCGGCATCCCGGACGAGCGCTGCAACGTCAATGGCGGCTCCATCGCGATCGGCCATCCCTTCGGCATGACGGGCGCGCGCATGGCCGGGCACCTGCTTCTCGAAGGGCGGCGGCGCGGCGCGCGTCTCGGTGTCGTCACCATGTGCGTCGGCGGCGGGCAGGGCGCCGCCGGCCTGTTCGAAATCTACGTTTAGGAATAAGACATCATGGACCGGTCCGAGAGCCCCGACGAAGCGGCCTTCCGGCAGGAGCTGCGCGCCTTCTTCGCCGAGCATCCCGGCGAGGCGCTGAAGCGCAAGGTCCGCCTGTCGCTGCCCCTCACCAAGCAGGAGCACGAGGGCTGGCATGCCGAGCTTCAGGAGCGCGGCTGGCTCGCCGGCTCCTGGCCGCGCGAGTTCGGCGGGGCCGGATGGGGCGCCGTGCAGCGCCACATCTTCGAGGAGGAGCTGGCCCGCGCAGACGCACCGCGCATCGTGCCCTTCGGCATCGCGATGCTCGGTCCGGTCCTGCAGAGATTCGGCACGAAGGCCCAGCAGGACCATTTCCTGCCGCGCATCCTGTCGGGGCAGGACTGGTGGTGCCAGGGCTATTCGGAGCCGGGCGCGGGTTCCGACCTCGCCTCTCTCAAGACCTCGGCCCGGCGTGAGGGCGACCACTACGTCGTCAACGGGCAGAAGACCTGGACGACGCTCGCCCAGCACGCTGACTGGATCTTCTGCCTCGTGCGGACCGACGCGAGCGTCAAGCCGCAGGAGGGAATCTCCTTTCTCCTGATCGACATGAAGACGCCGGGCGTCGAGGTGCGCCCGATCGAGCTGATCGACGGCGGACACGAGGTGAACGAGGTCTGGTTCACCGACGTGCGGGTGCCGGTGAAGAACCTCGTCGGAGAGGAGAACAGGGGCTGGACCTGCGCCAAGTTCCTGCTCACGCACGAGCGCACCAACATCGCCGGCGTCGGCTTCGCCAAGGCCGCGCTCGCCGAGCTCCAGCGGGCGAGCGCGCGGCGCGAGGACGGCGGTCGGGCGGCGATCGACAACCCGGTCTTCGCAGCAAGGCTGGCGATGGCCGAGATCGAGCTCCTGGCGATGGAGACCACCAATCTGCGTGCGCTCGCCAAGGCTGCGGCGGGCGGCGCGCCGGGCGCGGAAAGCTCGATGCTGAAGGTGAAGGGCTCGGTGATCCGGCAGGAGATCGACGATCTCCACCGACGGGCGGGCGGGGCCTATGCGCTGCTGCGGCGCTCGGAGGAGGAGACGCCCGGCGCCAACGATCCGCTGCCGGGCCCGGCGAGCGCCCACGCGGCGAGCGCCCGTTATCTGAACCAGCGCAAGCTCTCGATCTACGGCGGGTCGAACGAGGTGCAGCGCACGATCATCGCCAAGTCGATCCTCGGCCTCTGACAGCGGAAGGGAGGGCGCTGCCCATGGATTTCACCTTGAGCGACGAGCGGCGGATGCTTCGCGATAGCCTCCGCGGAACGCTGGAGCGCGGGGCGGACTGGAGCGAGCTGGCCGAACTCGGACTGTTCGCCGCGCTGGTCCGGGAAGCGGACGGCGGTTTCGGAGGCGAGGGCGAGGACATCGCGCTCGTCTTCGAGGAGCTCGGCCGCGCCGGCTCGGCGCTGCCCGTGCTCGACCATGCCGTTCTCGGCATCGGACTTCTGGCGGCGGCCGGCTCCCGCGCGCTCGAAGACGCGGTCGGCGGAGAGACGCGTCTGGCGCTCGCGCATGAGGAGGAGGGATCCTTCGCCCGCATTCTTTTCTGCCGCACGGCGGCCGAACCGCTCGACGACGGCGGCTACCGGCTGCGCGGCGGCAAGAGCGTGGCCTTCGGCGCGGTCGAGGCCGGGCGCCTCGTCGTCTCCGCACGGCTCGGCGGCGCGTCCAGGGAAGGTCCGGACGGGCTCGCCCTCTTCCTCGTTCCCGCCGACGCGCCCGGTCTCGAGCGACGCGCCGCGCCGCTGCAGGGCGGCGGCGAGGCGGCCGAGATCATCCTCGACGCGGTCGAGATCGGCGCCGAGGCGCTGCTTCTCGAAGGCGAGGCGGCGGCCGAAGCGCTCTGCCGCGTCGAGGCGCGGGCGATCCTCGCCCTCTGCGCCGAGATGCTCGGCCTCATGGATCGCGCCATGGCTCTGACGGTCGACTATTCGCGCACCCGCAAGCAGTTCGGCAAGCCGATCGGCGCCTTCCAGGCGCTGCAGCACCGCATGGCGGACATGGCGATGGAAATCGAGCAGTCTCGCTCGGCCGTCTTCAACCTGTCCCGCTCGATCGACGGCTCCGACCGGGACAGGCAGGCGAGCGCGGCGAAGACGCTGGTCGGGCGCACCGCCCGTCTCGTCGCCGAGGAATCCATCCAGATCCACGGCGGCATCGGCATGACCGAGGAGTACGAGCTCGGACATCTGGTGCGCCGGCTGATCGAGTGCGAGACGCGCTTCGGCGACAGCGACCATCACCTGCAGCGCTTCGTGGAGCTGTCCCGCCCGCTCTGGGAGGCGAAGGCCGCATGATCGACGGGCTGATCCTGAACGAGACGGGCGCCCAGCGCACGCTCGGCTATGTCGTGGACGTGGGGCGGGGCGACGGGCGCGCCCGGGTGAGCCTCGACATTCATGAGGGTCATCTCAACCGCCACGGCGCCCTGCACGGCGGCCTCGTCACGCTCCTTCTCGACAGTGCGGCCGGCGCCACGGCCAGCCTTTCGCGCGACGAGACCGGGCGTCTGCCCTTCGTCACCATCTCCTTCACCACGCAGTTCGTCGCGCCCGCCCGGAGCGGGTGGGTGACCGCGACCGGTCGCGTGGCCGGGGGAGGGCGCTCGCTGCTCTTCGTGGAAAGCGAGCTTCGCAGCGACGACGGCACGCTGCTCGCGACCGGCTCCGGCGTCTTCAAGCCGGCGCACGTGGAGCCCGCGTCGTGACCGCGCAACTCCACGAGATCGTCGAGCGGGCTGCCGCCGAAGCGCCCGGCCGCCCGGCGATCCGCGACCATGACGGGCGGCGCGTCACCTACGGCGATCTCGACGCCCTGTCCCGGGAAGCTGCGCCGCTCCTGGCCGAAGGCGGCGTCGGTCCGGGCGACCGCGTGGCGATCGTCGGCGAGAACGCGCTCTCGATGGTCGCGCTGATCCTCGGCGCGAGCCGGCTGCGCGCGACCTTCACGCTCCTGAACGCACGGCTTGCCGGCAACGAGATCGAGCGATGCCTTGCCCATGCCGATCCGCGCGCGGTCCTCTTCTGCACGGGAGTCTCGCCGGACGCGCAGTCCCACGGCAAGGCCAGGGGCGCGAAGGAGCGTTCGACCGGATTCGGACGGATCGCCGTCGCGACACGGCCCTCGGCCGAGGCGGACCTGTCGCTCCTCCAGGATCCCGCCGTCGCGGCTATCCTCTTCACCACCGGATCGACCGGCACGCCGAAGGGCGTGATGCTGACCCACGCCAATCTCCTCTACGCCGGCGAGCGGTCGAGCCGCCTGCGGGAACTCGCGCCCGGCGACGTGATCTACGGCGTCCTGCCGCTGACCCACGTCTTCGGCCTCGCCTCGCTCCTCGTCGGCGGACTGACGGGCGGCGCGGAGATCGTGCTGGTTCCGCGCTTTTCCGCCGAACGCCTCTACGAGGCGCTATCCTCCTGCGACGTGAACGTCTTTCCGGGCGTTCCGCAGATGCATGCCGCCCTCATGAGCCTCGTCCGCGGCCGGGGCATGGAGCGCATCGCGGACGGGCGCCTGCGCTACCTCTCCTCGGGCGCCGCGCCGCTCGATCCGATCTGGAAGCGGGAATGCGAACGCTTCTACGGCGTCGCGCTGCAGAACGGCTACGGCCTGACCGAGACGACGGCGGGCGTCTGCATCTCCGCCAATCCGATAGGAGATCCGGACGTCAGCGTCGGCGAGCCGCTGCCGGGCATGGAGATCACGCTCGACGAAGGCGTGCCGGGCGGGGGAGGCGGGGTCGGGGAGGTGCTGACGCGCGGGCCCGCCGTGATGCGCGGCTACTACCGCAACGAGGCGGCGACGCGCGCCGCCTTCACGGCCGGCGGCTTCCTGCGAACCGGCGATCTCGGGCGGTTCGACGAACGCGGCCGGCTCCACATCGTCGGGCGGTCCAAGGAGCTGATCATCCGCTCCGGCTTCAACGTCTATCCGCCCGAGGTCGAGGCGGCGTTGAACGAACATCCGGCCGTGGTGCTCTCGGCAGTGGTCGGGCGCGTGGTCGCCGGCAACGAGGAGGTCGTCGCCTTCGTTCAGCTCGCGCGCCAGGACGCTGCGAGCATCGAGGACATCGCTCGCCACGCGGCCGCCCGCCTGTCGCCCTACAAGCGGCCGTCCCGCATCGTGCTTGCGAGCGCGCTGCCCAGCGCTGCGAACGGCAAGCCCCTGAAGCATCTGATGCTGGCCCATTTCGCCGACGAACTCGCCCAGCTCGACGCCGACCTCGTCTCGAACGGCGCCGGAGGCGGTCGCGAGCCCTAGGCTCCTCGTCGAGTCCTTGCCCCGCCGATCCATGCTTTCGGAAATCGATTCCGATTCCCGGGTCGATGCTGTAGGCCGGCGGAACCCGACCGGAGACCCAAGACGACATGTCCGCCCCGAGCCCCCGCCGGCAAGGCCGCCCGCCCGCGATGGCGGACATGCGCGGCCATATCCTCGACGTCGCGGCGCAGGTCTTTGCGCGCGGCGGATATGACGGCAGTTCGCTCGCCGAACTCGCGGTGGCCTGCCAGATGACGAAGCCGGCCATCTACCATTATTTTCCGAGCAAGCAGGATATCCTCGACGCCCTGATCCTGCGCACGCTGGACAGTCTTCTCGCGAACGGTCGCGCCGCGCTCGGCCCCCCGGGCGACGCGGCCGGAGATCTGAGGCGCCTGATGCTCGCCCATGCGCGCTTCTTCGAGGCGAACTTCCACGCCTTCTCGGCCATGCTGGCCGGCTTCGGGTCGATGGCGACGCGCCTCCAGGCCGACGATGCGCGGCGCATCCGCGCCGAGTACGAGGAGATGGTTCGCGACTGCATCCGGCGCGCCATCGCGGAAGGGACCTTCCGGGATGTGGACGTCGCAGATGCCGGGCGAGCGATCCTCTCGCTCCTCAACTGGATGGGCCGCTGGTACCAGCCGGGCGGCCCGCGCAGCGCCGAGGATTTCGCCGCCCGATACTACGAGATGTTCGTCGCGGGTCTGCGCGCCTGAACGAACGGGATGGCGCCAAGCGCTCCGCCTCGCGTTCCCGGCGACGGCGGCGGAAAGGACCTGACCCTCGCGGGGACGGCTATGTCCGAATCCAGCATCAGGCCTTCGCAACGGCCCCTCAGTGGTGGAGGCAGTCGCATGCGGACCCGTTTCCGAACGCTGGGGCCGTTTGCCTGCTGAATGGAAGATGCCGGGGAAATCTCGCAGGCGAGGTTTGGCGTAGGACGATCAGATCCGTTGCGAGGCCCGCATCGTAGGGCCTCGCGGAGACAGAATTCCCTGCGGCGCTGACCGGGAAGCGCCCCTTCGAAGCAGTGACGACTTGAACGCCGAACGCGGAAGCACCGATCGCACGGGAATGCGAAGCGGTGAGATCCGCACCGTCGGGCGCTCGCTCCTGGGAGACCGTTCGGCCATCGAAGCCCGCGCTCGAAAGCCGAACTAAACCGGACATCAAAAGCGAACGAGCGGGCTCCGCCCGGGATCGGAGAAGATCGCAGCAAATCGGTGCCCGCGCTCCGCTGAGAGCGGTTTTGAACGGACATCGCCTCCCGGGCGAGAAGCCCGACCGGCTTCACGTCGAGATCGTCGCGGATCGAACGGTCAGTCGGGCGCGTCGAGCACCGGCCCGCCTGGGCTGTAGTTGAAGAGCTCGAGCCGCATCCGCTCGCCCGTTCCCTTCGGCTGGCGAAGGATGGTGAGGCTCGCCGGACCGACGGGGATGATCCGCTCCGCCGTGATCCCGATCAGACTCTCCAGAAGCGAGCGGATGACACCGCCGTGGCAGACCACGAGGAGCGGGCCGTCCGTCCCCTCTCCGAGTTCGCGCAGGGCGCCCGTCGTGCGGGCCCCGAGAGCTTCCCAGGTCTCGCCCCCCGGCGGCGTCACCTTTCCGGCGCGCCAGCCGCGATAGCTCTCGCCGTCGCGCGCCACGAGATCGTCGATGAAGAGGCCCGACCATTCGCCGAGATCGTGCTCGCGCAGGTCGGCGCGCAGCTCGGCATCGGGAAAGCCGAGGAGATGGGCGGTGTCGCGCGCGCGCTTCAGATCCGAGGACGCGATCCGGGCAGGGGCGAGACGCTCGATCGTCTCGCGCAGCGCTCTGGCCTGCTCCCGACCCTTCTCGCTGAGATCGATGTCGCACTGTCCCTGAAGGCGGCGGACGGAATTCCACTCGGACTGGCCGTGGCGGACGAGAAGTATGCGCATCAGGACAAACGGGCTCCATGGGCATCGAAACGGGCCGCGGGTTCGGCCGGAATACGGAAATGGACGATCTCGCCGACGCTCAGGCGCGGCGCCCGGTCGACGACGGCGGTCAGGCGCAGCGCGCCGGAAATGCCGGTGATCATGGTGCGCCCCGCCATGGGGCTGGCCTCGGCATAGTCGAGCGCGAGCGTCGACGGGCCGGGCGTGGCCTCCACGCCCAGATCCTGCGGCCGGAACATGTAGGAGCCCGTGGCGACGGCCCCCGACAGCGGGTGGGCGGCGGGCAGGGCGGCGGCGGGCACGAGATTGGCCGGCGGCGTACCGACGAAGGTCGCGACGAAGGCGCTCGCCGGATCGTCGACGAGGTCTTCGGGGGCACCGAACTGCTCGATCCGCCCTTCGTTCATGACCGCGACATGGCTCGCCATGGTCATCGCCTCCACCTGGTCGTGAGTGACGTAGACGCTGGTCGCGCCCGTCGCGCGGTGGACGCGCAGGAGCTCGGTGCGCATCTCCACCCTCAGCTTGGCGTCGAGGTTCGACAGCGGCTCGTCGAAGAGGAGGATGCCGGGCTTCGGCGCAATCATGCGTGCGATCGCCACGCGCTGCTGCTGCCCGCCCGAGATCTCGTTCGGAAAGCGCTCGGCCAGATGGTGGATCCCGAGAAGCTGAAGCACCTCGGCGACGCGGGCCTCGCGCTCGGCGCGGTTCAGACCCGCGACCTTCAGCGGCCAGTCGACATTGCCCGCGACGCTCATATGCGGCCACAGCGCGTAGGACTGGAAGACGAGGCCCGCGTCGCGCCGTCCGGGCTCGATCGTCCAGGCCTTCGCCCCGTCCGAGACCGTCCGTCCGTCGAATTCGATCGTGCCCTCGCTCGGCGGCTCGAGGCCGGCCAGCATCCGCAGCATGGTCGACTTGCCGCATCCGGACGGCCCGACGAGCACGAGGAAGGCGCCTTTCGGCACCTCGAGGGAGACGCCGGAGACCGCGGTAGAGGCGCCGAAGCGCTTCACGAGCTTGTCGATGCGGATCATGTCAGTCCTTCAGCCAGGGCTGGGATTTAGCCTGCAGGCGGTTGGCGAGAAGCGTCGCGGCGACCGAGATGACGAGGACGACGACGGTGATGGCGTTGGCGAACTGGGTGAACCCTTCCGAGGCGTAGCGATAGGCGAGCACGGAGAGGAGCGGGACGGTCGGCGTGAAGAGGAGGACGACCAACGACAGGTCGCGCACGATCTTGACGAAGATCAGGAGCGCACCGGCAGCCAGCCCCCGGATCGCCAGCGGAACGGTGATGGCGAACAGGCGCCGGAGGAACCCGGCGCCCGTCAGCCGCGCGCTCTCGTCGAGATCGCCCGAGACCTGCGCGATCACCGCGCGCCCCGTCTGGGCCGAGAAGGGCAGGAGATAGGCGGTGGCGGCCAGGACCAGGAGCCAGAACGTCCCGTAGAGCGCCGGAAACGGCCCGATCGGTGCGCCGAAGAGAGCGATGTAGGCGGCGCCGAAGGCGATGCCGGGAACGAGCAGCGGCAAGAAGGACAGCTGGTTGATGACCCCGGACAGCGCGCCTTTCGGATAGCGCGCCAGCGCGAAGGCGACGAGGAGGCCGAGAACCGAGCCGGTGAGCGCCACGGTCAGGCCGAGGCCGGTCGTGACGCTCGTCGCCGACAGGATCGCCGGATTGTGCCAGATGCCGGGCTGCCCCTGCGCGATGGAGGCGGACGAGAGCCCCGTCCAGTAGTGCAGCGTCCAACCGGAGAAAAGCGCCGAGGAAGAGGGCGCGAGCGAGGAGGCGAGAAGGATGACGACCGGGACGATCGTGGTCGCCACGCAGATCGTCATCGCCGCGGCAAAGAGCGGCCAGCGGGCGGAGCCCAGTTCGAAGCGCTTGGTGCGCCCGCCTTTGCCGGTGATCGTGGCGAAGGACCGGCGCCCCGAGACGGCGCGGTTGGCGAGCCAGAGGAAAACGGCGGAGACGAGGATGAGAAGGATGGCGATGACGTAGCCGCGTGCGGTCTGGCCGATCTCGATCATGCCGAAGAGGCGCGTCGCCAGCGTCTGCATGCGCACGGGCAGACCGAGAAGCGCGGGCGCGGCGAAGTTGGAGACGGCCCCTGCGAAGGTCAGCGAGGCGCCCGCGACGATCGCGGGCAGGGCGACCGGCAGGATGATGCCCATCAGGATCCGGCGGCGGCGGGCGCCCGCCATCTGCGCGGCCTCCACGAGGTCGGAGTTCACCGTGGCGAGCGCCGCGGCAATCACCGTGAAGGCCAGCGAGTAGTAGTGCGCGGCCATGACCACGAAGGTCGGGACGAGACCCCAGGCGAGCCAGTCCGGCACGGCGAAGCCGAGCCCCTCGATGAAACCGACCTGCCCGCCGACGCGGCTGTTGCGGAAGAGGGAGCCCCAGGCGAGCGCGGTCGCAAAGCTCGGGATCATGAAGGGCAGGGTCGCCATCAGGCCGATCGAGCGGCGGAACGGCACGTCCGTCATCACGACCAGCCAGGCCAGGAAGCCCCCGACGAGAACGCAAGTGGTCGCCACCGAGAAGCCGAGGATGAGCGTGTTGGTCAGCGGCAGCCAGAAGAGGTTGCGCGAGAGGCGACCGACGAGAACGTCGCTCCAGGCCTGGATCGTCTCCGGCTGGAGCGTGGCGAGGAGGATGCGCAGCAGCGGCCCGGCGACGAGCACCCCGACGAGAAGAAGGACGACGAGCTTCAGGACGAAGCCGGGCCGGGCGAAGGCGGCACGCCCGTGCGACAGTGAGGAGGTGACGGCCGACATCGCGCAACCGGTCCTTCGAGCCTAGAGAGGAGGGGAGCGCGCGGGGAGGCGCGCTCCGGTGCTGGAGGCGGCTACTGAAGCGACAGGACGAGGTCAGCGACCTCCTGCCGGATGCCGGCGGTCGCCTGCGGGTCGATGCGCCAGGCGATGAAGTCGGCGAGGGGTACGGCGTCGGGGTGGCTCGCGATGTCGGAGCGCGTGGCGTAGTCTCCGGCGACGTAGAAGGGCGCGAAGCCCGGACCGCCCTCGTCGCTGTCGTCTCCCATCAGGAAGTCGATGGCGAGGCGCGCGGCCGCCGGATGAGCGGCTTCGGCGACGACCGCGAGAACCGCCGGGAAGACGATGCCGTTGGACGGCTCGACCGCATTCGCCACCTGCAGCGCCCAGCCCTCGTCCTCGTTGTCGCGGCGGTCCGAGTAGGAGGTGAAGCCGACCGGGGGATTGTCCTGGCCGAGGCGGCCGACGGCCGCATTCACGTCGTCGGTGGAGCCGACGAGGATGAGATCGTTCTCGAAGAGATCCACGATGAACTGCTCGCCCGCCGTCTCGACACCCGAATCGAGCTCGATCGGCTGGCCGAACTGCGCCTCGTAGGCGCCCGCCATCTCGTCGGAGCGCAGCACGAACTCCGTCATGAGATCGAGATAGTCGCCGCGTTGGAGCGGATCGACCATGATCACGCGTCCGCTCCAGTCCTCGGTCGTCAGGGCCCAAAGATTGTCCACGGGCGCGCCGTCCGGATAGGCCTCCTCGTTGTACATGAGCACCTTGGTCGACAGACGCTGGGCGAGGAGGGGCGAGCGGAACTCTTGGTCGAGAAGCCCCTCCATGCGCGGCGGCACGTAGGTCTCGATCAGCCCGGCCTCGAGCAGCTCAGTCAGCACGACGGGCGTGTCGGAGATGTAGGCGACGTCCGCGTTGCGGATGTTCGCGCCCGCCTCCGTCTTCAGCCGGGTGATCTGCTCGGTCGAGGACATGTCGACGCCGATCATGTCGATGCCCGGATAGGCCTCCTCGAAGGCGGCCTCGACGCGCGCGATGCGCGAGGTGAAGGAATAAACCGTCACGGTCCCTTCGGCTTGGGCCAGCGGCAGAAGCTCCTCGACCGACAGGGTGTCAAGATCGGGCGCCTGGGCGAGCGCGGAACTTGCGAGAAGAAGCGTCGCGGCGGCGGCGGCGCAGGGGGCGGGCAGGCGGATCATCATGGGTTTCCTCCGAGGAGCCGGTCTTTGCGCCGGCCTTATGCGCATGAACTTGCAACGCGTATGTGACATGCAAACTTTCTTGCAGGCGGCGGACGCGGATCCGCCCCCGCCTGTCGGTTCCGGTTCAGCCGGTCTCGAACACCGTCAGAAGCTGGCCGAGCCGCTCGAGCCGCTCCAGCGCGCGGCGCTCGTCGAGCCGGGCGATCTGCAGGATGAGGGCGTTCACGATGGCCATGGGCACGGTCAGGGTCTGGAAGACCTCCTCCGAGCCCGAGCGCGGCGCGAACAGAAGATGATCGCTGCGGGGCACAAGCGACGGGCCGAGCGCGTCGGACAGGACGACCCCCGTCGCGCCGACGGTCCCGACGTGATCGAGGAGGATGCGCCAATGGCGCGGCGCTCGGCGGAAGGCGAAGGCGAGGAGCGCGTCCTCCCGCTCCATCGTCGCCAGACGCTCGGCGAGGTCGCGCGCGTCGCCGGAGAGGACGACGGTGTCGATGCCCATGCGCCGCAGCCGCCGATCGGCGAGAACCGAGAGGACCTCCGCATTGCCGCGGGCGAAGAGGAAGACCTTGCGCGCGCCGACCAGCGCGGCCGCGGCCGCGTCGATCGCCTCGCTCGTCACAAAGCCGGGCAGTCGCGCCAGGGCGTCCTGCTCCTGCGCGATCAGTTCGCCCAGAAGCGAGCCATCGCTGGCATCGTCGAGCGTCCTGCGCACCCGCAGAGCGGGATCGGACTTGACGATGAATTCCTGTCGCAGCGCGTCGCGAAAATCGGCATAGGTGTCGAAGCCGAGCTTGCGGGCGAGGCGCGAGGCCGTCGCCTCGTGGACGCCGATCCGCTTGGCCAACTCGCCGGCGGTGCCGAGCGCCGCATCACGCGGCCGCGACAGAAGCTCGCGCACCAGCTTCTGCTCGGATGGCGTCAGGTCGGCAGCCGACGACTGGATGCGTTCGAAGATCATTCCCGTCCTCCGACGAGAATAGGAACACTCTGCAAGTCAGATTGCAAGTGTCATCTTCACTGCAAGATTGGCCGCATGGCGTCCGGGATGGAGCCGCGACGCGGCTGCGCCCTGACAGTTTCCCCTCTCCGCTGCAGCCGCGCATGTCCGACAGGCGTGGAAGGCCGTCCACTTCCACTACCGCCCGCCGAGGAAACGGGCTCACCGGATCGGCGATATCCCCGGCATGGGTTTCCAGCGCGAAGTGACGCTTGGGGAGGAGATGGATCTCGGCGGCCGGCAGATCGCGTCGGTAACGCGAGAGCGGCCGCCCTCACAATCAGCCTCCGGCGAAGGTCAGCTGGACCTTGACCGCCCGGGTCCGATCGGAGGCGAGTTCGAACGCTTCGCCGGCTCGGGCGAGGTCGATCTGCGCAGAGATGATCGGCCGGACGTCGATCGCGCGACGGTCGATGAGGTCGATCGCCTCGGCGTACTCGGCCACGAAGCGATGTGTCCCGACGACGTTCAACTCCTTGCCGACGACGAGGTTCAGGGGCATCGGAACCTCACCCCCGACCCCGACGGCGACGAGCGTCCCCTGCGGGCGAAGGCAGGCCGCGGCCGATCGGAAGGCCGCCGGTGCGGCGGAGCACTCGAAGGCGAGATCGAAGGTGCCCTTCTCGGCGGCGTAGGGTTCGAGCCGATCGGAGTTCGTCCGCACGTTGATCGCTTCGTGCGCTCCCATCCGCCGCGCGACGGCGAGCGCCTCGTCCTGAAGATCGGTCACGACGATATGGCGGGCTCCCGCGTGGCGAAGCGCTGCAACGACGAGCGCTCCGATCGGGCCCGCACCGGTGACGAGCACGGACGCGCCCTTAAGCGTGGCTCCGGCCTGGCGGGCCCGCGCGAGGGAATGGAGGCAGACGGCCAGAGGCTCGGCGCAGGCGGCCTCGCCGATCGAGACTTCGTCGTTCGAAAGCGGCACGCACTGCGCGGCGTCCACCACGATCCGGTCGCGGAAGCCGCCTTGCTCGTGCGGGAAGCGAAGGGCCGACCCCATGAACCGCATGTGGAGGCAGTGCTGCTGAAGCCCGTCGCTGCAGTAGCGGCACTGCCCGCACGGCCGGCTCGGGTTCAGTGCGACGCGCGTACCGACGGCGAGGGCCGACACGCCGTCGCCGAGCGCGACCACGGTGCCGGCGACCTCGTGACCGAGGATGATCGGCTCGCGGACGCGGATCGGGCCGAAGCCGCCGTCCTGAAAATAGTGGAGGTCGGAGCCGCAGATGCCGCCCGCTCCGACCGCGACCAGGACCTCACCCAGCCCGGGCTCCGAAACACCCGCTTCCTCGACCCGAAGGTCTCCCCGGCCGTGCAGTCGACAGATCCGCGTGTGCATCGCCCTCAGTTCCCCATCAGCGTCGAGGGCAGCCAGGTGGCGAAGGGCGGGTAGTAGGAGACCATGAAGAGGACGATGATGTTGGAGAGGAGGAAGGGGATCACCGCCTTGATGACCGGCAGGAGCGGAATGCGGGCGATGTTGCAGGCGACGAAGAGGCAGACGCCGACCGGCGGGGTGGTCAGACCGATCATCAGATTGAGCACGGCGAACGTCGCGAAGTGGACCGGGTCGATGCCGACCGAGGTCGCGAGCGTCAGGAGGGGCACGAAGAGGATGATCAGCGCCGCGATCGTCTCCATGAACATGCCGACGATGAGGAGCAGGATGTTGATGAGGAGAATGACGAGGATTGGGTTGTCGGTGATCGAGAGCACCGTCGTCGCCAGCGCCTGCGGAATGCGTTCGGAGGCGAGGATCGAGCCGAAGACGTTGGCGAAGCCCACCAGCGCCAGAATGCCGGCGGAGGAGACTGCGCTGTCGATGATGATGCGCGGCACCGAGCGCAGCGGCAGCTCGCGATAGACAAGCGTGCCGACGAGGAAGGCGTAGAGGCAGGCGACGATCGCAGTTTCGGTGGGCGTCGCGATGCCCGTGACGAGGCCGCCGATGATCAGCGCGATCATGGCCAGAGCCCATGACGCCGAAACGGTCGCCTTCACGAGCTCGCTCCAGCCCTGCCAGGGCATGCGCGGATAGTTGCGGCGCACCGAAATGACGTAGCAGGTGATGCCCATGCCGATGCCCATCAGGATCCCGGGGACGGCGCCCGCCAGAAAGAGCTGACCGACCGAGATGCCCGACAGGGCGCCGACGATGATCATCGGCACGCTCGGCGGCAGCATCGGACCGACCGTGGAGGAGGCGGCCGTGATGGCGGCGGCGAAGGGCGCCGGATAGCCCGACTTCTTCATGCCGGGGATCATCACCGAACCCGTGGCCGCGACGTCGGCGACGGCCGTTCCCGAAACGCCGCCGAACATCATGGAATCGGCGACGTTCGCCATGGCGAGCCCGCCGCGCATCCAGCCGACGAGCGCGTTGGCGAGGCGTATGATGCGTTCGGTCACGCCACCGTAGTTCATCAGATTGCCGGCGAGGATGAAGCCGGGAATGCACAGGAGCACGAAGATATCCATGCCGGCATACATGCGCTGCGGCAGGATCACGATCGGGAGGCCCGCCGCCAGCATGTAGGCGAGCGAGGCGAGCGCCAGGCAGATGGCGACCGGCACGCCGATCGCCAGCGTGACGACGAAGGTCAGGAGGAGGAGCGCGAGTTCCATGGATCAGACCTCCTCGGGACGCTGCGGACGGCCGTCGTCGGTGCCGGCCAGCATGGCCACCACCCGCAACGCGGCAAAGAGAAAGAGGAGGACCGAGAGCACGAAGACGCTCGCATGGACGAGGTCCATCGTGACGCGAAGGCTCGGAGAGCGCTGGAAGGCGCCGATCGAGACGAAGCGCCAGGCGGGCCAGATCATCACCGCCGCGAGGGCGGCCGTCGCCGCGGTCGCGAGAAGGCGCATCCACCATGCCGCCTTCTCGGAGACCGCCTCCTGGAGAAGGTCGACGGCCACGAACTCGCCCGTCATCAGGGACAGGCCGATGCCGAAGGCGACCATGTAGAGCAGGAGGTAGCGCGACAGCTCCTCCGTCCAGACGAAGGAGGGGAGATCGAAGGTCCGCGTCGTGATCTGGATCGTCACGACCACGATCAGGGCGAGGAAGGTCAGTCCCACGGCCGCCCGGCAGGCGAGCGACAGGAACCGCAGGAGTTGGCTGACGAGAGACATCGATCCTCCGCTGGCTGAGGGAGGGAAGGCCGTGCGCCTCCCCTCGGGATGGACCGGCGCGGTCAGTTGGCGAAGAGCTGTTCCACGATGGGGCGAAGTTCCTCGTCCACCGCATCGATGACCGGCTGGCGAGCGGCCTCGGCGAAAGCCGCCTGGTCGACCTCGGTGAAGGTCATGCCCTTCGCTTCCAGATCGGCGCGGATGGCCTCCTCGTCGGCCAGGAACTGCTCGCGCTCGAACTCCTGTGCGATGCGGGCCGCTTCCTGGACGTGTGCCTGATCCTCCTCCGACATCTGCGCCCAGACCTGCTCGGCGATCGCGAGATAGATCCACGAGCGGACATGCTCGGTCAGGTTCACATGGCTCTGCACTTCGTTGAACGAGGCCGACTGGATGAGGGCCAGCGGGTTCTCCTGTCCGGCGATCGTGCCGTTCTGGAGGGAGGTGAAGACCTCCGAGAAGGCCATGGGCGTCGGCTGCGCGCCGAGCGCCGACCACACGTCGACGAAGAGCGGAACGTTCGGCACGCGCATGCGCAGGCCGTTCAACTCGGCGGGCGTCGTGATCGCGCTGTTGGCCGTCAGATTGCGCGGGCCGCGCGCGAAATAGGCGAGGGGGCGCACCTGGGCGCGCTCCACGATCTGCGCCTCGATCTCGTCGCCGATCTCTCCGGAAGCGACAGCATCCATCTCCTCGAGCGTCTCGTAGGCGTAGGGAAGGGCGAGAAGGGACGCCATCGGCGCCCAGTTCTGCAGGCTCTCGCCGGTGATCGTCATCTCGACCGTCCCAAGCTGCATGCCGTTGATCAGATCGATCTCACGACCGAGCGAGTCGTTCGGGTACACCTCGACCACGATGCGGCCCTCGGTCCGGGTCGAGACCTCTTCGCCGAAGCGTAGGGCGGCCTTGTGCCAGGAGTTCTGCTCGTTCGCGAGGTGGCCGAGCTTCAGCGTCAGCTCCTGTGCGAACGCGCTCCCCGCCAGAGCGGACGAAAGCGCAAGGGCCGCAAGGCCGGTCTTCAGGATCGTGGTCATAAGGTAGCTCCTCCCTGGCATTCTTCGTGGGGTGTTCAGACTTTGGTCCCGAACAGGTCGGGATGGGCGGCCGCGATGACCGGCAGCGAACGCAGGATCTCGCGCAGATGGGCGCGCATGGCCTCGTCGGCCGCGCCCTGGTCGGCGCCCGCGATGGCCTCGACGATCGCCTCGTGCTGGGCGATCAGATTGCGCACGTGGACCTCTTCGACGCTGAGGTAGCGAATGCGGTCCATCTGCGCCTTGACGTCTTCGACGACGCGCCAGGCGAAGGGTACGGCAGCGACGTCGGCGAGGGTGCGATGGAAGAGCTCGTCGAGCTTCATGAAGGCGTGGACGTCGCTTTCGGCGACCCGCTTCTGTCGCGCGATCTGATCGCGCAGGATCGCGACGCTCTCCGGCGAGGCCTTGGCCGCTGCCGTCCGCGCCACATCGGCTTCGATCGCCTCGCGCACGAAGCGCGCCTCCATGATCGAGGCGACGGAGATGGCTGAAATGAACGTGCCCCTTTGGGGCCGGATCTGGACGAGGCCGGCTTCGCTGAGCTTGATGAAGGCTTCGCGCACCGGCTGGCGCGAGACCGAATAGATCCGCGCGATCTCGGTCTCCGAGATCGGCTCTCCCGGCTTCAACTCGCCTTCGACGATCCTGCCGCGAAGGAGGCCGTAGATTTGGGGCGCGATGGCCGAGGTCGCGTCGAGCTCGGCCCCACGCTCCGTGCCATTCTTGAATTGCGCGACCGTCGACACGGCGTCCCTCCTGCTCCCGCCCTCTCGATACTCCCATACTTCCATACTAGTCAACTTCTTGTTAGATGACCCTGTCGATCGCTGGTGCGCTGTCGGCGGCAAACGGATCTGAGGAGGCTTTGATGCGGCAGACGTGGCGTTGGTTTGGGCCGCGCGATCTGACGTCGATCGACGACATGCGACAGGCGGGCGTCGAGGGTGTCGTCAGCGCGCTCCACCACGTTCCGACCGGGGCGGTGTGGACCCTGGACGAAATCCGACGCCGTCAGGACGAGATCGGCCGCACGAAGGACGGCTCGCCCTCCGGCCTCTCATGGGAGGTGGTCGAAAGCCTGCCGGTCTCGGAGGACATCAAGAAGCGGAAGGGCGCGTTCCGCGAGCACATCGCCGCCTACAAGGAGAGCCTGGCGAACCTCTGCGACGCCGGTCTCGAGACGATCTGCTACAATTTCATGCCCGTCCTCGACTGGACGCGCACCGACCTCGCCTTCCGCGTCCCGCATGGCGGCACGGCCATGCGCTTCGACCTCTACGATTTCGCCGCCTTCGACATTCACATCCTCCAACGCGAAAGCGCGGCGGAATCGTTCGGCGAAGAGGTCGCGGTGAAGGCGGCCCGGCGCTTCGAGGCGATGAGCGAGGACCGCAAGCGTCAATTGGCTGCGAACGTGACGGCCGGGCTTCCGGGCTCCACGGAAAGCATGTCGATCGCCGACGTCAAGCAGCATCTGGCCGAATACGACGAGATCGGCGAGGCGACGCTTCGCGCCCACTTCATCGCCTTCCTGGAAGAGGTGGTGCCGGTGGCCGAGAAGCTCGGCATGCGGCTCTGCTGCCACCCGGACGATCCGCCGTTCCCGCTGCTCGGCCTGCCGCGCATCATGTCGAACGCCGCGCACTACCGCGCGATCCTCGACGCCGTGGACAGCCCGGCCAACGGAATGACGCTGTGCTCCGGCTCGCTCGGGGCGCGGCCGGACAACGACCTGCCGGCGATCATGAGCGAGTTCGCTCCGCGCGTGCACTTCATCCACCTGCGCAACGTCACGCTGGAGGAGCCCGGCGTGCCGGCGTCGTTCCACGAAGCCGAGCATCTGGGCGGCGGTACCGACATGGTGGCGCTGATCGCGGCGATCGTGGCCGAGGAGGCGCGCCGCAAGGCGGAAGGACGGGCCGACCACCAGATTCCGATGCGCCCCGACCACGGGCAGGACATCATCGACGATCTCGGCCGCAAGGGGCAGCCCGGCTACCCGACGATCGGGCGCCTCAAGGGCCTGGCCGAGCTGCGCGGCATCATGACGGCACTCACCCATCCGATCGTTTCGGTGCGGGCGTGACCCCGCGCCTCTCGCCGTCCACCAAACCGATCGGGCGCGATATCGCGGTCCCGGGCTACGAGCCGGAGGCGCACGGCGTCGGCATCGTCCATCTGGGCCTCGGCGCGTTCCACAAGGCGCATCAGGCGGTCTACACCGATGCCGCGCTGGCCGCGCGCGGGGGAAACTGGCGGATCCGCGGCGTCAGCCTGCGCAGCCCGGAAGCAGCGCAGGGCCTGAACCCGCAGGCGGGACTCTACATGCTTCTCGTCCGCGCACCGGAAGGGCCGAGCGCTCGGATCGTCGGCAGCATCGCCGATGTGCTGGTCGCTCCGGACGACCCCGAGGCGGTCGTTAAGGCGATCGCGGACCCGGCGGTGCGGATCGTCACCTTGACGGTGACCGAGAAGGCCTACGGTCTCGACCCGGCGACCGGTGGCCTCGACGAGAGCCACGATGCCGTCCGACACGATCTTTCGAACCCTTCGAACCCGCGTGGCGTCGTCGGCTTTCTCGTGGCCGGTCTCGCACGGCGGATGGCGGACGAGGCAGGCCCGCTCACCATCGTCTCCTGCGACAACCTTCCGCACAACGGACGGGTCCTTCGCCGCCTCGTGACGGCCTTCGCCGCGCGCACCCGGCCCGACCTCCGGGACTTCGTCGACAACAACGTACGGTTTCCATCCACCATGGTGGATCGCATCACGCCTGCCGCGACGGAGACCACGTTCCGCGACGCGGCCGGATTGATCGGTGCGCAGGATCGGGCGGCGGTCGAGACCGAGCCTTTCACTCAATGGGTGATCGAGGACGATTTCGCCGGCGAACGGCCCCATTGGGAAGCCGGCGGCGCCCTGTTCGTCCCCGACGTTCTGCCCTTCGAGGCCATGAAGCTGCGCATGCTGAACGGCGCACATTCGCTTCTGGCCTATGCCGGCTTCGGCGCAGGGTACGAGACCGTATCGGAGGCGATGCAGGACGCGAGCCTCGC
Source organism: Pseudomonadota bacterium (assembly GCA_023419535.1). Taxonomy (GTDB): domain Bacteria; phylum Pseudomonadota; class Alphaproteobacteria; order Rhizobiales; family Rhizobiaceae; genus Aureimonas. The sequence continues at coordinate 47,391 of JAEZXX010000051.1, read as the reverse complement.
CGGTCTCGCCGAACGGCAGATGACGGCGGCGGCCCGTACGCTGCCGCCGCTGCCGGGGATCGACCTCGACGCCTATCGCAACGATCTTCTCGCGCGGTTCCGCAATCCGGCCATCCGGCACCTGACGTATCAGATCGCGATGGACGGCACGCAGAAGCTGCCGCCTCGAATCTTCGCCGCCCTGGCGGAAGGCGCCGATCCCGAACCATTCGCCTTCGCGGTGGCGAGTTGGATGCACTATGCGCTCGGGCAGCGTGCCGACGGATCTCGCTACGCATTGCGCGACCCTCGAGAGGCGGAGATCGCCAGCCGGGTTTCGAGCGTCGCGCCGAAGGCCGAAGCGGTCTTCGACGCCCTCGCCACCCTCACGGGTTTCATGCCTTCCGGCATCCGAACCGGCCTTCGAGACGCCGTCCTCCCGCATCTGACGGTCATGCTGACGCAAGGCATGAAAGCCGCGATCCGGCGGTCCGCTGACGGGGTCAGGCCGTGAGCGGCGCCCGCCCGACGCGCTTTGCGCAAAGTGCGCTCGACGCGTTCAGTCGCCGCCTGCTCGCAGCCATGGGAGCGGACGAGCCGACCTGCGATGCGGCGACCCGCGCGATGATGCATGCCTCGCAGATCGGCGTGGACAGCCACGGCATCCGGCTTCTTCCTCACTATGCCGCCGTTCTGGCGGGCGGCCGGGTGAACCGACGGCCGAGGCTTGCATTCGCCTCCGCCCGGTCGGCCGTTGCGACGCTCCATGCCGACCACGCGCATGGGGCGCTTGCGACCTTCACGGCGATGGAGCGCGCGATCGAACTGTCCCGCACGTTCGGAATCGGTGCGGTCTCCATCCGCGACAGCTCCCATTTCGGGGCCGCCGGCGTCTACGCGCTTGCGGCTGCGGACGCCGGCGTGATCGGCATCGCCACCTGCAATTCCGACGCGTTCGTGCGTCTGCACGGCGGTGCCGAGCGCTTCCACGGAACCAACCCCATCGCCGTCGGCGTGCCGGTGGCAGGCGAGCGGCCGTGGCTGCTCGACATGGCGACGAGCGCCATTCCCTACAACCGCGTCCAGCTGTATCGCAGCCTCGGCGTTGCCTTGCCCGAGGGGACGGCCTCGACGCCCGAGGGCCGCGACACGACGTCGGCTGCCGAAGCGGATATGCTGGCCCCGCTCGGTGCGGCCTTCGGCTTCAAGGGCGCCGCCCTGGCAGGGGTGGCCGAGATCCTATCGGCCGTACTGACAGGCATGCGGCTGTCCTTCGAGATCGCGCCGATGCCGGGCCCCGATCTCCAGACGCCGCGCCGCATGGGCGCCTTCGTGCTGGCCATCGACCCGGAAGCGTTCATCCCGCGCGCGGAGTTCGACGCCGGCATGCGCCGCTATCTCGAAAATCTTCGCGCGTCGCAGCCGGCGGACGAGGGCGAAGTCTTGGCGCCGGGCGACCGCGAGTGGCGCGAGTGGGAACGGCGCGCCGAGGACGGCATCCCCGTCGACGTCGATACGGTGGAGGCATTCTACGCGCTCGCGGATCGGTACGGAGTGCCGGTTCCACTGCCATCGTGACCCGCTCGCCTCCTTTGCTCGCCGACAGAAGCTGACCTTTCTCGCACGGTCTAGGCTTAGGACCCATTGGTCTGAGGCGTGCTGAACTTCACTGGGTTGGGCGGAGGTCATCTGGCTTAAGTGCTACGCGGCGATCGGCGAAAGAGTCCGCCCGAACACCATGAGTACGAAGCGCCTCGCGACCCGAGCCGGCCCGAACACGGCACTGACCATCACGCCCGCGAGCCGCAGCCCGAGCGCCGAGAGGATCGGCAGCATGTGGACCAGTACCGACGAGACCACCAAGCTCTGGAAGGCGAAAGCGGCGCCCATCAGGAGGAACGCCCGAGACCGGAGAGCCGGACGCACGAGGCCAGACGGAGAAGCGACCGGAATTGGAGGTACCGCCGCCTCCCACGGTTCTGTCGGGGCTTTCGACCGACGTGCCAGCCAGAGGTGGATGGGCAGATAAACCGCAACGTTGAGAACGGCGAAGACGATGTAGACCTCCCGCCACGACATCGTCTCGGGCAACCAAGTCGTCACGGGCCAGAACAGTGTCGGGGCGACCCCGGCGATCAGCGTCAGGTACGGGATGCTCCGCTGTGCCGTTCCCGGGTGACGCTGGACCACGAGCGGAAAGGCCGCCCCGTACTGGACGAACGTGGACGCGACCTCGATCGCGACGAGCGCGATCACGAACGGGACGGCCTCAGGTGCGAAAGCGGCGGCGACGAGCGCCGTCGGGGGCCATGGCGGGGGCTAGGATGCCGAACCTGTAGTAGAGCGTGCCGTAGTCGACGATCTGGCTGATGCCGAGGGCGACGATGTCGCTCCAGACACCCGGCGTGGCCCTCATTGCGGCGAGACGATCGAGAGCCAGATCCAGAGGGCGACGAGAGTTGCGAGGAGAACGGGCGGGGTGAGGACGAGGCCGACCCGCATGTAGGCTCCCCACGTGATCCGCTGCCCCTTGCCCGCGAGGACGTGGAGCCAGAGCAGCGTCGCGAGCGAGCCGATCGGCGTGAACTTCGGCCCGAGGTCGTTGCCGACGACGTTGGCGTAGATCATGAGCTCGCGGGTCAGGGGCGCGACGTCCGCCCGGTCGATAGCGAGCGCGCCGACGAGCGTGGCGGGCATGTTGTTCATGACCGAGGCCAGCGCCGCCACGACGATGCCCGTCCCGACGGTCGCGACGAACGTTCCCCGTTCGGCAAGCCAGTGCAGCACGCTTGCTGCGATGTCCGTCAGGCCGGCGTTCCCGAGCCCGTAGACGACGAGGTACATGCCGATCGAGAAGAGGACGATCTGCCACGGGGCCTCGCGCAGCACCTTGCCGAGCGGGACGATCGCGCAGCGCCCGCCGGGGAACCAGCGTCCGGCGACCGCCATGAGGACGAGGGCGGCCGCTCCCGTCACGAAGGCGATCGGCACGCCGAGCGGCCCCGTCACGAGATAGGCGACAAGCAGGAGGGCGAGGAGCGGGAAGGCGGTGCGGAAGACGGCCAGGTCGCGGATCGCTCTCTTCGGCTCCGCGAGGCGGTCCACATCGTAGGTCGCCGGTACGTCGTTCCGGAAGTATGCCCAGAGCACGATGAGCGTGGCCGCCAGCGAGACGAGGTTCACCGGGACCATGACGGCGGCGTACTGCCCGAAGGAGATGCCGAAGAAGTTCGCCGTGACGATGTTCACGAGGTTCGACACCACCAGCGGCAGGCTGGTCGTGTCGGCGACGAACCCGCAGGCGATCACGAAGGCGAGCGCCCCGGCGGGCGGAAAGTTCAGACGCAGGAGGATGGCGAGCACGATCGGGGTGAGAAGCAGCGCCGCGCCGTCATTGGCGAAGACGGCGGCGATGGCCGCGCCAAGGACGACGATGAGCGGGAACAGCCGCCGCCCGTCGCCCCCGCCCCAGCGGGCGACGTGGAGCGCGGCCCAGGCGAAGAACCCGGCCTCGTCGAGGACGAGCGAAATGACGATCAGCGCGATGAAGGTGAAGGTCGCGTCCCAGACGATGTGCCAGACTGTCTCGACGTCGCTCCAGCCGACGACGCCGGTCGCAAGCGCCACCGCTGCGCCGGCGAGTGCCGACCACCCGATACCAAGCCCCCGGGGTTGCCAGATGACGAGGACAAGGGTGGCGACGAAGATCGCGAGGGCGAGCATGGGCGGTCCGGAGGCGAGAGGGTCAGAGGGTGCGCTGGTTCACGCGTGTCGAGAGCTGCTCGGCGCTCTCGACGCGCTCGGAGTAGCGATCCGTCAGATAGTCCGAGCGTCCGCGCACGAGCCAGGTGAACTTCACCAGCTCCTCGCAGACGTCGACGACCCGGCTGAGATAAGCGGACGGCTTCATGCGTCCCGTCTCGTCGAACTCGAGGAAGGCCTTCGGGACCGACGACTGGTTCGGGATCGTGACCATGCGCATCCAGCGGCCGAGGATGCGCATCTGGTTCACCGCGTTGAAGGATTGCGAGCCGCCGGACACCTCCATCAGGCCAAGCGTCTTGCCCTGCGTCGGGCGCTTCGCGCCATCGCTCAGCGGTATCCAGTCGATCTGCGCCTTCATGATCCCGGTCATCGCGCCGTGGCGCTCCGGGCTGACCCAGACCATGCCTTCCGACCAGTCGGCGAGGTCGCGAAGTTCCCTGACCTTCGGATGGTCGGGCTCCGCCCCGTCCGGGAGCGGCAGGCCGCGGGGGTCGAAGGTCCGCACCTCGCAGCCGAACCAGCGGAGTAGCCGGCCGGCCTCCTCGGACAGGAGGCGGGAATAGGACCGCTCGCGGATCGAACCGTAGAGGACGAGGATGCGCGGCGGGTGCATCGGGCCGCCGGGCCCGGCGAGGGCGAACCCGTCGATCGGGCGAAGCTGGTCGAGGTCGACGCTCGGAAGGTCGAGGGCGACAGGGTCCGTCACGCCGTCGGCCCCTCAAGGCCGACTGTCTCGCCGTCCTCCTTGGTGAAGGTCGCGATTGGATTCGTCAGAAGCGGCAGCACCTTCTCCGACGGACGGCAGAGCGCGGCGCCCTTGTCCGTCACGACGATCGGACGGTTGATCAGGATCGGATGGGCCTCCATCGCGTCGAGGAGCGCGTCGTCGCACAGCGTCTCGTCCCCAAGTCCGAGTTCGGCGTAAGGCGTCCCCTTCTCGCGCAAGAGGTCGCGCGGCCGGATGCCCATGGCCTCGATCAGCTCGACGAGCCGCTCCCGGCTCGGCGGCGTCTGCAGATACTCGACCACCTCCGGCTCCTCGCCGGACCGGCGGATCATCTCCAGCGTGTTGCGGGACGTGCCGCAGGCGGGGTTGTGGTAGATCGTGACGGTCACGAGCAGGTCTCCTACGAGCATGACGGTGCGAGGAGGTCGGCGCCGAGAGTTCCGCAGATCTCAGGGTTCCCCGAACAGCAGTCCTCCGTCAGGAAGGCGAGGAGCCGGCGCATGTCGTCGTAGCTCGCCGCGTAGAGGATGCGGCGGCCGTCTCGCCACGAGCGCAGGAGTCTGGATCGCTCGAGCGTCGCGAGGTGGAAGCTCATCCGCGTCGGCGGGATACGCAGCGCCTCGGCAATCTCGCCCGATGCGATGCCGTTCGGACCGGCGCGGACGAGCAACCGGAACGCCGCGAGGCGGTCAGCGTGAGCGAGAGCGGAGAGGGCGGCAACGGCAGCATCGTCGTTCATCCCTACGATATTGCAAATACCGTTGTAATGTTCAAGGGAGGGAAGCGATGTCTGCTATCGGAGAAGAATGGCCGCTACGCTGACTGTCTTGGAAGGGTCGAAAGCGTATGGACCGCTCCCGAGCGTCCGTCTGTTCGGCTTTCTGCGACCGGGTGGTTGAAGAGCAGCCAGCCCGCTTCTCGCACGATAAGCCGAGAAGCGGACATTCAGCTCGGGGCTAGGCCTCGATCTCGCAGCCGAGCTTGGCGAGAGCGGCGTCCACCCATGCGCGGTCGTTGCGTCCGGCCCGGATGTTCTCCATCTGGGCGGTTTCCGCCGCGTGCTTCCTCGCCGCAGCCTCGTGGACGGTCGCGACATCGTCGAAAGCGATCGCTAGAAGGCCGTCGCCGTCGCCGCAGACGAGATCGCCGGGCTGGATCACCATGCCCTCGATCGCGATCGGCACGTTCACCTCGCCCGGCCCGTCCTTGTAGGGGCCGCGATGGGTGACGCCGGCCGCGAACACCGGGAAGGACCCGGCGGCGATCTCCTCGCTGTCGCGGATGGCGCCGTGGATGACGATACCGGCAAGGCCGCGCTTCTCGGCGTGAGCGACCATCAGTTCGCCGATGATGGCATTGGACAGGTCGCCGCCAGCGTCGACCACCACGACATCTCCAGGCTGGGCGATGTCGAGCGCCTTGTGCACCATGAGGTTGTCACCCGGACGGGTCTTTACCGTCACCGCGGTGCCGACCATGCGCCCGCCCGAATGCATGGCGTGGAGCGCTGCGCCGCCCGCGGTCATGCGGGACATGACGTCGCTCAAGTTTGCGACGGGTAGTTCCCTGAACCGCTCGACCCACTGCGCGTCGACGCGCCGCTCCATGCGGCGAACCCTGAAACCGATCATGCTCTTCTCCTCCGTTTGAACTTCGATCCCGCCTGCGCGGATCAGGCGACCCTCGCCGCGGGTCGGTTGGCGCAGGCCCGCTCGTCGTAGCCGCGCCCCGCGAGCACATCGACGATCGCGCTCGCGCTCTGCACGGCCATGTTGCGCAAGGCCGAGCGGCTGGCGCCGGCCACGTGCGGCGTCGCGAGGACATTCGCCAGCGACCACAGCGGATGGTCCGCCCGCGGCGGCTCCTCCTCGAAACTGTCGAGGCCCGCTCCTGCGATCGTCCCGCCCCTCAGCGCATCGACGAGCGCCGCTTCGTCCACGACCGCTCCACGCGCCGTGTTCACGAGGAAGGCGCCCGCTTTCATCGTCGCCAGCCGCCCGCGGTTCATGAGATGGTGCGTCGCGTCCGTGAGCGGGCAGTGGAGGCTGACGACGTCGGCGCGCCGGAGGACCTCGTCGAGGTCGTGCACGATCTCGGTCCCATCCGCGGCGATTCCGGCCTCGGCGACCGGGTCGTAGGCGAGGCACACCATGCCGACGCCTCGCGCCAGTGCCGCCGCGCGACGGCCGATCTCGCCATAACCGACGATCCCGAAGACCGCGCCCCCGAGATCGCGGCCGACATAGCGTGTCTTCGGCCAGGAGCCGGACTTCACCGCTGCGTCGAGCGGACGGATGTCTTTCATCAAGCTGATGGACAGCGTGAGCGCGAGCTCGGCGACAGACTGCGCGTTGGCCGCGAGCGCCCGCAGCACCGGGATGGCGAGGCGCGTTGCAGCGTCGAGATCGATGTTGTCGACACCGCTTCCGTGCTTGGCGATGACCCGCAGGCGAGGGGAGGCGCCGATCACTCCGGCTCCGATCTTGCCCTGGCGAACGAGGAGACCGTCGATCGCTTCGTCGCGTGCAAGGTCGGCGAGCTCTTCGGACGAGGCGTAGCCGTCGGCGTAGACCACGCGAATGCCGTTCTGCGCCAGCAACTCGCGCGCCTCGGCGACGAGCTCGGCGCCGGTAACGAGAACGGTTTTCGTGCCGTTCGCGACCGACTGACTTCCCTGACCATCCACCGTCATCGTCCAGCGACCTCTCCCAGGTTGACGAGGCTGAGCTAGCATGTATTGTACTAGCTGAAAAGGTGTTGTACTTAGTACAACGTACACCACCTTTTGGGAGGATCGAATGCCTGGGAATGCGAACGGGGTCGCCGCGGTGGAGCGCGCGATCTCTATCCTTGAGGCTTTTTCGGAGCGCGACACGTCGCTGTCGCTCGGCGAGCTTTCGCGTCGCACCGAGCTCGACAAGGCGACGGTGCTGCGCATCGCTCGCTCGCTCGCCAAATCGGCTGTCCTCGTGCGCAACGAGGACGCGAGCTGGCGCCTTGGCCCCAAGCTCGTGCGTCTCGGCGCGATCTACCAATCCACCTTCCATCCGGCCGCCATCGTCGAGCCGCTGCTGGCCGAGCTCAGCGAGCGGACGGGCGAGAGCGCCGCGCTCTACGTGCGGGAGGGCGACCGTCGCGTCTGTCTGTTCCGTCATGATTCATCGCAGTCCATCCGCCATTCCGCCCGCGTCGGCGACGCCTTCCGGCTCGATCTCGGGGCGCCGGGTCGTGTGCTGGTCGCCTTCGGTACCGGCGACGATCCCCTGGCCAACGAGATCCGCTTGCGGGGCTGGCACTGCACGCGTGGAGAACGAGACCCGCAGGTTGCGAGCCTTGCCGTCCCCGTCTTCCGTGACGGGCCGAACCTCTTCGGCACGCTCGCGCTCACCGGCCCGCCCACCCGCTTCACGGACGAAGCGGTGGCGAGCCATCTGCCCATCCTCCTCGATGGGGCCGCACGTCTGTCGGCTGCCATGGGGGGAAGCCCGGAAACACCGTAGCGGCGACCCGGGACGCCGCACCCAACCCGTCTGGGAGGACCACGATGAGAACCGCACTGAAGACCGCACTTCTGGCCGGAGCGGCGTTCGCCGCGGCAACCGGCATGGCGCATGCCGAATGGCCCAACGACCGCCCGATCCAGCTCATCGTCGCCTTCTCGCCGGGTGGCTCGACGGATGTGATGGCGCGGGCAATGGAGCCCTACATCGAGCGCAATCTCGGCGCCGACGTCGTGATCGAGAATCGACCGGGCGCCTCCGGCGAGATCGCCTACACAGCGCTCGCGAAGGCCGACCCGGACGGTTACACCTTCTCCTTCATCAACACGCCCGGCTTCCTGTCCATGCAGGTGCAGCGCGAGCTCGGCTACGAGCCCGCCGACATCCGGCCCGTGGTGCGGATCGTCGACGATCCCTCGGCGATCGTCGTCCCGGAATCCTCCGAGATCCAGACACTGGAAGATTTCGTCGAGGCGGCTCGGGCCGCACCGGGCTCCGTCTCCTTCGGCTCCTCGGGCGTCGGCACCGATGACCACCTCGCCATCATGCTTCTCGGCCAGGCTGCGGACGTGCAGTTCACGCACATTCCCTTCGGCGGAGCAGGTGAGACGCGTACGGCCATTCTGGGTTCGCAGATCTCCGGCGGTGGCCTGAACATCAGCGAGTTCGGGGGCAACGATACCTCCGGCCTTCGCATGATCGCCCATTTCGGCGCCGAGCGCTCGGCACAGCTCCCGGACGTTCCGACGGCGGCCGAGCAGGGCTTCGAGGTCTTCATGACCTCCGAACGCGGCATCGCAGCCCCGCGCGACACGCCTGAAGAGATCGTCGACCGCTTCGCCGAGGCCGTTAAGGCGACGCTGGACGATCCGGAGTTCCAGAAGCAGGCCGAGCAGCTTGCCCTTCCGCTCGCCTACCTGACGGGCGAGGAATGGGAAGCTCAGATGCCGGCGCGCCTCGACGAGTTCCGCGCGATCTGGGCGGCAACGCCCTGGGTGCAGTGATGGCCGGCGCGGGATCGGAGGGGAAGCGCGACTTCCCCGACCTTCTCGCAGGCGTCCTGTTGATCGGGATCGGCGCGATCGGCCTTTGGGCCGGTCGCAGCCTGGCCTTTGGGACACCCGCGATGATGGGGCCGGGGTTCCTTCCCCGGGTCATGTGCTGCCTGCTCGTGGCGATCGGTGCCTTCGTGTTTGTGAAGGGCTTCGTGAAGCCGTCCGAGGCGCTGGGGCTCTTCAATCCCAAACCCCTCGCCATCCTCGTGCTGGCCATCGCCGGCTTCGCCTACGCCTCGGAGTCGCTGGGCTTCGTCGTCGCGACCGTTTGGCTCCTCGTCGTCGGAAGCCTCGCGGACCAGGAGTCGCGGTGGAAGGAGATCGCCGTCTCGACCGCGATCCTCACGGCGGCGGGCGCCTTCGTCTTCATTCGCGGCCTCGGCGTCCAGATGGCCATCTGGCCCCTCTGACCCTCCAGGATACAGGATCGGAACGATGGAGTTCTTCGACCTTCTCTTGCTCGGGTTCTCGGAGGCGCTGACGCCGACGAACCTGCTCTTCTGCTTCATCGGAGCGCTGCTCGGAACGCTGATCGGCGTCCTGCCCGGCATCGGTCCAACTGCGACGGTGGCGATCCTGCTTCCGGTCACCTTCTTTCTCCCGCCACTCGGCGCGCTGATCATGCTCTCCGGCATCTTCTACGGGGCGCAGTACGGCGGTTCGACCACGGCCATCCTCGTCAATCTTCCGGGCGAGGCGTCCGCCGTCGTCACCGCGATCGACGGCTACCAGATGGCGCGCAAGGGCCGGGCCGGTGCAGCTCTCGCGGTGGCGGCGCTCGGTTCGTTCTTCGCCGGAACGGTGGCGACCATCGCGCTCGCCGTCGCCGGGCCGACCCTGTCGACCTTCGCCCTGTCCTTCGGGCCGGCGGAATATGTCGCGCTCTGCATCTTCGGCCTTCTCGCCGCGACGATCCTCGCCCACGGTTCGGTCGTCAAGGCGATCGGCATGGTCTGCCTCGGGCTCCTGCTCGGCATGGTCGGGATCGACGTCAATTCGGGCTCGACCCGTCTGACCTTCGGGTCCACCGAACTCTATGACGGCATCGAATTCGTGGTGATCGCGGTCGGCCTGTTCGGCATCGCCGAGATCGCGGTCAATTTGGAATCGAAGGAGAAGCGCGGCATCCTCCAGGCGACGATCGGCCGCCTCTGGCCGACGCGCGAGGAGTTCAAGCAAAGCTGGGGTGCCGTCCTTCGCGGCACCGGCGTCGGAACGTTCCTCGGCGTCCTGCCGGGCGGCGGCGCGACGCTCTCGGCCTTCAGCGCCTATTCGGTCGAGAAGAAGGTCTCGCGGCATCCGGAGACCTTCGGCCACGGCGCCATCGCCGGCGTCGCCGGACCGGAGGCGGCCAACAACGCGGGCGCGCAGTCCTCGTTCATCCCGCTCCTGACGCTCGGCATTCCGTCGAACTCGATTATGGCGATGATGCTCGGCGCGATGACGATCCACGGGATCACCCCCGGCCCAGGCGTCATCCAGAACCAGCCAGAGCTCTTCTGGGGGCTCGTGGCCTCCATGTGGCTCGGCAACGCGATGCTTCTCGTCATCAACCTGCCGCTGATCGGGCTCTGGGTGCGGCTCCTGAAGGTGCCCTATCGACTGATGTACCCGGCGATCCTCCTGTTCTGCTGCATCGGCGTCTACTCGGTCAGCAATCGCGGGTTCGACGTCGCCCTCGTGATCATCTTCGGCATCCTTGGCTACCTCCTGCGCAAGGCCAAGTGCGAGCCCGGTCCGCTCCTTCTCGGCTTCGTGCTCGGCCCGCTTCTCGAAACCAATCTGCGCCGGGCGCTGCTTCTTTCGCAGGGCGACTTCACGGTTTTCGTCCAGCGTCCGATCAGCGCCGTTCTGCTCGCGGTAACGGCGGTCATGCTCCTGATGCTGGTGCTTCCCTCGATCCGGAAGAACCGGAAGGCTGCGTTCGAGGAGAGCGAGGCCTGAGCCGCGAGGGCTCGATCGTTCAAGCAATCTGTTCGGCGGGACTTTAAGGGTTCCGCCGAACGTCGTTTCGGACGACCGACATGCACGAGGGAGGGGAAGGGGATATGGTTCCGGAACAGAACCACCAGCGTGACGGCTTCGTGGCCACCGGCCGGGAGACGCGGCCGGCCAAGGCCGCTCGGCGTCGCGGTCGTCTGGCCACCGTCCTCAGCCTCGACGATTTCGAGGCGCATGTGCGGCGGCATCTTCCGTCCGCTCTTCGGTTACATCGCGGGCGCCAGCGAGCGGAACGCATCGCTTGCCGCCAACGAGGCCGCCTACGCCGCTATGGGTTCCGGCCGCGGATCCTGACGGACGTCTCCGGCCAAGATCAGGCGACGCGGCGACGGCGGACATCGGATCCGGACTTTGGTTGTCGTCATCGCTCATGCCGTAAGCAATGGCGCGGCTGACATCCGCGACGTCGCGGAGGCGCGCTCCACCAGCGAGCAGGCGAGTTCGACGCGGCGCGCGGGCCGCTCGCGGTTCTCCATCTCCTCGCAGAGGATGTCGACCGCCGTCGCCCCGATCTCGCGCATCGGAATATGCACGCTCGTCAGCGGAGGCGAATGGAAGGCCGATCCGGGCAGATCGTCCATACCGATCACCGAGGCGTCGCCCGGCACGTCGTAGCCCATCCGTGAGAGCTGGCTCATCGCACCGCTCGCGAGGCTGTCGGCCGCCGCGAGAACCGCCGTGAAGTCGAGACCGCGCTCGGCGATGCGGCGTTCGATCGCCGCGGCTGCAAGATCGGGAAGCCAGTCCTCCACGCTCACCACGAGGTCGGTGACGGCATCGCGGCCGAGATCGGCCATCGCATCACTCCAGCCCTCGCGCCTGCGCTCGATCGTGCGTCGGCCCGGCCGGGTCAGAAACAGGATGCGCTCGTGGCCGAGGCGGCGCAGGAACTGGGTGGCCACTGCAGCCGCGGCGCGGTTGCAGGGCGCGACGCTGGAGAGGCGCATTCTCGGATCGTCGCCGTTCACGAGCACGATCGGCTTCGTCAGCCCGCGCACCGTTTCCAGCATTTCCTCATCGTCGAGCGTCAGGAAGAGAAGCCCGGCGACATGGTCGTCACCGAGCGCCTCGGCGACGATCTCGCGCTCGGCCGAGACGTCCGCGACGGGTCGCGTCGAGACCTTATAGCCGAGCGCGTCGGCGCGTTCGCGAAGGCCTTCGAGGACATGTGCGGTGAACTGGTTGCGCGAGTAGTCGAGCATCGCCGCGCCCGACGCGGCGACGATGATCGTGTCACCGGTTCTCAAGCGCGGAATCGGATAGCCGAGCTGCCGCGCCGCGGCCAGCACCGCCTCTCGCTGCTCCGGCCGCACACCCTTGTCCGAGGAAAGAGCCCGGGAGGCCGACGAGACCGATACGCCGCACCGTGCCGCCACGTCCGAAAGACGTACCTTTCGCGCCATCACCACCCCCAATTTGGTGCAAAAATCTTTCATGTTGCGCAAGAAAGCGCAATGTGGCGAGTTTGGTGCATCAATCAGGCGGCTTACGGGAGGGGCTGTGACGATCGATCGCGATCATCTGCGCGGAAACCTCCGCGCTCTCGTGGACGGAACCACCGCGCTTCGGCACGACGGTCGCTTCGACGAGCCCAACCTCGACGGCAGCGCGGGCGACTACATCAGCTTCCACTCGTGGGAATGGCCGCAGGGCGTCGCGCTCTACGGTCTGGTGCGCCTCTGGATGCAGTCCGGCGACCCCGCACTGCAGCGTCTGATCGAGGACTGGTACGCCGCGCGCATCGCGGAGGGTCTGCCGGCACTCAACATCAACACCACGGCGCCGATGCTGGCGCTGTCGCTTCTTTGGCGCGAGACGCGCGATCCGCGCTGGGAGCCGGTTCTGCGCGACTGGGCGGACCGCGTCGTCGCCGAGGCCCCGCGTACCGTCGAGGGCGCCTTTCAGCACGACGTGTCCGACAGGCTCAACCACCACGAGCTCTGGGACGACACGCTGTTCATGGCGGCGCTGTTCCTCGCCGTCTACGGCTCGGCCGCGCGCCGCGACGATCTCGTCGACGAGGCGATCGGCCAGTTCCTGGTCCATGCGCGCTATCTCGCGGACCGGAGCACGGGCCTCTGGTTCCACGGCTGGACGTTCGAGGGCCGCCACAACTTCGCGCAGGCGCGCTGGGCGCGCGGCAATGCCTGGATCACCGCGGCGGTCCTCGACCTCCTGGAGTTCTCCGAGGTGCCGCGCGCGGTGGAGCGACATCTCCTTGGCATCCTCAACGCGCAGGTCGAGGCGCTGCTCCGATGCCAGGCGGCGTCGGGCGCCTGGCACACGCTGCTCGACGATCCGTCCTCCTACCAGGAAATTTCGGCGACCGCCGGCTTCGGCTACGGGCTCCTGAAGGGCGCCCGCCTCGGCGTCGGCGACGAGCGCTGGCGGTCCGCCGGGATGAAGGCGCTCGGCGCCGTCCTCGTCAACATCGAGAACGGCACCGTGCAGAACGTCTCCTACGGGACGCGCATGGGCCACGACCTCGAATTCTACCGCAACATTCCGATCCAGCCGACCGGGTACGGCCAGGCGCTGGCGATCCTCTGCCTCGGCGAGGGCCTCCACCACGCGACGCCGGCCGGACCGGCGAAGGAGCTGTCATGAAGGTTCTCTACGGCGCCTCGCCCGCGGACGTGGGCGGCATGGACACGAGCCGCCTGCGCGCCGAGTTCCTCGTCGAGACGCTGTTCACGCCGGGCGCGATCGCGTTCGTCTACACCCATGTCGACCGGCTGATCCTCGGCGGCGGCGTGCCCACCCACGCGCCGCTCCGCTTCGGCGACGGCGCCGACATCGGCACGCCGCTCTTCTTCTCGGCGCGCGAGGCCGGCATCGCCAATCTCGGGCAGGCGGGCGCGATCACCGTCGACGGCACGCGCCACGAACTGGTCAACCGCGACGTCCTCTACATCGGCCGAGGCGCGCGCGAGATCGTGCTCGAAAGCCTCGACCCCGCCGCGCCGGCACGCTTCTATATCAACTCGGTTCCAGCGGGCGCGGACCTGCCCACGCGGCTCATCCGGCGTTCGGAGGCCAAGGTGCTGGAACTCGGCGAGGCCCGCCGCTCCAATGTGCGCCGCCTCGCCATGTACATCCATCCGGAGGTCGCGCCCTCGTGCCTCCTCCTGATGGGCATCACCGATCTCGCCGAGGGCAGCGTCCGGAACACCATGCCCCCGCATCTCCACGAGCGGCGGATGGAAGCCTACTGCTACTTCGACATGGCCGCCGAGGACCGCGTCGTCCAACTGATGGGCCGCCCGGACAGCACGCGCCACCTGATGGTGGCGGACGGCGATGCCGTCCTGTCGCCCGCCTGGTCGATCCACATGGGCTCGGGCACCGGCCGCTACGCCTTCGTCTGGGGCATGACCGGCGAGAACCAGGAATACACGGACGTCGATCCCGTGGCGGTGGCGGAGCTGCGCTGATGTCCGCGGCCTTCCTGCGCCGTCCCCTGTTCCCCGGCGCGCCGATCACGCTCTGGCAGGTCGGCGAGACGGTCGAGAGCCGCTACGACGTGCCCGACCAGCCGATGTCGGGCGAGATGGACCCCTTCTTCTTCGTCACCAAGACGAAGAACTTCATCCCGCACGAGTACCCCTGCCGCACCGCCTTCGCCGCCGAGCGGCGGGGGCGGCGCCCGCAGCCGAGCGCGCGCGGCCCGCTCGGGCGCAACTGGCTGCCGTTCGGCTCGCCGCGCCTCGACCTCTCCGGCTTCTGGTTCCGGCCGACCGTGATCGCGACCTGGGCGCGCACGCACCTCTTCGCCAGCGCGCCCGGCCGGGCGAGGCTGTCGCTCGCGACCTGCGGCGGCGCGATCCTTTTTCTCGACGGGCGGGAGATCGGCTGGACCGCGCCCTACGGGCGCAATCTCGAATCCCGCGCCGAGTTCGAGGTCGACCTCGAGGCCGGCGCGAACGTCCTCGAGCTCTTCTTCGACGATCTCGCCGAGCGCGACGCCCGCTACTACGTCCAGCTCGACTATCTGTCCGGGCCGCGGGCGGAGGAAGGCGTCCCGGCCGGCGAGGACACCGCGGTGGCCGTCGCGATCGAGGCGCTCCTCTCCTCGCTGCGCTTCGAGAAGCCGGCCTATCGCTCCGGCGAGGTCGCGCTCGTCGCCGACGTCGCGCTGCCGGTCGAGGCGGCGATCCACGTCGGGATCGAGGGCGACTTCATGTCGGTGGAGCGCGAGGAGCGCCGGCTCCGCCTCGGCGCCGGGGAGCGCCGCCTGTCGCTCGGACCCGCCGAGGCGCTTCCGGCCGACTTCCGCCACTTCGCCGTGCGCGTCGAGGCCGCGGGCTTCGCCGCCAGGCGCGTCTTCGGCGTCGAGGTCAGCGCGGCGGACCGGCAGGGCCCGGCGCCGTCGGAGCTCACCGCTCGCATAGAGGAGACGCTGCGAGCCGTCGCCGACAGCGGCGAGGCCGACACCGTCACGGCGCTCGCGAGGCTCGCCGTCGGGATGGAGGGCGCCGAGGCGATGATCGAGGGGATGCTGCCCTCGAGGCGGCCCGGATGCTGGAGATCGCGCCCTATTTCGACCGGCGGCCAGGCCAACTCTCCGGTGGGCAGCGCCAGCGCGTGGCGATCGGGCGAGCCATCGTGCGCAATCCGGAGGCGTTCCTGCTCGACGAGCCTCTGTCGAACCTCGACGCGGAGCTGCGGGTCTCGATGCGCGCCGAGCTCTCGGCGCTGCACGCCCGGCTCGGCACGACGATGATCTACGTGACGCACGACCAGGTGGAGGCGATGACGCTCGCCGACCGGATCGTGGTTCTGCGCGCCGGGCGCATCGAGCAGGTCGGCTCGCCGCTCGACCTCTACAATGCGCCGGCCAACCGGCTCGTCGCCGGCTTCATCGGCGCGCCCAACATGAACTTCCTGCCGGGCAGGGTGACGCCTTCGGTCGATGGCGGCGGCGAGGTCGAGCTCTTCGGCGCCTACCGTCACGCCCTTCCGACGCCGGCGGCCGGCGCCGCCGGTGAAGGGTCGGAGGTCACGCTGGGCCTTCGGCCGCAGCATCTGCGGGTCGCGGAGGGCGATGCGGCCGGCTTCCCCGTGCGCGCGAGCCTCGTCGAGGCGCTCGGGGCCGAGACGGTCCTCCACGCCGAGGCGCCCGGCGGTGTCC
Source organism: Pseudomonadota bacterium (assembly GCA_023419535.1). GTDB lineage: Bacteria > Pseudomonadota > Alphaproteobacteria > Rhizobiales > Rhizobiaceae > Aureimonas. The sequence goes on along the minus strand of JAEZXX010000051.1, from coordinate 31,233 downwards.
CGATCATTGCGGTCCTGCCCGGCCAGCAGCGCATTACTGTGGGCGACACCGTGCGGCTCGACTTCGCGACGAGCGACCTCCACGCCTTCGATGCCGAGGGCCGGCGGCTCGCCGGCCACTGACAATCAATGTAGGAGAGGAGGGCGCAATGGTGTCCACGGACCTGAGCCACTCGCCGTTCTCGCTCGCGGGGAAGCGCGCGCTCGTCACCGGCGGCGCGACCGGCATCGGCGCGGCCATCGCCGCAGGCTTGGCGCGCGCCGGAGCGGACGTCGCGATCACCACCAACAATTCGCCGGGCGAGGCGACGCTCGTCGCCGTCCGCGACGCCGGGCGCGAGGCGTTCGCGCTGCCGCTCGATCTCGGCTCGATCGACGCGAGGAGCGCGCGCGCGGCGCTGGATCGTCTCGCGCACGAGTTCGGCGCGATCGACATTCTCGTCAACAATGCCGGCATTATCCGGCGGGGCAATGCGATCGAGCATGCCGAGGCCGACTGGCGCGACGTCCTCTCGGTCGACCTCGACGCGGTCTGGTACCTGTCACAGGCGGCGGCACGCAGGATGATGGACCGCGGAAGCGGCGGACGGATCGTCAACATCGCCTCGCTCCTGTCCTTCCAGGGCGGTATCCGCGTGCCGGGCTACGCGGCCGCCAAGCATGGCGTCGTCGGCCTCACCAAGGCGCTCGCCAACGAGTGGGCGCCGCGCGGGATCGGCGTCAACGCCATCGCCCCCGGCTATATCGCGACCGACAACACCGCCCCCTTGCGCGCCGACGAGGCCCGATCGCAGAGCATTCTCGCCCGTATCCCTGTGGGACGCTGGGGCGATCCGTCGGATCTTGCCGGCGCATGCGTTTTCCTGGCCTCGCCCGCCGCCTCCTACGTCCACGGCCATGTCCTTACCGTCGACGGCGGCTGGATGGCGCGTTAGGGAGACCGTCGTAGCACAAGCGCCTCCACAAGACGGTTACCGGCCATTACTCTCAGTAATATGGTTTTGCTGCCGTCCCGTCAGTTTCTGGCGGCGATGCCGACATCGAACCCAGGGGAGGTCGAAGAGTCGGAGTGTCTTCTTGCGGCCGAAATTCCCACGACATTAGCATCTTATAGAAGGGTCGAGGCTGTTTCAAAACCGAAATGCTGGCACCGGAAGCAATGACCGTATGCGGGTGAAGCACGACGCGGCGGTCTTGTTCAGGCTCGGATGGCTTCGTCGAGCCTGACGGTGCCGAACAGGCGGATCATCCGCTTCATGTTTTAGGCCAGGATTGCCAGGCTCGTCTCGGTTCTCACGTTGCCGAGCCCCTTCGTGAGGAACGGCGTCGCGCATCCAAGCTTTCAGCGTGCCGAAGACGTGCTTCCCCGTCGCCTGCTCATCGTTGGGGCGATGAGCGTGATCCGCTGGATGGTGCGCAAGGGCGGAGCCCGGACCGCTGGCTAGCGAGCCTGGTCGCGCGCAAGCCGAAGATAGTCGCGGTGGTCGCGTTGGCGAACAAGATGGCGCGGACGATCCGGGCGGTGACGACGAAGCAAGAGAATGACCGGATGGCGTGACCCGAGCCCCGTCATGGGGCGAAGGCACGGCATGGCCGCAAAGCCGGGGTGAGCGATCGACGAGGAGTAGGCGACGGAGCCGGTAGGGTCGCCGATGGTGCAGAAGTTCTGATCCGCCTCGGTGAAATGCAGCTTCAAGCGCGGCGGCAATATCGAGAATGGTTGACGGCCGGTTGTAGCTCGCCAAAGAAACTCCCATGGTTAGGTATGTCCAGCATAATTATATTTGATCGCGAGGGAATGTAGCCCGCTTTCAAAGGTTTGTTTCGGCTGTCTTCTTTTCAAATTCTTCTACCAAAAAGTCGAGGAAGACGCGCACGCGAGGGCTGAGGAACCGCTTGTTATGGAACACAGCGTGGATCGGCTCGTCGACTGGGTTCTCAAGTTCCGGCAGGACATGAAGGAGTTCGCCGCGTTCGAGTGCCTCTTCCGCGTGATAGAGTGCTAGCCTGGCAATACCAGCGCCCGCACGCGCCAGCGATAGGAGCATGTCCCCCTGATTGGCGGCGATGGTGCGAAGAGGCTTCGGCGTCGCGAGCGCCCAGTCGTTCCATTCGGTCGTCATCGAGAAGTTCAGGCAGGTGTGGAAGCGCAGATCGTCAACGGTCCCCGGCGTGCCGTGGGCTGCGAGGTATGACGGGGAAGCGCAGATGATCCATCGGCTCGAGGATATGCGGCGGGTGACGGACGAGGCGCCCTTCGGGGTGCCGCTCACAATGGCGATGTCCGTCCCATCGTCGAGACGGGAATTGTTCTCGTTCGTCAGGTTGAATTCGATGTCGAGCTTGGGATGCTGCGCCAGAAAGATCGGCAGGAGAGGGGCAATCTTATAGATCGCGAAACTCGGCAGAGACTTGACGCGGAGCAGTCCGGCAGGTTCGGCCGAGCCGACGGCTTCAGCTTCTTCCACCACGGCCAGCAGCCGCAGGGCGGCCTCCTGAAACATCTCGCCTTCCGCCGTCAGCTGCATCGACCGGGGAGAGCGGTGAAAGAGGCGCACGCCGAGGCGCCGCTCCAGACGCGCCATAGCCTTGCTGACCGTGGAGGGCGACAGGTCCATCCGACGAGCCGTCACTGAAAAATCCCCGCCCTCGACCACTCGGACGAACAGGCGGACGTCGTCGATCTCCATCGAAACTCATCTCCATCTGTGACGACGCATCACATCTACTATGGATGGCCTGGCACTTCATCTGCCCGTCGCGGGTGCTAGGCTGTCTGAGGAGAGCCGGGAGGGCGAGCTTTCGGTGGGTGGGGTCGACTGCATCATGGTGAATGTCGGAGGAGCGACGCGTGTTTTCGGAATCCTTGCGGACCCGATCGCGCAAGTGAAGACGCCGGAGGCTATGAACGCCCTGTTCGCCGTACGCGGCCTCGACGCAGTCCTCGTTCCGATCCACGTAGGCGCGTCGGACCTGGAAACGGTGCTGGCGGGCCTCCGTCACATGCGAAACTTCGGCGGCTTCATCGCCACGGTGCCTCACAAGACGGCGATGTTGCCGCTGTGTGACGCGCTCGAGGGGGATGCAGCCAAAATCGGCGCGGTCAATGCCGTCCGCCGAGAGCGCGACGGTCGGCTGGTCGGTGCAATGCTGGACGGCACCGGCTTCGTCGAGGGCCTGCGCGCTTCGGGGATCGATCCGAGGGGGTTGGACGCCTACGTCGCAGGAGCTGGTGGCGCGGCGGCCGCCATCGCGTTCGCGCTCGTGAGAGCCGGAGTCTCGCGGCTGACCGTCGCCAACCGATCGCGGGATCGTGCGGACGATCTCCAGCGGCGTCTGATGCGCATCTATCCTGCGCTGCCGGTTTCCACGGAGGAAGAATCCCTTGCTTCAGCCGACCTCGTCGTGAACGCCACATCCCTCGGAATGCAGGAAGGGGATCCTCTGCCGCTCGACGTCTCACGGCTTCGGCCGTCGCAGACGGTGGCGGAGATCATCATGCAACCGGCGGAGACGCCGCTCGTCGTGGCCGCGCGAGAGATCGGTTGCCGGGTTCAGCTCGGGCGCCCCATGCTCGACGCCCAGATCGTCCTGATGGCCCGCCACATGGGGGCGCTCAATGGCTGATCCCCGCGCGAAAGCCTTGTCCGACCCCATCGATGCATCGGACGGGACAGTCTTCGACTACGTGGTGGTCGGCGGTGGAACGGCCGGTTGCGTGCTCGCCAACCGTCTGAGCGCGGACGGGCGGTCGAGGGTCCTTCTTCTCGAAGCGGGCGAGGCGGGCCGCAGCCCCTGGATCCATATCCCGGCCGGCTTCTACAAGCTGCTGACCAACGCACGCTACAACTGGCGCTTCCAGACCGAGCCCGAGCCGGGCACGCTGGATCGGGTGATCGCCATTCCCCGCGGCAAGGGGCTTGGCGGATCGACGCTCATCAACGGGATGATCTACGTACGCGGCCAGCGCATGGACTATGACGGCTGGGCACAGCGCGGGTGCGGCGGATGGGGTTTCGACGACATTCTGCCGATCTTCCGCCGGATCGAGGATTTCGACGGTCCGGCCGACGGTCTGCGCGGACGCGGCGGACCCCTGCCGATCACGGAAGTATCGGAACGCCCTGCCATCGCGGAGGCCTTCGTGCGGGCGGCCGAAGTGGCGGGCTACGCGCGCAATCCGGATTACAACGGAGTCGGTCAGGACGGGTTCGGCTACTATCAGGTCAATCAGCGCGGCGGCCGCCGAGTGAGCGCCGCCGCCGCCTATCTCGTTCCTGCCCTTCGGCGCGCCAACCTGAAGGTGGTCACCGGCGCGCATGTGACGGGCATCGAGTTCGACGGCCGCAGGGCCTCCGGCGTCCGCGCGAAAGTGAACGGAGCCGACCGCCTCTTCGGGGCCGCGGGAGAGGTTGTCCTCGCGGCCGGAGCGGTGCAGTCGCCGCACCTTCTCGAATTGTCCGGCGTCGGCGACCCGTCCGTGCTTTCAAAGGCCGGGCTGGCAACGTTCCACGCCCTGCCGGGCGTCGGCGCCAATTATCTGGATCATTTTTGCACTCGAATGAGCTGGCGCGTCAGCCAGCCCGTCACGCTGAACGAGATGACTCGCGGCTGGCGTCTGGCGCTTGCGGTCGCCCAGTATGCCGCGACGCGGCGTGGCGTCCTGTCCTTCGGAACCGGGCTCGTCCACGGCTTCGTTCGCACACGCGATGGGTTGGAAGGCCCGGACGTCCAGTACTTCTTCATGCACGCCAGCTACGCCAACGCGGCCGAGCGCAAACTCGACCGCCAGCCGGGAATGACGCTCGGCGTCACACAACTGCGGCCGCAATCCAGAGGGACCATCCACGTCGCCGACCCGGACCCGTTCCGTCCGCCATCCATACGGCCGAACTTCCTCTCCGCCGAAGAGGATCGGCGCGTGATGGTGGAGGGAATGAAGATCGGACGGCGGATCGCCGAGCAGGCGCCGCTCGACCCGTTCCGCGTTTCTGAGATCAGTCCGGGGGAGGGATGTCGCAGCGACGAGGACTGGCTCGCCTTCGCGCGGGCGAACGGACAGACGATCTACCATGCAGGGGGGACTTGCGCGATGGGGCCCCCCGGTCGCGGCGTCGTCGATCCGCGACTGCGTGTGCAGGGGCTGGACGGACTTCGGGTCGTGGACGCCTCAATCATGCCGACCATGGTCTCGGGAAACACGCAGGCCGCCGTCTTCATGATCGCCGAGAAGGGGGCCCACATGATCCTTGAGGATCGGGACCGGTGATTTCGGCTCGTGTCTACCGCGTGTCCTTGCTCACATGGTCGAGCAGTCCCTGGCCACCGCGCACGATGTCTTCTTCGATCGCCGCATAGGCGTTGACCGCGTCCCGCTCCCTGAGGGCACGGATCAGGCGCACGTGCGGGTGCGGCTCCCAATCGGGTAGTCCTGCGTCGTAAAGGTGGGACAGGATCGGACCGCATCGAACCCAGAGGGACTGGACGATCTCGTAGAGGATCGGCAAGTCCGCGATTCTGCACAGCTCCAGATGAAATTCCGTATTGAGGTCGACGGCCCGCTCGAAATCCTGCGTCCGGTGGCAGACCTGGATCTCGGCGTTGATGCGCTCGATCCCGTCGACCGCCTCCCGGCTCGCGCGTTCCGCGGCTTTCGCCGCAGCCCGTCCTTCGAGGTCGATCCGGATCGACCGGATCTCCATGAGTTGCGAATGGGTGAGGCTTGGGACGAGAACCGTGCCGCGCGCATCGAGGGTCAACGCGCGCTCCGAGACCAGACGGAGGAGCGCTTCCCGCATCGGTGTCGCGCTGATCCCGAAGCGCGCCGACAGGGGCCTCAGCCGCAGGCGCTCGCCCGGTTTCAGATGACCGCGCATGAGCGCCGAACGGAGGCTCGCATAGGCGCGGTCGCTCAGATTCTCCTTGGCGATCGGCTGAACCCATTCACCGACGCCAATGACCTCACCTGACTGTGAAAGCGTGCTTGACACGACGTTAGGTCTCCGACACTCTCGTTATAACAAATTACAAATTACGTTCGGACGCAACCGAACAGCTCTCTGGAGGAGAGGGTGATCGAGGGGAGGAACAAGGCGCGCATGCTCGCTCTTCGCAAGACCGGTTCGGCCTTCGGCGCGGACGTGACGACAGCTCCGACACCGGATGTGCCTGCCGGCCATGTCCTTGTCGAGGTCGCGGCAGCTGGCATCTGCGGCAGCGACCTACACGCCTACGAATGGAGCCGTGGCTACGAGTTCATGGCCGACTCTTTGCCGACGACGCTCGGACACGAGTTCGCCGGCACCGTCCGCGCGCTGGGGGAGGGGGTGGCGGAGCCGCTTCTCGGCGCGCGGGTCGCCTGCTGGCCGACGATCGGGTGTGGGCATTGCGCGGCCTGCCTGTCGGATCGCCGCCAGAACTGCGCGGAGCGGCGGATCGTCGGTCTTCACAGCGACGGAGGCTTCGCCGAAGCCGTTTCGCTTCCGGCCGAGAATTGCCTGCCGATCCCGGACGGCCTGTCCTTCGAGCTGGCAGCGCTCGTCGAGCCGCTCGGCGTCGCGATCAACGCACTCGACGTCTGCGAGCTTCGAGAGGGCGAGAACCTCGTCGTGCTCGGGCCCGGGCCGATCGGATTGGCCGTGGCCGTCGCCGCGCGTCTGCGAGGCTGCGACGAGGTCGTCCTCGTCGGGCGGGACGATCCTCTGCGCCTCGACGTGGCACGCGAAATGGGTGTCCTGCATACCGTCGACCTTTCCGCGGAGACGCTGGCGCATGGCGTCGAGCGCACGTTCGGCGGGTCGGCCGATCGCGTCATCGAGGCGACGGGCTCGCTCGCGTCCGTGACGGGTGGGCTGGAGATCTTGCGTCCGGGCGGGGTCCTCGTCGTCGCAGGGATCCATTCGCAAGACCTTGTCTTGGACCTGACGAACTTCGTTCGATCGAAGAAGCAGCTTCGCGCAGCGCATGACACCAGCCGGGATGCGCTGAAGGAGGCAATGGAGCTCCTGGCCGGCTACCCGGAGCTCTTCTCGATGATGATCACACAGCGCTTTCCCCTCGCCGACGCCGTGCAGGCCTTCGAGGCGGCGCGGCGCAGGGCGGCGGTCAAGATCATGCTCTTGCCGGGAGCGACTGCTGGAATGGGAGTTGCACGATGAGCGCGATGATGAGGGTCGTGGTCGCGCAGGGCGCGGGTGGGCCGGAGGTTCTGCAACTCGTCGAGCGGCCGAGGCTCGAGCCGGCGGCTGGCGAGATTTTGGTGCGCGTGCGGGCCGCCGGGGTGAACCGGCCGGACGTCATGCAGCGCGAAGGACGCTATCCGCCCCCGCCGGGCGCGTCCGACGTCTTCGGCCTCGAGATCGCGGGAACCGTCGAGGCGGCAGGGCCCGGTGCCGGGCGGTTTGCGATCGGCGACCGCGTCATGGCGCTGGTCGCGAGCGGCGCCTACGCCGAATACGCGGTGGTTCACGAAACCAACGCGCTGCCGGTGCCGGACGGCGTCTCCGATATCGAGGCGGGCGCCTTCCCGGAAACCTACTTCACCGTCTGGACCAACGTCTTCGACCGCGCCCGCCTCGTGGGCGGCGAGACGATCCTGATCCATGGCGGGGCGTCGGGGATCGGCACGACGACGATCCAGCTCGCGAAGGCTTTCGGCGCGACTGTGATCGCGACGGCGGGAACGGACGAAAAGGCCGAGGCCTGCCGTGCTCTGGGAGCCGACGTCGTCCTGAACTATCGCACGCAGGATTTCGTCGACGTTGCCCGCGAAGCGACCGCCGGCCGCGGGCCTGATGTCATCCTGGACATGATCGGCGGCGACTACGTCCAGAAGAACCTCGCTTTGGCCGCGGTCGACGGCCGCATTGCGCAGATCGCCTTCCAGAACGGTCCGAAGGTCTCGCTCGACCTGACGCCGCTGCTCGTGAAGCGCTTGACCCTGACGGGCTCGACGCTCCGCGCTCGTCCCGTGGAGATGAAGGCCGCGATCGCGGCCTCGCTTGTCGAGAAGGTGCTGCCACTCTTGGCGAAGGGTCGCGCGAAGCCGGTGATCGACGCCGTCGTTCCGTTCGCCGACGTCGTGAAGGCCCACCGCCGCATGGACGAGGGCGGGCACGTCGGGAAGATCGTCCTGGCGATGGACTGAGGGCGCCACCGCACCGGGAGGGCGCGGCGGAAACGACGATAGGTGCCCGCGAGGGCGCGAAGCGAAGCCTGCGGGGCAGGGGGAGGACCTCGAAATGTCACTTGCACGACAGACGGCCGATGCCGCGCCGGTCTCCAACATGACGGGAGCCCATGTCATGGCAGCGGCGCTCCAGCGCCACGGCGTCGAAGTCGTCTTCGGCCAAAGCATTCCGTCCGCCCTGTTCCTGGCAGCGCCCTCCTACGGGATCCGGCAGATCGGCTACCGCACCGAAAACGCCGGCGCCGCGATGGCGGATGCCTACGCACGCATCTCGCACAAGGTGCCGGTGGTGACCGCCCAGAACGGACCCGCCGCGACCCTGCTGGTGCCGGGTCTTGCCGAGGCGTTGAAGGCCTCGATCCCCGTGGTGGCGATCGTGCAGGACGTCCACCGCAAGTTCACGGACAAGAACGCCTTCCAAGAACTCGACCACTTCGCACTCTTCGCCGGCTGCGCCAAATGGGTGCGCCGCGTCGCGGACGTCGAGCGCATCGACGACTATGTCGACATGGCCTTCACCGCGGCGGCGACCGGTCGCTGCGGCCCCGCCGTGCTGCTCGTCCCGCTCGACGTCCTCGACGAGCGGCCGGAAGCGGCGCCGAAGGCGGGTGCCCGGACCGCCGATCTCGGTGCCTATCCTCTCGACCGGCCGTCCGCCGATGCGGCCGGCGTCCGCGAGGCCGCGCGGCTACTGCGCGAGGCGAAGGCGCCGGTGGTGATCGCGGGGGGCGGCGTCCACGCCTCGGACGCATCGGCGGAAGTCTCGGCGCTGCTCGACCTCGGCTTGCCCGTGGCGACCACGGTCATGGGCAAGGGCGTCGTCGACGAGACCCATCCGTTGGCGCTCGGCGTCGTCGGCTACTTCATGGCGCCGGGCGGACGGTCCTCGCACCACCGCGCCCTGATTACCGAAGCGGACGTCGTGCTCCTCGTCGGCAACCGGACGAACCAGAACGGCACGGATTCCTGGTCGCTCTACCCGAAGGATGCCCGCTACATCCACATCGACATCGACGGGAACGAGATCGGGCGAAACTACGAGGCGACGGTGCGCCTCGTGGGCGACGCCAAGGCGACGCTGTCGTCGCTGGCGTCGGCACTCGGCGAAGGCGGGCCGCTGAGCGCGCGCAGTCCGGCGCTCGACCAGACGATCGCCCGCGGCCGCGCGGCCCACGAAACCGACATCGCCAGGCTGGTGAAGCGGGACGCCAAGCCCGTGCGCCCCGAGCGCCTGATGGCCGACCTAGACGAGGTCTTGACCCCCGAGACGATCGTGGTGGCCGACGCCAGCTATTCTTCGATCTGGGTCGCCAACTTTCTGACGGCCCGCAAGGCCGGGCAGCGCTTCCTGACCCCGCGGGGCCTCGCCGGTCTCGGCTGGGGACTGCCCTTCGCGATCGGCGCCAAGACGGCGCGCCCGGACGCGCCCGTCGTCTGCCTGACCGGCGACGGCGGATTCGCCCATGTCTGGGCGGAGATGGAGACCGCGCGGCGGATGCGCCTGCCGGTCGTGATCGTCGTTCTCAACAATCAGATCCTCGGCTACCAGAAGCACGCCGAGAAGGTGCTGTTCGGCGACCACACCGACGTCTGCGATTTTGAGGCCGTGGACCATGCCGCGATCGCGCGGGCCTGCGGCTGCGAAGGGGTGCGGATCGAAGACCCGGCGGACTTCGCCGGAGCCCTGGCCGCCGCCCTGGAACGCCCGACGGTCACGGTCATCGACGTCGTCACCGACGAGCGCGCCTATCCGCCGATCTCGAGCTTCGAAGGTAAGCCTACGCTCGACTACTAGCCAATGCGTCGCCGGGGCTGCGGGAGGCGGCACCGTTCATCACAGGGAGGATCCACCATGAGCATTCGACATTTTCTTCGCGGCTCGGCCGCCCTCGGTGCGCTGTCGATCGCAGCGTTCTCGACCGTCCCGGCGCACGCCGTGACCTTCGGCGCCCTGTATCCGTTCAGCGGCCAGCTCGCGCTTCTGGGAGAGGAAAGCGCCCGTGGCCTCGAGATCGCCGTCGACGAGATGAACGCGCGCGGCGGCATTCAGGGCGAACAGATCACCCTGTCGCGCGGCGATGCCGTCGACAACAACCAGGCGATCGGCGAGGCACGTCGCCTGATCTCGCTGGAAGGCGTGTCTGCGATCTTCGGCAGTTACTCGTCTGCCCGGTCCATCGCGGCCAGCCAGGTCGCCGAGCTGGCCGGCGTCCCGTATTTCGAGCTCGGTGCCGTCGCCGACGAGGTGACGGGGCGCGGCTTCGAATTCCTGTATCGCACCAATCCGACCGCACAAGACATGGCGGTGACCATCGTGGAGATGATGCAGGAGGTGATCGCGCCCTCGCTGGGCCGCGAGCCGGGCGACATCAAGGTCGCGATCATCCACGAGGATTCCTCCTACGGCACGTCCGTCGCCGGCCATCAGCAGCGTCTCGGCGGCGAGGCGGGCTTCGACATCGTCACCACGCAGGCCTATCCCGCCTCGACGGTCGACATGTCCTCGCTGGTGCTCGACCTTCAGCAGCGCGACGTGGATATCGTCCTGCAGACGTCCTACCAGAACGACTCCGTTCTCTTCCTCCAGCAGGCCAACGAGGCCGGTTTCGAACCTGCAGCCATCATCGGCGGCGGGGGCGGATACTCGATGCAGCCGACGGCCGACGCGGTCGGTCACGACATCATCGACGGCGTCTTCGACGTCGACTTCACCCAGTATCTGGTCAACCCGGACTTCGCTCCGGGACTCGAGGAGTTCGTCTCGGCCTACGAGGCCAAGTACGGCTCGGCACCCCGATCGGGGCATTCGCTCAACAACTATGTCGGGGCGCTCGCGATCTTCGAAGCCCTCGACGCGGCCGAGGACTTCGAGCCGGAGACGATCCGTGCGGCGGTCGACGCGATGGACGTCGCCGAGGGCTCCACGGCGGCGGGCTACGGCATCGAGTTCGACGACACCAACCAGAACGTGCGCGCGTCCATGATGGGAATGCAGTGGCAGGACGGCCGTCTCGTCACGGTCTATCCGGAAGGGGCCGCCGCGGCCGAGACGCGGCTGAGCGCCGCCCAGTAGGGCGAAGACCACCGCAGCCGGGCCGCTTCGTCGGTCCCGGCTTTCCACCGTCTCCAGGGGGACCAAACGTCATGCAGACCTTCCTACAGGTCGTGGCGAACGGGCTGATGCTCGGCGGGCTGTTCGCCATCGTCGCGGTCGGCCTCACGCTCATTTTCGGTATCGTCAAGGTGGTGAACTTCGCCCACGGCGAGTTCCTGATGATTGGAATGTATCTGGTCTTCCTCCTGACGGTGGGCCTCGGCGTCCACCCCTACGTGACGGTGGCGGCAGTCGTGCCGCTGCTCTTCGTCGTCGGTGCGCTGACCCAGCGCTTCATCATCCAGCCTTTGCTCTCGGCGACCGACGACCACGTCCAGATCTTCGCGACTGTCGGGCTTTCGACGGCGCTGATCAATCTCGCGCTGCTCGTCTTCGGAGCGGACATCGTCTCGACCCCAGCAAGCGGCCTGCGCTCGTCCTTCATGCTCGGACCGGTTCGCGTCCTGACCGGCCAGGCGGTGGTGTTCGCCGTCTCGATCGGCCTCGTCGTCGCGATCCACCTGTTCCTGTCGCGGACGCAGACGGGACGCGCCATCCGGGCGGTGGCGCAGAACCGCGGTGCCGCGCAGCTGATGGGCATCAACGTCAACGGGATCTACGTCCTGACCTTCGGCATCGGAGCGGCTTGCGTCGGACTGGCCGCGACCCTGATCGGTCCGCTCTATCCAACCTCTCCCACCATCGGGACCTACTTCGTCCTGACCGCCTTCGTGGTGGTGGTCCTCGGCGGCCTCGGCTCGATCGGCGGCGCCTTCGTCGGCGCGCTGATCATCGGTCTGATCGACAGCCTCGCCGGCTTCTACATCGGCACCGACCTGCGCGAAGTGGCCGTTTTCGGCATCTTCCTCCTGATCCTGATCTTCCGTCCGCAGGGCCTCTTCGGCTCCTCGGCGAACCTGTCGCACGTGTCGCCATGAGCTCCTCGACCATCCAGACCCCTGCGTCCGCGACCGGTGGCTTTCCCGCCAAGAGGGCGGTGGCGCTCGGCCTCCTGCTTGCGGCCCTGCTCGTCGTGCCCATCGCGATCGGGGATGGCTTCATCTTCCACATCTTCATCACGATCTGCCTGTTCGCTGCGCTTTCCACCGCTTGGAACATCGTGGGCGGCTTCGCCGGGCAGCTCTCGCTCGGCCACGCCATCTTCTACGGCATCGGTGCCTATGCGGGCATGATGCTGGTCAATGTCGGCGTCACGCCGTGGATCGGAATGTTCGTCGGCGCGGCGGTCGCGGTCGTCGTCGCGGTGATCATCTCCTATCCGTGCTTTCGCCTGCACGGCCCCTTCTTCGCGCTGGCGACGATCGCGCTCTTGGAGGTGTTCAACGTCCTCGCCTTGCACTTCCGCGCACTGACGGGCGGCGCGACTGGCATGATGGTGCCGCTGCAGATCGGCTGGGAGTGGATGATCTTCCGCGAGCGGCTGCCCTCGCTGATCATCGCCTTCGGCCTCCTCCTCCTCACGCTTGCGGCCGCCTGGTGGATCCGCGGCCACCGGCTCGGCTTCTACCTGATCGCGACGCGTGAACGGGAATCTGCCGCCAAGGCCGCGGGCGTGGGAACCGTGAAGGTGCGGCTCGTCGCGGTGATGGTCTCGGCGTCGTTGACGGCGATGGTCGGCACGTTCCACGCCATGTACCTGACCTTCATCGAACCGGAATCGGTGTTCTCGCTCACCTTTTCGATCCAGATCGCGATGTTCGCGCTGATCGGCGGGCTCGGCACGGTCTTCGGCCCGCTCCTCGGCACCATCCTTCTCGTGCCGCTCACCGAACTAGCGCGCGGATGGCTAGGCTCGCAGGCGATCGGCCTGCACGGCTTCGTCTACGGCGTGGCGCTCGTGCTCGCGGTGCTCTTCATGCCGAACGGAATCATGGGCGTCCTGTCCCGCTTCTCGCGGCCGCTGGCCTGGGTGGGCGGCGAGACCGAGGCTCGGCCGATCTCTGCGCCTGCACGGGCCGAGACGAGGCCCGCCGTCGGCGACGTGGTTTTGAAGGTCCAGAGCCTCAACAAGCGGTTCGGCGGCTTGCACGTCACCAACGACGTGTCGTTCGAACTGCGCGAGGGAGAGGTGCTCGGCCTCATCGGCCCGAACGGCGCAGGCAAAACCACCGTCTTCAACATGATCTCCGGGTTCATGAAAGCGGACACGGGGACCGTCGAGGTAAAGGGTCCGGACGGCCGGTTCCATTCGCCTACGAGCCCTGGCGGGTTTGCCGCGATCGGCGTTGGACGGACCTTCCAGATCGTCCAGCCCTTTGCGGCGATGACGGTGGAAGAAAACATCATGGTCGGCGCCTTCCACCGCCATCCCGACGCGAAAGACGCCCGGGAGGCCGCACGCCGCACCGCCGAACGGATGGGGCTCGCCCCGTTCCTCTCCTCGGAGGCTAAGGGCTTGACCATCGGCGGGCTGAAGCGTCTCGAGGTCGCCCGCGTGATGGCGATGGAGCCGCGCATCCTGCTCCTCGACGAGGTGATGGCCGGCATCAACCAGACCGACGTCCGGCGGGCCATCGACCTCATGCTCTCGATCCGGGACTCGGGCGTCTCCATTATCGCCATCGAGCATGTCATGCAGGCGGTCATGTCGCTGTCCGATCGGGTCGTCGTCCTGAACTCCGGGCAGATCATCGCGCAGGGGCGGCCGCAGGAGGTCGTTCGCGATCCCGCCGTGGTCGAGGCTTATCTCGGCAAGGAGTTCGCGCATGCTTAAGCTGACCGATGTCGATGCGGGCTACGGCGCGACGACGATCCTGCATCGGGTCTCGATGGACGTCGCGAGTGGCGAGGTCGTTACCATCGTCGGGGCGAACGGGGCCGGCAAGACGACTGTGCTGCGCACCATCTCGGGCCTGCTGCGCCCGACCGCCGGCACGATCGAGTTCGAGGGGCGCGACATCTCGCGACTGTCCTCGCATGAGATCGTCAACCTCGGCATCACGCTGATACCCGAGGCCCGCCAGCTCTTTCCCGAAATGACGGTCCGCGAAAATCTCCTGATGGGCGCCTACCGGCGCGGCGCCCGCGAGCGGCAGGGCGACACGCTGGAGGAGGTCCTGACGCTCTTTCCGCGTGTCCGCGAGCGCCTCGACCAGAAGGCGGTGTCGCTGTCGGGCGGCGAGCAGCAGATGGTGGCGATCGCTCGCGGCATGATGGCCCGGCCGCGCCTCCTGATGTTCGACGAGCCTTCGCTCGGCCTTGCTCCGATCATCGTCTCGCAGGTCTTCGAGGTCGTGGCCGAAATCGCCAAGGCCGGCACCACCGTTCTCATCGTCGAGCAGAACGTTTTCAACACGCTGAAGGCCGCCGACCGGGGCTACGTGCTGGAGAACGGTGAGATCGTCCTTTCCGACCGGGCGGAGGCGCTCCTCGGCAACGACCACGTCCGGCAAGCCTATCTGGGGATTTGAGCGATGGCTCCAAGAGAAGAGAACGACGCTGTCATTTCCGCGCGCGCGAGCCATGCCGGGCGCCGCGTGCTGGTCACGGGTGCCGGCAACGGCATCGGGCGGGCGATGGCGCTCGCATTCGCGCGTCGCGGAGCGATCGTTGGCGTCGCCGACCTTCGGACGGAGGATGTCGAACGGACGCTTGCCGAAATCAGGGAAGGGGCTCTTGGCGGAGGCGTCGCGCTCCCCGTCGACGTCGCCGACTTCGACGCGCTAGAGCGCACGGTGCGCTCGGCGGAAGCGTCGATCGGCGGAGCGTTCGATACGGTTGTCAACAACGCCGGCATCTCGCCGAAGCACGAGGGGCGCGCCCACCGCGTCTACGAGATGGATCCGGCCGAATGGCGCCGTGTCGTCGATGTGAACCTCACCGGCGTCTTCAACACGATCCGCCTACTTTCGCCTGCCATGCGCGAGGCGTGCCGCGGTTGGATTGTCAACCTCTCGTCGGTCGCGGGAAAGACCTATTCGCCCATCGTCGGCTGCCACTACGCGGCGACGAAGTCGGCGCTGATCGGTCTGACCAAGCACCTGGCGGCCGAGTTGGGGCCCTTCGGGATCCGCGTCAACGCCCTGGCGCCGGGTCGCATCGAGACGCCGATGGTCAAAGCCGTCGGCGATGCCGTGAACGCCGAGCAGGTCGCCCTGACGCCGCTCGGCCGTCTCGGGGCGCCCGACGAGGTCGCCGACGTCGCGCTTTATCTTACGTCGGCGGAGGCGAGCTTCGTGACGGGCCAGACCGTCGACGTCGCAGGCGGCCTGTATATGACGTAGCCGCAAGCCGGGATTCGTTCGGAGCGGCCTCGCCCATACTCGGCGCGATGTTGAGCTTCGCGACCGGCCGTTCACTGGCGATCCAAGAGGACCGCGAGCTGCCGGGCCTGCGGCAGAGCTGTCCTGGTGGCCACGCAGCGCTCAGTGCCAGGCGCAAATCCCGAGCGGCGCCTCGATGGCCTCCGCGTCTGGAACGAGCACCGTCTTGTCGTCGCGGCAGATCACCGTCTGCCCTTCAAGACCGGCGAGATCGACGAGGATCTGGTCCCAGTGCCGGTACTGCACCGTATGTCCCTCACCGGGATAGACGGTCGCCTTGGCAACCTCGGAAACGCCCTCTCGCCATTCCTCCAGGACCGAGACAGGGACGAGTTCGTCCTCGCCGCCCCAGGTGAGGAAGGTCGGGAACGGCGCAGCCGAGAGATCCACCACCGCGTCCTCGCCGCAGGCGAGCCCCTGCTCGTGACTCAGCGCGCGCGAATCGCCCATCTGACCGGCGACGTAGAAGGAGCGCGTCGCATCGGCGTAGGCGCGGGTCTGCCAGCCCGGTACCGCGAGCACCGGTGAGCCGGGCACGCCCCACCAATCCTTAGGATGCTGCGTCCAGCGAAGATTGTCTTCGTTGCGTTCCTCCATCGACGTCGAGCACTCCGGCTCCGACCGGCTGGACAGCGTGCGCGAGACGGCGGCGGCCGCATGAAGCCCGACGATGCGCTCCGGCACGGCGGCTGCGAGCTGCGCAGCGTAGGCCCCGCCGCCCGAGATCGCCAGGATCGAGAAGTCTTCGATGCTCAGTTCATCGAGCACCGCAAGGACCTCGTCGTTGTAGTCGCCATAGCCGAGCGCCGGATCGAACTCGGACTCGCCGAAGCCGTTGCGTTCCACCGAGACGAAGCGCAGGCCGAGCGCCTCGCGCGAGGTGCGCGCGAACTCGGTGAGCTGGAAGGCCTCGAGGCTGGTGCCCGCGCCGCCGATGAAGACCACCGCGCGCGGCCCCGTGCCCTCGTCGATATAGTAGGAGGTGCGTTCGCCACGCGTCAGCTCGTGCACCTCGGCGCCGATCGGATCGAAACTCTCCTGAAGGTCGATCGTCGCCGGGTCGGGGGCGGGCTGCGCAAAAGCCACGGACGAGGTCGTAACGAGGAAGACGGCCGCGAGGGCGGGCGTGGCGTGGCGGTTCTCCTTCATGGAAGGGTCCTTTCCGGTTCTGAAGGGGTTCGTCGAGATCGTCGCGGCTCAGCTCCTGCGCTGGCCGACATGGCGGCGCGCAGATGCGGGCCAGGCGAGTTGGCGATGCTCCGCCGTCAGGGCCGCGACGCGCGCGGCGACGGCCCCGCTGGCGGGAACAGCCCGCCCCGCCTTCGTGTCGACATGGAGAAGCATCTGCTCGGCGGTCGCGACGATCCGCCCCTCGCCGTCCCTGAGCGTGTGGAAGACGTGGAGGCGTTTGCCGTCGCCGGCGAGGACCTGCGTCTCGACCCGGAAGGCGGCGCCTTGCTTCATCTCGCCAAGATGCTGGAGATGCGTCTCCACCGTGTAGAAGCTGTGGCCGCCCGCAAGGTAAGCCGCATCCACGCCGACATGCGCGAGGAGCGCATCGGTCGCCTCGCCGAACACCTGTAGATACCGGTGCTCGGTCATGTGGCCGTTGTAGTCGATCCACTCTGCCGAAATTGTCCCGGAATGGAGCTGAAGAGCAGGCGCCGTCCTGCCGCCGGCCCGCGCGGCGAGGTCCGCCTCAGCCGTGTTGCGAAGCGCGCCCGCACTCCAGCCCTCGCCGCCCTGCTGCTCCGACAGGGCCCGGATCATCGCCACGAGATTGTCGTCGCGGATGCGCTCCAACTCGCGGACGGACCGCCCCGCGGCCTGCGCGTCGGATTGCCCGGCGATCTTCTCCACGAGCGCGTCGTCAAGATCGGGCACGTCCATCAGCTTCGTCCACGGCCACTGGAGAGCCGGGCCGAATTGGGCAAGGAAGTGGCGCATGCCCGCCTCGCCGCCAGCGATGCGGTAGGTCTGGAACAGGCCCATCTGCGCCCAGCGAAGGCCGAAGGAGTAGCGGATGACGTCGTCGATCTCCTCGACCCCGGCGACATCGTCCTTCACCAGCCAGAGCGCCTCGCGCCACAGCGCCTCCAGAAGGCGGTCGCCCACAAAGGCCTCGATCTCGCGGCGGATCGCGACCGGCTTCATGCCGAGTGCCCCATAGAGCGCCTTGGCGCGATCGATGGTCTGCGCACTCGTCTCGGCGCCGCCGACGAGCTCCACCAGCGGCAGGAGGTAGACGGGGTTGAACGGATGGGCGACGACGAGACGTTCGGGGTGCCGCATCCCGGCCTGAAGATCGCTCGGCAGGAGGCCGGATGTGGACGAGCCGATGATCGTGTCCGCCGGCGCGGCCGCGTCGATCTCGCCGAGGATCTGCCGCTTGAAGTCCAGCCGCTCAGGGACGCTCTCCTGCACGATGTCCGCGTCCTCGACCGCCTCCTCGATCGAGGCGGCAAAACGGATGGTGCCGCGCTCCGGCAAGCGCGAGCGATAGAGCCCGGCGTAGGCGCGGGCGGCGTTCTCCACCACCTCCGCGACGATGCGCGGGGCCTGGGGCGAGGGATCGAACACGCACACGTCGACGCCGTTGAGGACAAGCCGGGCGACCCAGCCCGCGCCGATGACGCCGACGCCGACGCAGGCGGCCTTCTGAATCGGGAAGGTGGTCATCGGGCTCACCAGCGCTTCGTCAGCTTCAGCTTCGTGCGGACCTCGTCCGGCCCGAGCACGCGCGCACCGGTGCCTTCCGCGATCGCGACGGCGCGCTCCACGAGCGCGTCGTTGGTGGCGAGCACGCCCTTGCCGAGCCAGAGATTGTCCTCCAACCCGACGCGGATGTTGCCCCCCGCCACCAGCGCAAGCGCCGCAAAGGGCAGCTGGTTGCGGCCGATCGAGAAGGCCGAGAAGGTCCAGTCGTCCGGCAGATTGTCGACGATCGCCTTGAAGGTGCCGATGTCGTCCGGCGCACCCCAGGGAATGCCCATGCAGAGCTGCACCATCACCGGATCGTCGATGACCCCTTGCGCCTTCAGCCACTGCGCGAGGAGGAGGTGCCCGGTGTCGAAGATCTCGATTTCGGGACGCACGCCGAGCGCCTGGATCTGGCGCGCCATCTCCTTCAGCATGGCGGGCGTGTTCGTCATCACGTAGTCGCCCTCGCCGAAGTTCATTGTGCCGCAGTCGAGGGTGCAGATCTCGGGCAGAAGCTCGCGGACATGGGCGAGGCGCTCGCTGGCCCCGACCATGTCGGTGCCCGCCGGGTCCACCGGGAACGGCGCTTCGGCCGAGCCGAAGACGAGGTCGCCGCCCGTCCCCGCCGTCAGGTTCAGGACCATGTCGACGCCACTGTCGCGGATGCGCTCCATGACCTCGCGGTAGAGGGCGAGGTCGCGCGAGCCCTTCCCGGTTTCGGGGTCGCGGACGTGGATGTGCGCGATGGCCGCACCGGCGCGCGCGGCGGCGACGCTCGCCTCGGCGATCTCGCGAGGCGTCACGGGCACCTTGTCGGACCGGCCCGTCGTATCGCCCGCACCGGTGACGGCGCAGGTGATGAAGACCTCGCGGCTGGGTTGAAGCGGCATGTTCGGACTCCGGCGACCTGGTACTTGATGCACTCAATCTTGGCCGCCGACGGCGGGCGAGGTTGACGTTTTGCGAAGCCGACCGGACACTGAGCGCCATGTCGTTGTTCGAAGCCTCCGATGCGCCGCTGGACATCACGATCCTGGTCCTGCCGGACGCTTCGCTGATGTCGCTCGCCGCGACGCTCGACCCGATGCGCGCGGCGAACCGCATCGCGGCACGCGAGGTCTACCGCTGGAGCGTCGTCTCGCTCGACGGCGAGGCGCCGCGCACCTCGTGCGGCCTCGCCATCCCGGTAGCGAGGCGTTTCGAGCCGGCCGAGCGGCGCGATATCCTGATGGTGGTAAGCGCCTTCAACGTCTTTCGCCATGCGACGCCGAAGGCGCTCGCGGCGATCCGCGCCGGCTCGCGCCATGCCCGCATGACGGGTGGCATCGAGGCCGGGGCGTGGGTATTGGCGCTGGCGGGCCTGCTCGACGGGCGCAAGGCCACGACCCATTGGGAGGATCTGGAGGAGTTCGCGGGCCGGTTCCCGCAGGTGGACGTCCAACCCGACCGCTGGGTGATCGACGGACCGATCTTCACGACGGGCGGCGCGATGCCGGCCCTCGACCTGATGCTGGCGCTGATCCGCACGCGGCAGGGCTATTCCACCGCGCTCGACGTCGCCAGCATCTACATCTACGAGCAGGTGAAGAACGCTTCGGACGCGCAGCCGCTCGTCTCGGTCGGGCGGATCGGGCGGACCGAGCCGCGCGTCGGCCAGGCGATCCGCATCATGGAAGAGCATGTCGACCAGCCGCTGACGATCGCGGAGATCGCGTCGCGTCTGACGGTCTCGACCCGCACGCTGGAGACGCTGTTCCAGAACAGCGTCCACACCTCGCCCGGCGCCTATTATCTGTCGCTGCGGCTGAAGGCGGCCCGCCGGCTGGTGATCGACACGCGCATGTCGATGGCCGACACCGCGGTTCGCACCGGCTTTTCCTCGATCGCGGCTCTCTCGCGGGCTTTCCGGCGGCAGTACGGCGTTCCGCCGACCACCGCCCGAAGGCAGAGTTCGTGAAAGGCTACAGCATAGGCTTTGAAAATCGGGTTCGATTTTCGGAAAGCCTATGCGTAGATTCAAAGAGTTGGAGCGACCTTTGTGCGTCCGAATGGACGAGACGGCGCTCTAGAGGTCGAGCCCTTCGCGCACGGCGGAAGCACCCGCCTCACCTGAGACGGTCGTTACCCCGTCGAGCCAAGCGTCGATACGCCCGGGGTTCTCCTTCAGCCAGCGCTCGGCCGCGGCGGCGGGCTGCATGTCCTCGTCGAGGATGTAGCTCATCAAGAGATCTTCGTCCTCGACGGTGAAGGTCATGTTCTGCAGGAGCTTGCCGACGTTCGGGCACTCCGCCACGTAGCCGGCACGCGTGTTGGTCAGCACGCTCGCGGCGCCGTCGTCGGGCCCGAACGTGTCGTTCCCCTCTTCCAGATAGCGCATGTCGAGGCGCACATTCATGGGATGCGGACGCCAGCCGAAGAAGACGATCGGCTCCTCCTGGCGGATGGAGTTCTCGACCTGCGCCAGCATCGCCTGTTCGCTGGATTCCACCAGCGTGAAGCCGCCGAGCCCGAACGTATCGTTCTCGATAAGGCCGGAAATCGTCTCGTTGGCGCTGGAGCCGGCTTCGATGCCGTAGATCTGGCCGCCAAGTTCGTCTTCGAACTTGGCGATGTCGGCATAGGTGCGAAGGCCCGCCTCGTAAGTGGCGGCGGGGACCGCGAAGCCGATCAGGGCGCCTTCGAGGTTGGTCGCGACCACGTCGATCGCGCCGCTGTCGACGAGCGGGGTGGCGATCGGGTCCTGCAGCGGCATCCAGTTGCCGAGGAAGACGTCGATGTCGCCCTGCTGGAGAGCCTGGAAGGTCACCGCCACGGACAGAACGGAGATGTCGGGTCGATAGCCGAGCTTTTCGAGGATGAGGCCGGTCGTCGCGGTGGTCGCGGTGATGTCCGTCCAGCCGACGTCGGAGAAGCGGGGAGCCTGGCAGCTTTCGGGCTCTGCCGCGGAAGCGCCGGCGGTCCCGGCCGCGAGAATGCCGAGAATGCCGAGGGCATGAAGAGGTCTGGCCATCTGATTTCCTTTCTCGCGGCGGAACGTTTCAACGCTGGCGACACGATCAGGATACGCGCCCTTTCACTTCGACCTTTGCGTTTTGCACCGCTCGTTTGCCTGCAAGCGAAGATCCCCCCCGACAAGCTCTGGGAGCGCGCCGTCGTCGAACCCAGCGTTCATCGGAGCAGCAACCATCCGCCCCGCATACTTCAGCTCCGCAGCCCCGGCGCCTCCTCGCTCGTGCGCTCGACACGCGAGTGCCTCGCGGCGATCCCCGATACGTCGGCCTCAGGCCGTCGTGTTGCCCGCGAGCTCACGGCCTTGATCGCCGCGCGAGGCAAGCCCAGGATGATCATCCGATCACGGCACGGAGTTCACCTCGAACGCGATCCTCGCCTGGTCGAAGGATCACAAGGTGGAATGGCACTACATCGCGCTCGGCGAGATCGCGCCCGGCGAGCCGATGCAGAACGACTTCGTCGAGAGCTTCTATGGCCGGATGCGTGACGAACTCTTGAACGAGAGCCTGTTTCTCGGTCTCGATCATGCCCGCAAGCTAATCGCCGCCTGGGTCCAGGACTTCAACACGTGGCGGCCGCACTCCTCGCTCGGCAACCTGACGCCGGCGGACTTCGCCAAGATGATCACCGCAACCGGCTCTGGAGCTCCGCTATCGGATGGCTTCTTTCCTCGCCGGTTGCTCAATCCGCGCCCTACGGTGTAGCAGAAACGATCGAGGCTCTAATCGTCGCTGAATGAATAGATAGTGGCAGGTCACGGGAAAATTAAACAAACATCCCAAAGCAGTGAGCTCCGGTCAAAGGGAAACCCCTAGAAGCGCGGACTCTCTCACGCTATCAGTTTTATATACAGATAATTAGAAAATGAGTTCAAATTCTAAAATTTGATGGATGATACCCGTAATCATTAAAAAATTTTATTGTGCAACACAATATTGACTTCGAGGATATCAGCGGTCATCTATTTCGCGACCGCAGTTGAAAGTCGAGCGCCCGACGCGGAGGGGGAAAGCGGGATCGACCGGCGACCACGCGTTCGCCTATGTCCGCGAGATAATAGAGATGACCTTCTTGCCACGGTAAAGTGCCGGACTATCATCGCGTCTATGCGGGTAAAATTTTCTGTTATCTCTATTCGGTGACGCGAAAATTCCTGAAAATTCGATCTTTACCGTTTCATTAGACGTAATTCGACTATGGCATGATAGCGCTGAAGTCGCAGGCGCGAGAAACCCGGGAATGTCGAAGGAAGATACGCCGAGTAAGGTTGACGGGACGCGATATGGCCTCAGCTCGGACGCCCTGGACAAGGTTTGGATCGACCAAGTCGATCTTGCTTTGCGCCTCGCTCCGTTCGCCGTTCTTACTGGTCTGACGGTCTCGAGCATTGTCGTATACTATTTCTGGCAAGTATCGACGATGGTTTATGTCGTCGGTCTGCAGAGTGTGAACATCCTGCTCGCAGGAGTAGCGTTCTACGCATCCATCTCTTGGCGGCATGGGGAGCTGACTGCATCGGGCGCGACGATCCGGGTCATCCGGGAGCGGATGGTCTGGATGGCCGGCATGGCGGGCGTCGCGTTGGCCTCGATCCCTGTCATGCTCTTCAGCGACGCCGATCCCAATGGGCGGCTGCTTATCGCTGCGACCTGTGCAGGGCTGATTGCAACGGGCATCTGCATAGGCTTCGTCCCGGCTGCGGGGATCGTCTACTGTGGCGGCATCATCACCGGTTCGTTCATCGCGCTGGCCATGACCGGCGAGACGTTCTTCATCGTGATTGCAGTCCTACTCGCGATCTACTCATGCTTCATCATCGCTACGATCCTTCAGATCAGCAAGCTGGTCAGCCTGCGCGCGGTCGTGCAGATCGACCTTGATCAGCAACGTGAGGTCAGCGGACTGCTGCTGAACGACTTCGAGCAGAATTCGAGCGACTGGTTGTGGGAGACCGATGCTGCGGGACTGATTCGAGCGCCTTCGAACCGCTTCGCCGAAGTCGCGCAGATCGATCGCGACCTGCTGGTGGCGTCCCCTTTCGAAACGCTCCTCAGATCGGCACCAGGGAAGCCGACCGAGCAGTTGAACCACCTCCTGTCGGCAATCCGCGATCGCAGACCGTTCACGCGCATCAGTATTCCGCTGCGGATTGGGGTGGAAAGACGCTGGTGGGCGCTGACCGGCAAGCCAGTGTACGATCGCGAACAACGCTTTACGGGATTCCGCGGGATCGGCTCCGACGTCACGCTGCAGACTGAGTATGTTGCAAAGCTCGATCGTCTCGCCAACCACGATGTCCTGACCGGACTTCCCAATCGCCGGCGGTTCGAGCAGCTCGTGGCGTTTGCGCGGCGATCACTTCTGGAGCGGCCGGACAGACCTGGATATACGGTCCTCTGCCTCGACCTCGATCGTTTCAAACAGGTCAACGACACGTTCGGACACGCTGTCGGCGACGAATTGCTGCGCGAGATCGGCACGCGCCTAACCGAGTTCGCCCATTCCGACCTGGTCGTATCAAGGTTTGCGGGAGACGAGTTCGCGCTCCTCCACTCGACAACCGACCCCACGCGGAACATCGCGCTCGCCGACCGGATCGTCGAAAGCTTGCAGCGTCCCTTCGTGTTCGATGGTCTCTATCTCAATGTCGGCGCGAGCATCGGCATTGCGGTCGCGCGGGACAAGACGACGTCGGACGAGGTTCTTCGTAAGGCGGACGCCGCCCTCTATCGGATGAAGGGTGACGGAGGCGGCGGCCATCGCTTCTACGTGCCGGCCATGGACCAGCACAAGGAGGAGCGTGCGACCCTGATGGGCGAACTGCGGGGCGCTTTGGACCGGGGCGAGTTCATGCTGAATTATCAGCCGATCGTGTCGGCGATTTCCGGCGAACTCTGCGGGTTCGAAGCACTGATGCGATGGAGCAACCCAATTCACGGGGAGGTCCCAGCATCCGAGTTCATTGCGATGGCGGAGGAAACCGGCACGATCCTTGCACTCGGTGAATGGGGTCTTCGAACGGCGTGCCACTTCGCTTCGACCTGGCAGGACCGCAGCCTGTCGATTGCGGTCAACGTCTCGACCGTCCAGATCCGGCATTCGGACCTCGTTGAAGTCGTGTCCCGAGCGCTCCGGGAGTCGGGTCTCGAACCGTCCCGTCTGGAGCTCGAGATCACGGAAACGGCATTCCTGGCCACCACGAACGAAGCCATGGCTGTTCTGGTGGACCTTCGGCGGCTGGGAGTAAGGCTCGCCCTCGACGATTTTGGAACAGGGTATTCCAGCCTGAGCTACCTCAAGAAACTGCCCGTCGACAAGATCAAGATCGACCGGCGCTTCATCGTCGATCTGCCCCATGCAGAGAGCGACGTCAGTATCGTTAGGACCATCATCGACCTCGGACGCAATCTCGGGATGACGACGATCGCTGAAGGGGTAGAGACCCTCGAGCAGCGAGACTGCTTGCGCCAGATCGGATGTCCCGAACTCCAAGGTCATCTCTTCGGAAGACCAGCCAGCGACAAGGACGCCTTGCAGATGATCTCCAGGAAGGGCCGGCGCTTCGAACCAAGGGTCGTCGCCTGAAAGACCACGGAGCCGTTGCTTAGCGTGAAGCCCGGCGAGGCCTGCGATCAGGTGTCGCGGACAGCCCGCCTTCAACCGATGTCGCGAACTCGTTCCGGAGTCGCATGGGCGGATTTCCCGGGCCGGTTCGAGGGCCAGTAGGGCAGGAACCCACGTACGATGTCCACCGGAATGTCGAGCGGCTTGAAGCTTTCCTTGTCGACGAACATCAGATCTTGTTCGCCTCGACCGAGCAGGCCATGTCGGCCGCTGACGATCTCATGCCCTAGGGTGACGAACTTTCGGTTGTGGTTCGCTATTCTGATGCGGATCGTCACGGGGTCGAACTCGGCTGTCTCGCGGCGGAAATCGTGTTCGAACGATTTCGTCAGGACGAGGTAGCGGGTCGTCTGGAGATCGAAGTCCGGCATGCAGGCGTTGAAGAACAGCTCCCGCGCCTTCCCCACCCACCGCACGTAGTTGGCGAAATACACGTTTCCGACCGAGTTGGTGTCGTCGTAGGTCGGGACGATTTGCATCACGAACCACTGGCCGTCAAAGCCGTGCGCGGGAGCTGCGTTGTTATTGGCGGAAGCGGCAGGTCTCGTAGAAGGGGGAGGCGATCCACCCTGATCGACGATCGCCTTCTGCTCGCCTTCAATGCGAGACTCGTCCGCCACGGCGACCATGACGGTATCGGTCGCAGGCGGCTTCGACGCGATGACCGAACGCATGGGCTGGAACGCGCCGGCAAGCGCGATCGCCGTTGATAGGGGGATCAGCGCCGGGGAGTTCTCCATGTATCCGAGGAAGAATACGAGGGAGGCCACCACGCCCCACAGGTAGCAGGAGGTCGCGTCGAACGAGACCGGGCGGAGTATGCTCTCCGCGACGAGGCAGACCGTCACGGCGACGAGGAGAGTGGCATAGGGCATGATGTAGGCAGTCTGGGAAAGGCCGAGCACGCTCATCGCACACGCTGCAGCGATGCTCGTGCCGAGCACCCAGAGCGGCGAGGCCGCCACCGAAGGCGAGACGAAGGCAAGAGCGGGGTGCAAGCTCTTGGCCAGAAGTGACGATAGGTACCAGCGGGTGGCGCAATAAAAGCTGTCGATCGTGGATAGCGCAGCGATCGCCGCCCAGACCGCGAAGGCGACTATGGCAACGCCGGCTCCGTCGGCGGCCAGCCGTGCCGCGACCGAGCCCTGGGTGCCGATCGCTCCGTCGGTTGCCACGATGATGTATGGGCCCGCCGAATGCGACAGCGTTGCGTTGGCGATCAACAGGGCGAGAAAGACCAGCGCGCCGCCACCATAGGCGATCGCTGGCGACAGTCCGGTGCGGCGGATCTCGATCGCGCGCTGCCATTGCTGCAGGTCGCCCCATGGGCCGAGCGCGAAACCGACCAGCGTGGGAAGGAGGAAGGTCCACACCGAAAGCGTTGCGGGAGCGTCGACGACAGTCTGCGAATCGCTTCCGGCGGGTATCGAAGCCCAGGCGACGACGATGGCTGCGGCCGCGATCACGAGGTAGCCGGAATGCAGGGACCGCAAGCGTCGCAGAGGGCTTCCGTGCCCGACGGTGCAGGCGAACGCCACCAGGATCGCGGTCGCCGTGAGATGTGTCGCGCCGTCGGCATCGGGCAGCAGCAGAGGCCAGCAGTAGGCGGTGATTGAGAACAACGTGATCGCCACCGCGCCGACCTGGCACAGGATGAACAGTGAGACGAATCGTGGTCCGATTCTGCTGAATACGCCTTCCGGATCCCGCCGAGGCGAGCTCAATGCGTAGCCGAACAGAGCCAGCCCACATGCGTTGGCCAAGGCGAAGACCCAGAAGCCCGTCCATCCTTGCGCCCAGACGATATGCATGGAGTAGAAGAAGCCGAGGCCCCACATCCATGACAGCGAGATAGTCGGCGCCCAGCTCAGGGAGCGGATGAAACGAGATCGCGTCATGTTCAGGCAGGTCCTTCGCAATACCCAGACATCTGAAGACTTCATCGATTTTGGTCTTACCGGATCGGTTCGCGTGTAAGATCGGCGAACGTCCTGTCCTCAAGCTGAAGCGGACTGGTTTTTCCGAGGCGCCAACCTGCAGGGAGAATGAAGCTGCGATCAGCGACGAACAATCTTTCGTGTGATGTCCACGAGCGGGCGGCGCGGTCGGTTTTGATGAAGGGGATCATTGCTCGCGATGCCCCGTCAGCCGGTCGATCGCGACGAAGATCGGTTGCTCGGCTTGCACGGTGCTTGACTATGTGAAGTGAGCCGAGATCGATACAGGCAGAAGGGCCGGTCTTCCGACGAACATGGCCGAGAAAATGAAGGCTTCAGGGCAGTGGAGCCGGGAACTCCGAAAGGTCGACGCGATCTCGCGCAAGGGGTCGAAATATTTCGCCAAGTCGGAACTAGACTACCCGTCCAAGCGCTGACCTCATTCATCGCCGAACATCCCGGCGCCTACGGGGCCAGGCCGATCGCCCTGGGATGCGCGGTTCCGGGAGCGCGTCCTGATGCCGCCCAATCTTGCCGCGCCTGCGCTGGCAGCCGGCTCATCCGCAAACGACTGGGCCGGCCGCGTGGTCGCGACGGAAAGCCGTTCCGCGACCGACGCGGCGGACGGTGCTGATGGCAATCCGGCCAATGCCGGCATCCGCCGGGAGCCGGAATTGCCCGAGCATGAGGACATCATCCCATGGCCACCGTCACCCGAACGGGAGTTCGACGATCCGGACGTGGACGCCGCCAAAGCGCGAGCCATGCGCCAGCGGATGCGGGCGGTCGCACGGCAGGTCGCCATGGACCCCGATGACGGAATCGAACTTTGAGGAACCACCCATGCCGACCCGAACCCGCCTGAATCTCTATTTCGACCGGGCGCTCATGCCGCAGATCGAGTCGCTGGCGCTGCGCCGCAAGGTTTCGAAATCCGCCGTCGTGGAGGCGGCGGTCATGTCCTACCTGTCCAGCGATTCCGCCGACCGGCTCGAGGCGGCCATGTCAAGACGCCTGGACCGGTTCGGCCGCCAAATCGACGCAGTTGACCTGGATCTCGCCGTCCCCGGCGAGACGCTCGGGCAGTTCATCCATTTCTGGATGACCATCACGCCACCGCATCCGGGAGGCGCGCAATCGGGCGCCCGTGCCAAGTGGGGGCGGAGCGGTTCGAGGGTTTCATGCAGACCCTCGGCCGGCGCATGGCGACCGGCTCCCCAAGGAGCTGTCCCGGGACATCGAGCGAGCGTGGGACGTCAGAGCGGAAGGTTCTTTCGATCAGCCGTGATCGTCGGCATCGGCGCGAGCTTGCCGACGATCCAGAAAGCGCGTCACGAGGTCGGCGATGCGATCCGGTGACTGACGGTTCGGCCAGTGCCCATGGCCTTCAAGCAAGACGAACTCCGCGTCCTTCACCCGATCCGCTGCCTCGCGTGTCCGGGCGGGCGGCACGGCGACATCCTTGTCGCCCTGGATGAACAACACCGGACATTCGATTCGGTGGAGGTCTGGCATGAGATCGACGTTCATGCGCCAAAACCCGATCGAGGCGTTCTGCCAGTCGGACGCGCGCACCCCGTTTGCCCGCACTTCTGCCAGAATATCGTCGACGACATCATCGAAGTCGTGAGACGGGCCAGCGAACAAGCCGGTCCGCACTAGTCGTTTAACGCCCGACCGAGAGCTGAGCATCATGTGCGAAAGACCCGAGGTCAGCCACGGAAGCTTCGCCGAGAGCCAGAACATCTGATGCACGACAGGCAGGAAGCGGAGAATACCGGCTGGCGCGACGGCGACGACGCGATCGGCTCGCTCCGGATGCTCGATCGCATAGGACAAGGCGATGGCCCCACCCTGCGATAGGCCAACCAGCGCTGCACGATCTAGGCCGAAATGGTCCATGACCGTATCCACGCATCCCAGCATCGCCGCATGATCTGCCAGGCCGCTCCACTCGGTGGTCTTGCCCTGTCTCGGCCAGTCCGGCGCTAAGACACGGTGCCGCTCGGCCAGCACCGGCAGCAACCGCTTCCAGCTCAGTCGTGCATTGTCGATTCCTGCGCCGCTCAGAAGGATGACGGGCGGCCCATGGTCGCCGGCCTGCTCGACATGCAGCCGTCCCGGGGGTGCGTCGATGAACATGCCTTATCCTGTCGTTTCCGTCCGCATCAGCGAAGTTGAAACGAGAAGAGTGACAAGGGCAATACGAACGATCGGGTCCATCACGTGGAACGTTGCTGGTAGGACCCATCCGATTTGCCGCTCATCGCCGCCGATCCCCGCACGCTGAGAGATAATTGTTGAACCAGAACTGATCTGCGTCTTCTTGGACTTGCCCCGCATTTATGGGGAGCGCTTTTCGGTTTACGCGGCCTGCCTTTCGAACCGAATCAGGCCTGTGAAGGCGAGCGCCGAATGTCGCCGGACGGAATTGTAGAAGCCGTCGATGTATCGGCCGATCGCGGTGGTCGCGTCGGCCTGGCTCTGGAAGATGGTGCGCCAGACGAGTTCGGCGTTCAGCGTCTTGAAATACGTCTCGACCATGGCGTTGTCGAAGCAGTTTCCCTTGCCCGACATCGAGTTCCGGATGCCGTGTCGACGCAGTTCGGCCTGATAGTCGAGGCAGCAGTATTGGCTGCCGCGATCCGCATGACGAATGAGCCCGGCGGCCGGACGCCGCACGGTGATGGCCCGGCGCAGCGCCGACAGGGCCAGTTCCGTGTGCAGGCGGTCGCTGGTGGCCCAGCCGATGCCTGCCCTCGGGGCCTGACCCGACGGACGCGCCGAGCGAGCAGGTCGATGACGACGGCCAGATACAGCCAGCCCTCTCTCGTCCAGACGTAGGAGATGTCGGCACCCCATTTTTGGTTCGGCCCGCTCGCCGTGAAGTCCTGATCGAGTAGGTTCGGCGCGACCGGGAAGGCGTGGAGACTGTCGGTGGTGCGCTTGAAGCGCCGCGTCTGTCGAGCCTTCATGCCGTTCTCGCGCATCAGGCGGGCAACGCGGCGGCGCCCGATCGCCAAACCGCCGTCGCGTAGCTCGTGCACCATGCGCGGGCTTCCGTAGGTCTCGTTGGAGATGGCAAAGGCCGGGCGGACATGCGCGAGCAGCACCATGTCGTGCCGCTGCCGATGGCAGGCCGGGCGCTCCCTCCAGGCAAAGTAGCCGCTCGGGCTGACGCCGAGGACCTTGCACAGGCGCTGGACGGGGAATCCTTCTTTGCCGCATCGATGAGACGGAACCTCATCGACTTCCCTCCTTGGCGAAAAAAAGCCGCGACTCTCTTCAGGATCTCGCGCTCCTGGCGAAGAATCTCGTTCTCGCGCCGCAGCCGCTTCAGCTCGGCCGCCATGTCCTCCTGGCGCTCGGGAGGGCGGCGCCTCCAGATCGCGCTCCCGGCGCCTGTCCGGCCAACGCCGTAACGTCGAAAGCCCGATGCCGAGATCCTCGGCGATCTCCCGCTGCGTGCGCCCGCTCGTCTCCACCAGACGAACGGCCTCCGCCTCGAACTCCTTGCCGAACCGGCGTTGCGGCATCCGCCTAAAATGCTCCTCTTTCCTTCAGAAGAGCTCTTCACTTTCCAGGAGCAAGTCCACGTCCATCCTGTTTCGGCCACGCAGGCGCCGCGACCGAAGGTTCCGGGTCACAGCCCAAGGTCGGAGAGACCCGGGTGATCGTAGGGGCGTCGCGGGCCTTCCCACCGGAACAGCCGCTCGGCCTCGGTGATCGGGACGTCGTTAATCGAGGCCTCGCGGCGCGCCATCAGCCCGTGCGCGTCGAAGCGCCACTGCTCGTTGCCGTGCGAACGGAACCAGTTGCCGTCCGCATCGTGCCATTCATAGGCGAAGCGCGCGGCGATCTGGGTGTCGTGGAAGGCCCAGACCTCCTTGATCAGCCGGTACTCGCGCTCCCTCTGCCATTTGCGCGTGAGGAACGCGACGATCGCCTCCCGGCCGCTGAAGAACTCCGAGCGGTTGCGCCACCAGCTGTCGGCCGTATAGGCGAGCGCGACCTTTTCGGGGTCGCGCCCGTTCCAGGCGTCCTCGGCCCGGCGCGCCTTGACGGCGGCGCTTTGCGCATCGAAGGGCGGAAGGGGCGGTCGCGGCTCGCTCATCGGGCTCGTCTCCTTGGCGATGCGCCGGTCCATCAGGGCGGACCGGCGCATGTGGTGCCCGAACGGGCTCTCAGATGTCCTTTTCCTTGTAGCCGAGCGCCGGGAAATTGCCCTCCGGGCGGTGGTAGCGGTAGGGCAGGAACTTGCCGGACATCGTGACGTGCCCCCCTGAATTTCAGCCACGGATGGCTAGAGTCCGCCCAACGACGAGGGACGGACGGATGAAGAAGTCACGGTTCACGGAAGAGCAGATCATCGCGCTCCTGCGGGAGCAGGAGGCGG
>JAEZXX010000034.1 GCA_023419535.1 Pseudomonadota bacterium | reverse complement strand
GCATAGAAGCTCAGCAGCCCCGTCAGATAGCGCCAGCCGCGCAGCTTCTTGTTGGCGTAAGTCAGCTCGTTGTTGAGCATGAAGTTGAAGGTCATGGCGACGACCGTCGCGACCGTCTGCGCCCAATAGAAGTTGAAGCCCGCCGACCCCGCGGCGAACAGCACACCCATATGGACGAAGACGCCGAGGCCGCCGACCAGCCCGAACAGCAGGAAGCTCGCAGGCAGCAGGCCTCCGGTGAGTTTGCTCAGCACAAGGCCGAGAAACTGCACCACGACGATCGAGCTCATCTTGCTCTCGCCGGCGTGGCGCGGGCGGAAGGTGTAGGGAACCTCGCCGATCCGCAGTTCCTTGCCCCGGCGGGCACGGGCGCGGGACGCCGACACGATGATGTCGAGCAGAATCTTGAAGCCTTCGTTGGAAAGCGACGGAGCGATTTCGTCGAAGACGTCGCGGCGCATCAGGAAAAAGCCGCTCATCGGATCCGACAGCGCGCGCCCGGTCACCAGGCCCGACAGCCGTGTCGCCAGCCGGCTTCCCGCCTCGCGCGTCTTGCTGAGCCCCTCTCCCACCGCGCCATCGCCGCCGTAGCGGGTGCCGACCACGACGTGGTCGCCGGCCAGGGCCTTGTCGAGCATCTTGGGCAGGATGCGCTCGTCGTGCTGGTGGTCGGCGTCGATCACCGCGAAATAAGGCGCGGCACTTGCCGAAATGCCCTCGATCACCGCGGAACTGAGCCCGCGCCGGCCGATGCGGTGGATGCACCGCACATTGGAATGACGCCGCGCCAGTTCCTTGACGACGGCGGCCGTGCCGTCGGGCGAATTGTCGTCGACGACGATGAACTCGAACGGAATGTCGCCCATGGCCTTGGAGACGAGATCGAACAACGGCACGACGTTGTCGCGCTCGTTGAAGGCCGGAACGATGACCGCCAGCTGCGGCGAACTCCAGATCTGCTGCACGGAAGCTGTCTTGGGATCGAGTTCGATGGTCAATTCGCGGTCCGAAATTACGGGTGTTCCCCCACCTACGTGCCACGCCGACAATCTGCAAGGCTCAGCTTGGTTCCGGCGCGAGCCGCCTTGACTCGATTTTGCCGTCCTCCTATATCCCCGCCAACTGTTAGCACTCTCGATATTAGAGTGCTAACAGGGCGAATTTCACAGGATTTCCATAGGAGACATCATGGCTTTCCGTCCCTTGCACGACCGCGTGGTCGTCCGCCGTGTCGACAGCGAGGAAAAGACCGCTGGCGGCATCATTATCCCCGATACCGCTAAGGAAAAGCCGTCGGAAGGCGTCATCGAGGCCGTCGGCCCGGGTGCCCGCGACGAAAGCGGCAAGATCGTCGCGCTCGACGTCAAGGTCGGCGACCGCGTGCTCTTCGGCAAGTGGAGCGGCACCGAGGTCAAGCTCGACGGCAAGGACCTGCTGATCATGAAGGAAACCGACATCATGGGCGTGATCGGCTGATCGAGCCGCACCTCACCCTGATCGTTTCAATCAAAAGGAGCGCCTCCAATGGCTGCTAAAGACGTAAAGTTCTCGACCGATGCCCGCGACAAGATGGTGCGTGGCGTCAATATCCTCGCCAACGCGGTGAAGGTGACCCTCGGCCCCAAGGGCCGCAATGTCGTGATCGACAAGTCGTTCGGTGCCCCGCGCATCACCAAGGACGGCGTGACCGTCGCCAAGGAAATCGAGCTCGAAGACAAGTTCGAGAACATGGGCGCCCAGATGGTGCGCGAAGTGGCCTCGAAGACCAACGATAAGGCCGGTGACGGCACGACGACCGCGACGGTCCTCGCCCAGGCGATCGTCAAGGAAGGCGCCAAGGCCGTGGCCGCCGGCATGAACCCGATGGACGTCAAGCGCGGCATCGACTCGGCTGTCGCCAAGGTCGTCGAGAGCCTCCTCTCCTCGGCCCGCAAGATCGAGACGTCCGACGAGGTCGCTCAGGTCGGCACCATCTCGGCGAACGGCGAGAAGGAAATCGGCCAGATGATCGCCTCGGCGATGCAGAAGGTCGGCAACGAGGGTGTCATCACCGTCGAGGAAGCCAAGACCGCCGAGACCGAGCTCGAGGTCGTCGAGGGCATGCAGTTCGACCGCGGCTACCTGTCGCCGTACTTCGTGACCAACGCCGAGAAGATGGTCGCCGAGCTCGAGGATCCGTACATCCTCCTGCACGAGAAGAAGCTGTCGAACCTCCAGGCGATGCTGCCGGTCCTCGAGGCCGTCGTGCAGTCGGGCAAGCCGCTCGTCATCATCTCCGAGGACGTCGAGGGCGAGGCGCTCGCCACGCTCGTCGTCAACAAGCTGCGCGGCGGCCTGAAGATCGCCGCCGTCAAGGCGCCGGGCTTCGGCGATCGCCGCAAGGCGATGCTCGAGGACATCGCGACCCTCACGGGCGGTCAGGTCGTCTCCGAGGATCTCGGCATCAAGCTCGAGAACGTCACGCTCGACATGCTCGGCCGCGCCAAGAAGGTCTCCATCACCAAGGAGAACACCACGATCGTCGACGGTTCGGGCGACGCGTCGGGCATCCAGGCCCGCGTCGGCCAGATCAAGCAGCAGATCGAGGAGACCACCTCGGACTACGACCGTGAGAAGCTCCAGGAGCGCCTGGCCAAGCTCGCGGGCGGCGTCGCGGTGATCCGCGTCGGCGGCGCGACCGAGGTCGAGGTGAAGGAGAAGAAGGACCGCGTCGACGACGCCCTGAACGCGACCCGCGCGGCCGTGGAAGAGGGCATCGTGGCCGGCGGCGGCGTCGCGCTGCTGCGCGCCTCCAACGCGATCGACCTCAAGGGCGAGAACGCCGACCAGGACGCCGGCATCGCGATCGTGCGCAAGGCGCTCCAGGCTCCGATCCGTCAGATCGTCCAGAACGCGGGCGGCGAAGGCTCGATCGTGGTCGGCAAGCTCCTCGAGAACTCCTCGATGACCTACGGCTACAACGCCCAGACCTCCGAGTACGGCGACATGATCCAGGCCGGCATCGTCGACCCGGTGAAGGTCGTGCGCTCGGCCCTGCAGGACGCGGCTTCGGTCGCCGGTCTTCTCGTCACCACCGAGGCGATGATCTCGGAAGCCCCGAAGCGCGACGGCGGCAACGCCGGCGGCATGCCGGGTGGCATGGGCGGTGGCATGGGTGGCATGGACTTCTAAGTCCAGCCAACCTCGCAGATGCTGAAAAGGCCCGGCGGATCGCTCCGCCGGGCCTTTTTTTCGTTGAGACACACCGTTGCCCGGCGCTTCGCCATCGGCGGAAGGGCGCCAGCCCTCTCCCCACCGGGGAGAGGGTGGACGGCGCGAAGCGACGGACGGGTGAGGGCTTCGTAGGGCTCGACACGTCAGTTCGAGACGCCCAACGCCCTTCGAAGCCCTCATCCCCCTGCCAGGACCTTCTCCCGCGAGCGGGAGAAGGCGACGCGTCGGCGTCGCGCTTTCTCGTCATCCGACAAACCGGTTGCGCTCGCCTTCGAAACCCAGCAAGCCCTCGCCGACGCTATCGAGGAGGATCTCCATGCAGTTCGCGACCTATCCCAGCCTGAAGGACCGTTCCGTGCTCGTCACCGGCGGGGCGTCGGGCATCGGCGCCGAGATCGTTCGGGCCTTCGCAAGCCAGGGCTCGCGCGTCTCCTTCGTCGATATCGACGCGGGAGGTGGTGCGGCGCTTCGCGACGAACTGGCGGGCGCAGGTGCGTCTGTCGCTTTCGAGTCCTGCGACCTGCGCGACATCGAGGCTCTGAAGGCCGCCTTCGCCCGGCTCGCCGATCGGCAGGGCGCGCCCACCGTTCTCGTCAACAACGCCGCGCGCGACGACCGCCACGGCTGGGAGGACGTGACGCCCGACTATTACGACGAGCGCATAGCGACGAACCTGCGCCACATGTTCTTCGCCATCCAGGCGGTCGCGCCGGGCATGATCGCGGCCGGCGGCGGCTCGATCGTCAATTTCGGCTCGAACTCCTGGTGGCAGGCGAGCGGCGGCATGCCGGTCTACACGACGGCGAAATCGGCCGTGCACGGCATGACGCGCTCCTTCGCGCGCGATCTCGGACCCCACCGGATCCGCGTCAACACGGTGGTTCCGGGCTGGGTCATGACCGAGCGCCAGCGCGAGCTCTGGGTGAGCGAGGAGGCCATCGCGGACCATCTGAAACGCCAATGCCTGCCGGACCTGATCCAGCCCGAGTTCCTGGCGCGCATGACGCTCTTCCTCGCGTCGGACGACGCAGCCATGTGCACGGCCAACAACTACATGGTCGAAGCCGGCTCGATCTGAGGACGCTTCCACCTCGCTGCGGAGCAGCCCCTCTCAAGTTCGTGATCGCGATTCCGGAACATCCGGTCGCAGGCAACGTTCTGGATGCCGACGGTCGCGAGATGCGGCCCCTTCATTGAGGAGATCATTCGATGGTCGACAGCAATACGATCAAGGGCGGCGCCAAGGAAATCGGCGGCAAGCTCAAGGAAGCCGTGGGCAACGCGACAGGCAACGACCGCATGAAGGCGGACGGCCTCGCGGATCAGGCCGAGGGCAAGACCCAGAAGAACTACGGCAAGGTCAAGGACGCGACGAAGGACCAGCTCGGCGTCCGCTGAGCGACTATCGAGTTCTAGATTACGGGGCCGCTCCGAGCGATCGGGGCGGCCTTTTCGCGTGCGCTCGCGATGCCCGGGACTTTCAAACGCTTCGATCGGTGCCGCAGGGTTCCGGCCCTGCCGAACCCATGGTAACGCCGCTCCCGGCATTGAACGCATCGGGGCCTTGAGAGCAGCACCATGACGACACGACGGGAAACGGACACGTTCGGCGCGATCGAGGTCGCCTCGGACCGCTATTGGGGCGCGCAGGCCCAGCGCTCGCTCGGCAACTTCAAGATCGGCTGGGAGCGCCAGCCTCTGCCCATCGTGCGCGCCCTCGGCATCGTGAAGCGCGCGGCGGCCGAGACGAACATGGCGCTCGGCCGTCTCGACGCAAAAATCGGCGCGGCGATCGTCGAGGCGGCGCAGGAGGTCATCGACGGCAAGCTCGACGACCACTTCCCTCTCGTCGTCTGGCAGACCGGGTCCGGCACCCAGTCGAACATGAACGCCAACGAGGTGATCTCGAACCGCGCCATCGAGATCATGGGCGGCGAGATGGGCTCCAAGAAGCCCGTCCACCCGAACGACCACGTCAACATGAGCCAGTCGTCGAACGACACCTATCCGACGGCCATGCACGTGGCCTGCGCGGAGGAGATCGTCCACCGCCTCCTGCCGGCGCTGAAGCTGCTGCACGGCGCGCTCTCCGCCAAGTCGGCCGAATTCGAGCCGATCATCAAGATCGGGCGCACGCACACGCAGGACGCCACGCCGCTCACGCTCGGCCAGGAATTCTCCGGCTACGCCAAGCAGGTTGAGAACGGCATCGCCCGCATCGAGGCGACGCTGCCGGCACTGATGGAGCTGGCGCAGGGCGGCACGGCCGTCGGCACCGGCCTCAACGCGCCAATCGGCTTCGCCGAGGGCGTCGCCGAGCGCATCGCCACGATCGCCGGCCTGCCCTTCACCTCGGCGCCGAACAAGTTCGAGGCGCTGGCCGCGCACGACGCGATGGTCTTCTCGCACGGCGCGATCAACACGGTGGCGGCTTCGCTGTTCAAGATCGCCAACGACATCCGCTTCCTCGGTTCCGGCCC
Source organism: Pseudomonadota bacterium (assembly GCA_023419535.1). Lineage (GTDB taxonomy): Bacteria > Pseudomonadota > Alphaproteobacteria > Rhizobiales > Rhizobiaceae > Aureimonas. The sequence continues at coordinate 124,265 of JAEZXX010000034.1, read as the reverse complement.
TCGCTCGGGCCTCGGGGAACTGCAGCTGCCGGAGAACGAGCCGGGCTCCTCCATCATGCCGGGCAAGGTGAACCCGACGCAGTGCGAGGCGCTGACGCAGGTCTGCGTGCAGATCTTCGGCAATCACGCAGCGCTCACCTTCGCGGGCGCCTCGGGCCATTTCGAGCTGAACGTCTTCAACCCGGTGATGGCCTACAACTTCCTCCAGTCGGTCCGCCTGATGGCCGATGCGTCGGTCTCCTTCACCGAAAACTGCGTGCAGGGCATCGAGGCGCGCGAGGACAACATCCGCCAAGCGCTGGAGCGCTCGCTGATGCTCGTCACGGCGCTCGCGCCGACGATCGGCTACGACGCGGCGGCCAAGATCGCCAAGACGGCGCACAAGAACGGCACGACGCTTCGCGAGGAAGCGCTCGCGACCGGCCTCGTCTCGGGCGAGGATTACGACCGGATCGTCGATCCGGCGGCGATGACGCGCCCCGGTTGAGATTTCGAGAGCCCAATCCGACTGATCGTTCGCCTGCGGTGAACGATCAGTCGCTTCGCCGCCGTGTTCCGATTGTCGTCGAACCGCAGTAGGAGTGCAGTGCACACTCAACGGAGCACTGCCTTGAACCCCATCGTTCTCCTCGTCGCGCGCGTCGCGATGGCGGTCATCTTCATCGTCGGCGGCTTCGGCAAGCTGACGGGCGCCGAAGGCTTCGCCGGCTATCTCGGCTCGCTCGGCGTGCCGGGCGGCGTCGCCGCGGCCTATCTCGTCGGCGCCTTCGAGCTGATCGCCGGCGTGCTCGTTCTGATCGGCTTCCAGACCATGGCGGCCGCCCTCGCGCTCGCGGCCTTCTCGGTCGCCGCCGCCTTCATCGGGCACATGGGCGACATGTCGGCCATCCTGAAGAACTTCGCGCTGGCCGGCGGCTACGTGTTCCTGGCCGCCTACGGGCCGGGCGCCTTCGCGCTCGACCGCAAGGCCCGCGTCTCGCGCTACTGACGCGACGTGACGGCGCCGCCTTCGCGGCGCCTCACCCCATGCGGCGCCGGATCTCCTCCAGCGTTCCGGCGCCGTCCTCCCCCGCCTTCAGCGAGCGGGCGAGGCAGGCCTGCGAGGACAGGATCACCCCGTCCGAGAGGACGCGCAGCCGGTTGGCCGAAAGCGTCGAGCCGGACGTGGTGATGTCGACGATGATGTCTGCCGAGCCGCTCGCCGGCGCCCCTTCCGTCGCCCCGAGGCTTTCCACGATCCGGTAGGTCTGGATGCCGTGGGTGCGCGACAGGAAGCTCTGCGTCAGCCGCCAGTACTTGGTCGCGATCCGGATGCGGCGCCCGTGGCGCTGGCGGAACGAGCCCGCGACGTCGTTCAGATCCTCCATGGTCGTCACGTCGACCCATGAATCGGGGACGGCCACGACGACGTCGGCATGGCCGAAGCCGAGCCGCGCCACGATCTCAATCGTCTCGGAGAAGTCCGGCGCCGTCTCGCGCAGGAGGTCTTCGCCCGTGACGCCGAGATGCACCGCGCCGTCGCGCAGTTCGCGCGCGATTTCGGAAGCGGAGAGAAGCTGCACCTCCAGCCCGTCGATGCCTTCCACGCGCGTGCGATAGGAGCGCGTGTCCTCGTCGGAGATGACGCGGATGCCGGCCTTGGCGAGCGCGCCGACCGTCTGGTCCTTCAGGCGGCCCTTGGAGGGAATGGCGAGGACGAGGCTCATGCGGCGCTCCCCTTCGAGCGCCGCGCATCCTTTCGGACGCACACAGGCCGCTCAATCACGTCGAATCTACGCATCGGGCTTTTCCGAGGATCGATTCCGATCTCCGGCCGATGCGGTTGCACGCGCGACCCGGTCGAGCCAGAGCGAGAAGCCGACGGCCGGGATCGGCCGGTGCGCCCCGAGATAGGAGACGAGCCGGTCGTAGCGCCCGCCGCCGGCGAGCGTGCCGATGCCGGCGGCGTTCATCTCGAAGACCATGCCGGTGTAGTAGTCGAGGGGGCGGCCGAAGGCCGCGCGATAGCGCAGCGCCGAAAGATCGACATCCGCCTTCGACAGCGCGTCCAGCCGGGCCTCGAACAGGGTCTTGGCCGCTCCGAGCGCGGTGCCGGTCGAGGAAAGTGCCTCCGACGCCCGGTCGAGCGGCACGTCGATGGCGAGGAACCGCGTCAGGCGCTCCAGGAGCGCCTCGTCGAGCCGGGCCTCGGCGGCCTCCACCTTCTCGATCAGCCGCAGCGCGACCTCCAGCGGCGAGCGGCCGCGATTGGGCGGCAGGCCGCCCTCCTCCATCCGGTCTGCGATCTCGGCGGCGAGCTGGTCGATGTCGCGCGCGCGCGCGATCTCCACGAGATCGGGGTCGATCGAGGCCGGGGCCTGTCCGCCGCGCCGCAGCGCCTCCATCGCCTCGCGCAGCAACGCGTCGCTGCCGAAGGTGCGCACGAGCCGGCGCTGCCAGCCGGCGGGCAGGCCGAGCGTGCGCAGGAACGCCTCGAACAGCGCCTGATCGCCGATCACCGCGTCGAGCGCGCCGAGGTCGATGCCGCAGGCCGTCAGCGCCTTGGCGGCATCGGCGATCGAGGCGGCGTCGGCTTCGGCCAGATCCTCGGTGCCGAGATCCTCGATGCCCGCCTGAAGGAACTCGGCCGGGCCGTCCCGGTCCTGCCGGAAGACGAGGCCGCGATAGGCATAGCGCCGCGGCAGGCCCTGCCCGGTCTGGATGTGGGCGAGCGCGACGGGAATGGTGAAGTCCGGTCGCAGGCACAGCGACTTGCCGCCGTCGCCGCGCGTCAGGAAGATGCGGCGGCGCAGCGCTTCGCCGGCCGTGTCAAGATAGGGCTCGGCCGGCTGGAGGATCGGCACGTCGACGGATCGAGCGCCCGCCGCCTCGAAGAAGACGTCGAGCGCGCCCTCGAAGGCCGGCACCGCGCTCACGCGCCCGCCCGCCGGGCGAGGATGGCGCGCACGCGCTCGGTCAGGGCTTCGGGAGCCTCCGGCGTGTAGTCCACCAGCTCCTGGCCGGCGCGCATCGCCCGCCACTCGGCATTGTCCTCGACGCCCTCCGATGCCTGCGCCCCCGCCGCCATGTCCTTGACCTGGACCTGTCCGGCCGCCTTCTCGTCGCCGCCCTGGATGATCACGACGGGTGCGCCGCGACGGTCAGCGTACTGGAGCTGCTTGCCGAACTGCTTCGGGTTGCCCTGGAAAACCTCGACGGGGACGATCGGCTCGCCCGGCGCGTTCAAGGCGGCGCGGAGCTTGGCCGCCATCGCCTGGTAGTCCGCCATCCGGTCGCGGTCCATGACGGTGACGACGACCGGGCCCGTCGCGCCCTCGTCGGAGAGCCGGCCGAGATTCTTCAGTGCGGCCTGCAGGCGCGAGACGCCGATCGAGAAGCCGGTGGCCGGAACGGGGGTCGACAGGAAGCGCGAGACGAGCCCGTCGTAGCGCCCGCCCCCACCGACCGAGCCGAAGCGGACCTTTTCGCCCTTCTCGTTGACGACGTCGAAGAGCAGTTCCGCCTCGAAGACCGGACCGGTGTAGTATTCGAGCCCGCGCACGACGGAGGGGTCGATCTGAACGCGCCCGTCGGCATAACCGGCGGCTTCGACCATCGACTGGATCGAATGCAGTTCGTCGGCGCCCTCTCGAGACACGCCGGCCGCGTCAAGAGCGTCACCGAGGTTCATGATCGTCAGACCGTCGCCCTGCGGCTGCGTGCTCGCGACGCCGGAGCCCGCCTCGCCCCAGCCGATCGTGTTCACGAGGAGATCGATCTGCTCGGACGTCAGGCCCGCGCCCTTGGTGTAGTCGCCGCTCTCGTCCTTGCGGCCGGCACCGAGCAGCAGGACGACGCCCTCGAGGCCGAACTTGTCGAACTTGTCGAGCGCGCGCAGGACGGTGAGGCGACGCTCGGCATCGTCCTGCAGGCCGACTGCGTCGAGCAGAGCGTCCAGCACCTTCCGGTTGTTCACCCGGATCACGTACTGGCCGCGCGGGATGCCGAGGGCCTCCATCGTGTCGGCCATCATCATGGCCATCTCGGCGTCCGCCGAGACGTTCGGGGCGCCGACGATGTCGGCGTCGAACTGCATGAACTGGCGAAAACGGCCCGGCCCCGGCTTCTCGTTGCGGAAGACGTAGCCGGCCCGGTAGGAGCGGTAGGGCTTCGGTAGCTCCTCGAAGTTCTCCGCCACGTACCGCGCGAGCGGCGCGGTGAGGTCGTAACGCAGGCTCAGCCACTCACCGTCGTCGTCCTCCAGCGAGAAAACGCCTTCGTTCGGGCGGTCCTGATCGGGCAGGAACTTGCCGAGCGCGTCCGTGTACTCGAACATCGGCGTCTCGACCGGCTCGAACCCGTAGGTCTCGTAGACGCGGCGGATCGTCTCCAGCATCCGGCCTTGCGCGCGCAGATCGGCCGCGTCGCGGTCCACGAACCCGCGCGGGGACCGCGCCACGACGCGGGTCGGCTTCTTCTTTTTCTTCTCGGCCATGGGGAACGGCACGCCTATCGCTGGGTCGACGATCCTGCGCGAAAGCGGCAGGACGAAGCGGACAATCGTCCGCGCGTCCTACCGGATGGGCCGTTTTGCGGCAAGTTTTGGAAGAAGTCCGGGAAGACGTCGTCTTCGAACGCCGAGCCCCTCGAAGCCCTCATCCCCCTGCCGGGACCTTCTCCCACCTGCGGGAGAAGGCGAAGTTTCGGAGCCTCGTCTACTCCGGCCGCGCGAACGCCCTGCGCTCGGCCTCGCAAGCGGCGCGGCAGGCGCAGCCCTCCATATGGTCGTTCACGATCCCCATCGCTTCCATGAAAGCGTGGCAGGTCGTCGGGCCGACGAAGCGGAAGCCGGCCTTGCGCAAAGCCTTCGACAGGGCGCTGGACGCCGGCGTCACCGTGTTGGCGCGCATCCAGTCGAGCGTCACACGCACCGGCCGTTCCGGCGGCTTCGGCTCGAAGCTCCAGAGGAACGCGGCGAAGGAGCGACCTTCGCGCTGCTCCAGCGACCGCACCGCCTTGGCGTTGCCGATCGTGGCCTCGATCTTGCCGCGGTGCCGGATGATGCCGGGATCGGCGAGCATGCGCTCAATGTCGGGCTCGCCGAACTCGGCCACGCGGTCGATCTCGAACCCGTCGAAATGCGCGCGGAAGGCCTCGCGCTTGCGCAGGATCGTGATCCAGGACAGACCCGCCTGGAACCCCTCGAGACAGAGCTTCTCGAACAGGGCCCGGCTGTCGCCCTGCGGGCGGCCCCATTCGGAGTCGTGGTAGCGCTGGTACAGCGCATCCGCGCTCGCCCAGGCACAGCGCGCGGTGCCGTCCGATCCGGTGAGGATGCCACTCGTCTCCATGTCCCTCCGTCTGGCGCGGCGGAAACGCTTTGGCAAGGACGATCGGAAACGGCCTCTTAACCCTGCTCACAAAGATCCGCGCCAAGGCCCTGTTCGCCTTCACCATTCCTCGGCGCTCGCCGTTCATCCTCGACCCAAGCGAAACGTCTTCGAGGACGCCATGGTCCGCCCCGCCCTGCCCTTCCTGGCGCTCGCCGCCGCCCTGTCGCTCCCCGCGCAGACCCAAGCGCGCGACACGCACTACGCGCCCCTGCCCCGGTCGCTCGCCGGCGACCGCGTCCTGCAACTCTCGCCCTCGGCGGGCGTCGCGGTCGAGTACCGGGGCGGCGTGCCGCGCTCCTACGGGCAGGTCGTGTTCGAAGGCAACATCCCGGTCGGCGTCGTCGGTCCGGACGGCCTCGTCCACCCGATGGGCGGGCTGACGCCGCGCCCGCCGACGGTGGTCATCGTCGCGCCCCACCCTTCAGCCCACGCACGACCGGTGATCGAGCATCGCGTCGTGCCCGCGCAGCCGGTGGTCGTCCCGGTTCACCCCGTCGCGGCCCCGGCCCGACGCGCGGTCGCCGTCCATCCGGCCCATACGCTCGATCCGGTCTGGCTGCCGCAGACGGTCCAGTACCGGACCGCCCATGCGCCGGGGACCATCGTCATCGATACGAACGCCAAGTTCCTCTACCTCGTCGGAAAAGGCGGGCAGGCGATGCGCTACGGCGTCGGCGTCGGCAAGGAGGGCTTCTCGTGGCGCGGCACCGAGCGCGTGACGCGCAAGGCGGAATGGCCGGGCTGGACCCCGCCGCGCGAGATGATCGCCCGCGAACGCGCCAAGGGCGTCGTCCTGCCGGCCCACATGCCCGGCGGTCCGGAGAACCCGCTCGGCGCCCGCGCGCTCTATCTCGGCTCGACCCTCTATCGCATCCACGGCACCAACCAGCCCTGGACGATCGGCACCGCCGTCTCGTCGGGCTGCATCCGGATGCGCAACGAGGACGTCATCGACCTCTACGGCCGCGTGCCGGTCGGGGCGAAGGTCGTGGTGATCTGAGGCCGGGCGGAAAGCGTTCACTTTATGGCGAAGACACGACGAGAGGGTGCAACCGCAAGGCACCCTTCGTCATTTCTCCGACAACAAGCTGGAGGGGCGGCCTGGCCGTCCGCAAGAACGGAAAAGGGTTGAACCCATGACGATCAGGATGATGGCCGCCGCCCTCGTGGCCGGCGTGATCGGCTTTGCCGGCGTGCAGACCGCAGACGCCCAGCAGACCCGCTACTACGATTTCGGCAGCCAGCGGTGGGTCGAAGGCCAGCAGAACCAGCCTCAACGAATCTACCGCATGCAGCGCGGCCAGGCCGGCGCCGCGGCAATGCCGCGTCCCGACGCCCGCTTCGACCGCCGCGTCGTCACCGTCTCGACCGGCGAGCGCGCCGGGACGATCGTGGTCGATACGCGCAACAAGTTCCTCTACCACATCCAGGGCGACGGCACGGCGGTGCGCTACGGGGTGGGCGTCGGCAAGGAGGGTTTCGGCTGGTCGGGCACCGCGACGGTGAACCGCAAGGCCGAGTGGCCGGGTTGGACCCCGCCGGCCGAGATGCGCCGCCGCGAGGCCGCCAAGGGCCGCATCCTGCCGGCCTACATGGCCGGTGGTCCGGAGAACCCGCTCGGCGCACGCGCGCTCTACCTTTATCAGGGCGGGCGGGACACGCTGTACCGCATCCACGGCACCAACCAGCCCTGGACCATCGGGCAGGAGATGTCGTCCGGCTGCATCCGCATGATGAACGAGGACGTCGAGCACCTTTATTCCCGCGTCAACCGCGGCACCAAGGTGGTCGTGCTCGGCGCGGGCCAGGACATCAACCGCGTGCTCGTCGAGACCGGCACCGTCCGCGCCGCGAGCGCGGAGCGCCCGACGCTTCTGGGCGCCCTGTTCGGCTCGCGCATCCAGTAGGATCGGCATAGGCTGATCCTACGGAGCTATGGGGCCCGCTTCGGCGGGCCCTTTCGTTTCGGGCGACAGGACATTCGCGAACGTCTCGTTCCGCCCCGCCGCGACGGGCGGAACGCTATTCTGCGGCTTCCAGCACAGACGCGGAGGGCTCGATATGCGCGAGGCGCGCAGGGCGCTCGCCGCCGAACGCCCAGTCGAGAAGTTCCACCGTGTGGACGATCGGGATGGACGTGCCCGACCCGATCTGCGTCATGCAGCCGATATTGCCGGTCGCGATCACCTGCGGGGCGACGCTCTCGATGTTGCGGACCTTGCGGTCGCGGAGCTTGGCGGCGATCTCGGGCTGCAGGATGTTGTAGGTGCCCGCCGAGCCGCAGCATAGATGCCCTTCCGGCACGTCGCGCACCGTGAAGCCGGCCTGCGCGAGCAGCACCTTCGGCTTGGCGGTGATCCTCTGGCCGTGCTGCATCGAACAGGCGGAATGGTAGGCGACGACCGCGTTGCCGGGGTTCGTGGGGAGCGGCAGTTCGAGCTCCGACAGGAACTCGGTCACGTCCTTGGCGAGCGACGAGACCCGCGCGGCCTTGGCCGCATAGGCCTCGTCCAGCCGCAGCATATGGCCATAGTCCTTGATGGTCGTGCCGCAGCCCGACGCGGTGATGACGATGGCGTCGAGCCCTCTCCGCTCGATCAGCCTCGTCCAGACGTCGACATTGTTGCGAGCCGAGGCGAGCGCTTGGCCTTCGCGTCCCATGTGGTGGACGAGCGCGCCGCAGCAGCCCTCCCCCTCCGGCACCACCACCTCGACGCCGAGGCGCGTCAGCAGCCGCACCGTCGCCTCGTTGATCGTCGGGTCGAGCACGGATTGGGCGCAGCCGCGAAGCAACGCGACGCGCTTCCGGCGCGTGCCCTTCGCCGGGTGGACCGCCGGACGATTGACGGCCGAGTCGCTTGGAACCGACGACGGCGCGAGCCGCAGCATCGCCGCCAGCGGCTTCAGCGGCTTGACCGCGTCGAACAGCCCGGCGAAGGGGCGTCCGAGCTTCGCCAGCGTCAGGCTCGCGCGAAACCGGTTCGGATAGGGAAGCGTCGCGGCCAAAATCGAGCGGATCAGGCGGTCGAGGAGCGGCCGCCGGTAGGTGCGCTCGATGTGGGTCCGCGCGTGGTCGACGAGGTGCATGTAGTTCACGCCGGACGGGCACGTCGTCATGCAGGCGAGGCAGGAGAGGCAGCGGTCGATATGCTTGACCACCTTCTCGTCCGCCGGCCGATCGTTCTCCAGCATTTCCTTGACGAGGTAGATGCGCCCGCGCGGAGAGTCGAGTTCGTTGCCGAGCGTGACGTAGGTCGGGCAGGTCGCCGTGCAGAACCCGCAATGCACGCATTTGCGGATGATGCCTTCCGAATGCGCGGTCTCGGGATCGGCGAGCTGGGCGGGGGAGAAATGGGTCTGCATCGTCTTCGCCTCAACGCCAGAACGGTCTTGTCGGGTTAACCGGAAGGCTGCCGTCCTGTCCGAGGAATGCATAGCGTCCCGCTTCGAGCATCGGGAGCCGCTGTAGGATGGCTTCGAACTCGGAGAGGACCTTTCGACGATCGAGCTGCGGAACGATGAGCACCGCCAGCTTTCGTCCCGAGAGGGGTCGTTGGAAGGGCATATTTCGATCTTGCGTGACGAGCACGGAGTACCCGTTCTGTTCGGCCAGATCGTGAAGCGTCGCGTCCGGCACCGCGCGCCAATCCGCCGGCAGAGCGTCAGCCCCGACGTGGCGCTCGTTGAGAAGCGCGGCCAGCCTTCTGGGGATTCCCTCGTCCAAGAGGACCCGCATCATGCCGCGGCGCTGTGAAGCGAACGCTGCGCGAGCCTGAGTGCGGCCTCCGCCCGTTCTCGCCCGATCGAGGGGAAATCTTCCAGAATCTCGTCCAGGGACGATCCTCCGAGAAGGCTTTCGAAGAGGACATCGACCGGAACCCGAGTACCCGTGAAGACCAACGCGCCGGACATGATCTCCGGATCGCGGGAAAAGACGTCGCCTGGCTGCATGGTCACCTCCTGCGGGCGTCGCATCCTAACCCATCCGCCCCGGATTGAGGATGCCGGCCGGATCGAACTGATCCTTCAGGCGCTGCGAAAGCGCCGCCAACGCCGCCGGCTGCGGGTGGAAGACCGGGACCGCGGCCCGCTCGCTCTCGGAGGCCCGGACCAGCGTCGCGTGTCCGCCGCCGAGACGCTGGACCAGCGCACGAATGCCCTCGGCCTGCGTGCCGTTCTCCACGCGCAGCCAGACAAGTCCCCCCTGCCAATCGTAAAATGCCTCCGCCGCAACGCCCATCCGCACGGCATTGGCGAACTCGGGACCCTTGGTTGGAGCGACGGACACGCGCCAGACGGCGCGCTTCGGCTCGTCCCAGAACGGCCGCACGTCCCGCACGTCCTTCCACAGCGCGCGCGAAGCCTCCGCCTCGAGCCGCTCCAGCCGGCCGACCTTAGCCAGCGCCTGTCCGAGGTGGGCCGAGCGTGCCTCGACGGACGGGCCGAACCCCTCGATCCGAACGAGCGTCGCCGCCTCGCGGCCGAGCTGCCCGCCGAGGACGCGCTCCGCGATCCCGTAGGGCAGATGCGCCGCGCCGGACACCTCCGCGGAGGAGCCCATCGCCGCGGCCAGCGCACCGATCGACTCCTCGTCGCTCAGTCCGCGAAGCGCGAGCGTCGTCTCGGCTTCCGCCTTCGGCATCGTCTTGATCGTGACGTCGGTCAGGACCGCGAGCGTGCCGTAGGAGCCCGTCAGCCCCTTCGAAAGATCGTATCCGGTGACGTTCTTCACGACGCGCCCGCCGGCCTTGAAGATCTCGGCCCGGCCGGAAACGGCCGAAACGCCGAGGATGTGGTCGCGCGCGGCGCCCTGCTTCAGGCGGCGCGGACCGGACAGGTTGCAGGCGACGACACCGCCGATCGTGCCGAGCCCGGCCTCGAGGCCATGCAGGGGCCCGTAGTCCATCGGCTCGAACTCCAGCCGCTGGCCGTGGCGTTCGACCAGCGCCTCGATCTCTGCGATCGGCGTTCCGGCTCTGGCCGACAGGACCAGTTCCTCCGGCTCGTAGAAGTTGATGCCCGCCATCGCGCGGGTCGAGACGGTGCGCGCCGCCTGCACCGGACGGCCGAGCCCGCGCTTGGAACCGTGCCCCTCTACCGCCAGTGGCTCGTTCGCCGAGACCGCCGCGGCCACGATCCCACGCAGCTCTTCCGGCGTCTCGGGCGTCAGGATATCGGCCCGGGTGGTCTCGAGGGCGGCATGCGACATTCAGAATCTCGGCAGGTCGGGAAAGGGCAGTTGTCCCTTGTGGACGTGCATGCGGCCGAGCTCGGCGCAGCGGTGGAGCACCGGAAACATCTTGCCGGGATTGAGCAGGTGCTTGTCGTCGAAGGCGCATTTGACGCGCTGCTGATGCTTTAGATCGTCTTCGCCGAACATCTCCGGCATCAGGTCGCGCTTCTCGATACCGACGCCGTGCTCGCCGGTCAGCACCCCGCCGACCTCCACGCACAGCCGCAGGATGTCGGCGCCGAAATCCTCCGCCCGCTGCAATTCGTCGTCTTTGCCGGCATCATACAGGATCAGCGGGTGCAGGTTGCCGTCGCCGGCGTGGAAGACGTTGGCGACGGCGAGACCGTACTTCTCCGACAGCGTCTTCATGCCGGCCAGGACCCGCGGCAGCTCCTTGCGCGGGATCGTGCCGTCCATGCAGAGATAGTCCGCCGCGATGCGGCCGACCGCCGGGAAGGCGGCCTTGCGCCCGGCCCAGAAACTGGCCCGTTCGGCGTCGGAATTGGAGACGCGCGACGTCGTCGCCCCGTTGGCCCGCGCGATCGCCTCCACTTCGGCGAGGAGATGGTCGACCTCCGCCTTCGGCCCGTCGAGCTCCACGATCAGCAGCGCCTCGACGTCCAGCGGATAGCCCGCGTGGACGAAGTCCTCCGCCGCCTGGATGGCGAAGCGGTCCATCATCTCCATTCCGCCGGGAATGATGCCCTTGGCGATGATGTCGGCGACGCACTGGCCGCCCTGCTCGGAGGTCGGGAAGCCGAGGAGCACGGCCCGCGCCGTTTCGGGCGCCTGGAGGATGCGGACGGTGACCTCCGTCACGACGCCGAGCAGGCCTTCCGAACCGGTCAGCAGGCCGAGAAGGTCGTAGCCCTCCGAATCGAGATGCTTGCCGCCGAGGCGGATGACCTCGCCCTCTATGGTGACGAACTCGACGCCGAGGACGTTGTTGGCCGTGAGCCCGTATTTCAGGCAGTGCACGCCGCCGGAATTCTCCGCGACGTTGCCGCCTATGGAGCAGGCGATCTGCGAGGACGGATCGGGCGCGTAGTAGAAGCCGGCATGCTCCACGGCCTTGGTGATACCGAGATTGGTGACGCCCGGCTGCACGACGGCGCAGCGATTGTCGAAGTCGATATCGAGGACGCGGTTGAATTTCGACAGGACGAGGAGAACGCCGTCGGCGAGCGGCAGGGAGCCGCCGGACAGCGAGGTTCCGGAGCCGCGCGGGACGACGGGCACCTCGTGTTCGTGGCAGTAGCGCAGAATTGCCGAGACCTGGGCGACCGTCTCGGGGAGCACAACGACCAGCGGCAATTGGCGGTAGGCGGTCAACGCATCGGTCTCGAAGACCGCCATCTGCCGTTCGCTCTCGACCACGCCCTCGCCCGGGACGATGGCGCGCATCGCCGCAACGATGGACTCGCGGTCGGCGAGAACCCGGTCGCTGGGTTTGGGCATCGCGATCGCCATGGGTCCGCCTCCCGATCGTTCCCTCGTCGTGAAATTGAACTAGGATCGCAGGCGCCTCAAGTCCATCGCAAACATGAGGAAGCCCGTCATGACCCGGATCGAACGAAACGGCTGCACGATCGAGATCGCAGTCGCGGACATCACGACGCTCGCCCTCGACGCCATCGTGAACGCGGCGAACGAGAGCCTGCTCGGCGGCGGCGGCGTCGACGGGGCCATCCACCGCGCAGCGGGGCCCGACCTTTTGGAGGAATGCCGCACCATCGGCGGCTGCCCGACCGGCGAGGCGCGCATCACCTTCGGATACAGGCTGCCGGCGCGCCGGGTGATCCACACGGTCGGCCCGGTCTGGCACGGCGGCGCCCGCGGCGAGGACGAGGCGCTCGCCTGCGCCTACCGATCCTCGCTCGAACTGGCGCGCGCCAACGGGCTGCGGACGATCGCCTTCCCGGCGATCTCGACGGGCGTCTACGGCTTCCCGAAGGAGCGGGCGGCGCGGATCGCGGTCGGCGAGATCCTCGTCGCCGCAGACGCGGGCGGGCTCGAGCGAATCGTTCTCTGCTGCTTCTCGCCCGGTGATGCGTTACTCTACGAGCAGGCCCTCGAACGGGAGCAAAGGCCATGAGCCTTGCCAAGCAGACGCCGCGTTTCGATCCGCCGATCGACTACGAGGACGATTTCCACGACTGGCTGTTCCAGCAGGCCGAACTCCTGCGCCAGCGTCGGTTCTCGGAGGTCGATCTGCCGAACGTCATCGAGGAGTTGGAGAGCATGGGGCGGGAGCAGAAGCATGCGTTGGGTTCGAGCTACCGCCTGCTGATCTTCCACCTTCTGAAATGGCAGCATCAGTCGTCGCGTCGTTCACGGTCGTGGGACCTAACGATTGTCCGCGAGCGTGGGAACATCGAGCGTCGGGAGGCGGACAACCCGTCCCTGCGCGAGCAGGCGAGGCAGATCGTCGAGTCCATCTACGGCCAAGCCGTGCGTGAAGCCATGAAGGAAACCGGCCTGTCGCGCGACACCTTCCCCGCCGAGTGCCCCTATACGCTGGAGCAACTGCGCGACCCCGACTGGATGCCCGCCTGAATGGTTCCGGAACGCTTGCTCCTACGCGCCGTTGACGGCGGCGACGATGCAAGGAGTTTCAGTCATGTCGGAAGCGAACAAGGATCGGGGCAGCGCGGACGAGGCCGGGCGGCCGGGCGCAGGCCAGGTCGCCGATCCCAGCCTGCGCGACCAGCCGGGCGAACAGGAGCGCCCCTTGAGCGAGGACGAGGAGCTGGACGAGGCCCTCGACGACACCTTCCCGGCCTCCGACCCCGCGCCGGCCAAGCAGATCGACGGCCCGAACAACTGACGGCCCGAGTCAAATGAAAACGCCGCCGGCTCCCACCGGCGGCGTTCTCGTGTCCGAAGGGTCTCAGTTCTGGACGGCCTGCACCGAGCCGCCGTCGACGCGCACGTTCGAGCCGTTGACGAAGGAGGCGCGCTCGGAGACGAGCAGCGCGATCACCGCCGCCACCTCCTCCGGACGTCCGCGCCGCTTCAGCGCGATCCCCGGGCGCTCCTCCTCCAGGAAGCTCTCCACCGCCTCGTCGAAGGAGACCCCGAGTTCCTCCGACCGCTTCTCCATCATGCCGTCGGTCATCGGCGTCTCGATGAAGGCCGGGGAGACGGTGTTGCAGAGGATACCGTGCTCGGCCTCCTTGTAGGAGAGGTTCTTCACGAAGGCCGCGAGCCCGGCCTTGGCGGCGTTGTAGGTCGCCTCCTCCCAATAGGGCTGGACGGCGTTCTCGGAGGTGATGCAGATGAAGCGCCCCCAGCCGCCCTTGCGCATGACCGGGAAGCTCGCGCGTGCGACGCGCACGGCCGACATGAAGTCGATGTCCCAGGCCTCCTGGTAGTCCTCGTCCTTCATCTCCAGCGGATGGCCCTTGGCGCCGGTGATGCCGGAGGTGTGGATCACGATGTCGATCTGGCCGAACCGGTCCGTCGCGCCCTTCACGAGATCGTCGATCGCGCTCTGGTCGGTCACGTCCGCCGGAATGCAGACGGCTTCGCCGCCCAGGCTCGCGCACTCCTTCTCCAGATCCTCGACCTTGATGTCGGAGAGAACGAGTTTCACGCCTTCCTGCGCCAGTATCTGCGCGGTCGCCCAGCCCATCCCGTTGCTGGCGCCCGTAATGAGGGCGACGCGGCCCTTGATACCCAAATCCATGTCTGCTTCTCCGGGTGCGGCCGACGGGCCGCGGAACGATTGCAGCGGTAATTGGATGGCTGACGAAAAGTTGCGGCGGCGAGAGGGTGAGGCGATGCCGGACTACGACTTCAGGACCCAGCGCCTGCTCCTCGAGGCTCCTCTCCAAGGCGGCCTGCCGGTCCCCGTTTCCAAGGACCAGGCCAACTATCTCGGCAACGTGCTCCGCCTGGAAAACAAGGCGCTTCTCCTGGTCTTCAACGGGCGCGACGGCGAATGGGTCGCGACCGTGGAGCGCCCGGGAAAGCGTGTGGAAGCGATCGTCCCGACCGCTCGCGTCCGCGACCAGACGCCGCGGCCCGATCTCGACTATCTCTTCGCGCCGCTGAAGGCGGGCCGCCTCGACTACATGGTCCAGAAGGCGACCGAGATGGGGGCCGGACGTCTTCTGCCCGTGATGACCCAGCACGGGCAGGTCCCGCGCTTCAACGTCGAGCGTGCGCGCGCCAACGTGGTCGAGGCCGCCGAGCAGTGCGGCGTCCTTTCCGTGCCCGAGGTGAACGAGATGCGACGCCTCGAAGAGGTCCTCGCCGGCTGGGACGCCGCGCGGACGCTGGTCTTTTGCGACGAACGCGAGGACGGAGCAGGGGCATCGGCGGTGCTCGCGCCGCTCGCCGGCCGCCCGCTGGCGCTGCTCGTCGGACCCGAGGGCGGCTTTTCGCGGGCCGAGCGCGAGTCGCTTCGGGCGCACCCGAACGTTGTTCCCCTGTCGCTCGGACCGCGCATCCTGCGGGCCGACACGGCCGCCGTCGCCGCGCTCGCCATCCTGCAGGCGCTCGCGGGCGACTGGCCGCGCTGAAGACACCTCTTGCGAACGGGAACGAAAGCGGCAACAGACGAGCCCCGCGGTCCTTCGGCCGCAGAAACGTCCCGAACGGGAGCCGGCGATGGCCCGCGACACCACCGACCTCACCCCGATCGCCTCGATGGAGGAGCTCGTCTCCCATCTGAGTTCGGGCGAGAAGCCGGACTCGGCCTTCCGCATCGGGACCGAACACGAGAAGTTCGGCTTCTACGCCGAGAATCGCGCCCCCGTGCCCTACGAGGGGGACCGGGGCATCGCCAAGCTCCTCGAGGGCATGCGCGACCTGTCCGGCTGGGAGGCGATCGTCGACGACGGGCGGATCATCGGCCTCGCCGAGACGCACGGTCAGGGTGCCATCTCGCTGGAGCCCGGCGGGCAGTTCGAGCTGTCCGGCGCGCCGGTCGAGACGATCCACCAGACCTGCCGCGAATCGAACGCCCATCTGGACGACGTGCGCCGGGTGGCCGAACCGCTCGGCATCCGCTTCCTCGGCCTCGGCTCGAGCCCCGTCTGGACGCTCGCCGAGACGCCGGTGATGCCGAAGTCGCGATACGAGATCATGCGCCGCTACATGCCGAAGGTCGGCACGCGCGGCCTCGACATGATGTTCCGCACGACGACGATCCAGGTCAATCTCGACTTCTCCTCGGAGCGGGACATGGCGCGCAAGATGCGCGTCGGCATGAAGCTGCAGCCCGTCGCCTCCGCGCTCTTCGCCAATTCGCCCTTCACCGAAGGCAAGCCCAACGGCCTCGTCTCCTGGCGCTCCGACGTCTGGTCCGACGTCGACAACCAGCGCTCGGGCCTCCTACCCTTCGTGTTCGGAGAGAGCTTCGGCTATCGCGACTACGCCGAATGGGCGCTCGACGTGCCGATGTACTTCGTCATGCGCGAGGGCCGCTACACGGACGCGACCGACGTCACCTTCCGCCAGTTCATGGACGGCGTGCTCAAGGGCCGCATCCCCTCCCCCCAGCCGAACATGGGCGATTGGGCGAATCATCTTTCGACGCTGTTCCCCGACGTGCGGCTGAAACGCTTCATCGAGATGCGCGGCGCCGATGGCGGCCCGTGGCGGCGCATCTGTGCCCTTCCCGCCTATTGGGTCGGCCTTCTCTACGACGGTGCGGCGCTGGACGCGGCCGAGGCGCTGACGTTCGACTGGACCTTCGAGGAGGTGTCGGCGATGCGCGCTGCCGTCCCGCGCGACGGATTCCGGACCCCCTTCAGGGATGGAACGGTCCTCGACCTGGCGCGCGACAGCCTCAAGATCGCACGGAGCGGCCTCATCGCGCGGGGACGGCTGAACGAGGACGGCAACGACGAGAGCTTCTTCCTCGCCCCGCTCGAGGAGGTGGTCGCGCGCGGCACGACCTCGGCCGAGGAGTTGGTGCGGCTCTACGAGGGCCCCTGGGAGCGATCGATGGATCGCGTCTTCGACCACCTCACCTACTGAGGATCGATTTCGCCGCCGAAGACGGACCTGGACCGGACGGACTGGGACGGGAGACGGCCGCGCGAGTCATGGCCCACACCAGCCTCGGACGAGGCTCGACCGGACTTCGCGGGGTCTTCGCCGTCACGACCGCGCGGCCCGAATCGCGCGAAGGCAGGTCGCCCGCCCCGAGCATGGAATCGGACGTCCGGCGTTCCCCCGCGGCCTTCGACTGAAGCGCCGTCCGGCAGACCGCTGCCCCGCCTTCACCGCGAAGTCGCGCGGACCCACGAACAAAAAAAGGCGCCCATGGCGGAACACGCCATGGACGCCTTTTCGGATTGACCGAACAGGACGCCGCTGAGGCGTCCCGTC
Source organism: Pseudomonadota bacterium (assembly GCA_023419535.1). Lineage (GTDB taxonomy): Bacteria > Pseudomonadota > Alphaproteobacteria > Rhizobiales > Rhizobiaceae > Aureimonas. The sequence continues at coordinate 107,318 of JAEZXX010000034.1, read as the reverse complement.
CGAATTCGTCAGCCCTTGGTGACGAAGCCGGTGTCGGCCGGGGCGGTGTAGACCGGCTGCTCGACGGCGACCGGGCCCTTGCCCTTGCCCTTGCCGATGCCCTTGCCGACGCAGCCCGAGAGGCCGGCAACGGCAACCGAGGTCACAGCGATGATGAGAATCTTGTTCATTAGTAAAGTCCTTAGGTGCCAGTTATTCTATCGGTGCCGGCATCGTTCGATGGAACACCCATGCATCCCAATTTCGAACATGTCGGGCGCCTCGGCTAGTGCATGAAAGCAACAGATGTGCACCAGCCGCACCGAATTGGCGCGGGTTTGCTTAATGAAAAGTTCGCGCCTCCGTAATCGTCGCCTCGTTCGTGACGATCGTGGACTGGTCGTAGGCCATGATCGCGGCTTCGGCCTGCATCGGCTGGTCCGTGCGGATCTGGCGCTGCAGGCGATTGCGCGTCGTCGCGCAGCGACCGTAGGCCGTCTGGGCGCCGTCCGCCGGCGTGACGGACTCCACGGAGAGCTTGGACGATTCATTGTAGTTGCAGAAGACGTCGTCGCGCAGGGCCGAGTCGGCCTCGGTCGAGACGAAGCCGAGATTCTGCGTCAGAAGCGTCCGCGCGGCGGTCTCGGCCCGGCGCTGCGTCTGGCTCATCGCCAGACGGCACTGGACGTAGACGAGCGAGCCCGGCGCCATCAGGAGGCTGCGGCAATGGCTGTCGTGCTCCGGATTGTATCCCGGCGGCGGTCCCGGAGGCGGCGGCGGCTCCGAGGTCACGCATCCTGCGAGGACCACGCACAGGGCGGCCGCGATCGCGATTCTCATCCGGTAAGGCCTTTCGCTCTTCTCACTGGCCTGAACGGCCGGGTCACTTGAATACTCGCGCGATCGAAGCGCTCGACGGAGCGATCCGATCCGTCGAAACAACGGCCATTCTGCGGTCGGGCCGCCCCCGCCGCTCCATGAGCCCACCGCTGTGGCACATTTGCGACAGACGCGCCCAAGAACGGCGGACGAACGACCTTCCGTCGGGGATTGACGGAAGACCCGATCCGGGTCGCCATATTTGAGCCTTCGTCAACCAAAAGAGGATAGATGAAGTCAAGCGGACAAGAGTTCGCAAACTCTTCTCTCTTTCGGATTGTCGGACCGGATGCCCATGACCCTTCCTAAGAACACGATCCGCGCGGGCCTCGCAGCCATGGGCGTCGTCGTCCTGACGGGATGCGTCTCGACGGAGAGCCTGCTCGAGTCGCCCCTCGCGTCCTTCGGGCCCGAGCCGTCCGCCGTCTCCGGCGACATGGCGGCGATGGGAGCGCCGGGCCTGCCCGAGGTCCCGGGCCCCGAGGCGCTCGCCTACGCGGCGGTCGAGGACAACGGCTTCCCGCTGGCCGCCATTCCGACCGAGAAGATCGACCCGAAGTTCCTGCGCCAGCAGGTCGCCTATGACGGCGAATACCCCGCGGGAACGATCGTCGTCGATACGCCGAACCGCCTTCTCTACCTCGTCGAGGAGGGCGGGACCGCGATGCGCTACGGCATCAGCGTCGGCGGGGCGGGTTTCTCGTGGGCCGGCGACGCGACGATCCAGATGAAGCGCGAATGGCCGCGCTGGAACCCGCCGCAGGAGATGATCGACCGTAAGCCGGAACTGGAGCCGTACCGGAACGGCATGGATCCAGGTCTCCAGAACCCGCTCGGCGCGCGCGCGCTCTACCTCTTCCAAGGCGGAAAGGACACGCTCTTCCGCCTGCACGGCACTCCGGAATGGTGGACGATCGGCAACGCGGTGTCCGCGGGCTGCATCCGTCTGATGAACCAGGACATCATCGACCTCTACCAGCGCGTCCCGAACGGCGCGCGCGTCGTGGTCAAGCAGGGCAACGAGCGGCTGGTCGGCGAGGAGGAAGAAGTCCTCGAGCAGCCGGGCAGCTTCCCGATGGCCGGCGCCCCGCAACAGGTGGCGCAGGCCTTCTGACGGACGGAACCGCCGCCCGCCCCCTGCCGTGGCCGTTCGGCCGCGACGACATAGTTCAGACACGAATCGCCGGAATCCACGGCGCTAACCGCATCGAAATCCATGACGCGATTTCGCAGGAACCGAACACCATGACGAAGCCCATCCGCATCCTCGTTCTGGGAATGCTTTGCGCGGCCGTCGCAGGCTGCACCTCCACGGCATCGGGACCCGACCCGCTGCCGCTGGCCCCCACCGTCTCCAGCCAGGCGAACTTCGCCGGCGCGCCGCGGACCGGCGAGATCTCGCAGGACCTCTATTACATCGAGTTCCGCTCGCGAACGGCCGAGAGCTACGGGCACACCTTCGCCATGTTCGGCCGCCGCGACGCGGCGGGCAACATCCTGACGCGCGAAGTGGCGGGCCTCCACCCGGCCTCGACCAGCGTCGTCCCGTATCTGGCGGGCCACGTCGTCCCGGTTCCGGCCGAGACCGGCCCGAGCGACGGCGACCTGGAAGACGCCTACATGACGGCGAACTACCGGATCGACCTGACGCGGGCGGAATACGAGAACGTCCTCGCCTACATCCGGCAGCTCCAGTCGAGCCGACCGCTCTGGCACGCGGCGCTCTACAACTGCAATTCCTTTGTCGGCGACATCGCCAAGCACATGGGACTTCGCGCGCCGTCGAACCATCTGCTCTTCCCCGAGCAGTACATCACGACGATGCGCGAGATGAATGCCGGCCGCCGGCCGTTCGGCAACGTCTGACCGGATCACGGAACCGTAGGATCCTCCGCCCCGCCTTGCGGTGGGGCGGTCAAACGCGTTAGCCGAGACTCCGGCGGAGGACGATGGTTGACGACGGCTCGATGAAGACGATTACCCGGAAGCTCGTCTTCCTCTTTCCCGGCTTCGAGCCTCTCACCCCCCAGGTCCACGAGCGTCGGTTCGAGACGGGCACCCGGATCGCGTCCGAATGCTGGGGCATCGATTTCCGCTTCGTCCCGGCCTCCCCCGCTCTGCCCTCGGAGCCCGACGCGACGCCGCGCTCCGAGGTTCGCCTGTCCGGTCCGGGCTGGCAGACCGAGAGCGAGATCGTGATCTGCGACTGGTCCGACACGATCGCGCTCTACGGCAGCAAGCCGGCGTGGACGCGGCTTCTGGCCGGCCTTGGCGCGCTGGCGGACTTCGCCGTGACCGGAACCGCCGTCCGCTATTTCCGGACGAGCTGGCGCTACGGTCTCTTCTTCCTCTACCCGATCGTGCTCCTCCTCTTCGCGCTGGCCCTGACGATCTTCGTCGCCACCCTTCCCTGGGCGATCGGCGCCTCGGCCTGGCAGCTGGTCTGGAGCCTTCCGCTCGCCGCGGCCCTCCTTGCCGCGATGTCCCGGCACGGCATCCGACGCCTGCACTTCCTGACGCTGATGGACGACTGGGCCTTTGCGCGCGACCTGGCGCACGGAACCAGCGCCGCGATCGAGGCCCGGGTCGCGATCCATGCGCGGGCGATCGAGAACGGGCTCGGCCGGAGCGATGTCGAAGAAGTGATCGTCGCCGGACACAGCCTCGGCGTCGGTCTCGCCGTCCTGGCGCTCGACCGGGCTCTCTCGCGCACGGCGCCGAAGGTGCCGGTCCATGTCCTGAGCGTCGGCGCGAGCCTTCTGAAGACCGCGCTCCACCCCGCCGCCACAGCGCAACGCGCGGCCGTCCGTTCGCTCGTCGAAGGGCACCGCCTGCCTTGGGTGGACGTGCAGTCGCTCTCCGATCCCCTGAACTTCTACCGTTCGAACCCGGCCCGCTCGCTCGGCATCGAGGGCGGTCGCGCGCCCGTCGTCCATCGGATCTCGCTCGGCAAGCTCGTCAGCGAGCGCAACCGTCGCCGCAACCGCCTCGACTTCTTCCGCCGGCACCGGCAGTTCGTCTACGGCACGGAGCGCCGACACCCCTATTCGTTCCACCTGATCCTCGCGGGCCCGGTGGAATTCGAACGCTATGCCGAGACGGGAAGCATCGACGTGCCGCCCCTCGCAGCCAGCCGTCCGGCCACGCCGGACGTGAACCGGAACGCCTCATGACGCTCACCGCCGCCGCGATCTCGATGTGGGTTCTGACTGTCGTCGCCTGGTACGTCGTGCGCTACCCCTTCGAACGCCGCGCACGCCGGCGCGCCGTCGTGCGAACGCGGCGCGGCACGGCCGAGACGGTCCGCATGGCCATCTCGCTGACCGGTCTCGGCATCGTACCCGGTCTCTATGCGGCGACCGGCTTTCCTGCCGCCCTCACCTACGAACCGTCGCTCGTCCAGGTGCTCCTCGGCGCCGCGGCCGGTGTCGGGGCCGTCGTGCTCTTCCGCCTCACGCACAAGGCGCTGGGCAAGATGTGGTCGGTCTCGCTCGACATTCGCGAAGAGCACAAGCTGGTGACCGACGGCATCTACCGACATGTCCGGCATCCGATGTACTCGGCCTTCTGGCTGATGGCGCTGGCCCAGGCGCTGCTCCTGCCGAACCTCGTCGCCGGCCTCGCCGGGCTGGTCGGGTTCGGCATCCTCTTCGCCTCGCGGGTCGGCGACGAGGAGCGCATGATGGAGGCGACCTTCGGCGAGGAGTACCGCCGCTACTGCGGGCGCACCGCGCGGGTCGTGCCGAAAATCTTCTGACGCCTCAGCCGACCGCCAGACGCCGAAGCCCGTCGCGCTGCCGCACGCAGACGTTGGCGCTGACGGCCCTGCGCATCGCCTCCAGCATCGGGATGCCGACCTCCAGAAGGTCGAAGCCGCGTTCGCCGCGCAGCCATTGGTTGAAGAGGCCGGTCACGATCGAGATGTGGGCCAGCGACGCGGTCTCCGCCGTCCAGTTCTCGCTCAGGAGGCCGCGCGCCTGCGCGTCCGCGAAGGCCGCGTGCACGGCACCGGTGAGCAGCTTGTCCGCCTCGCGCATCCGCTGCAGCACGCCGCTCATCTCCCCCACATACTCGCAGCGGAGCAGCATGATCGTATAGACGCGCTGGGACCGCTCGTCCGCCGCGAAGTTTCGCAGGCATTCGATCGCAACGTCGTGGATCGCCTGCAGCGGATCGCCGGTCCGCGTGCCTTCCAGGAGGCGTGCCACATACTCCTGGGGAAGCCACGCCCGTTGCTGCATGGCCTCGAACAAGGCGGCCTTGTCCGCGAAATGCCAGTAGATCGCGCCACGCGTCAGGCCCGCGGCCTTCGCGATGTCGGTCAGGCTCGTTCCGGAGACGCCCTTCTCGACGAAGAGCGCTTCGGACGCGTCGAGCAGCGCCTCGCGGGTTTCAAGAGCTTCGGCCTTCGTTCGTCGCAAGGGTCCTCTCCCGGTTGCAGAATTTATACATACATGTATGTTGGAAAACAATCGAGCACTCGGACGACGACGCGCTCGCTCTTCCTCTTTAGGTAGCCACATATGCGCGCGTTCCGCTCGTTCGGCCTGTTGACGGCAACTCTGTTCGCTTTGACCGCCTGTCAGGGCGAGGACCAGGGGAGTGGAGCACAGGCTCAGCAGGCCGCCCCTCCGCCCCCGCCGGTCGGCATCGTCGAGGCCGCGCCCGAAGCCATTCCCGTCATCTCGGAACTGCCCGGCCGCATCTCGCCCACGCGGATCGCGGAGGTTCGTCCCCGGGTCGGCGGCATCGTCCTGGAGCGCGTCTTCGAGCAGGGTGCGGACGTCGAGGAAGGCGACCCGCTGTTCCGCATCGACCCCGCGCCCTTCGAGGGCGCGGTGGACGCGGCGCAGGCGGCGGTCGCGCGGGCGGAGGCCGTCCTGCGCCTGGCTGCCCAAGAGGCGGAGCGCACGCGCACCCTCGTCCAGCGCAACACGATCGGCTCCGCCAATCTGGAGACCGCGCAGGCGAATCAAGCCCAGGCCGAGGCTGACCTCGCTTCGGCCCGCGCCAATCTGCGCCAAGCCCAGATCGAGCTCGACTACGCGACCGTCCGTGCCCCGATCTCGGGCCGCATCGGCCGCGCACTGGTCACCGAAGGCGCGCTCGTCAGCGCCACCGGCACCGAGGCCCTGGCCACGATCCAGCAGCTCGAGCCCATCTACGCCGACATCCAGCAGCCGGTCTCGCAGCTCCTGCGCCTGCGTCAGGCGCTCGAATCGGGGGCGATCACCGAAGTCGAACCCGACGTCGCTCAGGTCCGGCTCCTCCTCGACGACGGCTCGGAGCATCCTCATCCTGGGCGCCTGCTGTTCTCGGAGGCGACGGTGGAACCGACCAGCGGACAGGTGACGCTGCGCGCCGAGTTCCCCAATCCGGACGGCACCCTTCTGCCGGGCATGTATGTGCGCGTGGCCGTGGAGCAGGGCGTCGACCAGAACGCCATCGCCGTCCCCGTCCAGGCGATTCAGCGCGACACGGGCGGGCGCGCCCTCCTCTACATCGTCACCGCCGAGAACACGGTGGAAGCGCGGCCGGTCGCCATCGCGCGGCAGGTCGACCAGCGCTCGGTCATCCAGTCGGGCCTGCAGCCGGGCGACCGCGTGATCGTCGACGGCTTCCAGAAGACCGGTCCCGGCGCCCCGGTGACGCCCGTTCCTTGGGAGGGCCCGGTCGGGACAGAGACCGCCGCCCCCGCGGACGCGGCAGCCGGCGCACCCGATCAGGCCGCAGCCGGCGGGGAGGCGCCCGCGGATGCTGGTGACGAACCGGCACCGCCCGCAGGTGAGGCTGCCCCGCAAGCCGCCTCCGCCCAGTAAGCGCAGCCGCGCCCCGCGCGGCCCCTCTTGAGGGCAAGGAGCCCGCCTCGATGCCTCGTTTCTTCATCGACCGCCCGATCTTCGCTTGGGTGATCGCGATCTTCATCGTGCTCGCAGGCGCCCTGTCCCTGCCGAACCTGCCGGTCGCCCAGTACCCGAACGTCGCGCCCCCGCAGGTGACGATCTCGACGGTCTATCCGGGGGCATCGCCCGAGGATCTCTACCTCCAGGTCACGCGACCGATCGAGGAGGAGCTGAACGGCACGCCGGGCCTGATCTATTTCGAGTCCGTGTCGGACGCGACCGGATCGGTCCAGATCACCGTCACCTTCATCGCCGGAACCGACATCAGCCAGGCGCTCGTCGACGTCCAGAACCGCATCCGGCGGGTCGAATCGTCGCTGCCGCAGCAGGTGATGCAGCAGGGCCTTCTCGTCGAGGAGGCCTCTGCGGGCTTCCTCATGGTCGTCTCGCTGACGGCCGACGAGACGAGCGATCTCGATGCGACCGCTCTCGGCGACTACATCTCCCGCAACGTCCTGAACGAGGTCCGCCGCGTCGACGGCGTCGGTCGCGCCCAGTTCTTCGGCTCCGAGCGCGCGATGCGGGTCTGGGTCGATCCGGACCGACTGGTCGGTCTGAACCTGACGACGGCGGACGTAACGAACGCCATCAGCCAGCAGAACGCCCAGGTGGCCGCCGGCTCGATCGGCGGCCAGCCGACCCCGGCCACGCAGCAGACGACGGCGACGATCCTCGTGCGGGGCCAGCTGACCACGCCCGAGGAGTTCGGCCAGATCGTCCTGCGCTCCAACCCGGACGGCTCGCTGGTGCGGCTTTCGGACGTCGCCCGCATCGAGGTGGACGCCGAGACCTACAATTTCTCGACCTTCCTGAACGGCCAGCCCACCTCGGCCTTCGCCATCCAGCTTTCGCCGACCGGCAACGCCATGGACACCTCGCGCGGCGTGCAGGAGGTGATGGAACAGCTGGCGCCCCTCTTCCCGCAGGGCGTCACCTACTCGATCCCTTACGACACCACGCCCTTCGTCTCGGCCTCGATCGAGACGGTGATCATGACGCTGATCGAGGCCGTGGTCCTCGTCTTCATCGTCATGTTCGTGTTCCTGCAGAACTTCCGCTACACGATCATCCCGACCCTCATCGTTCCGATCGCCCTCTCGGGCACGCTGGCGGTGATGCTCTTCGCCGGCTTCTCGGTGAACGTGTTGACCATGTTCGCGATGGTGCTCGCCATCGGCATCCTCGTCGACGACGCCATCGTCGTCGTGGAGAACGTCGAGCGCATCATGGCGGAAGAGGGCCTGTCGCCGAAGGAGGCGGCGCGAAAGGCGATGGACCAGATCACCGGCGCCATCGTCGGCATCACGCTGGTGCTCTCCGCCGTGTTCGTGCCCCTCGCCTTCTTCCCCGGCTCGGTCGGCATCATCTACCAGCAGTTCTCGCTGACGATGGCGACCTCGATCCTCTTCTCGGGGTTCCTGGCGCTGTCGCTGACGCCGGCGCTCTGCGCCACCTTCCTCAAGCCCATCAAGGCCGGGCACCATCACGGCAAGCGCGGCCCCTTCGGCTGGTTCAACCGCGGCTTCGACTGGACGACCCACAAGTACCAGAACGGCGCCTCGCGCGTCGTGCGGCGCGCCGGCCGCCTGATGATCGTCTATCTGGCGCTGCTCGCCGGCCTGGGCTGGTTCTACGTCCAGATCCCGTCCGCCTTCCTTCCGGACGAGGACCAGGGAACGCTGATCGCCAACTTCCAGGGGCCGTCCGGTTCCACGACCAACCGCCTGCGCGAGGTCATGGACGAGGCGCAGACCTTCGTCATGGAGCAGCCGGGCGTTACCTCGATCTTCGCGATCCAGGGCTTCTCTTTCTCGGGCCAAGGCCAGAATTCGGGCCTCGCCTTCATCACGCTCGACGACTGGTCGGAGCGCGGACCGGAGCAGAGCGCACAGGCCCTGTCGGGGGCGATCACCATGCGGCTCCTGCAGTTCCGCGACGCCATCGCCTTCGCGCTCTCCCCGCCGCCGATCCAGGGTCTGGGTACGACCGGCGGCTTCGCCTTCCGCCTGCAGGACCGTGGCGGCAACGGGCAGGCCGCACTCCTGGCGGCACGCGACCAGCTTCTCGCCGGCGCGAGCCAGAGCCCCGTCCTCGGGCAGGTCAACTTCGAGGGTCTCCCGGACGGCCCGCAGATCGCGCTGAACATCGATCGCGAGAAGGCCAACGCCTTCGGCGTCACCTTCGCCGACATCAACACCACCATCTCGACCGCGCTCGGCTCGGCCTATGTCAACGATTTCCCGAACACGGGCCGGATGCAGCGCGTGATCGTGCAGGCGGAGGCGGGCTACCGCATGAGGATCGAGGACGTCCTCAATCTCAACGTGCGCAACGCGCAAGGGGGCATGGTGCCGCTCTCGGCCTTCGCGGACGCGGAGTGGTCGCTCGGGTCCTCGCAGATCGTCGGCTACAACGGCTATCCGGCGGTGCGCCTCTCGGGTGACGCGGCGCCGGGCTACTCCTCCGGCGCGGCGATCGCTGAGATGGAGAGGCTGGCTGGAGAACTGCCCGAAGGCTTCGCCTTCGAATGGACCGGGCAGTCGCTTCAGGAGATCCAGTCCGGCAACCAGGCGCCGTTCCTCATCGGGCTCGCGATCCTGTTCGTCTTCCTCCTGCTGGCCGCCCTCTACGAGAGCTGGTCGATTCCCTTCGCCGTCATCCTCGTCGTGCCGCTCGGCATCATCGGTTCGGTCGCCGCGGTCATGCTGCGGGGCCTTGAGAACGACGTGTACTTCACGGTCGGCATCATCACGATCGTCGGTCTGTCGGCCAAGAACGCGATCCTGATCGTGGAGTTCGCCAAGGACCTGATGCTGGAGGGCAAGCCGATGCGCGAGGCGACGGTGGAGGCCGCGCGCCTGCGCTTCCGCCCGATCCTGATGACCTCGCTCGCCTTCACCATGGGCGTGCTGCCGATGGCGATCGCGAGCGGCGCCTCGGCCGCGAGCCAGAACGCCATCGGCACGACGGTGATCGGCGGCATGATCGCGGCCACTCTCCTCGCCATCTTCTTCGTGCCGGCCTTCTACGTCTTCGTGCTGCGCCTGACGGGCATGGACAAGAAGCTCGAACGCCGGGGTGCGGAACATCGGCGGGTCGCCGAGGAGCGGCGTCCGGAGCCGGACGCGGCACCCGCACCCGTACCCGCCGAGTGACGGCCGTGGGCCACCGCCTGTCCACCGACTGACGGGCGGCCGCCCGTCCGAAGGGGCGCCCTCCGCAGATCGCGGGCGGCGCCCCTTTTCGTTCAAAAGACCCGTGGGAGCGCCTTCCACCGGTAAAACGGCGATCACGACGGAATCGCAACCGTCATGAAGCCGTGCGGCATCGCGAAAAGAGGTGAGGCCAGAAGGACTTGGCCGAGACCGCCATGGAGTAGTCTTCCGGTTGCGGTGCAGCAACGCGCAAGGACTCGACTGTAAAGCGAAGCGCCTTATCTCGTCTGCGTCGGAACAATCCGGCCGCACTCACGTTCAGCCTCCATCAGTTCCTTCACCGGGAGACACCGAATGAAAAAGACGCTTCTGCCCGCCCTGCTCGCGACTGCGATGATCCCGATGGTCGCCGTCGCGCAGACGACCCCGGCTCCGGACGCTCCGGCCACGGACGCTCCCGCGACCGACACCGCGACCCCGCCGGTAGGTGGTGCCGACGCGACCGCCCCGGCGGGCGCAACGCCGGGAACGGACGCTCCGGACGCGGCCGAGCCCGCAGAGCCCATGGACACCCCGGACGCCGAGGCCGACGCGCCGGATGCCGCCACGACCCCGGCTCCCGCTGACACCGCCTCGTCCGGGTCGGCCATCGAGGGCCCGTTCGTGACGGTTCCGCCGACCGGCGCCTGGCGCGTGACGGATCTCAACGGCAAGAGCGTCGAGGACGCCGCCGGCGAGAGCATCGGCAGCATCTCCGACGTGCTGGTCGACGAGAATGGCGAAGTCATCGCGGTGCTCGTCGGCGTCGGCGGCTTCCTGGGCATCGGCGCCAAGGACGTCGCGGTGGCGATGGATGCGCTGGAGTTCGGCCCGGGCAGCATGGACGGTCTTCCGACCGCTCCGGCCGCCGACGCGGCGCCTGCCGGCGGCATGACGGCCGATCCGGCCGCGGCCCCCGCGACCGACGCCGCTCCGGCCACCCCGGTGGTCGGCGAGGACAATCTGCCGGATCGCATCGTCCTGGCGGTGACCCGCGAAGAGCTCGAGGCCGCTCCGGCCTACGGCGAGCCGGAGACGGGCGAGGAGACGGACGCGGGCACGGGCGGCATGGCGCCGGCCCCGGCCCCGGCCCAGTAAGCCGGTCATCCACGACGGATCGAAGGGCGGCGGGGGAACCCGTCGCCTTTTTCGTCGGGCAAGTTTCGCGGCCCTTCGAGGCGCGTTCGAACGCCGCCGATGGCGCATGCCGGGGTCAGTCCCAGCGAAGATCGCTTATCAGAGGCCGGTGATCAGAGGCGAGCGCTGCCTCCGCCGGCGCCGGGACGACGGTCGCCGTCACCCCCCGCGATGCGTAGAGACGGTCGAGCGGCACGAAGGGCCGGCGCGCTGGAAAGGTGGCGGGTCGGATCGAAACCGGAAAGGCCTTCGTCAGGCACCGGTGGACCGGCCCGGACGGCAGCCACTCGTTCAGATCGCCGACGAGGACCAACGGCACGTCCGGGTCGCCCTCCGCCGCGGCGCGGATCGAGGCCCGGGCCTGTCGCACCCTCGTCGGCGGCATCAGGCCGTAATGCGTGGCGATGACCCGCAGCCGTCCGCTCGGCGTCTCGACCATGGCGTCGACGAGACCGCGCTGCTCCAGGCCGCCGGGCAGCAGGTGGACGGCGTGATGCGGGATCGGCCAGCGGCTCCAGAGGAGGTTGCCGTGCTCGCGCCCCGGCCTGCCGTGGAGGCGGGCCTCGACGATATGGCCGCCGAGAAGCCGGGCCATGGTCTCGAAGGCCTGCGCCTTGCGGCCGAACTGCGTGCGCCCGTCGACCTCCTGCAGGGCGACAATGTCGGCGTCCATCGCCTCGATGACGGTGGCGATCCGCTCCGGCCGGCACCGTCCGTCGCGCCCCACGGCGCCGTGAATGTTCCAGGATGCGATCCGGATCGCGCGATCAGGCGAGATGGCGTTCATCCGCACGATCCAGTTCCGCCCGAAGCCGGGTGACGGTGAGGGTCGCGTCGGCCTCGCAATTGTCGTGGGTCAGAAGGTCGCCCGCCGCGACGGGCGCGCGCACGACCGCGCCCTCGACGAGGCCGATCGGCAGCGCGCGCTGCCTGCGTCCCTCCCTCCACTCGAGCGCGAAGCCGCGATAGTCCGCCGTGCCGATCTTTCCCAGCCGCTCGCCGGGCTTCAGATCGCGCTTGGCCCGTGCGCCGCATTCGGCCACCGGGCGGTCGAGCGCGACCATGTCCGGGCGGGCGTGGAGGACCGCGCGCGCCGCCGTGAGCGGCGTCTCCAGGCTCGTCAGGTGAAACGGGCGCGTCAGCACGAAGCAAGGGCCGGGCCCGACCTTGAGATCGGCCATGCGCTCGACCATGCGGCGGTGCCGGGGTTTGACGACGCAGAAGACGCCCGGCGCGACGCCCTTGCCGATCGTATAGTCCACCCGGCCCGAAGCAGAGAGGATGCCGCCGTCCTGTTCCGTGCAGAGGACCTGCGCGAGGTCGTCCAGCGTCGCCTTCGGCCCGTGCATGCCCGGAACGTCCGGCACGAGCCCGGTGGCGTTGGCGATCGCGGTCATCTCGACCATGGTCTTCGAGCCGTCGATGAATTCGACGAGCATGCGCGCGTTCATGTTGCGCGCCCGCGCCTCGTCCTCGTAATCGTCGGGCACGGCGGCGATGTCGAGCGGGTTGTTCTTGCCCTTGCCGGCCGAGACGATCTCCATCTCGAGCGCCTGCGCGAAGGCGATGAGCTCCAGCGTGGCAGCCGGCTCGTCGCCGGCCGAGCCTGTGTAGACGACCCCCGCCCGTCGCGCCTCTTCCGCGAAGTGCCGGCCGATCGTGATGTCGGCCTCCACGTTCAGCATGACGATGTGCTTGCCGTTGGCGATGGCGGAGCCGGCCAGGCGTGCTCCGGCCTCCGGGCTTCCCGTCGCGTCGATGACGACGTCGATCCGCCCCGCGGCGCACAGCGCGTCGAGGTCCTCGGTGATCGCGATACGCCCCGCTTCGATCGCGGCGTCGATCGCGGCGGGCGACGTGGCCGCGACGCCGTGCCCCTCGCCGTAGCCCGCCATGGCGATGGCCTCCAGCGGGCGAGACGGACGGCTCGCGGCGATCGCGCCGATGCGGATGCCCGTCATCATCGCGACCTGAACGACGATGTCGGTGCCCATCTGTCCGGCGCCGGCGAGGCCTATGGTCACCGGGCCGTGCGCCTCGGTCCAGCGGTCGAGCTCGGCGGCGAAGCCGATGCGGTCGATCTTGTGCACGGCCTGTCCTCTAGCTGAGCGTGATGCCCGAGCGATTGCAGGAAAGGCGGCGGCAAGGCAAGGAAGGCCAACCGTTTCGCAAGAGGTTTGACGTGAACGACCAGCGGGCCGACGATCCCTCGCAGGTGCGGCGCCGGAAGCGCCTCGAACTGCAGATGAAGGAGAATCTGAAGCGGCGGAAGGCGCAGGCGCGGGCCCGCCGTGACGCCGAAGCGCCGGGACAGACGCCGGACGGCCCGCCGCCGAAGGCTCCCGGCGAAGAGACCGAGTGAGGCGAAAGGTCACGCGCCGCGAAACTCGGCACCGCTGCGCGCGATCCCCGTCGTGCGGCGGCGGTCGCCTGTCGCGAAGCGATGCGTTCGCGCACGGCTTCCATGACATGGACTTGCGCCGATCGGTTCCTTAGAACCCTTCTCACGAAGGAGTTTTCGAGAATGATCGACTACGAAAGCCATTTCCAGTCGGCGATCGAAGCGTTGCATGCCGAAAAGCGCTACCGCGTCTTCGCCGACCTGGAGCGGATCGCGGGGCGTTTCCCGCAGGCGATCTGGCGCGACGGAGCGACGGCCCGCGAGATCACAGTCTGGTGCTCCAACGACTATCTCGGCATGGGCCAGCATCCTCGTGTCGTCGAGGCCATGACGGCGACGGCCGGCGCCATGGGCACGGGCGCGGGCGGCACCCGCAACATCTCGGGCACCAATCATCCGCTGGTCGAGCTGGAGCACGAGCTCGCCGACCTGCACGGCAAGGAGGCGGCGCTCGTCTTCACCTCGGGCTTCGTGTCCAACGAGGCCTCGATCTCCACGATCGCCAAGCTCCTTCCCGACTGCCTGATCCTGTCGGACGAACTGAACCACGCCTCGATGATCGAGGGCGTGAAGAAGTCGGGCGCGCGCAAGCAGGTGTTCCGGCACAACGATCTGGAGCATCTAGAAGAGCTGCTCCGCGCTGCCGGCGACCGTCCGAAGCTGATCGTCTTCGAGAGCGTCTATTCGATGGACGGCGACATCGCCCCGATCGCGGCGATCCTCGACCTCGCCGATCGCTACAACGCCATGACCTACATCGACGAGGTCCATGCCGTCGGCATGTACGGCGCGCGCGGCGGCGGCATCGCCGAGCGCGAAGGGCTGTCGCATCGCCTGGACGTCATCGAGGGAACGCTCGCCAAGGCCTTCGGCGTCCTCGGTGGCTACATCGCCGGCTCGAAGGCGGTGATCGACGCCGTGCGCTCCTACGCGCCGGGCTTCATCTTTACCACCGCCCTGCCCCCGGCGCTGGCCGCGGCCGCCACCGCCTCCATCCGCCACCTGAAGGCCTCTAACGCCGAGCGCGCGGCACAGCAGCGCCAGGCGGCGCGGGCGAAGGCCCGGCTTTCGGCCGCCGATCTCCCGGTCATGCCGTCCGACACGCACATCGTGCCGCTTCTCGTGGGCGACCCCGATCTGTGCAAGAAGGCGAGCGACCGGCTGCTGCAGGTCCACGGCATCTACATCCAGCCGATCAACTACCCGACCGTGCCGCGCGGCACCGAGCGCCTTCGCATCACGCCGACTCCGCTTCATTCGGACGAATTGCTGGAGACCCTCGGCCGTGCGCTGGCGGAGACCTGGGCGGCCCTGGGCATTCCGTTCGCGAGCGAGCGCCCGGCGCAGCCCGAGCCCGAGCGCATGGCGACCCCGCTGGTCGTCGCGAAGGCCGGCGGCTGAACCTTCCGAACCCCTCCATGATCCGACAGACGGCGCGGATCGGCGCCTTCTTCGCGTCAGGCGTCGGAGCGGGTCCGGTCCCCGTCCGTCGCCTCGATCGGGCGGCGCGTCCCGGCGAGCCATTTGGCCAGGAACGGAATGGAGAGCGAGAGCGCGACGAACCGCACCACGTGATGGGCGGCGACATAGGCCGGGTCGATGTTGAACTGGTAGGCGATCGCGGTGAGCGCCTCCAGCGCGCCGGGCGCATAGGCGACGGCGATCCGCCCCAGGTCGATGCCGAGCGCGACATGCGCCACGACGCCCGACACGGCGGCGGCCGCAAAACCGATCAGGAGCGCGACGAGCGCGACGGGCAGGAGCCGGCCGAGCTCCCGACGGTGCTCGTGGCGGATCCGCTCGCCGATCACGATGCCGATGGCGACGAGACCGAACAGGACGAGTGCGTCGGGGATGGCGAGCGGCGCGATCTGCGAGCCGTGCAGCACCGCGCTCGCCAGCAGCGCGCCGACGAGGATGCCGCCCGGCAGGCGGAGCCGATCGCCGACGAAGGCCGCAAAGAGCACGGTTCCGGCGAAGAGCGCCACGGTCGCGGCCGAGAGTTCGCTCGCGCCGATTCCGCGCGACACCGTTGCCTCGCCGCTCGCCCCGCCCTCGAGCCAGGCGAGGAATGGCGTCAGAAGAAGGATCAGGACGAGCAGGCGGACGCTCTGCACCACGAGGACGCGCGCCAGATCCGCCTTCGTCTGGGACGCGGTCGCTACGACCAGCGAGAGCGCGCCGGGAATGGAGGCGAAGAACGCCGTCTCGCGATCCCAGCCGAGACCCCGGCGCAGGAACAGCATGGTCAGCACGATGACGCCGAACACGCCGGCCATCTGGATGGCGAAGGAGGCCGGCCAGAGGAGAATCTGATGCAGGACGTCGGGCGTCACGCTGGAGCCGGCGAGTGCGCCGAGAATCACGAAGGCGGCATCGCGCACAAGCGCCGGCATCCGGATCGGCACACCGGAAAGATTGGCCGCGGCCACGAACAGGGCCGAGCCGATGAGCCAGGGCACCGGCAGGCCGACCGCGGTGGCCGCGAGCCCGCCCGCGGCGGCGATCGCGAAGGTGAGCGCGACCTCCGCCGCGCGTCTCACGCCTGGCGCCCGATCCAGTCGGCAAGGCGCCGACCGGCCTCCTCGACCTGGTCGAGGCGTCGGTGGAAGCAGGCACGGAAGAAGGACGGCGAGGCCGTTCCGAAGGCCGTCCCGGGCGCCAGGCCGACCAGCGCCTCGTCGGCGATGCGGAAGGCAACCGGCCGGCTGTCCTCGATCCCGTCGATCTTGAAGAAGGCGTAGAAGGCGCCCTCCGGCCGCATCATCTCCACGCGGTTGGTGGCAAGCAGGGCGTCCGCGAAGAGGTCGCGGGCGACATGGGCCCGCTCGATCTGCGAGACGACGAACGCCTCGCCCTGCGTCAGAGCCGCGATCGCGGCGCGCTGGGCGAAGACCGGCACGCCGGAGTTCGAGTACTGGACGAGGTTCTCGATCACCTGCCCGATCTCGGCCGGCGCCTCGATCCAGCCGACCCGCCAGCCCGTCATGGCCCAGTTCTTCGAGAAGGAGTTCACGTAGAGGATGAAGTCCTGCGCCCCTTCCACGTCATGGAAGGAAGGAGCCCGCAAACCCTCGTAATAGAACCGGGAATAGATTTCGTCGGCGATGACGAAGCAGCCGGACCTGCGGGCGAGATCGACGATCGCCCGGATCGTTTCGGCATCGGCCGTCCAGCCCGTCGGGTTGTTCGGGGTGTTGACGAAGATGGCCCTCGTGCGCGGCGTGACGGCCGAGGCGAGCTTGTCGAGGTCGAGATGCCAGGCGCCGTCCTTCGGGTCGAGCGCGACCTCGACGGGCGTCGCGCCGGCGATCGCGGCGGCGGCCTGGAGGTTCGGCCAGAGCGGCGCCACGAACACGATCTCGTCGCCCGGGCCCGCCACGCTCGTCAGAACCAGCTGGACGGCGTGCATGCCGGAATTGGTGGCGAAGAAGCGCGTCGGGTCCGCCGGCACGCCGTAGAGATCGGCGGTGTAGCGCGCCAGGGCCTCGCGCAGCGCCGGAATGCCGCGCTGATAGGTGTAGAAGGTCTCGCCGGCCTTCAGGGCGTCCGCGGCGGCGTCGCAGATGAAGTCCGGCGTCGGAAGGTCGCCTTCCCCCACCCAGAGCGGAATGATGCCGGGCTTCTCGCGGGCATAGGTGACGACCGCTCCGATTCCGCTCGAGGGTGCGGTTTGCGCGCGGGGGTGCAGGCGGGCGAGAGCGGACATCGGCAATTCGAACCCTGGAACGACGGATCGGACGCCTTATCGTTCGACGCCCGCCGTCGTCAGAAGCCTTTCCGCCCGTTCCGTCAAGGCCCGGCCGTGTCCTCTGCCCCGCTGCGCCCCACGTCAGATCGCACCGGGCGGCAGCCGGTCGATCGACGGCCGGCCGGGCGATTCGGCTCGTGCGGCGAGGAGGTCGCGGATCTCCTGCAGAAGCTCCTGCTCGCGGGGCACGGCGGCCGCCTCGGGCGGCTTGGCCTCCTCCTTGCGCTTCAGCCGGTTCATGCCCTTCACCACGAAGAAGAGCACCAGCGCCACGATGACGAAGTTGATCGCCAGCGTCAGGAAGTTGCCGTACGCGAGCACGGCGCCCTGTTCGCGCGCCTGCGCCAGACCTGTCGCCGTCACATCCGAGGTGAGCGGAACGAACTGGTTGGAGAAGTCGACCCCGCCGGTCGCAAGGCCCACCACGGGCATGATGAGGTCGGAGACGATCGAATTGACGAGGCCGGAAAAAGCCGCGCCGATGATGATGCCGATCGCAAGATCGACCATGTTGCCCTTGAGGGCGAATTCCCGGAACTCCCGCAGCATCCCCGCGCGCTCCCTCGTTCACGACAACGAGAGGATGAACCGAGTTCGGTTTTCCCGCAATGGTGGTCGCAAACGCGGAAGGCCGCGGGACGAGGGGTTGCGGTGGCGCCCCCCGATCGCCGACAACGCTGGGCGGGGCGGCGGCGATCCGCCGGCAATCGGCCGTTCCGGTCGAGCGGGAGAAGAGAACATGGCGAAGGTCGCATTCATCGGACTGGGCGTGATGGGCTATCCGATGGCCGGGCATCTGAAGGCGAAGGGCGGCCACGAGGTCGCGGTCTTCAACCGCACGGCCGAGAAGGCCCGCAAGTGGGCCGACGAGCACGGGGGGCACGCCGCCGCGACCCCGCGCGAGGCGGCCGAGGGCGCGGACTTCGTCTTCACCTGCGTCGGCAACGACGACGACCTGCGCTCCGTCGTCTACGGGGAGGACGGCGTGCTCGCCGGCATGTCGCGGGGCGCGACGCTCATCGACAACACGACCGCCTCCGCCGAGGTGGCGCGCGAGATCGAGGCCCGTGCGGCGCAGAAGGGTGTCGGGTTCCTGGACGCGCCCGTCTCCGGCGGTCAGGCGGGCGCGGAGAACGGCGTCCTGACGGTGATGGTCGGCGGCGATGAGGCGACCTTCGAGTCGGCGAGGCCCGTGATCGACGCCTATGCCCGCATGGTCGGACTGATGGGTCCGGCGGGCTCGGGCCAGCTCGCCAAGATGATGAACCAGATCTGCATCGCCGGCCTCGTACAGGGCCTGTCGGAAGCCGTCGCCTTCGGCCGCAAGTCCGGGCTCGACGTCGCCAAGGTGGTCGAGGTCATCTCCAAGGGCGCGGCCGGATCGTGGCAGATGGAGAATCGGCACAAGACGATGATCGAAGGGCGCTACGATTTCGGCTTCGCGGTCGAATGGATGCGCAAGGATCTCGGAATCTGCCTCGACGAGGCCAAGCGCGCCGGCGTCTCGCTGCCCGTCACCGCCCTGGTCGACCAGTTCTACGCGGAGGTGGTGCAGATGGGCGGCAAGCGCTGGGACACCTCGTCTCTCCTGGCGCGGCTGGAACGGTAGAGCCTGCCCGAAGCGGGCGGCGGCTTCCGGGCCGCCCCTTGCCCTTTCACGGCTATGGGTCATCCTATGGGCCTTCCGCGGGACCGACGGTCTTCGACGGTGAAGAACCGAGGAGTGCCTTTTTCCCGTGCAATGGCTTCGTGACAACAAGCTGCCGATCGGCGCCTATGGCGAGGCGGCGATCGACTGGCTGATAACGAACCTGCTCTGGCTGTTCGACGCCGTCAGCGACGGGCTCTCCTCCATCATCGCGGGGCTGCTGTGGCTGCTCACCGCGCCCCACCCCTTCCTCGTCATCGCGGTCTTCTCGGCCATAGCCTTCGCCCTCCGGCGCACGATCGCCGCGCCCGTCGCCACGGCGCTCGGCCTGCTCCTCATCGTCAATCTCGGCTACTGGCAGGAGACGACGCAGACGCTGGCGATGGTTCTCTCGGCCACCTTCGTCTGCATGGCGCTCGGCGTGCCCCTCGGCATCCTCGCCGCGCGGCGGGACTGGATCTACGGCGCGATGCGCCCCGTCCTCGACCTGATGCAGACGATCCCGACCTTCGTCTATCTCATTCCAGCGCTGATCCTTTTCGGCCTCGGCACAGTGCCGGGGCTGGTCGCGACCGTCATCTTCGCCTTGCCCGCCTCCATCCGCCTGACGCGACTCGGCATCGCCGGCACGCCGCGCCAGCTCGTGGAAGCGGGGGACGCCTTCGGCGCGACACCGATGCAGCGCCTCGTCTCGGTCGAGATCCCCTATGCCCTTCCCCAGATCATGGCCGGGCTGACGCAGACCATCATGCTGTCGCTCTCCATGGTCGTCATCGCCGCGCTCGTCGGGGCGCCCGGTCTCGGCGTGCCGGTCCTGCGCGCGCTGAACACCGTCAACATCTCGCAGGGGCTGGAGGCCGGACTCGCCATCGTCATCCTCGCCATCATCCTCGACCGCATGTTCCGCATCGACGAGGAAGCAAGGTCGTGAGCGCGCCCATCGTCTCCTTCCAGAACGTCTCGATCGTCTTCGGCCGCCGTCCCGAGAAGGCGCTGCCTCTCATCGACGAGGGCGCGAGCCGGGAAGCCATCCGCGAGAGAACCGGCACGACGCTCGGCGTCGCGAACGCCGGCCTCGACGTCGCGCCGGGCGAGATCCTCGTTCTCATGGGGCTGTCCGGATCGGGCAAGTCGACGCTGATCCGCGCCGTCAACGGGCTCGCGCCCGTGACCCGCGGGCGCGTCCTCGTCGACACCGGTGACGGGCCGCTCGACCCGATGGACTGCGGCAAGGGCCGGCTTCGCGAACTGCGCCGCCACAAGGTGGCGATGGTGTTCCAGCAGTTCGCGCTCCTGCCCTGGCGCAGCGTGGCGGAGAACGTCGCGCTCGGCCTGCAGTTCGCAGGCGTCCCGAAGGCCGAGCGCCGGGAGCGTGCCAAGGCCCAGCTCGACCTCGTCGGCCTGTCCGACTGGGCCGATTCGCGCGTCTCGGAGCTTTCCGGCGGCATGCAGCAGCGTGTCGGGCTGGCGCGCGCCTTCGCCACCGATGCGCCGATCCTCCTGATGGACGAGCCCTTCTCCGCGCTCGACCCCCTGATTCGCGCCAAGCTCCAGGACGAGCTCCTCGCCATCCAGGAGCGGGCGCGAAAGACCATCCTCTTCGTCAGCCACGACCTCGACGAGGCCTTCAAGCTGGGCAACCGGATCGCGATCATGGAAGGCGGCCGCGTCGTGCAGGTGGGGACGGCGCGCGAGATCGTGCGGGCGCCGGCAAGTCCCTACGTGGCGGACTTCGTCGCCCATGTGAGCCCGATCGGCATTCTGACGGCCGGCGACGTGATGACGCCGCTGCGCGAGACGGCGGATTCGGCGCATTTCGCCGGCATGACCAAGCCGGACGCACCATTGCGCCGTGTCGTCGACATGCTCGGCGCGCGCGGCGGGGACGTGGCGGTCGCCGATGGCGGCCGGATCCTCGGCCGGATCGGAGACCGCGAGATCGTCTCGGCGCTAGCCGGCGGAAAGTCTCGCTAAGCTACTCTAGGTTCTAAGCGCGCCCTCTACCGAACGACCAGTTTTCCGGAAGGACTTCGACGATGTTGATGAGCACGTCGTCGGGCCTGACGCCGGCTCGCTCGCCGAGTTCTGCGACGATCGCGCCATACAGGGCCAGTTTTTGTTCGCGCGAGCGGTTGTTGGAGACCGTGATCTGGATGATCACGAGATCTTCCGTTCTCTCCAGGCCTGGATATCGGTCTCCGAACGAGAAATCGTCTGCGCTGAACTCGGTCAGCGTCATGAAGCGGTCCCCTTCGGGAACCGCGAAGGACCGGCGCATCGCTGCATAGAGACCGTCCATGATCGCCTACCGGTAGGCAGGCGGCTTCCCGGCTCTGATCGAGATCTGCGTCAGGGGCATCGCAGCCTCCTCGCCTTGTTGCCCTATTCGAAGACGATCGACGGCGGCTTGCGGCGCGCGCTCGCGCCCTTGATCTCGGCGAGCGCCTTCTCCGCGATCTCGCGATAGATGCGCGCCTGTGGCCCCTCCGGATCGGTTGCGACGACGGGCGCTCCGGCGTCCGAGCTCTCGCGGATCGACATCACCAGCGGCACTTCGCCGAGGAAGGGCACGCCGAGGCGCGTCGCCTCGTCCCGCGCCCCGCCATGGCCGAAGATGTCGTAGCGCGCGCCGGTGTCGGGCGCGACGAAGTAGCTCATGTTCTCGACGATGCCGAGCACGGGCACCTCGACCTTGCGGAACATGGCGAGGCCCTTGCGGGCGTCGATCAGCGCCAGATCCTGCGGCGTGGAGACGATGACCGCGCCCGCCAGCGGCACCTGCTGCGCCATGGTCAGCTGCGCGTCGCCGGTGCCGGGCGGCATATCGACGACGAGGACGTCGAGCGTGCCCCACTCGACCTCGCGCATCATCTGCGTCAGCGCCGACATGACCATCGGCCCTCGCCAGATCATCGGCGTCTCCTCCTCGACGAGGAAGCCGATGGACATCGCCTTCAGGCCGTAGGCCTCCATCGGCTTCAGCCGCTTGCCGTCGATCGTCTCGGGCCGACCCTTGAGGCCGAGAAGCCGCGGCACCGAGGGGCCGTAGATGTCGGCGTCGAGAAGACCGACGGAAAGGCCCAGCGCCTTCAGGCCCAGTGCGAAGTTGACCGCGGTCGTGGACTTGCCGACGCCGCCCTTGCCGGAGGCGACCGCGACGATGTGCGTGACCCCCGGAATGCCGGGCTTGCCGCCCGAGGAGCGCGTGGGCGCCGCCGGCGCATGGCGGTAAGCGGGCGGCGTCGCGGACGGGCGCCGCGGCGGCGCGTCGTCGACGCTGCCGGGCCGGCGCTCCGCCGTCAAAGCGACCATGGCCGAATCGATGCCCTCGACACTGGTGGCGGCGGCTTCGGCCGCCTTGCGCACCGGCTCGAACCGCTCGGCCTCGGCGGCGGGCACGGTCAGCGAGAAGAACGCCTTGCGGTCGGCGACGAAGATATCGGAGACGAGGCCGCGCGCAACGATGTCGCCGCGCCCGTCGGGCGTCTCGAGCTTGGAGAGGGCCGCGAGGATCTGGGTCTTGAGGGGGGCGGACATGGGACAGCTCCTGTCTGGACCGTGTGAATGACCCATTCCGAGCCGAGCGCCAAGCCCCCCGATCCGCCGACCGAGCATGGTGCGGCCGGGTGCCTTGGAACGGAAAAGGGCCCCGCGATACGGCAGGGCCCTTCCCTCTGAACGCTGGGCCGAGCGCGCAACGGCGCCCGCCCCGATCTGTCCGATCAGTTGAAGCGGTAGGAGAGCTTCGCGGTGACCGTGTGGAAGTCGAAGTCGCCGCCCGAGGTGAAGTCGGTCGAATTGCCGGGCGCGCGGGCGGCCCCGGCCGCACCGTCGAACGGGCCGCCCTCGAAGCGGGTGAAGGAGTCGCCGCTTCCGAGATTGGTGTACAGATACTCGGCGCCGAACGACAGATTGTCGACGATCTTGACCTCCATGCCGCCGCCGACCGAGTAGCCCCAGTCTTCGTTGTCGACGAACGAGGTGGTCGCCAGAGCCGCTGCGCCGCTGCGGGCATTACCAGTCGCCGCCGGGCTGTCGGTGGTGAAGGAGTAGCTGACGTCGCCGTAGGCCGCGCCGCCTGTGGCGTAGGCCAGAACACTCGGCGTCACTAGATAACCGGCGCGCAGGCGGGCGGTCGCGAGGTAATCGAGATCGCGGGTCGCGGTGTAGAAGGCCGGCGTGTTGGAGAAGGCCTCCTGGCGCATCTGGATGTCGGTCGCGTTGATGTCGAGGACCGCACCGACGACGACGCGGTCGAACTGCAGGTCGTAGCCGACATGCGCGCCGCCGACGAAGCCGGAATCGAAGGTCTCGGAGAAGCTGTTGCCGAAGGCTGCGCCGATCGAGCCGGCACCAAAGCCGCTGTTGGCCGGCGCGCCCGTGCCGGCGGATGCGGCGCCGATGCCGAAGCCGTTCGTGGTGATGCCGAGACGGTCCGGCGAGGACGGGTTGAAGCCGGCGCCGCCCTGCAGACCGAAGTAGAAGCCGGTCCAGCCGGATTCGACCGGGGCGATCGCGACGGGGGCCGGCGCCATCGGGGCCATCGGCTCCTCGTAGACGATGTCGGCGGCAAGGGCCGGGGCCGAGAACGCGGTCGCGGCGAGAAGAAGAGCAATGCGCTTCATGATCCAGTACTCCAGCTCACGGCGGCGCTTCGGCCTGCCGGATGGTTCAATGACGAGGTCTGTTGCAAGGGCTCGCCGATGGAGGCGAACGCCGTTCGTCTGCCCTGTCTCGACATAGAATTGAGGTTGTAGGGCCTGCCTACAAGACGGGCGATTTGCACTGGAATGGAGCTGTTGCAGGCCGGCAACGCCCCGACCGTCGTCCAAGCCGGATGCCTGAGGCGCAACCGACTGGGCTGGCTCGGAAAAACGGCTGTGGCGCAAAGCTGCAACCGATCGTTCGAAGAGCGAATCGTCAACTTCACGCGCTTGTGCTATTGCGAAGCTGCATCCGAGCACATTGTTGAACCGTTCAGGACGTCCCGCCGTTCCCGTCGGAGAGATGCGCGCAGTCTCGGCAGCGCCCGCGGATCTCCGCCGAAGCGCTGTTCCGCTTAAACCCGTGCGCGCGCGTCAGCGCATCGAACACCGGCTCGAGCCCGTCGCCCGCCACCTCCTCCACGCACTCGCATCGGTCGCACACGAGAAACACGACGGGTCGCGCATCGTCCCCGTGATGGTGGTCATGGCTACAGGCGAGATAGGCGTTCCGGCTCTCCAGCTTGTGCACGAGGCCGCGCTCGCCCAGGGACTTCAGGGCGCGGTAGATCTGCGGCGGGGCCCTCAGGCCCTCCCCCCGAAGCGTCTCGAGGAGCTGGTAGGCGCTGCGGGGGGCGGGCCCCTCCCGAAGAGCGTCCAGCACGAGCGCTTCGTTCCGTGTCAGGTCGATGGGCCCGCTCATTCAAAAGCTCCTTGGTCTAAGCCGTCTAGATAGGGGTCCGGCGCCAGGATGTCCGCCCCATTCGGAAGGCTTCTCTTGCGGGTGGGTCGGACGGCTCCGGCGTCCTCCCCTCACCCTCCGATTTGTTCTTCTTGCGTTCTTGTCAGACTTCAGAAGTCCCGCTAGATTTCGCGCCAAGAGGGTGGTCGTCCAGGTCGGATCGACCCGAACGGGTGCAGTCCGATGGTCGCCAAGGTCAGGTCGGTCGCGTTCCAGGGAGTCGAAGCCGTCCCCATCGACATCCAGGTCATGATCGCGCCGGGCCGGGTCGGAATGCAGATCGTCGGCCTCGCAGACAAGGCGGTGGCTGAAAGCCGGGAGCGGGTGCAGGCCGCGCTTCATGCCTCCGGCCTCGCAATGCCGCCCAAGCGCGTGACGGTCAATCTCGCACCCGCCGATCTTCCGAAGGAGGGAAGTCACTACGATCTGCCGATCGCGCTCGGGCTGATGGTAGCGCTCGGCGCCATTCCCGCGGACGCGCTGGCCGGCTACGTCGTGATCGGGGAACTCTCGCTCGACGGGACGATCAGCGCGGTGGCGGGTGCGCTCCCCGCGGCCGTCGGCGCCAACGCCATGGGACTCGGCCTGCTCTGCCCTGCCGCCTGCGGCGCCGAGGCCGCCTGGGCGAGCGCCGACATGCCGATCCTCGCGCCGCGCAGCCTCATCCAGATCGCCAATCACTTTCGCGGGACACAGGTGCTGTCGCGGCCCGAGCCTGCGATCCGCCAGGACGCGGAAGGGCTTGCTGATCTCTCCGACATCCGCGGCCAGCCGCTGGCCAAGCGCGCGCTGGAGGTCGCCGCAGCGGGGGGACACAATCTCCTGATGATCGGTCCGCCCGGCTCGGGAAAGTCGATGCTCGCCGAGCGCCTGCCGTCGATCCTGCCGCCGCTGGGGCCGCCCGAGCTTCTCGAGGTCTCCATGATCGCCTCCATCGCGGGCGAACTTGCCGGCGGCCGATTGTCGGACCGGCGGCCGTTCAGGGCGCCGCACCACTCGGCCTCCATGGCAGCGATGGTCGGCGGCGGCCTCCGCGCGCGGCCCGGCGAGGTGTCGCTCGCCCATCGCGGCGTCCTGTTCCTCGACGAATTGCCGGAGTTTTCGCCGGCCGTCCTCGATTCGCTGCGCCAACCCCTGGAGAGCGGCGAGAGCGTCATCGCGCGCGCCAATCACCGCGTGACCTATCCGGCGCGATTCCAGCTCGTCGCGGCCATGAACCCGTGCCGGTGCGGCATGGCGGGCGAGCCGGGCCATTCGTGCGCGCGGGGGCCTCGCTGCCAGGCGGATTACCAGGCCAGGATCTCCGGCCCGCTTCTCGACCGGATCGATCTGCGGGTCGAGGTTCCCGCCGTCAGCGCCGTCGACCTCATCGCCCGGAGCCCGGTGGAGCCCTCCGGGGCCGCAAGGGTGCGGGTCGAGCGCGCCCGCGCCGTCCAGTCGGCGCGTTACGCCGAGGCGGGGTTCCCTGCCGTTCTCGTCAACGCGCAGTGCCCCGGTTCGATGATCGAGGCCGTCGCGGCCCTGGACGACGGAGCGCAGCGGCTCTTGCGCGAGGCTGCGGAGCAGACAAAATTCTCCGCGCGCGCCTATCACCGCATCCTGAAGGTCGCCCGAACGCTGGCCGATCTCGACGGTGCGGACAGCGTGCGGCGCATCCACCTGGCCGAGGCGGTGTCCTATCGGATCGCCGGCGAAAGACTGGCGACGGCCGCATGACGAAAGGGGCGACCGAACGACGTGACAGGGTCCGGACGCCGGAGTTCGACGACCACAAAGACGAACCGATCCTCGCACGCGCCGGGTCGGCTCAGAACTGTGCGAATCCAAGGGGAGACGATACAGGACTTCGAGCGCCCGTTCGGACGCAAACAGGCCGCGCTTTCCTATCGAAGCGACGCATCAGGCTTTCGGATGATCGGTTCCGATGACGGGCCGATGCTGCAGAGGCGTCCCGGGCCATCGGACCCACGACCCGCGCTGCGGTCCTCATCTCGACTCGTCGCCTTCGCCGTCTTGGCGCCTCGCTCCGGCGGCTTCGATTCAGCGGTCCGTGAGAAGCTCCGCCACCCCCGCCAAGTCGCGCAGCGGGCGCTGCGGCCGCGGGCCGATCTGCTCGATGATGTGGCCGGCGGCGATGGCGCCCAGCGCGGCGGAGCGGGCATGGTCGAGACCGCTCGTGTAGCCGCGCAGGAAGCCGGACGCGAAGAGGTCGCCCGCCCCCGTCGTGTCACGCACCGCCTCGACCCGCGTCGCCGCGTGGTCGGATCGAAAATCGCCCTCCACCACGACGCAGCCCTTCTCGGAGCGCGTCACGACGGCGACCCGTCGCGTGTCCGCGCCGATCCGGCGCAGCGCCTCGTCGAGGTCGTCCGTCTCGTACAGCGCCAGCGCCTCGGCCTCGTTGGCAAAGACGATGTCGACCGCACCCGAGCGCATGAGGTCCAGGAACTCCGGTCGGTATCGGTGGACGCAGAAGCTGTCCGACAGGGTCATCGCCATCTCGCGCCCGTTGGCGTGGGCGATTTTCGAGGCCAGCATGATCGCGTCCTTGGCGCGCGGCGGATCCCAGAGATAACCCTCGAAATAGGTGACCTTGGAGGCCGCGACGACGGCCTCGTCGATGTCCTCGGGACCGAGCTCCACGCAGGCGCCGAGATAGGTGTTCATCGACCGCTCGCCGTCCGGGGTGACGAGGATCATGCTGCGCGCCGTCGGCGGCTCCCCGCCGAGCGGGCTCGTCTCGAAATGGACGCCGAGCGCGCGGATATCGTGCGCGAAGATCGCGCCGAGCTGGTCGTTCGAGACCTTGCCGAAATAGGCGCCCCGGCCGCCGAGACTGACGAGGCCGGCCACCGTGTTGGCCGCCGAGCCACCCGACATCTCGATCGCCGGGCCCATGGAGCCGTAGAGCTCGACCGCGCGGGCCGTGTCGATCAGCGTCATCGCGCTCTTCTCGACGTTCAGGCGCTGCAGCGTCTCCTCGTCGGTCTGCGAGATGATGTCGACGATGGCGTTGCCGATCGTCAGAAGGTCGAACTGGTGATCCATGGGGGGTCCCGGCCGAAGGCGTGTCCAGCGCTCCTAACGACCCCGGCGTCAAAAGGCGAGGCCGACGTGTCGACGGCCTCGATTGCGCCGGGCCCGATCGGCCTTATCTCAACGGCCGGACCATTTCATTGCGGGACGCGACGATGCTTCTCTCCTCCGCTCGCCTTGCGCTGGGCGATCTCTTCTCGCAGCCCTTCCGGGCGGCGCTCTGGAAGACGCTGGGGCTCACCGCCCTCGTCCTCGTCGCCCTGTGGTTCGCGGTCCGCTTCGCCTTCGAGACGGTCGCGATCCCGTTCTTTTCGCAGTTCGCGCCCGAGATGCCGGCCTGGGTCGACAATGCCGGCGCGTTCGCGGGCGTCGCCGCTTCCATCGCGCTCGCCTTCCTGCTGGCCTTCCTGATCGCGCCGGTCTCGGCGGTGATCGCGGGTCTCTTCCTCGACGACGTCGCGGAGGTCGCCGAGCGCGAGCACTATCCCGGCCAGCCCGTCGGGCAGGCGGTCCCGACGCTGCACGGCATCGTCCTGTCGCTGAAGTTCTTCGGCATCGTGATCCTCGGCAATCTTCTCGCCTTCGCGCTGCTCTGGGTGCCGATCGTCAACCTCGCCGCCTTCTTCGTCGTGAACGGCTATCTGCTCGGCCGAGAATATTTCGAGTTCGCAGCGCTGCGATATCGCACGGAGGCGGACGCCAAGGCGTTGCGGTCGCGGTACGGCGGCCGCGTCATGCTCGCCGGGCTGCTGATCGCCGGCTTCCTGGCCGTCCCGATCCTGAACCTTTTGACGCCGCTTTTCGCCGCCGCCTTCATGGTTCATCTGCACCATCGGATCGCCGTGGCCGAAGGCGGCCTGCCGATCAAGACGCCGGCGAGGCCGGCTGCGGTTGCGGACCGGGCGGCCTGATCTCCAAGGGCTCCAGAGGCGCGGGCACGTCGCACCACTTCTCCGGGCTCCGGCAGAGATCGGCGATGACGCAGGAGCGGCAATCCGGCTTGCGGGCCTTGCAGACGTAGCGGCCGTGCAGGATCAACCAGTGGTGGGCATCGCGCAGATAGCCCTCGGGGATGATCCTCAGGAAGTTGCGTTCGACCTCGTCCGGGGTCTTGCCGGGCGCGATCCTCAAACGGTTTCCGATCCGGAAGATGTGCGTGTCGACGGCGAGCGTCTCCTCCCCGAAGGCCGTGTTGAGGACGACGTTCGCAGTCTTGCGACCGACGCCGGGCAGTGCCTCCAAGGCCTCGCGGGCAATCGGCACCTCGCCGCCGTGCTCCTCGACCAGCGTCTTCGCCAGCGCCGCGACGTTCTTGGCCTTGTTGCGGAAAAGACCGATCGATTTGATCTCCTCGCGGATCGCGTCCTCGCCGAGCGCGGCCATGTCGGCGGCGTTGTCGGCGCGCGCGAACAGACCGCGCGTTGCGCGGTTCACGCCCATGTCGGTCGCCTGCGCGGACAGGACGACCGCGACGAGAAGCGTGAAGGGGTTGGTGTGCATCAGCTCGGGCTGGGGCTTGGGCCGCTGCACCTGGAATCGCCGGAAGATCTCGGCGATCTCCTCGGCCGAATAGGGAATGCGGGGCTTTCGGGCCGCGGCCTTGCGCCTCACCTTGCCGGCGAGGTCGCCTTTGATCTTGGCACGCGCCACCGCCTTCGCCATTCTCGCCGCTCCAGCTGCCTTCTCTTCGCCTGGGCACGCCATATCCTTGCGGTCCGGCAACGCAAAGAGGCTCGACATGACCGGCATCGCCGCTTCGCCTGCGACGGCACAGGGTTCGGCCGAGGCGCCGATCTTCCACGCGGTCCTCACGCCGCACCGTTCGCTCTCGACCCGCGGCTTCAACACCATGATGGGCGCGCTCGCGATCCTCAGCCTCTTCGTCGGGCTCGGCTTCGTCTCGAACGGCGCCTGGCCCGTCGTCGGCTTCTTCGGGCTCGACGTCCTGGTGCTCTGGTTCGCCTTCCGAATGAACTATCGCGCCGGGCGGATCCGGGAGGAGGTGCGCGTCTCGCGAACCGAGCTCCTCATCCGCAAGGTCTCGCCGAAGGGGCTCGTGGCCGAGGCCGTCTACAATCCGTTCTGGACGCGGCTGCACGTCTCGCGGCACGAGGAGATCGGGGTCACGCGGATGGAGGTGACGGGCAAGGGTCGCTCAACGCAGGTCGGCGGCTTCCTCAACCCGGCGGACCGGGAGAGTTTCGCCGCCGCGTTCGGCCGGGCGCTCGCGACCGCTCGGCGGGGCTGAGGCGAACAGGAAATCGGGTGGTCCGGCGACGGCGCCGGTGCTTAAGGTGGCCGCATAGAACGGCGAGGGAGCCGAACCGATGCTGCACCAGACCCTCCAGACCGAACGCCTCGATGCCGCCACCGCCCTCATGCCGGTGGCCCCGCCCGAAGGCGACTACGCGATCGTCTGCGCGGCGATCGCGTACATCTCCGGCCATTATCGCGAGCAACCCTCGCTCTCGGCGGTCGCGGGCGCGCTGAGGATCGGCGAGCGCGAGTTGGAGACGCTGTTCCGCCGCTGGTCCGGGCTGACGCCGAAGGCCTTCCTGCAGGCCGTGACCATCGATCACGCCCGCCGCCTGTTGGGGGAAGGCATGCCGCTGCTCGACGCGGCGATGGAGGTGGGGCTCTCCGGCCCCTCCCGCCTCCACGACCTCTTCGTCAAGCACGAGGCGGTGTCGCCGGGCACGCACAAGGCCAAGGGCGAAGGGCTGACGCTCAGCTACGGTTTCGCGCCCTCCCCCTTCGGCCGCACCCTCGTCCTGTGGACCGAACGCGGGGTGGCGGGCATCGCGTTCTCGGACCCGGACCGCGGGGGCGACGACGCGGCCTTCGAGGACATGCGGCGGCGCTGGCCGAAGGCGGACTACGTGCGCGACGATGCCGGCGCCGTTCCCCATGTCGCGCGCGCCTTCGATCCGGACGCCTGGAAGGAGGGGCGGCCGATGCGCATCGTCCTGATCGGCACCGATTTCGAAGTTCGCGTCTGGCAGGCTCTCCTGGAGATCCCGGTCGGCCGCGCGACCACCTATTCGGCGATCGCGCACGGGCTGGGAGCGCCGAAGGCCTCGCGCGCGGTCGGGGCGGCGGTCGGACGCAACCCGATCTCCTTCGTGGTGCCGTGCCACCGCGTCGTCGGCAAGTCCGGCGCGCTGACGGGCTATCATTGGGGGCTGACGCGCAAGCGCGCCATGCTGGGCTGGGAGGCCGGGATCCTGGCCCGCTGACCGTCAGGCTGCGACACTTCCGTCCGCTTCGAGTCCCCGTCCGGCGCCCTATCTCGCGTCCATGAGCAAGGAGAAGCGCCTGTTGGACGAAGCGGAGGTCGAGGAGGCGTTCCAGCGCCTCCTGGCGCGCATGCCCGGCCGCACGACGACCGCCAAGGGCCCAAAGGACCAGCCGGATCCGTTCCGCTCGGTCGTCGCCTGCATCCTCTCGGCGCAGAGCCTCGACAGGAACACCGATCTCGCAGCGAAGGCCCTGTTCGCCAGGATCGCCACCCCGCAGGAGCTTCTCGACCTGCCCGAGGACGAGATCGCCCGCGCCATCCGCCCCTGCGGGCTCTACAACATGAAGGCGCGCAACTTGAAGCGCCTCGCCGAGGCGCTGGTCGAGCGGGACGGCGCGGTGCCGCGCGACCGGGCGGGGCTGATGGCGCTGCCCGGCGTCGGGCGAAAATGCGCCGACATCGTCATGGCCTTCACCTTCGACGAGGCCGTGATCGCGGTCGACACGCATGTCGACCGCGTCTGCAACCGCCTGGGGCTCACGCACGAAAGGACCGCGGACCGCACCGCCGCCTCGCTCGAAGCCCGCGCCCCAGCCTGGGCTATGATGGACGGCCATTTCTGGCTGATCCAGTTCGGCAAGGCGATCTGCGTCTCCCGGCGCCCGAAATGCGAGACCTGCTTCCTGAACGATCTCTGCCTGTTCTTCCGAACAGGCGTGCCGGACGGGATCAGCTCGCCGCCAGCCTGATGGCGGTGCCCCACGGATCGCGGAGCGTCCGCCCGTCCGGGCCGCCGGCGTCCGAGGCGCGTGCGGCGATCGCATCCAGCGTCGCGGGATCGACGAGGAGTTCGACCTCCGCCAGCCCGGTCGCCCGCTCGGGACGCGGGCCCGCGCCCCGGCTGTTCCAGATGTTGGCGGCCAGCTGATGGTGATAGCCGCCCGATCCGTAGAAGGTCGCGCCGGTGTAGCGGCAGGTCACGTCGAAGCCGAGGACGCCGCGGTAGAAGGTCTCGGCGGGCGCGAGGTCGCCGACCTGGAGATGGACGTGACCGATCGTGCCGCCGCTCGGAAAGCCCGCCCATGCCCGCGCGCGGGCCATATCCGCGGGGCCGGGAAAATCGAGGCGGTCGTTCGCCATCTGGACCGTTCCGTCGGCCATCGGCCAGGCCTCCGGAGGCCGGTCGACATAAATCTCGATGCCGTTGCCCTCCGGATCGGACAGATAGACCGCCTCGCTGACCGTGTGGTCCGCCGCGCCCTGCAGCTGCAGACCGGCGCCCTGGCCGAAGGCGAGCCACGCGCCGAGATCGGCCCGTTCGGGCAGGAGGAAGGCCGTGTGGAAGAGCCCGGCATCGCGCGCCGAACGAGGGGCCGCTCCCGCATCGTGGCGAAGCTCGAGAAGGACGGCCGACGCCGTTCCCAGCCGGGCGACCCCCTCGCTCGTCTCCAGGAGTTCGAGCCCCAGCATCCGCCGGTAGAAGTCCGACACGCGATCGAGGTCGGCCACGACAAGCGAGACGATCCCGACCCGGTGCGGAGCGGCGGACAGGATCGGATCGAGCGCGGAAGGGCCGTGAGCGCCGATGTCGGTCATCGTCTGACTTTCGCGAAATGGACGAGGCCTCAGACTAGGCCCAGCACGTCGCGCATGGAATAGAGCCCCGGTGAACGGTCTTTCGCCCATAGCGCGGCCCGCACGGCGCCGCGCGCGAAGATCGAACGGTCCTCGGCGCGGTGGGCGAGCTCGATGCGCTCGCCTTCGCCCGCCAGGATCACCTGGTGTTCCCCGACCACCGAGCCGCCGCGAAGCGTGGCGAAACCGATCGTGCCGTCCTCTCGCGCGCCGGTGTGCCCGTCGCGCACCCTGACACTCGAAGCACCGAGGTCGATGCCCCGCCCGTCGGCGGCGGCCTGTCCCAGGAGCAGCGCCGTGCCCGACGGCGCGTCCACCTTGTGGCGGTGGTGCATTTCGACGATCTCGATGTCGAAGGCGTCTGGTCCGAGGGCGCGTGCCGCCTGCTCGACGAGGCTGGCGAGGAGGTTCACGCCAAGACTCATGTTGCCCGACTTCACGATCACCGCTCCGGCGCCTGCGGCCTGTCGGATCGCCGCCTCGTCCTCGGCCGAGAAGCCGGTCGTCCCGATCACGTGGACGAGCCCGCGCGCGGCGGCGAGCCGTGCGACCGCGACGCTGGAGGCCGGTGCGGTGAAGTCGAGGATGCCGTCGGCCCCGTCGAGCGCGGTGTCCAGATCGTCGCCGAGAACGACGCCTGCGGGCGCGACGCCCGCGAGCGTGCCCGCGTCCTGCCCGAGCAACGCATTGCCCGGCCGCTCGATCGCGGCGTGAACGGATGCGCCCCGCGTCTCCGCGACGATCCGCACGAGCGTGCGCCCCATGCGGCCGGCCGCGCCCAGCACCACGAGCTTCATCCGCTCCACCGCCTCCTCGCTCATTCGGCTGCCGCCACGTTCGTGCGGGCGCGCGCCTTGCCCTGCATGGCATGGAACTGAGCGTAGAGCCCGCCGGGCCGCCGGGCCAGTTCCTCGTGCGTGCCGGCCTCCGCGATCCGCCCCCGTTCGACGACGAGGATCTGGTCCGCATCGACGATGGTCGACAGGCGATGGGCGACGACGATGACGGTGCGACCCTTCATCACGCGCTCCAGCGCGGCCTGGACAAGCGTCTCGGACTTGGTGTCGAGCGCGGAGGTCGCCTCGTCGAGCAGGAGGATCGGCGCGTCGCGCAGGAGAGCCCGGGCGATCGAGAGGCGCTGGCGCTGGCCACCCGAGAGCGTGGCGCCCGCCTCGCCGACCGGCGTCTCGTAGCCGAGAGGCTGGGCCAGGATGAACTCCTCCGCCTGCGCCTGCCGCGCGGCCTCCTCGACCTCCTCGTCGCTGGCCTCCGGCCGCCCGTAGCGGATGTTGTCGCGGATCGTGCCCTCGAACAGCGTCGGCGCCTGCGGCACGTAGGCGATCTGCCGGCGCAGAGAGGCCTTGGTCACCGCCGCGATGTCCTCTCCGTCGATGAGGATGCGGCCGGAATCGAGGTCGTAGAAGCGCTCGATCAGCGTGATGATCGTGGACTTGCCGCCGCCGGACGCGCCCACCAGCGCCGTCGTGCGACCCGCGGGCGCGACGAAGGAGACGCCCGACAGCACCGGATCGGCGTGGTGATAGCCGAAGGTGACGGCCTCGAAGACGACCTCGCCGCGGGTGACGGCGAGCGCCGGAGCGTCCGGCGCGTCGGCCTGGCGCGGCGGCATGTCGAGAATCTCGTAGATCATGCGCGCGTTCACCAGCGCGCGCTCCAGCTGCACCTGCAGCCGGGCGAGGCGCCGCGCCGGATCGTAGGCGAGGAGCAGCGCGGTGATGAAGGCGAACATCGCGCCCGGCGAATGACCTTCCACGATCGCGCGATAGCCCGACCACGCGATGACGCCGGCGATCGCGATGCCCGCGATCGTCTCCGTCACGGGCCCGGAGCGTTCGGTGATGATGGCGATGCGGTCGGAGCGCTCCTGCGCCCCTTCGATCAATCCCTCCATCCGCTCACGCAGCGGCTTTTCCATCGTGAAGGCCTTGACGACCTGGATGCCCTGCGAGGCCTCCTGCATGGCCCCGAGGACGCGGGCGTTTAGCTCCACCGACTGGCGCGTCGCCTTGCGCAGCTTCTGTGCCAGTCTGGCGATCATGATGCCGACCGGCGGGCCGGCGAGAAGCGCGATCGCCGAGAGCAGCGGGTCGAGCCAGACCATGACGCCGACGAGGAAGACGAGCGTCAGCGCGTCGCGGGCGATCGAGGTGATCGTCAGATTGAGCGTGTCGCGCACGCCCGTCACGTTCTGATTGATCCGTGCGGCGAGTTGGGCCGATCGCGTCTCGCCGAAGAAGTCGACCGAAAGCTCGGTCAGGTGGGCGAAGAGGCGGCGCTGGTAGCGCGCCACGATGTCGTTGCCGATCCGCGCCAGGATGACGCCCTGCCCGTAGGTCGCCGCCCCGCGGACGACGAAGGTCAGGAAGACGATGATCGGCAGCGAGACGACGAAGGTGATGTCGCCGGCGACGAAGATCTCGTCGATGACGTCGCGCATGATCCAGGCGAGGAACGCCGTCGTCGCGGCCACGAGCACCATGCACACGATGGCGATCGCGTAATTGCCGCGGTGCTCCTGGCCGTTCTCGGCGAGGATGCGCTTGAGCAACGCGAAGGCGCGGCTGCGGTCCTGTTCCTTCGAAAGGGAGAGGGCTGGCTTGACGGACAATGGGCCTTCCGCGGACGTCGTGCGTTCCGTTTCGCTTCTCGGCCCCTCCCCGCGAGCCGAGGCTC
This sequence comes from Pseudomonadota bacterium, assembly GCA_023419535.1. Lineage (GTDB taxonomy): Bacteria > Pseudomonadota > Alphaproteobacteria > Rhizobiales > Rhizobiaceae > Aureimonas. Next base: position 72,378 of record JAEZXX010000034.1, on the reverse strand, counting down.
CGATGACGGACGATGGCGGTTCTATAAAGGCAGACGCGGTCCGTGCCTACCGCAGGTCGTGCGATCGGGCCGACCAGCGCCGCCCTTTCGTCTCTACCCCGAAGCTGGACGGGCGGCTCGCATAGGCCGCGAGCCCGGCGAGGGCCGCCAGGGGCTGCGTGACGACGTAGAGCGGAATCGCTCCGATCAGCGCCGAATGCGGCGCCTTGTCCTCGAAGGCGCTCCGGAACGCCTCGCGCTTCAGGACGGGCATCAGACGGGCGAAGATGCCGCCCGCGACATAGACGCCGCCCTTCGCCATGAAGACCAGCGCCAGATCGCCGGCCAGGCGGCCGAGATAGGTGGCGAAGAGGTCCACCGCTTCGCCTGTCGCCGGGTCTCCGCCCTCGATCGCGCTCTGCGTGATGGCGGCCGGGCCGGTGTGCACCGGAGAATGTCCGTCAGCGGCGCAGATCGCCCGATAGAGGTTCACGAGCCCGCGCCCGCAGAGAATCTGTTCGGCCGAGATGCGCCCCTCGATCGCGTCGAGATGCGGCCAGATCGCGCGGTCGCGGTCCGTGCGGGGACCGAGATCGACGTGCCCGCCCTCGCCGGCGACCGGGATCCACATGCCCCGCGCCCGCACCAGACCGGCGACCCCGAGCCCGGTGCCGGGTCCGACGACCACGCGGCTCGCACCCTCGGCCGGTTCCCCGGGGCCGATCTGGACGCGGCCGTCCTCCGGCAGCCCGGCGACGGCGAGCGCCTGCGCCTCGAAATCGTTCAGGACGACCACGGCCTCGAAGCCGAGCTCGGCGATCAGCGCCTCCGGCCGCACCACCCAGTCGCAGTTGGTCAGCGCGATCTCCGCGCCTTCGACCGGGCCCGCGACGGCGAGGACGACCGAACGCGGGCGGATCGCCGTCCGCTCGAAGACGGCGTCGCGGATGGCATCGTCGATGTTCGGGAAGCTCGCCGTCTGGACGATCGGAAAAGTCGTCGGTTCGGCGGAGGCGTCTGCGAGGAGCGAGAAGCGCGCATTGGTGCCGCCGATGTCGCCGAGAAGGATCGGGAAGATCAGGGCGTCTGAACTGTCGGGCATGGCGGCGCTCGCTTCGGATCGGACCGGGCATAGCGCGAGCCCGGTCGCAGGCCAAGCGGGACGCGGGGTCCGGCGCGACGGACCGTCGGGCGGCGTCACCCGCCGGGTCGCGGGCTCGGCACCGGCACGCTCGCTGGAGGAGCGGGAACCGCCGCGGACGCGGCACTTGCCTGCAAGAAGCTCGGCACCGGCCCTGCGGGCGCGCGGGCGAGCGCGATGCAGGCGTTGGGCAGCGCGGACAATTGCATCGGAGGGCGCGGCTTGTAGGGCGGCGCGTCCGGAGGGGGCGGCTGCAGCGCCACGTCGAACCACCATTGCAGGCTGGCATCGCACCCTTCGGCGCGAGGAACCGGGTCTTGTCTCTCGCAGGTCGTGCCGGCGGGGCACGCGAGGCGGATGTGGAAGTGATAGTCGTGTCCGTAGGCCGGCCGGACCTTTCGCAGCCAGGACCGGTCTCCACCGGCGGTCTCGCACAGCTTCTTCTTGATTCCCGGATGCACGAAGATGCGCTCGACTTCGGGCTGCAGCGCGGCGCGGCGGATCAGCCGATGATGCTCCGGACGCCAGCGGCTGTCGTCCACGCTCAGGCTGCCGGGCCGCAGCACGGAGGGCATGTCCATCTCCTCGCGCTGCACCTCGTTCAGGCGCTGCGGCGGCATTTCGGTCAGATAGATGTCGGCGTCGAGGCCGATCTGGTGCGAGGAGTGGCCGACGGCGGGCCCGCCGCGCGGCTGCGAGATGTCGCCGATCAGGATGCCGCGCCAATTGTCGTTGGCCGCCACGATCTCCGAGAAGCGTTTCAGGAAGTCGATCGTGACGGGGTGGCCGTAGGACTTGTTGCGATTGCGGCGCACGTCCTGCCAGTGCGGGCCGTCCGGGGGCATCTCGACGCCGCCCATGAGGCAGCCGCGATTGTAGTTGCCGACGGCATCGGTGCGCTCGCCCGCCGGTCCGCCCAGAGCCCCGAAAATCTCGCGCGCGACCTGCGCTTCGGCCGGAACCGCGAAGGTCAGGCCGGTCAGGATCGCCAGAAGCGTCGTCGCCGAACGGATGCGCATGGAGCCTCTCCTCGTCCCCGCCAGGATCGCACGGCCCGTTGGCCCGAGCCTTGCGACAGGGAGCACGCGTCTCCGTCGCTTTGGCGGCGGAAGGTCACACGCTTTCGTGTCGTCCGCTGGACTCGGACCGCAAGAGCGCATCGACGACACGCTGGTTCAGCACCGATTCCTCGAGGCTGAAGATGGCCACGGCCTCGCCCGCGACCCGGCGCGAGAAGGCCTCGACCTGCTCGCGATACTGGTTCACCGCCGGGAAGCGCCGGATTTCGGCGTCCTGATGTCCGCGATCGTGCAGGACGACCCGCGTATCCCCGTAGACGCCGGCGTTGAAGGGCGCCTCGATCTCGATGAAGCCGTCGCTTCCGTGGAACACCATCGACTGTCGCGCGGCCGCCTGCGTGCCGACGTAGAAGGACAGGCGGAACGTGTCGAAGTCGACGGTGCAGTCGGCGAAACGGTCCGTCCCGAAGCGGGGATCGCGCTCGATCCGCCCCAGGGCGGAAACGGGCTCGGCGCCCGTTACCAGGCGGGTGACGACGATCGGGTAGACGCCGATGTCCGGCAGCGCGCCGCCGCCGAGTTCGACGACGTTGCGCATGTTGGCGGGATCGTCGTTGAAGTAGGAGAAGGCGCCCTGCACGTGCAGCAGTCTGCCGATCCGCCCCGCGTCGATCCAGTCGCGGACCTGCGCCCATTGCGGGTGGTGCTTGACCATGAAGGCCTCGGCGACGACGACGCCCTGCTCGTCGCGCGCCGCGATCAGCGGCTCGATGTCGGCAGCCTTCAGTGCCAACGGCTTCTCGACGAGGACGTGCTTGCCCGCCCGGACGGCCTTCGTCGCCCATTCGACGTGATGCGCGGTCGGCACCGGCACGTAGACCGCGTCGACCGCATCGCTGTCGAGGAGGGCCTCGTAGGAGCCGAACGCGTGCGGTGCGCCGCAATCGTCGGCGAGCGCTCGGGCACGGTTCCCGTCCCGGCTGGCGATGGCGGCGAGGACGGACCCCTCCGCCGCCAGGATCGCCGGGATCAGGTGGACGCGCGCGATCTTCGCCGTCGAGAGGACGCCCCAGCGCAGCATGGCGCCGCCTAGCTCCTAAGCGTTCCGCCGGTCGCCTTGGCGACGGCCGCGACGATCTTGGCCGAGACGGCCTCGATCTCGGAATCGGTCAAGGTCTTGTCGGCGGGGTTGAGCGTCACCTCGATGGCGATCGACTTGGCGTTCTCGCCCAGCGACACGCCCTCGAAGATGTCGAAGACGCGGACCTCGCCGACGAGCTTGCGATCGGCCCCTTCGGCCGCACGCACGACCTTCAGCGCTTCAGTCTGCGCTTCCACCACGAAGGCGAAGTCGCGCTTCACCGGCTGGAAGGGCGAGAGCGTGAGAACCGGTTTGGTCTTGGTCGCCTTTCGCTTGGGCTCCGGACACTCGTCGAGATGCACCTCGAAGCCGGCGAGCGTGCCGCCGGCGCCGAGCGCCTTGGCGGTCTTTGGGTGGAGCTCGCCGAATTCGGCAAGCACCGTCTTCGGACCGAGCTTGATGCGGCCGGAGCGCCCCGGATGGTACCAGGAGCTCGCGGGCGCCTCGACCTGCAGCCGCTCGGTCGGAACGCCGAGCGCTTCGAGTACCGCGATCGCGTCCGCCTTGGCGTCGAAGACGCCGACGGGGCCCGCCGAGCCCGCCCAGTCGCGCCCCGCGCCCGACAGGCCGGCCGTGCCGCGGCGAAGACCGGCGGCGACGCGTCTCTGGCCGTCCGGGTCGATCGAGCGGTAGACGTGGCTGACCTCGAAGAGCGCCGTGTCGCCGTGGCCGCGCGCGGCGTTGCGGGCCGACGCCTGGATCAGGCTCGGCAGCAGCGAGGGTCGCATGTCGGACAGGTCGGCCGCGATGGGGTTCTTCAGGCTCAACGCCTCGTCGCCGCCGCCGAAAAGTTCGGCCGCCTCGGTTGAGACGAAGGAATAGGTGACGGTCTCGACCATGCCGCGGGCGGCGAGAGCACGCCGGGCGGCCTTGTCGCGCTTCTGGGCGAGCGTCAGGATCGGGGTCGCCACCGCCTGGACACGCTCGAGCGGTTTGGGCTCGATCGCGTCGACGCCGACCAGACGCATGACCTCCTCGACGAGATCGGCCTTGCCCTCGATGTCCGGGCGCCAGGACGGCGCGACGACGGCAGCGCGCTCGCCGCTCCGCTCGACCCCGAAGCCCAGCCGCGTCAGCAGCTCGACCTGGCGGTCGGCCGGAACGGCGAGGCCCGTCAGGCGCTCCACCTCCGTGAAGGGGAAGTCGATCGCGGCGGGCGTGGATCGGGCGCGCGCGACGATCCTCGGCTCCGAGGCGGTTCCCCCGCATAGATCCAGGACCAACCGGGTCGCGAGTTCAAGCCCGTCCTCCATGAAGGCCGGATCGACGCCGCGCTCGAAGCGGTAGCGCGCATCGGTGATGATGCCGAGCGAGCGGCCGGCGCGGGCGATGTCGATCGGCTCCCAGAGCGCCGATTCGATGAGGACGTCCGTCGTCGCCTCGTCGCAGCCCGAATGCTCGCCGCCGAGGATGCCGCCGATCGATTCGACGCCGTTCTCGTCGGCGATGACACAGACGCCGGGATGCAGCGCATGGGTCTTTCCGTCGAGCCCGAGGAGCTCCTCGCCCTCGCGTGCCTGCCGCACGACGAGGTCGCCCGACACCTTGGCGGCATCGAAGACGTGCAGCGGCCGTCCGCGATCGAAGGTGAGGTAGTTGGTGATGTCGACGAGCGCGTTGATCGGGCGAAGGCCGATGGAGCGCAGGCGCTTCTGCATCCACTCCGGCGACGGGCCGTTCGTCACGCCCGAGACGCGGCGAAGCGCAAAGCCGAGGCAGGTGGCGCTCTCGACGCGCACGTCGACCGGGCAGGCCCCGCTGCCCGCAACCGGCTCGACCGCCGCTGTCTTCAGGGTGCCGAGGCCGGCGGCCGCCAGATCGCGCGCGATACCGTGGACGCTCGTCGCATCGGGCCGGTTCGGCGTCAGGTTGATCTCGATCAGCGGGTCGGCGAGCCCGGCATAATCGGCGAAGGCGGTTCCGACCAGGGCATCGGCGGGCAGGTCGATGATGCCGTCGTGCTCGTCGGACAGCTCCAGTTCGCGCTGCGAGCACATCATGCCGTGGCTCTCGACGCCGCGGATCTTGCCCACGCCCAGCGTCGTGTCGATCCCGGGCACGTAGGTGCCCGGAAGGCCGAGGACGCCGACGAGGCCGGCGCGTGCGTTGGGCGCGCCGCAGACGACCTGCAGCGGCCTGCCGCCATTGACGTTCGGGCCGGCGTCGACCGTCAGGACGCGCAGCCGGTCGGCGTCCGGGTGCGGCTCGGCCGTCAACACGCGGGCGATGGTGAAGGGCCGCATCGCCGCCTTGTCGTCGACGCTCTCGACCTCCAGCCCGATCGCCGTCAGCGTCTCGGTGATCTCGGCGAGCGAGGCGGTCGTGTCGAGGTGATCCTTCAGCCAGGACAGGGTGAACTTCATCGGAAGGCGACTTTCGGAAAGAATTTTGGGCGGAGGCGTCGTCCGGTCGTCACGATCGACCGGCCGGCGCTGGATTTGCTCCGAGCGTTCAGTGGTCGGCGGCGCGGCGGGCCGCGTCGCGCACCGCGCCATTGGCGTGGACGAAGCGGTAGGTGGACAGGGCGGCGACAGCGAACACCAGACTAGCCAGAAGCAGCGTCGTCAGGCCGAGCGTGGAACCGAAGGCAAAGCGGTCGACGATGGTCGGCAAGGCGACGCCAACGGCGAGAGACGCCAGAACCGCGGGCGTAGCTTCCAGCTTCGCATAGAAGGTAGCAAAGAGGATCACCGTCACGAGGCCCAGAACATAATCCGCCGGCGAGAACATGGCCGTCATGAACGGCTCGCCCGCAAAGAGCCAGACGCAGAAGCCCGACACGAGCGTGCCGATGATGGCACCCGCGACGACTGCCACGGCATCGACGATGAAGAGTTTGACGGACATGGCCGCGATCCTTCGGCTGACGCCCTTCGACCGGCGCGCGCGATGACATAACAGGCACTGCGGAAGAATTCGAGCGCGCGCGGTTTCGCCTACCCCCGCTCGGCCCGCGACCCAGGTGCGACCGGATGCGTCGAGGTTGCCTGCATGCCTTGAACATGACCGAGGAGCAGCGCGTTGATACGGGACTGCCAGCCCGGTCCCGTCGCACGGAAATGGTCCACGACCGCCCGATCGAGGCGCAAGCCGACACGCTTTTTCGTCGGCGTCTGCTGGGGCCCGCGTTGGCGGCGCAGAGTCCCCAGAGCTTGCATGAAATCGGGAAAGACGTCGAGCGTGGCGGCACCGTGCCGGAATTCGTCCGCAGTGAGCTCGCGCACCTCTCCCTCATCGTCCGTCAGCGGGGGACGATCGTCCGGAAGAGATTGAAAAGGCGTCCTGCTCACGTCGATTTGCCTTCCTGAAGGAGATGATCCGCCGCCGCTCGGCTCTTTGCGTCCAGCATAGAACGTACAGCCGACCTTCGATCAGCCCCAGCGCGACGAAACGGTCCTCGCCATACTCTCTGCGTCGATCGAGAAGCGTCGTAGCTCGTCGATAGGTCGATCCGTCCCTCCTCAGCGAAATCGAAGCCGCGCTCTAGAATGTTTCGCTGCCGCTTCGCCTCGTTCCACTCGAAATCCAAGACCCTCGCGCAAAGCTAATCGTCACCACGAAAAGATCAGTTGCTCAGACCCCCGAATAGGGTCGGCAAGTCGAGCGGGCGGAAGCCGTAGTGCTCGTTCCAGCGCACGTCCGCGTCGAAGAAGGCGCGAAGGTCCGGCATGCCGTATTTCAGCATGGCGATGCGGTCGATGCCCATGCCCCAGGCAAAGCCCTGCACCTCGTCCGGGTCGAGCCCGACGCCGCGCAGAACGTTGGGATGGACCATGCCGCAGCCCAGGATCTCCATCCAGTCCGTCCCCTGCCCGAAGCGCACCTCGGAGCCGGACCGGTCGCACTGGATGTCGACCTCCATCGAAGGCTCGGTGAACGGGAAGAACGAGGGGCGGAAGCGCATGTTCAGGCTCGGCACCTCGAAGAAGGCCTCGCAGAACTCGGTCAGCACCCACTTCATGTTGGCGACGTTCGCGGTCCTGTCGATGACGAGCCCCTCGACCTGATGGAACATCGGCGTGTGGGTCGCGTCGGAATCCTGCCGGTAGGTCTTGCCGGGAATGACGATCCGGATCGGCGGCGCCTGGCGCTCCATCGTGCGGATCTGCACCGGCGAGGTGTGGGTGCGCAGGAGGCGCGGCTCCTCCCCCTCGCGCCCCTTCAGGAAGAAGGTGTCGTGCATCTCGCGCGCCGGATGGCCCTCGGGGAAGTTCAGCGCGGTGAAATTGTAGCGGTCCGTCTCGATGTCGGGCCCTTCGGCCACCGTGAAACCCATGTCTGCGAAGATCGCGGTGATCTCGTCGATCACCTGGCTGATCGGATGGATGCGCCCCCGCGAGAGGGGCGAAGGCCGGACGGGCAGCGACACGTCGACCCGCTCGGCCGAGAGCCGTGCGTCCATCGCCGCGTCTGCCAGCGCCTCGCGCTTTTCCGCGAGTGCCGCCTGAACCCTGTCGCGCAGGCCGTTCAGCGCAGGCCCGGCCTCGCGGCGCTCTTCGGGGCTCATCTTGCCGAGGCTCTTCAGAGCTTCGGAGATCTCTCCCTTCTTGCCCAAGGCCGCCAGGCGCACGGCCTCCAGCGCCGCTTCGTCGCCGGCCGCGTCGATGTCGCGGAGCGTTGTCTCTTCGAGAGCTTTCAGGTCGCGCACGGGGTCTCAAGTCCTGTCTGTCCGCCCGGCCGGGGCCCGGGCGCTCGCCGGCTTCTAGAACATCCCGGCAGTCGCGCAAAGGCGAAGCACCCGTACTCGCCGGCGCCGGCCCTCGTCAGTCCACCGCCATCGAGCGGATGCGCTCGGAAAGCGCCGCCATCTCGAAAGGCTTGGTGACCACCTGCATGCCGGGCTCGAGATGACCGTGGCTGAGGACGGCGTTCTCCGCAAATCCGGTCACGAAGAGGACCTTGAGGCCGGATCGCAACTCGCGGGCGGCGTCGGCGACCTGGCGCCCGTTCATGCCGTTCGGCAGGCCCACATCGGTGACCAGAAGGTCGATCACCGCATCGGAGCGGAGAATCTTCAGGGCTTCCGGGCCGTCGCCGGCTTCAAGCGCGACGAAGCCCAGCTCCTCCACCGCGTCCACCACAAGCATGCGGACCAGCGGCTCGTCGTCCACGACGAGGACGGTCTTGTCCGTCGAGACCGGAGGCGGCGGGGGCGAGGGCAGATGCATCTCCTCCTGCGCGCTCGCGTGGTGACGCGGCAGGTACACGCAGACCATCGTGCCCGACCCGACCTCCGAATAGATGCGCACCTGGCCGCCCGACTGCCGGGCGAAGCCGTAGATCATCGAGAGGCCCAGCCCCGTGCCGAGGCCGATCGGCTTGGTGGTGAAGAAGGGATCGAAGGCCTTCTCGATGATGTCCGCCGACATGCCGGTGCCGGTGTCCGACACGCACATGGAGACATACTGGCCAGGCGGCAGGTCGCGCTCCTTCGCGGCCCGCTCGTCGAGCCAGCGATTGGCCGTCTCGATCGTGATCTTGCCGCCGTCGGGCATGGCGTCGCGCGCGTTGATGCAGAGATTGAGAAGCGCGTTCTCCAGTTGGTTCGGATCGACCAGCGTCGCCCAGAGTCCGCCCTTCGCCACCGACTCGACCGTGATCTGCGGACCGACGGTGCGCTGGATCAGCTCCTCCATGCCGGCCACGAGGCGGTTCACGTCGGTGGGCTTCGGGTCCAGCGTCTGGCGGCGGGAGAAGGCGAGCAGGCGGTGGGTGAGCGCGGCCGCGCGCTTCACCGCGCCCTGCGCCCCAATCATGTAGCGGTCCAGCTCGCCGATGCGCCCCTGCAGGATGCGCGCCTGCATCATGTCCAGCGAACCGGAGATCCCCGCGAGGAGATTGTTGAAATCGTGCGCGAGGCCGCCGGTCAGCTGGCCCACGGCTTCCATCTTCTGACTCTGGCGCAGCGCCTCCTCGGCGATCATCAGTTCGGCGGTCTGCTCGGCGACGCGCTGCTCCAGCGTCTCGTTCAGATGCTTCAGCATCTCGGTGACACGACGCCGCTCGGCTTCGGCGGCCCGGCGCTCCTCAACGTCGATCAGGACGCCGGGAAAGCTCAGCGGCGTCCCGTCGGGGCCATGCTCCACCCGCCCGTTCGCCTCCAGCCAATAGTAGTTCCCGTCCGCGCGGCGCGTGCGGTACTGGTGCGCGTAGGCGCCGCCGCGACGCACCGCCTCCTCGATCGCTTCGGCAAGTGCGGCCCGGTCGTCGGGATGGACCGTCTGGACGGCCTGTTCGATACGAAGGCCGACCTGCCCCAGCGCCGGGTCGAGGCCGAAGGACCGCGCGAAGGCTTCGTCGACGGTGAGACGGTCGTTCGGGATGTCCCAGATCCAGGTTCCGATGATGGCGCCCGCCGCGAGCGCCAACTGAACGCGCTGGGCGTTTTCGCGCGCGACCGATTCGCTTTCGCGCATCGCCGCCTCGGCCGCCTTGCGGTCGCTGACGTCCCGAAAGAGGACTGAGACCTGGTTGAGGCTGGCAGGCTCCAGCCGCGACGCCGAAACTTCGATGTGGCGGCCGATCTCGACGAATTCGCGCTCGAAGCGCACGGGCTCTCCGGTCCGAAGGACCTTTCCATAGAGCTGCACCCACTCGGACGCGTCGATCGGCGCGACGTCGTAGACACTCTTGCCGACGATGTCGGCGATCCCGGTCTGCCGTGCGTAGCCGTCATTGGCGTCGATATGGACGTAGTTGCTCAGAGGCCCGTTCGGGCCGTCCACGAACTCGATGATGCAGAACCCGTCTTCGAGCGCGTCGAAGAGAGCCTTGTAGCGCGCCGTGTCGCGACCTGCCGAACGCGCCTGTTCGTCGCGGATTTCCTCAGGAGAATCGGGCTCTTGGGTGTGCACGATTAATGCTCTTCTGCGCCTGCCGCCGCGAGAGATAAGCGTGCATCCGGCAAGGTCGAGGCTTGCGATGTCATCCAATGCGACATCCGCCGCCGCGACCGGGCCGCCCTCAGAAAAACCCGCCCGGTCGTTTAGACCGGGCGGGCGTCTTCAACTCGCTCGAAGATGGAAGGCTCAGGCGGCCTTCTTCTCCCCGACCGCACGCTCGTAGGCGTTCGGGAACTGGCTGTCCTTGATGTAGGACAGGGCGCCCTTCGCCTGCTCGACGAGGGCCGCGAAGGCCTCCGGTTCGTGGATGGCGATGTCGGACAGAACCTTGCGGTCCACCTCGATCCCGGCCTTGTTCAGGCCGTCGATGAAGCGGGCGTAGGTCAGGCCATGTTCGCGGACCGCGGCGTTGATGCGCTGCACCCAGAGAGCGCGGAAGTTGCGCTTCTTGTTGCGGCGGTCGCGCGTGGCGTACTGCTTGGACCGGTCGACCGCGGCCTTGGCGGCGCGGATCGTGTTCTTGCGACGGCCGTAAAAGCCCTTCGCGGCCTTCAGAACCTTCTTGTGCTTGGCATGGGACGTAACGCCCCGCTTGACGCGTGCCATGATCTAGCTCCTTGAAATCTCTTGTAGACCCGTCGCCGCTCAGCGGTCGTAGGGCATGTAGATCTTGACGATCCGCGTATCGGGCTCGGACAGGATCATGGTCCCCCGGGCGTTGCGGATGAAGTCGTTGGAACGCTTGATCATGCCGTGGCGCTTGCCGGCGGCACCGGCCTTGACCTTTCCGGTCGCGGTCATGCGGAACCGCTTCTTGGCGGCCGCCTTGGTCTTCATCTTGGGCATTTCGCTCTCCTGGAATGAGGAGCTTCGATCCCCGACCTCCCGCATGTGGCGGGCGGGCGTCCGAACGAAACGTTCGAGGATGGATCGACAGCATTATGAGCCGCCACGGCATGCCCTGCCGGTCGGCTCTCGTTGACGGCTGGCTCTCTAACGCAAACGGGGATGCGGGGCAAGCGCCGAGCGTCCCCATGCGAACGGGACGCGGGGCCCGGAGAGCACTGGGGGAACTCCGGCCTCAAGACCCCTTTCGCGGCTTCCCGCTCTCGGGTTCCCGCTCTCGGGCGAACGCCGGCCGCATCCGCAACGCCCTGCCGCGCCTTTCCGCCGAAGACGCAGGGCCGAGCTCGCTGCAAAGCCGAGGACGCACTGGTGCGAAGGCACGGCGCCGGGCGGGCGCGCCCGCGAGGCGCGCCGCAGTTTCGAATCAGCCCTTGGGCGCGAGGACCATCATCATCTGGCGTCCCTCGAGCTTCGGCTCGGCTTCCACCTTGGAGATTTCGGCCGTCTCCTCGCGGACGCGCGAGAGGAGCTGCATGCCGAGTTCCTGGTGCGCCATCTCGCGCCCGCGGAACCGCAGCGTCACCTTGACCTTGTCGCCCTCGTCGAAGAAGCGGCGCACGGCCTTCATCTTCGTCTCGTAATCATGGTCGTCGATGTTCGGACGCATCTTGATCTCTTTGACCTCGATGGTCTTCGTCCGCCGGCGCGCTTCCGCGGCCTTCTTCTGCCCCTCGTATTTCAGCTTGCCGAGATCGAGGATCTTGCACACCGGCGGATTGGCCGTGGGCACGATCTCAACGAGATCGAGACCCGCCTCCTCCGCCATCGCCATGGCATCGGCCGTGGGGACCTGTCCGCGATTCTGCCCCTCGGCGTCGATGAGCTGAATGGTCGGAACGCGAATTTCACGGTTTGAGCGGGGCCCTTCCTTCTGGGCGGGCGGCGCACGAAAAGGTCTGCGAATGGTCGTTGTCTCCTGCTGTTGACGACACTAGTTCGGTGGGATGACGCTAGAGTGCGAACGCCATCCTCGCAGCGAACACAACGCATATAGCATGGCAGGCGATCCAATTCACGACGCAACCCACGCATTTTTGTCCAGAACGCGACGAGGACGCGTCCAGGCCGGCCCGCCCCCGCGGCCGTATCGAACGAAGGAGACCCGAGCCCCGTGGATGTCCTGACGCCCGCCGCATCCTTCCACGCCACGGTGAAGGGCACCCGGCTCGCTTTCCTCGAACGGGAGGGCGCGGCCCCGACGATCGTGTGGCTCGGCGGCTACCGCTCCGACATGCGCGGAACCAAGGCCGAGCGGCTTTCGGACTTCGCCGGCCGCGAGGGGCTCCGGTATCTGCGCTTCGACTATTCCGGTCACGGCGAATCGGAGGGCCGGTTCGAGGACGGGACGATCTCGCGCTGGAGCGACGAGGCCGCCGACATCATCGAGGCCCGCACCGAGGGTCCGCTGATCCTCGTCGGTTCGTCCATGGGCGCCTGGGTGGCGCTGCGCCTCGCGAAGGCCTGGGCCGAACGCCGGGGCCGGCTCGCCGGGCTCCTGCTTCTCGCGCCGGCGCCCGACTTCACGACGCGGCTCGTGGAACCCTCGCTTACCGGGCCGGAGTGCCAGGCGCTCGACCGCGACGGTTTCATCGCGCGGGCATCGGACTATTCCGACGATCCAACGATCTACACCAAGGCGCTCCTGGAGGACGGTGCGCTCGCAGCCGTCATGGACGGTCCGATCGTCACGGGGTGCCCCGTGCGCATCATCCAGGGCATGGCCGATCCGGACGTGCCGCACACCCATGCGCTGGAGCTCGTCTCGCATCTTCCCGGCGACGGGGTGACGCTGACCCTCGTCGCGGACGGCGACCATCGCCTTTCGCGGCCCGAGGATCTCGCCCGCATGGAAACGGCCGTCCGGGAACTGGTGCCTTCGGCCTGAGCCGCCGGCGAAGGATCTGGGCGCCGCCGGCCGGCCACACGGGCGTCGACCGGCCTTCGCCGTGGTCAGTTCGCGGCCGGAACGCCCTCCTCGGCCTGGCGCCCTTTCCAGCCGCGATAGGCGCTCCATGCGCTCCACAGGAGCAGCAGGGCCGTGACGGCCAGCACCGTACCCGAGATCGGACGCTCGACGAAGGTTCCCAGATTGCCGCGGGAGATCAGCATGGCCCTGCGGAAATGCTCCTCCATCAGGGGCCCGAGCACGAAGCCGAGCAGCAGGGGCGCCGGCGAGAAGTGCAGCAGTCGCATCACGTAGCCGAGCGTGCCGAAGAAGACGACGAGCCAGACGTCGAAGGCGTTGTTGTTCACCGTGAAGACACCGATGCAGATGAACATCAGCACCGCCGGGTAGAGCAGGTGGTACGGGATCAGGAGCAGCCTGACCCAGAGGCCGATCAGCGGCACGTTCAGGATGACGAGCAGGACGTTGCCGATCCAAAAGCTCATCACGAGACCCCAAAAGAGGCTCGCTTCCTGCGTCATCAGCTGCGGTCCCGGCGTGATGCCGTGGATGATCAGCGCGCCGAGCATCAGCGCCATCGTGGGCGAGCCGGGAATGCCGAGGGCGAGCGTCGGGATGAAGGAGGTCTGGTCGGCCGAGTTGTTGGCCGATTCCGGGGCCATGATGCCCTCGATCGCGCCCTTGCCGAAGCGTGACTTGTCCTTCGCCACCCGCTTCTCGACCGCGTAGGCCATGAAGGCGGCGACCGACGGGCCGGTTCCCGGCAAGGTGCCGAAGAAGGAGCCGAGCCCCGTGCCGCGCAGGACCGGGCCGACCGAGCGGCGCATGTCGTCCTTCGTCGGCTTCATCGCGCGGAAGGAGACGGAATTCTTGTCGATGCCGCCGACGTCGATGTGGCGGATGGAGGTGATGATCTCGGAGAGGCCGAACAGGCCCATGGCGAGCGCGATGAGGCTGATCCCGTCGGACAGTTCGAGATAGCCGAGCGTGAAGCGCTCCTGGCCGGTGTAGATGTCCATGCCGACCGTGCCGAAGGCGATGCCGAACACCACCATGGCGAGACCCTTCATGGCCGAGCCGTCGGAGATGGTCGAGGCCGCGACGAGCCCGAGCACCATCAGCGAGAAATAGTCCGCCGAGCCGAAGGACAGAGCGTAGGAGGCGATGGTCGGGGCGAAGAGCATCATCAGGATGATGCCGATCGAGCCGCCGACGAAGGAGGCGACCGTCGTCATGAACAGGGCGACGCCGCCGCGGCCCTGCTTCGTCATCGGATAGCCGTCGAGGCAGGTGACGGCGTTGGCGGGCGTGCCCGGAATGTTCAGGAGGATCGAGGCGGTGTTGCCGCCGTAGCTCGTGCCGTACCAGATGCCGGCGAGCATGATCAGCGCCGAGGTGGGGTCGAGGTGGAAGGTGATCGGGAAGAGCATCGAGATCGCGGCGAGCGCGCCGATGCCGGGAATGACGCCGATCACGGTTCCCAGGAACACGCCGACGAAGCAGTAGAAGAGATTGGAGGCCGAGAGCGCGGTGTTGAGGCCGAGCGCGATGTTTCCGCCGAGCGAGGAGAGGACGTCCATCAGAAAGGCGACCTCCACATGACGAGGGGTAGGCCGAGCCCCTTCGAGAAGATGGCCCAGGCGCAGACCGACAGGACAGCCGACATCAGGATCAGGGAGATCGGACGGAACTTCTGCTCGGCGAGGCTGGCGACGAAGATCAGTGCGACGATGGCCGGCACCAGACCGAAAGGCCGCACGGTCATGGCGAAGACCGCGACGCTGGCGAGGACGGCGCTCGCGGAGCGCCACTCGATCGCCTCCATCGTTCCCGGACGGAAGAAGGCCGGAATCATGATCGCGATGCCGAAGCCGGCGAGCACGACGCCGACCGAGGTCGGGAACATGCCCGGGCCCATGCGCCGCACGGTTCCGAAGTCCAGATTGGAATAGGCGTACCAGGCGATCAACGCTCCGGCAATAACCAGGAGCGCCCCGCCGACGAGGTCGCGGTAGTCCCGTTGATACATGATCCCTCCCCCGCGACGCTGCGGTGAATCCGCGAAGCTTATCGCATCGCTTCCCGCGCGCGTCCAGCCGGCAATTCCAAGAGGGACTTGGCGGAACGCCGGAATGTTCATCCCGTTCCGCCAGAAGAATTCGTAAGGTCGACGGAAAGTCTCGCGACCTTTACTGCTTTGCCTTATCGAGAGCCTCGAGTTTCTTCTGCATCTCCGCGATCTGCTCGCGCATCGCGGCGAGGTCGTCCCCCTGCGGCGAGGACGACGGGGCGGCCGGTTTGGCGGCCTCCGCCGTCGCCGCGGCCAGGAAGGGGTTGAACATCCCCATGGCCTGGCGGAACATCTCGGTGTTGCGGCGCACCTGTTCCTCGATCAGACGCGTCGTCTGCACCATGGGGTTTCCGGAAGAACGGAAGGTCTCCTGCTCCTTCGACAGCGCCGCCATGGAATGCTCCAGATAGGCGGGGATCACCATCTGCATGGAATCGCCGTAGAAGCGGATCAGCTGCCGCAGGAACGTGATGGGCATCAGAGTCTGCCCGCTCTTGTTCTCCTGCTCGAAGATGATCTGGGTGAGCACCGCGTGGGTGATGTCCTCCCCCGTCTTGGCGTCCTGAACGACGAAGTCCTCGTTCCCCTTCACCATCGCCGCGAGGTTCTCGAGCGTCACGTACATGGACGTGCCGGTGTTGTAGAGGCGCCGGTTCGCGTACTTCTTGATGACCGTCGACTCGGTCTTCTTGGGCATGCGTCGCTACTCCCGCTGAACGGCCGTCCGGTGACGCCGGCACCGCGCCGCACCCGATCTAGGCACACTTTGCCGGCGCAGTCCAAATTCTTTGCGCGGCGGCGGGGCGGTGTTTCCCCGACCGCGAAACCGCGCTAGCTAACGATGTGGGAGAACGAGTTCCATCGCGCCAGACGGGTGGTACGACAAGCCGGGACCACCGGTGATGATGCCCGGACGCGCGAGCCAACAACAGGGAAGGAACGCTCATGAGCTCTGCAGATTCCATCGTCATCGTCGGCGCGGCCCGCACGCCCGTCGGCGCCTTCAACGGCGCCTTCGCCAACGTTCCCGCCCACCAACTCGGCGCCGCCGCGATCCGCGAGGCGCTGTCGCGCGCCAAGGTCGACGGCTCCGAGGTCGACGAAGTGATCATGGGCCAGATCCTGCAGGCCGGCGAGGGCCAGAATCCCGCGCGGCAGGCTTCCATGGCGGCCGGCTGCCCGAAGGAGACGACGGCCTGGAGCCTCAACCAGCTCTGCGGCTCGGGCCTTCGCGCCGTCGCCATCGGCATGCAGCAGATCGCGCTCGGCGATGCCAAGATCGTCGTCGCGGGCGGGCAGGAATCCATGTCGATGGCGCCGCACGCGGCCCATCTGCGCGGCGGCACCAAGATGGGCGACCTGAAGATGGTCGACACGATGCTCAAGGACGGCCTGATGGACGCCTTCAACGGCTACCACATGGGCAACACGGCCGAGAACGTCTCGCGCGAGTTCCAGATCACCCGGGACGACCAGGACGGCTTCGCGGTCAAGTCTCAGAACAAGGCCGAGGCGGCGCAGAAGGCGGGGCGGTTCAAGGACGAGATCGTTCCCTTCACCATCAAGGGCCGCAAGGGCGACACGGTCGTGGCGGACGACGAGTACATCAAGCACGGCGTCACGCTGGAGAAGATCTCCGGCCTGCGTCCGGCCTTCGACAAGGAGGGCTCGGTGACGGCGGCGAACGCGTCCGGCATCAACGACGGCGGCGCGGCCGTGGTGCTGATGAGCGAGGCGGAGGCTGCGCGCCGCGGGCTGACGCCGATGGTGCGCATCGTCTCCTGGGCGACGGCGGGCGTCGATCCGGCCGTGATGGGAACCGGGCCGATCCCGGCGTCGCGAAAGGCGCTTGAGAAGGCCGGCTGGTCCATCGGCGACCTCGACCTCGTGGAATCCAACGAGGCCTTCGCCGCGCAGGCCTGCGCGGTGAACAAGGAGCTCGGCTGGGATCCGGAGATCGTCAACGTCAATGGCGGCGCGATCGCGATCGGCCATCCCGTCGGGGCGAGCGGCGCGCGCGTCCTCAACACGCTGCTCTTCGAGATGGCGCGCCGGGACGCCAAGAAGGGCCTCGCCACGCTCTGCGTCGGCGGCGGCATGGGCGTCGCCATGTGCTTCGAGCGCATGTGATCGAAAACCGGGCGGCCCGTCGGCCGCCCGCCTGGCACAGTTTCCAATTCAGCGAACGGGAGGAGTTGCATGGGACGAGTGGCGATCGTGACGGGAGGCTCGCGCGGCATCGGCGCGGCCATTTCGAAGGCCCTGAAGGCGGCGGGTTATTCCGTCGCCGCCAATTACGCCGGCAACGAGGAGGCGGCGAACGCCTTCCGCGACGAGACGGGCATCCCGGTCTTCAAATGGGACGTCGCGTCCTACGAAT
This sequence comes from Pseudomonadota bacterium, assembly GCA_023419535.1. Taxonomy (GTDB): domain Bacteria; phylum Pseudomonadota; class Alphaproteobacteria; order Rhizobiales; family Rhizobiaceae; genus Aureimonas. Next base: position 54,993 of record JAEZXX010000034.1, on the reverse strand, counting down.
CCTGCAAGGAGGGCATATCCAAGGTCGAGGCCGAGCTCGGCCCGGTCGACATCCTCGTTAACAATGCCGGCATCACCCGCGACGCCATGTTCCACAAGATGACGCCCGACCAGTGGAAGGCGGTCATCGACACCAATCTCTCCGGCCTCTTCAACATGACCCACCCGGTCTGGTCGGGCATGCGCGACCGCAAGTTCGGCCGCGTCATCAACATCTCGTCCATCAACGGGCAGAAGGGCCAGGCCGGGCAGACGAACTACTCGGCGGCGAAGGCCGGCGACATCGGCTTCACCAAGGCGCTCGCCCAGGAGGGCGCGCGGGCCGGCATCACCGTCAACGCGATCTGCCCGGGCTATATCGGCACCGAAATGGTTCGCGCGATCGACGAGAAGGTGCTGAACGAGCGCATCATTCCTCAGATCCCCGTCGGTCGTCTCGGCGAGCCGGAAGAGATCGCTCGCTGCGTCGTCTTCCTCGCCTCCGACGAGGCCGGCTTCATCACCGGATCGACGATCTCGGCGAATGGCGGCCAGCACTTCGCCTGACGGGTGAGCACGCCGGCCCCGCGCCCTGTCGGGGGCGGGGCCGGCTGTCTCGCAAGGCTCGGCGCACCCCCCTACCCCGCGGTCACGCTGAAGATCGCCGGATCGAAGCCGAGATGATCGCGAAGATCCGCGGTCCCCGCATCGGTGTTGCGGTGGATCCAGGCCGCGTTCGCCACGCCCCCGCCCGATGCGACGACCGAGAAAAAGTGGCGGCCAAAGGAATCGCCCGGCTCGCCTGTCTCGTCGCTTGGCGTCAGATGCTCCATGTATACGTCCTCCATCGGCACGTAGTAGACCGGAGCCTCGAGGACGCCATGGACGATCAGCGCGCGCCGGGACGATGCGATCACCGCGTCGTGGCGCTTCACGACGATCGGGCGCGCCTCGCGTTCCGTGCGCACGCCCCCGGATCGTGTGGCCCCGGATTGGGCGGACTGTGATGATGCCTCCGACGACATGCGGTCTTCCTCCGTTCGAGCCGGCGCGCGACGACGCCGTTTCACGGAGAAGCCCAGGCGGCCGCGAGCGTTCCATGCCGCCGGCCGCGGCAAAGGAAGCCGGACAATGACTTCGCGACGCCTCGGCGACTTCGCATCGCTCCACACGCACGGCTTCCTGCGCGTCGGCGTCTCGACGCCGGTGGTCTCGATCGCCGATCCGGCCGCCAACGCCGCCGCGACGATCGAGGAGGCGCGCCTGGCGCACGCGCAGGGCTGCGACCTGCTCGTCTTTCCCGAACTGAACCTCTCGGCCTACGCGATCGACGATCTTCATCTGCAGGACGCGCTCCTCGACGCGGTCGAGGACGCGCTGGCGCAGATCGTCGCCGCGAGCGCGCCCCTCTCCCCCGTCCTTCTGGTGGGCGCCCCGCTGCGCCGCAACGGCCGGGTCTACAATTGCGCCGTCGCCGTCGCGAAGGGTCGCATCCTCGGCGTCGTGCCCAAGACCTTCCTGCCGAACTACCGCGAATATTACGAGAAGCGCTGGTTCGCGTCGGGGGCGGGCATGGACGGGCAATCGATGGACCTTTGCGGTCAGACCGTCCCCTTTGGGCCCGATCTCCTGTTCAGCGCGAGCGATCTGGCGGACTTCGTCTTCCACGTCGAGATCTGCGAGGACTTCTGGGCGCCCACGCCGCCGTCGACGCATGGGGCGCTCGCCGGCGCACTGGTTCTCTGCAACCTCTCCGGCTCGCCCATCACCGTCGGCAAGGCGGCCGACCGGCACGTCCTGTGCGCCTCGCAGGCCATGCGGACCATCTCGGCCTACGTCTACTCGGCCGCGGGACCGGGCGAGAGTTCGACCGACCTGTCCTGGGACGGCCAGGGGTCGATCCACGAACTCGGCGACGTCCTGGCCGAAGCCGAGCGGTTCCAACGGCGTCCGCAGCGCATCGTCGCCGATGTCGACCTCTCGCGCCTTCGCCAGGAGCGTATGCGCACCGGCACCTTCAACGATTCGGCGGCCCTCGCCGGCCATCCGGAGAAACGCTTCCGGCGGATCGCGTTCGACCATGCGCCGAGCGCGGCGGATGTCGGGTTGAAGCGCCCTGTCCGGCGCTTCCCCTTCGTGCCGAACGCGCCCGAGCGGCTCGACCAGGACTGCTACGAGGCCTTCAACATCCAGGTGCACGCTCTGGCCCGCCGGTTCGAGGCCACGCCGGGCGACCACATGGTGATCGGCGTGTCGGGCGGTCTCGACTCGACCCATGCGCTCATCGTCGCCGCGAAGGTCTGCGACCTTCTGGACCTGCCGCGAACGACGATCCTCGGCTTCACCATGCCGGGGTTCGCCACCGGCGAGACGACCAAGGGGAACGCCTGGGCGCTGATGCGCGCGTTGGGGATCACGGCGGAGGAGATCGACATCCGACCAGCCGCCCGGCAGATGCTGACGCAGATGGGCCATCCCTTCGCCGACGGCGAGCCGGTCTACGACATCGCCTTCGAGAACGTGCAGGCCGGTCTTCGCACGGACTTCCTGTTCCGCCTCGCCAACCAGCGTTCCGGTTTCGTCATCGGCACCGGCGACCTGTCGGAGCTCGCCCTCGGCTGGTGCACCTACGGCGTCGGCGATCATATGAGCCATTACGGGGTCAATCCCGGCGTGCCGAAGACGCTGATCCAGTATCTCATCCGCTGGACGGTCTCGTCCGGTCAGTTCGACGGCGAGACGGGCCGCGTCCTGAGCGCGATCCTCGACACCGAGATCTCCCCCGAGCTCGTCCCGGCCGGCGAGGACGGCGCGATCCAGTCGACCGAATCGAAGATCGGGCCTTACGAGCTGAACGATTTCTTCCTCTTCCACACGCTGCGCTACGGTCAGCGCCCGTCCAAGATCGCCTTCCTTGCCTGGCACGCCTGGCGGGATGCGAGGGCAGGGCTGTGGCCGGCGGGCTTCCCGGAGGCCCGGAAGAACGAATACGATCTCGGCACGATCGAGACCTGGCTCGAACGTTTCCTGGTCCGCTTCTTCAGGACGTCGCAGTTCAAGCGCTCGGCGCTGCCGAACGGGCCGAAGGTGGTCTCGGGCGGGGCGCTGAGCCCGCGCGGCGACTGGCGGGCGCCGTCCGACGGCCGCGCGGAGGCCTGGCTTCAGCAGCTTGCGGCGGCGCGCGATCGCGAGGCGGACTGAACCGCGCCTTGCCTCGTTCAGACCGCGTCGGTGAAGACGCCCCAGGCGTAGTAGGTCATGACCGCCGTCATGAAGAGGCACATCGCCATGAAGGAGAAGACGAACCAGGACATGCGCTCCGGTTCGGTCTCGGTCTCCGGCTCATCCTCGTGCTGCGTGCTCTCGTCGACCATTCGCCCTCCGCTGCCCTGAACGCCAGCCGAGGCGGGGCACGGCCGGCCGGTCCCCGGCACGACTGATCGGCCATCGGGAACGAGGATAGCGGAGGCTCTTCCGGAGGGAAGCCGTCGCGCCCTCCCCCGTCCTCTTCACGTTACGGCGAGAAGGGAAATCACGCTCCCGCGGGAAGGGAACGATCGGAATCCGGCTTCGTTCTCGGATCGCAACAAGAGGAGAAGCCCATGCGGATCGAGACTGCCGTCGCCGTTTTCGTCAACACGTGCTTTTTCGCGATGCTCGGCGGCGCAGGGATCGTCGCGGCCGCCGTCGTCTTTCCGTAAGAGGCCGACGCTTTGAAAGCCCACGGCCGCTCGATCAGCCGATGACGTCGACGCGCACCGGACCGACGCCGCGGTTCACGAGCCCGATCTGGCTGGCCGCAGCGCGGGAGAGATCGATGACGCGACCGCCCGTGAAGGGCCCGCGATCGTTGATCCGCACGGTGACCGAACGGCCGGTGTTGCGGCAGGTCACCTTCACCTTCGTCCCGAAGGGCAGCGTGCGGTGTGCCGCGGTCATCGCATTCTGATCGAACCGCTCTCCGTTCGCCGTGCGGCGCCCCTGAAAGCCCGGACCATACCAGGAGGCGGGGCCGGAAATGACCTTGGCCGGGTTGGCCATGGCCGGAGCCGGAACGGTGGTGAAGGTCGCCGTGACGGCGAGCGTGATCGCGGCGATGGCCGCCGGCATGGACTTCATTCGATGGTGCCCCCGGGCTGTTTCGAGGGCCGCGTCTTCGGCGGTTGCCGCGGCGGAAACATGGGACGAACCGGGCTGGAATAAGGTCATTTCGCGACCTGGGAACCATTCGCCTGCCTTCGTAAGTGGCTGGCGGAGATCGAAAATCCCCGGTGAGCAGGGTACGACGCCCGGTCGCCTTCGCGTGCTCCCTTCCACATTTCAACTTCTCCGGGACTGTGCGGGGCGGGCGCACGAACCCGCCTCCTGTCGCCGATCGGCAACAGACGCGTCCTTGAATGCTCCCACCTAAAAGGGGACCCCATTCCCGCCCGATCGCGATGGTTAACGCCATTCCGGGACGTATCGAAATCGGGGGCTCACCCATGATCCGGATCGCCATCGGTCTTGCGGCGCTCGCCGCGCTGGCCGGATGCCAACAGACCAAGGTCGAACCGCTGGCCCTGACGGCCGAGGTCGATCCCCGGGCGCAGGAGTGCCTGGCGCGCGCGATGTACTTCGAATCCCAGCGGTCGAGCCGGGAGGGCATGCTGGCGGTCGGATCGGTGGTGATGAACCGAGTTGAATCGGAAGCCTATGGAGACGACGTCTGCGGTGTCGTGGCGCAGCGCAACCAGTTCGCGCCCGGCGTGATGTCCCGCCCGATGGCGCAGGGCAGCGATCTGGCAATGGAGGTCGCCGAGGACGTTCTGGCCGGCGCCCGTCACGAGGACGTCGAGGCCTCGAACGCGATGTTCTTCCATCAGGCCGGGCTGACCTTCGGCTACGGCAACATGAACTATGTCGCGATCGCCGGCGGCAACGCCTTCTACGAGCGCGTGGGCCGGGCCGAACGCGGCCGCCCGATGACCTCGCAGGCCGACATCCGCCGGCGGATGGCCTCGCCGGACTGATTGGCCGCAGGACCGCGCGTCGGCCTTGAGCGGGCGCGGGACCGTCCTTTGCCTTCTGCGGCGGCGTCCGGCTGCTCCTGGGAGCGCCGGCCGTTCGCACGCACGAAGGTCGCTCGATCCTCGTGAAACGACGGATCGGGCTTTCCTAGAATCGGTTCCGATTCTTGCGCGACGCTGCGAAGTTCGCGGACCTCGCGCGCACGCCCCCTTCCCCGGCGAGCCTTGTTGCCCCGTCCGAACGAGATCCGCCCGGCCGAGAGGACTCGAACCGGGCCGATCGATCGTGAACGAAGCGTCGAAGGCTTCAGCGCGCGCCGCGCCGGCGCTTGTGGCCGAGGCCCATCTGCTTGGCGAGCCGCGATCGCGCCGCCGCGTAGTTCGGTGCGACCATCGGGTAGTCGGCCGGCAACTCCCACTTCTCGCGATACTCTTCGGGGGACAGGTTGTAGTGGGTCATCAGATGCCGCTTGAGCGACTTGAACTTCTTCCCGTCTTCCAGGCAGATGATGTAGTCGTCCGTGACCGAGCGCTTGACAGGCACCGCGGGCTTCGGCTTCTCGACGACGGGAGCCTGCGGAGCCGATGTGGTGCGCCCCAAAGCACCGTAGACATCCGAGATGAGCGCCGGCAAGTCCGAGACCGGCAGCGAATTGTTGCTGACATAGGCCGCCACGACCTCCGCCGTCAGCTCCATCAGCATCTCGTTGTTGGCGGGGCTTTCGATCTGATCCATCTTCTCACCTGAACTGTGGCGCGGGCCCGAACCTACACGCCGTCCGGCTCCGCCGCATGCAAACGATTGCCGAAAACCTCGACATCTCGGGTGCGCACAGCCCGGAACACTTCCTCTCTTCCGCTGTATTTACGCAATCTTCATTTGTGTCAAGCGTCGACTTGAGCGATCAAGACGTCGGCACGTAAGATGGCCGATCGGTAATCTAACGATACAGTTTTCGCTAGGTTTCGGTTGTAGACCGAGTGTTCACAGGAGCGCTCTGCTGGCACCCGGCCGCGCCCATGCCGATTCCTCCGGACGCGAATCGGCGGTCGACGCAAATGCCCGACCTCACGATCGCGGCGCGGCGAAAGGCTTCTTCACACGACGCGGCTGACGCGCCCATCCGTCGGGACGAGCGGCCGCCGGCCTCGGGGCCTCTACTGAAGACGTCGGACCGGCAGGAAGGTGACGGCGGATCCGGTGAACCGGTCGCTGGCCGCCACGGGCTCCTTGGGCGCAAAGCCGCTCTCGAGCACGGCGACGGGAACGTCCACCACGAGCATGCCGGCGTCGGGCCGTGCGGCGCGGCCTTCCTGGGCACGGCGCTCGGGGCTGGTGACGAGCGAGGCGATCTGGACGCGCTGGCCGATCGCCTCTTCGATCGCCACCGTGTTCGCCTTCGCCCTCACGCCCGGCTCCCGCAGGACGCGACCGGATTTGCCGTTCGGCGAGACCGCATCCGCGGCCGCGGACGTCTCGACGGCCGGCAGGCCTTCAGCCTCCAGAGCAGACGCTTCGGCTTCGAGGGCGGCGACGAGCGAGGACGGGATGGTCGCCGCGGTGTCGGGCTGGGGCGCCGGGCGCGGCGGGGCCGAGACCGGGGTGACGAGCGCCGGCGGAGCGGTTTCGGGCTCCAAGGCGGCGACGAGCACCTCTGCGACGGAGGTCGGCGCCGCGGGTTCGGCGGCCGGGGAGGCCTCGGCGACCGCGCCGGGCTCGGGCGAGCCGGCGGGCACCGGGATCGTCCCGGCCTGCAGGACGGCTTCGAAGGCCGGCCGGCTGCTCGGCGTCGGAACCGCATAGGCGAGTTGCCCAGGCGCGGAGGGTGAGGGGGTCTCCGGCTCGAGCGCGGCGATCTCGACGGCCGGCTCGGCCGCTTGTGTCGGCGCCTGCATCGGTGCCGCGACCGCTGCAACGGCGCTGCGCACCGGCGCGAAGGTCGGAACCGGCACGCGGACGAGCGCGGCGATCTCGGTCTGTTCGGGGATGCCGGCGCGCGGTGTCGGCGAGCGGCTGGAGGTGTCGAACTCGCCGCGCTCGGGCATCCCGACGCCCGAAGGGAGGGCCGGCCGGGGGGCGGGCGCCGCGGCGACCTGGACCTGCGGCTGCGGCGCCTGACGGGCGGGCGCGGCGGGCTGGGCCGGTGCGCGTCCGCGCTGCGGCACGGGAGCCGTCTCGACCTCCGCGTTGTCCTCCGCTTCGTCCGCGCCGCCGCCGAAGAGGCGCGCGAGCAGGCTCCGGCCGCCGGTGCGCGCGTCGGCCATCTGGACCGAGGAGCCGGAGCGGCGCTGATTGTAGGAGGCGAGCGCCGTTTCGTAGCCGGGCAGCGGGCGGCCGTCGGCCGGCACGTAGATCGTGTTGCCCTTGGGGAAGATGCGGGCCAGCTCGTTGCGGTTCATGCGCGGCCAGTAGCGGCCGTTTCCGGTGTCGATGTGGACGAAGGGCGAGCCCGACCGGGGATAGTAGCCGACGCCCCCGATCTGCAGCTGCATGGCCGCGTCGCGAACGCGCGACAGCGGCACGCCGGGGATGAAGAAGTCGATCGCCTTGCCACGCGTGTGCTGGCTGTTCTCAGCCACGCCCGAGGAGCGCGAGCGAAGGGTGCGGTTCGTCGTCGGGGAGCGGTAGCCGCCGATGATGTGGATCGGACCACGCGCGCCGGTGCGCCGGTGGATCTCCCACAGCATGTCCAGGAGATGCGGATCCATGTTGGTGGGCTTGCTCTCGCGCCAGTCGCGCAGGGCCCAGTTCGCCTGCCGCAGCCCCTCCTGGAGGAAGCGGCCGTTGCGCTTGTAGGTGACGTTGGAGGATTCGCGCAGGTGCACGTGATAGAGGGGAAGCGTTCGCGTCTCGGCCTTCGCAGGCCCGTTCGCCGTCACGACCAGCACGAATGCGGCGACGGTGATCGCGGCGGCCCGAACCATCTGGCGCGCGGCGAGTCCGGTCAGTCCGAACATGCGGTATCCCCTCGGAACGTCGTCGTCTCGCGTGTCCCCCGCGGCGACGCTGAATGCGTTGCGACCGTTCAAGAGATCGGTCGGCAGAAAGTGCGGCATAAAGATGACACTTGCCCAAATTTCGCTCAATTGAGCACGGGCAGGGTTAACATCCGCCTAACGTCCTGCCGTCGCCGACGCGAATCGCCCGGGTATGCATCTTATCCCCTCGCGCGATGGAAGATGGAAGCGACAGGCTCGGCGTCCACCCGGGAGTCGGTCGCCTCGCCATCGCCGTCACCAGCCGCTAGAAGGCCGGACGACGCCGACCGAGGCCAAGCGAGGACCGATGACGACGAACACTGCGCGCACGATCGGAACGGACGATCTGGGCCCCCTGCCCCGCTGGCGGCTCGACGATCTGTATTCGGGGATCGACAGCCCGGCGATCGAACGGGACCTCGCCGAGGGGGCGCGGCAGGTGGAGGCGTTCCAGACCCGGTTTCGCGGACGGCTTGCCGAAGAGGCGGCCCTGCCGGCCGGCGGGGCCCTGGCGCAGGGAATCGAGACCTTCGAGGCGATCGAGGAGTTGCTCGGGCGGCTCGGCTCCTATGCCGGGCTCCTCTACACCGACGACACGGCCTCGCCGGTCAACGCCAAATTCTACGGCGACATCCAGTCCCGCCTCACCGACATCTCCTCCAAGCTCCTCTTCTTCCCGCTGGAGCTGAACCGGATCGACGACGCCCTGATCGACGGCGCGATGGAAGAGAACCCGGCGCTGGCGCGCTACCGTCCCTGGATCGTCGATCTGCGGCTCGACAAGCCCTTCCAGCTCGAGGACCGCGTCGAGGAGCTGTTTCTGGAAAAGGGGCAGACGGGCGCAGGCGCCTGGAACCGCCTGTTCGACGAGACGATGACGGCGCTCCGTTTCGAGGTCGATGGGGACAGCCTTTCCTTGGAGGAGGCGCTGAACCTCCTGCAGGACGAGAACCGGGACACCCGCCGCAAGGGCTTCGAAGCGCTCGCCGCGGTCTTCTCGCAGAATCTTCGCCTCTTCACGCTGATCACCAACACGCTCGCCAAGGACAAGGAGATTTCGGATCGCTGGCGCGGTTTTGCCGACGTCGCCGACTCGCGGCATCTGGCAAACCGCGTGGAGGGCGAGGTCATCGACGCGCTGGCCGGCGCGGTACAGGCGGCCTATCCGGAAATCTCGCACCGCTACTACGCGCTCAAGGCGCGCTGGCTCGGGCTGGAGCAACTGGAGGCGTTCGACCGCAATGCGCCGCTTCCGGGGCCGAAGCGACCGCTCGTGCCCTGGGCGGACGCGCGCTCGACCGTGCTCTCGGCCTATGCCGGATTCTCGCCCGAGATGGCCTCGATCGCCGAACGCTTCTTCGAGGAGGGTTGGATCGATGCCGGCGTGCGCCCCGGCAAGGCTCCTGGCGCCTTCGCGCACCCGACGGTGCCGTCCGCGCACCCCTACGTCCTGATGAACTATCTCGGCAAGCCGCGGGACGTGATGACGCTTGCGCACGAGCTGGGGCACGGCGTGCATCAGGTGCTCGCCGCGCGCCAGGGCGCGCTCATGTCCCAGACCCCGCTGACGCTCGCCGAGACCGCATCTGTCTTCGGCGAGATGCTGACCTTCCGTTCGCTGATCGACAACGCGCCGAGCGCCGCCGAGCGCCGCATCCTCCTCGCCTCGAAGGTGGAGGACATGATCAACACTGTGGTTCGCCAGATCGCGTTCTACCTGTTCGAGCGCCGCGTCCACGAGGAGCGCCGGACGGGCGAACTCACCGCCGAGCGGATCGGCGCCATCTGGCGCGAGGTCCAGGCCGAGAGCCTCGGGCCGTCCATCCGGCTCGGAGACGACTACGAGAGCTTCTGGACCTACGTCCCGCACTTCGTCCACTCGCCGTTCTACGTCTACGCCTACGCCTTCGGCGACTGCCTCGTGAACTCGCTCTACGCGGTCTACCGGACCTCGGAAGCGGGTTTCCAGGAGAAGTACTTCGAGATGCTGAAGGCCGGCGGCACCAAACACCATTCGGAGCTGCTGGCCCCGTTCGGACTCGATGCGGCCGACCCCGCCTTCTGGTCGAAGGGGCTCGGCGTCATCTCGGGCTTCATCGACGAGCTGGAAGCGCTGGAGGACTGAGGCGCCTCAGGCGGCGGTCGAGTGCGCAAGCCTCGATCGCATCCCTTCCGGGTCGTCGTAGATGACGTCGATCATTCGCCGGGCGAACGCGTCGGGTTCCGTGCGCTTCTGCTCCCAGTTGCGAAGCGTCGCGGCGGGAACCCCGAGGAGGTCTGCGAAACCTTGCTGACTGAGCCGCAAGCGCGCCCGGACGGACTGGAGCTTGGCCGAAGCATCGAGCGGTTCGACGGCCACTCCGCTCCAGTCCGGGTTGTCCTCGAAATCGTTCAGGTCATCGCGGGTCAAAGCGCTTCTGCTCCCTGTCATTCGCCTTTCGGACCGAGATGATCCGCGGTCCGTCGGCTCGAACGGTATAGACGCAAGCATAGAGGCGACCGTCGACGTCTCCGAAGCAGACCATTCTCCGCTCGCCGTAGTCGAACCGATCGTCCTCGAACTCCGTCACGCGCCCTTCCAGAACGTCGTGCCCGAAAGCGAGCGACAGGCCGTGCCGTGCGCGGTTCAGCTTGTCCTTCTCGGGATCGAACGAGTTCGTCATCCACCGCAGAGACTACGCTGACAGCGCAACGTCCGCAACCTGTCAGAAGGCATCGCCCCATCCCAGGCGCTTGGCGTGCTTGTAGGCCGCGCCATCGCGGCGGGTGAGGAGGCGGTCCTGGATGGTGCCGTCGGACCGGCAGAGCTTCAGCGCCACGCGCCCGCTCGCCTCGCGCGGGCTCGCGAGGATCCGTGCCTCCGGCGGCGGGCCGGGCGAGCGCGTGACCGCGACGTAGGCGAACTTCTCGTCCTCGAAGGGCGCCTCCCCGCCCTTGATGAGGCGGTGCAGTCTGGAGCGCGGCAGCCGCCGGGCGAAGTGGCACCAGTCCGGTGCGACGACCGGGCAGTCGAGGGCGTGCGGACATGGCGCGACGAGATGGGCCCCGCCCTCGATCAGCCGTCGGCGAACCTGGAGGATCCGGCGCCAGCCGGCCGGCGTGCCGGGCTCGACGACGACGAGAAGCTCGCCCGTCGCAGCCCAGAGATCGTCGACGAGCCCCGGAATTCGAGCCGGATCGATCTCGTCGAGAACGTAGCAGAGCGTCACGAGGTCGGCGCGAGGTACGCCGCCGAGCCCCGTCGTCACGTCCGTCGGTCGATAGCGCGGCTCGAACCCGAAGGCGCCGTCCCAGAGCGCCTCCCCGACGCGCCGGATCGGATCGCTCGCCTCCAGAAGCAGCGCCGCCTCGATCGGGAAGGTCCCGTGCGCGGCCCAGAGCGCCGTCCCCGGTCCGGCTCCGGCGTCCAAGAGGCTGCGCGGCTTCAGATCGGAACGCAACTCCGCCACTTGCGCGAGGCATTCGCCGATCGCCGCGAACGTGGCGGGCAGGCGCGCACAAGCATAGGCCTGCGCCAGAAGCTCGTCCGACAGATGGAGCCGCCCGTCGCGCGTCTCGGCGCGATAGCGGCGCGACAGTGCCTCTCCGGCTGCGCGAAGATCGGACTGCGAACGATCGGCGACGAGGCGCTCGATGGCGGCGCGAAGGGCGGACGGCAGTTCCATCGCCGTCTTTTGCCCTCGCCGAGCGGTCCTGTCATCGTGCGCGCGAGCCCGTCGAGCCGCCCCGCCCCTTTTTTTTGACAGCGTTCTGGCGTAGCCGGACCCACCAAACGACAAGGCCCCGCCCTTAGAAGGACCTTTCCATCATGGCGAACGAGAACCATCCGATCCACGGCAAGATCACCGGACCGGTCGTGATGATCGGCTTCGGCTCCATCGGCCGAGGAACGCTGCCGCTCATCGAGCGCCATTTCGAGTACGACAAGGACCGCTTCACGGTCATCGACCCGAAGGACACGGACCGGGCGCTTCTGGACGAGCGCGGCATCAAGTTCGTCAAGGAGGCGGTGACCCGCCAGAACTACCGCGACCTCCTCACCCCGCTCCTCACCGAAGGCGAGGGTCAGGGCTTCTGCGTCAACCTGTCGGTCGACACCGGCTCGCTCGACCTCATTAAGCTCTGCCGCGAGCTCGGCGTCCTCTACATCGACACGGTCGTCGAGCCGTGGCTCGGCTTCTACTTCGACGACAAGATGTCGAACGCGGACCGCACGAACTACGCGCTGCGCGAGACCGTGCGCCGCGAGAAGCGCAAGAACCCCGGCGGCACGACGGCCGTCTCCTGCTGCGGCGCCAATCCGGGCATGGTGTCCTGGTTCGTCAAGCAGGCGCTCGTCGACATCGCGACCGAGACCGGCATGGACTTCAAGGAGCCCTCGGCGGACGATCGCGAAGGCTGGGCGAAGCTCATGAAGAAGGCCGGCGTGAAGGGCATCCACATCGCCGAGCGCGACACGCAGCGCACCAAGAACCCCAAGCCCCGCGACGTCTTCTGGAACACGTGGTCGGTCGAGGGCTTCCTGTCCGAGGGCATGCAGCCCGCCGAACTCGGCTGGGGCACGCACGAGAGCTGGCGCCCGAAGAACGCCAAGGATCACGAGAAGGGCCACCAGTCGGCGATCTATCTGGAGCAGCCGGGCGCCAACACGCGCGTGCGCACCTGGTGCCCGACGCCCGGGCCGCAGTACGGCTTCCTGGTGACGCACAACGAGTCGATCTCGATCGCGGAATACTTCACCCACCGCAACAAGCACGACGAGGTCACCTATCGGCCGACCTGCCACTACGCCTACCACCCGTGCAACGATGCCGTCCTGTCGCTGCACGAGCTCTTCGGCGCGGCCGGCAAGATGCAGCCTGAGCACCACGTGCTCGACGAGAACGAGCTGGTCGACGGCATCGACGAGCTGGGCGTCCTTCTCTACGGCCACGCCAAGAACGCCTACTGGTACGGCTCGCAGCTCTCGCTGGAGGAAACCCGCCGGATCGCGCCCTACCAGAACGCGACCGGGCTGCAGGTGACCTCGGCCGTCCTCGCCGGCATGGTCTGGGCGCTGGAGAACCCGGAGGCCGGCATCGTCGAGGCCGACGAGATGGACTACAGGCGCTGCCTCGAAGTCCAGTCGCCCTATCTCGGCCCGGTGAAGGGCTACTACACCGACTGGACCCCGCTCGAAGGCCGTCCGGGGCTCTTCCCCGAGGACCTCGACACCAGCGACCCCTGGCAGTTCCGCAACATCCTGGTCCGCTGACCACGCGGGCGAGGAAAGCCGCATCCGTCGATCGAAGCGACGGTTGCGGCTTCTGGAACCTTATCGGCCCCGCGCCCCTTCTCCATGACGGACCGATGAACTGCGGAGCCTCCGCAGCGTCGCGTTCCCCAATCGAAGGGCCCCCGTCCCCAGGACGGGGGGTCGCGGATGAACGAATTCTGGGTTGACGATCGCCGCGAACATGCCGTTGTGCGCGAGGTCATGGATGCCGTGATGAGCGGCACGCCGGGTGAACTCGCGCGCCATTTCGCCCCGGGCGCCGTGTTCACGAACCGCTCCAATGTCGGGATGATCGACGCCCCCTGGTTCGACCGGCTCGAAGGCGAGTACAGGCTGGCCGGGGAGGACGAAGCCCGGGCCTTCCTTGCCGAACTCTTCCGGCGGGCGCGCTACATCGCCTACGAACTGCGCGGCATCATTGTCGACGGCGACGCGGCCGCCGCCCGCTGCGACTGGACCCGGCAGGACGCCGACGACGGATCGCTGATCACCGGCACCGCCATGTATTGGTTCGCCTTCACCACCGACGGGCGGATCCGCTCGCTGGAGACCGTCGCGTCGGTCCATTCGGTGATCCCGGCCCGCCGCGAGGTCGAAACCATCTGAAACAGGTGGGCGAACGAGCGTTTTGCGACCCCGGGCCCCTTTTCACGCGGCCCGCAGGCGACATAATCGGATCGACTGCCGCAACGCGCCATCTCCAAGGACCGAGCGATGACACGAGCCATCAGAATCAGCGCCCTTCTTCTGACCGGCGGCCTCCTCGGCGCCTGCGTCTCGCCGGGCGAAATGGGCGGTGGCCGCGCCGAGATCGCGCCGCGCCCGACCGGCGTCGAGGGCAGCTGGGCGTCGGTGGGCGGCCCGGTCGCCTACACGGCGAGCTTCCAGGGCGGAACCTTCACCTCCACCGAGACCGGCACGGGTGCGCCGCTCGCCCGCGGAACCTATCGCACGATCGGCCAGGGGCAGGTGACCATCTCGTCCCGGTCCAATTCGACCGGCCAGGAATCGGCGGTGAACTGCAACCAGATGTCCGCGGACCTTCTGTCCTGCGTGACCTCCGGCGGAAACCGCTTCGATCTGACGCGCCGCGCCTGATCGTCCGCGCGTCTGGAAGAGACGCGGACGAAACCCCATAATCCGGATCGGACGAACCCCCGCGCCGCTCGTCGCGGGGGTTTTCGTTTCACGTTTTCCTGACGACACGCGGACGAACTCGATGGATTCTCTCTCCGACCCGCGCATCGCGACCGCCATCGGCCCCCTGCCCTCCGGCCATCCGCCGGTGAAGCCGAAGAAGGTCGGCGTCCTTCTGGTGAACCTCGGAACGCCCGACGGCACCGACTTCAAGCCGATGCGCCGCTATCTGAAGGAGTTCCTGTCGGACAAGCGCGTCATCGAATGGCCGCGGGCGGCCTGGTACCCGATCCTCTACGGCATCGTCCTCAACACGCGGCCGAAGAAGTCCGGCCACGCCTACGAGCAGATCTGGAACCACGAGAGAAACGAAAGCCCGCTGCGCACCTTCACCCGCGCGCAGGGCGAGAAGCTGGCGCAGCGCCTCGCGGGACACGCCGAGATCGTCGTCGACTGGGGCATGCGCTACGGCAATCCGTCGATCGCGGAGCGCACCGACGCGCTGATCGGCCAAGGCTGCGAGCGCATCCTCTGCTTCCCGCTCTACCCGCAATACTCGGCCGCCACGACCGCGACGGTGAACGACAAGTTCTTCGAGCACCTGATGGGCCAGCGCTGGATGCCGGCCTCGCGCACCGTGCCCGCCTATCATGACGAGCCCGTCTACATCGAGGCGCTCGCCCGTTCGATCGAGGCCCATCTGGCGACGCTCGATTTCGAACCGGAGAAGGTCATCGCGTCCTATCACGGCATCCCGCAGAGCTATTTCCGCAAGGGCGACCCGTATCACTGCCATTGCCAGAAGACCTCGCGCCTTCTGAACGAGCGTCTCGGATGGCCGAAGGGGCGGCTGATCACGACCTTCCAGTCGCGCTTCGGCCCGGAGGAGTGGCTGCAGCCCTACACGGACAAGACCGTCGAGGCGCTGGCCAAGGAGGGCGTGAAGTCGCTCGCCATCCTCAATCCCGGTTTCGTGGCCGACTGCCTGGAGACGCTGGAGGAGATCGCAGGCGAAGCCGGCGACATCTTCCGCGGGCACGGCGGCACCCATTTCTCCCATATTCCCTGCCTGAACGATTCGGACGAGGGCATGGACGTGATCGAGCACATGGTGCGGCGCGAGCTTTCCGGCTGGATCGCCTGATCCCGGGTTCCCTTCCCCGTCCGGAATCATATCTCCAAGGTCGACCGGACCGTGCGGAGACCTGCCCATGCCCCTGGACGAATTCGGCCTGACCGGCTTCGGGATCGTCGTGATCGTTCTGCTCGTCCTTGCCGTCGTCACGCTGATGTCGGCGATCAAGGTCGTGCCGCAGGGCTACAACTGGACGGTCGAGAATTTCGGCCGCTATACGCGCACGCTCACGCCGGGCCTCAACCTGATCGTTCCCTTCGTCGAACGGATCGGCCACAAGCTCAACATGATGGAGCAGGTGCTCGACGTTCCGACGCAGGAGGTCATCACCCGAGACAACGCTTCCGTCGCCGCCGACGGCGTCGCCTTCTACCAGATCCTCGATGCCGCCAACGCGGCCTACGAGGTCTCGGGGCTGGAGAACGCCATCCTCAACCTGGTGATGACCAATCTTCGCTCGGTCATGGGCTCGATGGACCTCGACGATCTCCTGTCGAACCGCGACGCCATCTCCGAGCGCATCCTGCGCGTCGTCGACCAGGCGGCGCACTCCTGGGGCATCAAGATCACCCGCATCGAGATCAAGGACATCAACCCGCCGGCCAATCTCGTGGAATCCATGGGCCGGCAGATGATGGCCGAGCGCGAAAAGCGCGCCGAGATCCTGGAGGCGGAGGGCGCGCGTGCGGCCAAGATCCTGCGGGCCGAAGGCGAGAAGCAGTCCCAAATTCTCAAGGCCGAGGGCGAGCGCGAGGCCGCCTACCGGGAAGCCGAGGCCCGCGAGCGCCTCGCGGAGGCCGAGGCCAAGGCGACGAGGATGGTATCCGAGGCGATCGCGGCCGGCGACGTACAGGCCATCAACTACTTCGTCGCCCAGAAATACACCGAGGCCCTGTCGAAGATCGCCTCCGCCCCGAACCAGCGCGTCGTCCTGATGCCGCTGGAGGCTTCCTCGCTGATCGGGGCGATCGGCGGCATCGCCGAGATCGCGCGGGCCAGCTTCCCGGAGGCGCAGGCGCCAGGCACCACGGCGCCGCCCCCCGCGGCACCGCGGCGCGGCTCCGGCATCCCGACCGTGACTGAGCGCGGCCGCGATGGCTGAGTTTCTCTCGTCCTATGGTTGGTGGATCCTCGGCCTCGTGCTTCTGGGGCTCGAGATCGTCGCGCCCGGCGTCTACTTCCTGTTCTTCGGCATCGCCGCCCTCGTCGTCGGCGCCAACGTCTTCTTCTTTCCCGAACTCGGCTGGCAGGTTCAGATCGTGGGCTTCATCGTCGTGTCCGCCGTGGCCGTCTTTCTCGGTCACAAATGGTACGGGCAGAGAGGCGAACGGAAGGACGGTCCGGAGCTCAACCGCCGCACCCAGCGCCTGATCGGGCGCAGCGCCGTCCTCAGCGAGGCGATCGTCAACGGACGCGGGCGCGTCTCGCTGGACGATAGCTGGTGGAGCGTCGAGGGGCCGGACTATCCGGCGGGCACGCAGGTCATCGTCGAGAGCGCCGACGGCTCGGTTCTCAAGGTCAGGCCGGCCAAGGCCGATTCCAAGCCCGTTCCCTGAACGGGCGCAGCCGGGGGCTCAGGCGACGCCGATCCGCAGGAGATCGTGCAGATGCACGATGCCGACCGGCTCGCCGTCCTCCACGACCATCAGCGTCGTGATGTTCGCCGCGTTCAGCATCTCCATCGCCTTGGCCGCCAGCGTGTCGCGCCGCACCGTCTTGGGCCCGCGGGTCATCACCTCGTCGACGGTGCGCGACAGGAGGTCGCCCGCGATGTGGCGGCGCAGATCCCCGTCCGTGACGAGGCCGAGCAGGCGCCCCTCTTCCACCACCGCGACGCAGCCGAACCCCTTTCGCGACATGACGAGGATCGCCTCGGACATCGGCGTGCCGCTCGCCACCAGCGGCAGCGTCTCGCCCTTGTGCATGATGTCGCCGACATGGGTCAGGCTCGCGCCCAGCTGCCCGCCGGGATGGAAGATGCGGAAGTCGCTGGAGGAGAAGCCGCGCCGTTCCAGGAGCGACACGGCGATGGCATCGCCGAGGGCGAGCTGCATCGTCGTCGAGGTCGTGGGCGCGAGGCCGTGCGGGCAGGCCTCGGGCGCGCGCGGCAGGATCAGGGCAGCGTCGGCAGCTTGCGCCAGCGCCGATTGCGGCCGCGAGGTCAGCGCGATCAGAGGGATGGAGAAGCGGCGCGTGTAGGAGACGATGCCCTTCAGCTCCGTCGTCTCGCCGGACCAGGATATGGCGAGCACCGCGTCGTCGCGCCCGATCATGCCGAGATCGCCGTGGACCGCCTCGACGGGATGGACGAAGAAGGCGGGCGTCCCGGTCGAGGCGAAGGTGGCGGCGAGCTTGGAGCCGATATGGCCGCTCTTGCCGACGCCCGTGACGATGACGCGGCCCTTGAGGTTGGCGACGAGCGCGATGGTCCGATCGAAGACCTCGCGCATGTCCCCGGACAGGGTCTCGGCCAGAAGCCGCAGGCCTTCGGCCTCGGTGGAGATTGTCCGCAGGGCCGACTGGAGGCCGGGGGACCCTTCGATTTCGCTCATGACGGCACGCCTCCTTCTCGCGCCCGGCTCTACAGCATCGCGGCGCCGTCCGGTACCCGCCCGTCGCGCCGCTCCGAGCCGTCGATCGGCGGTCGTAAAGGCCTTCTTAACCATGCGGCTTTAGGGTTCGGAAAGGATTGCGGCGGGGCTCGCCGCCGGAACGATGCATGGGTTCGGTATGGTCCGGCGCACCTCCAAGGCGGTTCTGACGCTGGCGCTGGCCCTCGGCGCCGGCGCAGCGCACGTGCCGCTCGCGACCGCCCAGCCCGTAGACGGCTCGCAGGGGTCGCGGTTCCAGGACTTCCAGCTGCGCACGGAGCCCGCCGGAAACGGGCGCATCCTCGAGGACGAGGCCTCCGAGCCCGCCCTCCCGAGCGATCCCGGCCAGTTCGAGAACGCACCGGCTTTGCCGGCGGCCCCGGCAGAGCCGATCGACCGGCCGGACGACGCCGAGCGGGAATCCCAGCCGAGCGGACTGGAGTTCGATCTCTTCGACGATCCGCAGGCGCCGCGCGGCGGACGCCGGACCGCGCCTGAAGCCCTGCCGGCGGGTCCCGCCGCGGCACAGGGCATCTCCGCGGACCGGGCCGCCAGCCAGCCGGCGAGCCTTCCCTTCCGCACCACCGGCCCCGTCCGCTCGCCGACCTTCTCGCCCGCGGGGGCCGAGGAGCGGATCAACCGCGCCGCGGCCGATCTGCGCCCGAGCTTTCCGACGGTCGAAACCGACCCCTTCGCCGCCGACGGCATCCGCGTCGGGCGCTTCCGGCTCTATCCGGTCCTGCGCCAGGAGCTCGGCGCGTCCGACAATCTCGACGACAGCCCGACCGAAGAGAGCGGCGTCTTCTCCGACACGGTGCTTTCGGCGCGCCTCGTCTCGGACTGGGCACGGCATCAGGCGGAGATCGACGCCAGCGCGTCCTACCGGCGCAATTCCGGGGGCTCGATCGAGGAGGATCCGCGATTTGCGGTGGACGCACGCCTTCTCCTGGACCTCGGCGCCGACTGGTCGGGCGCCGTGCGCGGCGCCTTGGCCTATTCGCGCGAGGACCCGATCCGCACCGATCCGCTGCTGCCGCCCTCCGACCGGCCGGACGTTCTCGCCTATTCCGTCGGTGCCGACCTGACCCGCGAAGTCGGGCGGACGGGCCTGACGGCCAGCGGCGACGTCGTGCGCGAGGAGCGTCGCTTCGACGGCGCCTCCGGGGCGGACGACTTCACCACGGCGACCCTCGGCCTTCGCGCCGGCTACGCCTTCTCGCCCGCCCTCGAACCCTTCGTGCAGGGCTCCCTCGGGCGACGCATGTTCGACGGACGCGAGGACGGCACCGGGCTCGATCGCGATTCGGCGATCTCGGCGCTGCGCGCCGGCATTGCCTTCGATCTCGGCGAAAAGATCTCGGGAGAAGCGGCACTCGGCTACGCCTGGAATGCGCCGGTCGCAGGCGCCCTGCCGACGCTCGGCTCGCCCACGGCGGACGTCTCCGTCGCATGGTCGCCCAAGCGGGGCACGGATGTGCTCCTGACGGCGGCGACCTTCTTCGACCCGGACTCGGGAGGTCTGTCCACCTCCACGGTCTACGAGACCGCCCTCGCCCTCCAGCACCGCGCGACGGCCCGCCTCGACCTGACCGGGCGGGTGACGGCGGCGCTGCGCGATCGCTCCGGGCCCTCCGCGGTGGACGATCAGACCTATGCCGGCGAAGCCGGCCTCACCTATTGGATCAACCGCGGGCTGGCCTTCACCGCGCTGGCGCGTCACGAGCGGCTGGAGAGCGAGATCGAGGCCGCACGATATTCGGCGAACTCGATCCGTCTCGGCATCCGCCTCCAGCGCTGATCTTCGATCGCGTTTTCGCCTGCCAAAGGCGCGCGCACCGCCGATTGCCTTGATCGACTCGCCGTGACGGTGGCGGCGCGACATCGCAGAACGCGATTGCAAGGCGCTCAGAAACCGCTACCATGTGGTGTGCTATCGAGCGGCTCGTTCGGGACGGGCGGTCCGGGCGGCGTTCGTCCCGGTCACCTTCGGCTCGTATCCGGGGGAACGGGGGGAGGCGATGAATTCGCTCATCGCGGTCGCGGCGCTCCTGATGGCGGTGATCGCCTTCGCGCTGTTCGCCGCCATCGTCTGGAAGCAGCTTCAGGCCACCCCCGAAGAGGAGGCCGACCCGGAACTCACCGACACCATCGCGGACACGGCCACCGCGCTCTCCAAGCTGGTGGACAGTCTGTCGGGCGCCAAGCCGGCGGTGCTCTGCCTGCTCGCCTCGCTCGTCTTCACCTTCGTCGCGCAGCAGGCGGCGGAAGCGGCCGGCGAAGCCGCTGCCGCCGCCGCGGCCGTCACTCCGCCGCGCGCTTGCGGGCCGGCTCAACCGTGTCCATGAGCATCTGGAGATGATCATAGACCTTGCCGCGGATGTCCGGGCGCCAGAGCGCAAAGGCGACGTTGGCCTCGATGAAGCCTTCCTTCGAGCCGCAGTCGAAGGTTCGCCCGGTGAAATGGTAGCCGTAGAAGTCCTGGGCCTTCGTCAGCTTGAGCATGGCGTCGGTCAGCTGGATCTCGTTGCCCGCGCCCTTCTCCTGCGTCGCTAGGATCTCGAAGATCTCCGGCTGCAGGATGTAGCGGCCCGAGATGAAGAAGTTCGAGGGCGCGTCGGCAGGCTTGGGCTTCTCCACCATGCCGTCGATCCGGAAGCCTGTTCCGACGTCCTCGGCCCGGCCGACGATGCCGTATTTGTTGGTCTCCTCGGGCTCGCACTGCTCGACCGAGACCACGTTGCCCCCGGTCTCCTCGTAGAGCTCGACCATCTTCTTCATGCAGCCCTCGTCGGCCTGCATGATCATGTCGGGCAGGAGCAGAGCGAAGGGCTCGGGACCGACCAGATCGCGCGCGCACCAGACGGCATGGCCGAGCCCCAGCGGGGCCTGCTGGCGCGTGAAGCTGGCGGTGCCCGGCGTCGGCTGCAGACGGTCGAGAAGGTCGAGTTCGGCCTGCTTGCCGCGATCGGTCAGCGTGTTCACCAGCTCGACCTGGATGTCGAAATAGTCCTCGATGACGCCCTTGTTGCGCCCGGTCACGAAGATCAGGTGCTCGATGCCGGCCTGCCGGGCCTCGTCCACGACATACTGGATGACCGGACGGTCGACGACCGTCAGCATCTCCTTCGGGATCGCCTTGGTGGCGGGCAGGAAGCGCGTTCCCAGACCCGCGACGGGGAAGACGGCCTTGCGAACCTTGCGCATCGATGTCCTTTCGGTTTGGCGACCGGGAGCCGGAGCCCCCGCCTTCGTCGCGAACAATCTATCCGAAGCCGCGGTCCGGGGAAGCCTCGGCCCCGCAAGGCGGCTAACGGACCGTAGCCGTGCGTCCTCAGACGGCCCCGTTCCGGCTCCGCCAACCGGCGTCGAAGGCGGCGAAGGCGGCGGTGTTCACGATGTCGGTGTCCCGCGTTCCGAGGCCGACGATCTGAACCGAACGATCCAGGCCGACGAGGAGCGGTCCGATGACGGTGGAGCCGCCGAGCGCCTGCGTTAGCTTCGTGGAGATGGCAGCCGAGTGGAAGGCCGGCATCACCAGGACGTTCGCCGGGCCCGTCAGGCGGCAGAAGGGATAGAGCGCGAGGAGATCCGGGTTCAGCGCGACGTCGGCCGCCAGATCTCCGTCGAACTCGAAGTCCGGGTTCATCCCCTCCAGAACCGCGACCGCCTCGCGCACCCGGTCCGATCGCACCGAGCGCGGCTGGCCGAAGGTGGAATGGGCGAGGAAGGCAACGCGCGGCTCATGCCCGAGACGACGCGCGAACTGCGCCGTCTGGACAGCGATCCGCGCCAGTTCGTGCGCGCTGGGCATGTCGTGAACGGCGGTGTCGGCGACGAAGGTCGTGCGGCCGTTGGCGATGACGATCGAGACGCCCATCAGCACCTCGCCCGGCGTCGGATCGACGACGCGCAAGACATCGTCGAGGACGACGGTCTGCGAGCGTGTCAGGCCCGAGACCATGGCGTCGGCGTCGCCGAGCGCCAGCATGGCGGCCGCGAAATGGTTGCGGTCGTTGTTCACCAGCCGGTGGACGTCGCGCTGCAGATAGCCCTGGCGCTGCAGGCGGCCGTAGAGATGGTCGAAATAGGCGCCGGTGCGCTCCGAGATCGCCGCGTTGTCGATTTCGATCCCGTCCCTGAGCTCGACGCCCGCCAGGGAGGCGACCTCCCGGATCGTCGCCTCGCGACCCACCAGGATCGCCTTGCCCAGACCCTGGTTCACGTAGGAGGCCGCCGCGCGGATGACCTGGATCTCCTCGCCCTCGGCGAAGACCACCGTGCGGGGGTTCTGCCGCAGCTCGGCGAGGATGTTCTGGAAGGTGCCCGCGGTCGGGTCCCGCCGGGAGGCGAGTTCGTTGCGGTAGGCCTGCCAGTCGGTGATGTCGCGGCCGGCGACGCCGCTCTCCATCGCCGCCCGGGCCACCGCTTCCGGAACGGCCGTGATCAGGCGCGGATCGAAGGGCGCCGGGATGATGTAGTCGCGTCCGAAGCGCGGGCGGGAGCCCTGATAGGCCGAGGCGACGGCGTCGGGAACGTCCTCGCGCGCGAGTGCCGCGAGCGCTTCGGCGGCCGCGATCTTCATGGCGTCGTTGATCTGCGTGGCGCGCACGTCCAGCGCGCCGCGGAAGATGTAGGGGAAGCCGAGAACGTTGTTGACCTGGTTGGGGTAGTCCGAGCGCCCGGTCGCCACGATCGCGTCGTCGCGGATCTCGTGGGCCTCCTCCGGGGTGATCTCCGGATCGGGGTTGGCCATGGCGAAGATGATCGGGTTCGGCGCCATGGAGCGCACCATCTCGGCGGTCAGAGCGCCCTTGGCGGAGACGCCGAAGAAGACGTCCGCGCCCACCAGCGCCTCGGCGAGCGTGCGCGTGTCGGTCTGGGCCGCATGCGCCGACTTCCACTGGTTCATGCCCTCGGTGCGCCCCTGGTAGATGACGCCCTTGGTGTCGCAGAGGATGACGTTGTCGTGCGGCACGCCCATCGCCTTGACGAGTTCGACGCAGGCGATGCCCGCCGCGCCGGCTCCGTTGCAGACGAGCCGGATGTCGCGGATCTCGCGGCCCGTCAGGTGAAGCGCATTGATGATGCCGGCGGCGGCGATGATGGCCGTGCCGTGCTGGTCGTCGTGGAAGACCGGGATGTCCATCAGCTCGCGCAGGCGGCTTTCGATGATGAAGCACTCGGGGGCCTTGATGTCCTCCAGATTGATGCCGCCGAAGGAGGGACCGAGATAGCGCACGGCTTCGACGAACTTGTCCGGATCCTCGGTGTCGAGCTCCAGATCGATGGAATCGACGTCGGCGAAGCGCTTGAAGAGCACCGACTTGCCCTCCATCACCGGCTTGGAGGCGAGCGCGCCGAGATTGCCGAGCCCGAGGATCGCCGTGCCGTTGGTGATGACGGCGACCATGTTGCCGCGCGTCGTGTAGTCGTAGGCGGTGGCGGGTTCGTCTGCGATCTTGAGCACGGGGACCGCGACGCCGGGCGAATAGGCGAGCGAGAGGTCGCGCTGGGTCGCCATCGGCTTGGTCGGCGTGATCTCGAGCTTCCCGGGGCGGTGCCCCATGTGGAACGCGAGTGCCTCCTCCTCCGTGTAGCGAACCCCGCTCCTGCTCTTGCGCTCGGACATGCCGTCTCCTCTCCCGGTCGGGCGGTCTTGCCGCCTCGTGTCAAATCTAATCGATCGGATGGGGAACGATAGGGCGCGAACCGACCGCATCCCGCTGCAGCGCGAAGATCGAAGGGCGCCCTACAATCTGCGCTCGAAGAGCGCCACCCGGGAATCCTGGTAGACCGTCTCGGCGAAGAACGCGAAACCGAGCCGTTCGGCGAGCGCACGCGAAACCCGATGATCGAGGTCGATGATAGCGACCGCCCGGTGGCCCGCCAGCGCGCGCTCGCCCCAGGCGATCAGCGCGCCGGTCGCCTCGCGGCCGTAGCCCAATCTATGGAACGCCTCGCACAGCGTCCATCCCGCCTCGGGCAGCCCGGCGAGCGAAGGCTCGATCTCGCGGCGCGCGTCGAAGAAGCCGACCTGGCCGACGAAGCGTCCGGTCGCCTTTTCCTCGACCGTGAAGAGCCCGTAGCCGAGGTGGCGCCAGAAGCCCGCATTGCGCAGGAAGCGCGTCCACATCAGTTCGGGGTGCGGCGCGACGCGCTGCGTGAAGCGAAGCACCTCCGGCTCGCGCCACATCGCGGCATAATCGTCGAAATCGGCGAGAACGGGCTCGCGAAGAATGAGCCGGTCGGTCTCGATCCGCGGGACGTCCATCAATGCTTCACGATCTCTTCCAGAAGGATCCGCCGGCCCGCGGCATCGAAGAAATGGCCTTCGTTGAGGACGCGCCGATCCTCCCGCAGCCGCATTTCCAGCTCGCGCAGATGCAGGCGCGCCGCCGCGCTCGGCACCAGCTGCGGCAGCGGGAAGAAGGCGGCTCCGTTCCACGCCGCGCCCGATCCGTCGAACAGGGCGACCATGTCCCGCCAGCGCGTCTCGTCGCCGACGACGTTCATGAAGGTGGATCTGACCGGCGTGACGCTCGGCTCGCCGATCTCGACGAGGACGACGAGAACCGTGAAATCGCCGGTCTGCGCGAAGGCGTCGCGCATCCAATCGTCGAAGCGGTTCGCCCGTTCCTCAGAAATCGACAAGCTGGGTCTCCGGCATGTAGTGCTCGAACAGCACCCAGAACGCCGTACCGCGCGTGGCGAGGTACCAGATCTCGAAACCGGCCAGCGCCTCGCGGACCGCGGGCGTCCGGGGGCCCGGTTCCTCGTCGACGGCTTCGCGCGCCGGACGCGTCTCGCCGAAGGCCGCGTCCGCGACCTTGGCGTATTCGGACAGGACCTCGTCGCGCGCCGGCGAATCCTCCCGCCAGCCAAGGCGCTGCCGCAGCGCGGCGACGGCTCCGGCGACCGCGATCTCCCGCGTTTCGGCCTGCCGCACCGTCTGGAAGAGCGAGCGCATCACGTTCATGCGGCGGTTGGCGAAAGCGCGCTCGGCGGCAAGCGTCGCGACGCGCTCCTTCATCGTGCGCCGGAACTCGGCCTCCGCCGCCTCGCAGGCGGCCGCGTCGCGCTCCAATTCGTCCAGATAGGGATCGGTCGTCATCGCCCCCTCGCAAGGTCGTCGGGCGAACGCCCCTCGCGTCGACCCCTACAGGGTGATGCGGGCGCCCGCAACGCTCGACCGACCGGGCTCTCCGTCAGCCGTTCAGCCAGAGGATCGAGCCGTTGAGGAGGCTCGCGAAGGCAACCCAGGCCGCGTAGGGAACGAAGCACAGATAAGCGACGCGGTCGCGCCCGCGCACCGCGCCGAGAAAGGCGAGGATCGTGCCGAGCAGGGTCAGGACGATCACCAGCGCCGCCAGAATCTGATGCGCGACGAAGAAGGTCGGGGTCCAGGCGAAGTTCAGGAGGAGTTGCGCCGCCCAGAGGCCGAGCGCCGTGGTCAGCCCGGCCCGCCAGACGCGCCAGCCGGCGATGGCGATCAAGACGTAGAGCGTCGTCCAGGCGATCGGGAAGGCGATCGGCGGCGGGTTGAACCAAGGCTTCTCCAGGGAATCGTACCAACCGCCGGTCTCCGTCACCGAACCGATGAGGAGACCGCCGCCGAGCGTGAGAAGGAGAAAGAGCGCGAGCGCGCCGTATCGCTGAATCACGTGCGCCTCCGGAGCGCGGCGAAGAAGAAGCCGTCCGTTCCCGTCCGGGCCGGGGTGAGGGTCAACGCGGTGCCGTCACCGATCGAAGAAGACAGATAGGGCGCCCCGGCGGCCGGAAAACGGGATGCGAAGAGGGCGCGCGCGTCGAGCGCCTCGAAGGTCGGCTCTCGGGCCAGAAGGGCCTCGATCCGCTCGGCGTTCTCCACCGCCAGCACCGAACAGGTGACGTAGAAGAGGCAACCGCCGGGACGCACGAAGGCCGCGGCCTTGGCGAGGACTCCATCCTGCTCCTCCTGCCGGCGCACCAATTGCCTCTCGGTCAGCCGCCATTTGGCGTCCGGCCGGCGACGCCACGTGCCGGTCCCCGTGCACGGCGCGTCCACGACGACGCGATCCATCCGCCCGTGGAGCGGCGAAAGATCGTCGCGCGGCGCATGGACGGTGACGTTCGTGGCCCCGGCCCGCGCGATACGCTCGAAGATCGGCGCCAGGCGCTGGCGGTCGGTGTCGAAGGCGTGGAGTTCGCCCTCCCCGTCCATCGCGGCCGCGATCGCCAGCGTCTTTCCGCCCGCCCCTGCGCAATAATCGAGAACCGCCTCGCCCGGCTCGGCGCCGCAGAGTTCGGCGGCGATCTGCGATCCCTCGTCCTGGATCTCGAAGAGGCCGGTCCGGAAGGCGGCCTCCACCTGGACGTTCGGATGCCGTCCGTCGCCCTCGATCGGCGCGATCCGAAGGCCCATCGAGGCGATCGCGGTCGGGCGCGCGGAAAAGGGCGCGAGCGCGGCCTCGACCTCCGGACGGGCCGCCTTCAGCCCGTTCACGCGCATGTCGAGCGGCGGACGCTCGCCGAGCGCACGGATGTCCCTCACCCAACCCGCTCCGAGCGAGGCTTCGAGGGGCCCGGCGAGCCAGTCCGGCACGTCGGCCCGCACGGCGGGCGGCGCGTCCGCGATGTCGATGCTCGCGAAACGGCTCAGGGCGCCCCGAGCGGGCATGTCCGGTGCGAAACGGTCGCCGTCGAGCTCCGCGCGCAAGGCCTCCGGCTCGCGGCCGGCGTCGAGGACGGCGCCGTAGACGAGGGCCGCCGGCGTCTCGTCGCCCATGCGCCAGCCGATCGACCGGCGCTGCCGGAGGACGTCGTAGACGAGGTTTCCGATCGCCGACCGGTCTCCCGAGCCGGCGAAGCGATGGGACAGCCCCCAGTCCTTCAAGGCGTCGGCGACGGGACGGCGTCGGGCGTCCATGTCGGCCAGAACCTCGACGGCGGCGGCGATCCGGCCCCCTAGACGCATGGGACGAACTCCCGCCGGAGGGCAGGCTGACGGGACTGGGATGAGGTCAATCGATCAGGCTTCGTAAGGGTTGAGGAGCTTGACGCCCGTCGGCTCGAAATGCCGGACGTTGCGGGTGACGACGGCGAGATCGTGTTCGAGCGCGGTCGCGGCGATGAGAAGGTCTGGATCCTTACGCTGGAGCGACATATGCAGCCGGCCCCAACGCATTGCGATCGACGTCGTGATCGGAAGTGTTCGGTCCTCGTAGCGAATCCGCGTACCTTCGAGCCACTCCTCCAGCCTATCAAAAGCCCCGTCGCTTCGGCGCTTCTTCTCGATCCCTGCCTCGATCTCCCCGAAGGTCAGAACGCTTACGAAAAGTGATGCGGGCTCCGTCCGGTTCAGCCATGGGACGACGGTCGGCGAAGGCCGCAGTTTGAACCCTTCCGATACGACCATCGTGTCGAGAATGAACATCTCAATCGAAATCGATTTCGCGAGGCGCGAGTTCGAGGAGCCACGGTTCTCTTTTGTCGAACAGGTCCTGACAGTCTTCCGGCAGCTTTGGGGCGCTCAGGATATGCTCGACGAACGTCTTCGGCCGCTTCGACATCAGATCGTAGTCTCGCTTCGACAGGACGACGACTTCGTCGCCGTCGTCGAGCGCGACGTGCTGCGGCTCGCCCTGTTCGGCCGCGCGGGCGAGCGTCTCCAGCTGCTCGCGCGCATCCTTCAATGTCCAGATCGCGCCCATCGGCCCATCCTTCGCTTCAAGCCCAAGAATAGGTCTGCGCTCCGGCCGGAACAAGCGCGGAGCCGCGCCTGAACGACGAGGGGCCGGGATCGCTCCCGGCCCCTCCTGCACGGGTTTCGGGCCGAGGTTACTCCGCGGCTGCGGAGTGGCTGGTGGTCAGGCTGGCCTCCTCGTCGTCGCGCCCCTGTGCTGCGAGCGCCCTGCGCACGCCTTCGCCATAGGCCGGATCGACCTTGTCGAAATGGGCGAGCTGCCGGTCGACGATGAACTGCGGCACCCCCTGCATCGCACCCGCAAGGGTGTTGAAGAGCCGCTGCCTGTGGGCGTCGTCGAACAGATTGAAGAGGGCGCGCGGCTGCGAGTAGTGGTCCGCCTCGGCGCGATATTCGTGACGGCCGACCTGGCCCTCATAGCGGTGCGGCGGCTCCTCCACGCTCGGATCCTCGACCGGCCCGCCGAACGAGTTCGGCTCGTAATAGGCGTCGGGGTTGGTCTTCAGGCCGAAGGGCATCGAGCCGTCGCGGTTGTAGTGGTGCACCGGGCAGCGCGGCTTGTTGACCTCCAGCGACTCGTAGTGGACGCCGATCCGGTAGCGGTGCGCGTCCGGATAGGAGAACAGGCGGCCCTGCAGCATCTTGTCCGGCGAGAAGCCGATGCCGGGCACCACGTTGGACGGGTTGAAGGCGGACTGCTCGATCTCGGTGAAGTAGTTGTCCGGGTTGCGGTTCAGCTCGATCTCGCCGACCTTGATCAGCGGATACATGCCGTGCGGCCAGACCTTGGTGAGGTCGAACGCGCTCCAGCCGGTCTTCTCCTCGAACGCCTCGGCCTCCGTCTCCGGCATGACCTGGATGAAGAAGTCCCACTTCGGGAAGTTCCCCGCCTCGATCATGCCGTAGAGCGCCTCCTGGTAGCTCTCGCGGGACTTCGCGATGACCTTCTCGGCCTCCTCGTTGGTGAAGGTCTTGTGGCCCTGCTTCGTCTTGAAGTGGAACTTCACCCAGAAGCGCTCGCCGGCGTCGTTCCAGAGCGAGAAGGTGTGCGAGCCGTAGCCGTTCATGCGGGAGGGGTCGACCGGGATGCCGCGATCCGACATCAGGATCGTCACCTGATGGAGCGATTCCGGGCAGAGCGACCAGAAGTCCCACATGGCGGTCGCCGAGCGCAGATTGGTGCGCGGATGGCGCTTCTGCGTGTGGATGAAATCCGGGAACTTGTAGGGGTCGGCGACGAAGAACACCGGAGTGTTGTTGCCGACGACGTCCCAGTTGCCCTCTTCCGTGTAGAACTTCAGCGAGAAGCCGCGCACGTCGCGCTCGGCGTCCGCCGCGCCCTGCTCGCCGGCGACGGTGGAAAAGCGGGCCAGCATCTCGGTCTTCTTGCCGACCTCGCTGAACACCTTCGCGCGCGAATAGCGCGTGACGTCCTCGGTGACGGTCAGCGTGCCGTAGGCGCCCCAGCCCTTGGCGTGGACGACGCGCTCCGGGACCCGCTCGCGGTTCTGGTGCGCCAGCTTCTCGATGAGCTGATAGTCCTCCAGAAGGACCGGCCCGTTGCGGCCGACGGTCTTGGCGTTCTGATTGGACGACAGCGGCGCGCCCGCTGTGGTCGTCAGTCTCGGTCTATCGGTCATTGGCGGCCTCCATCTTCGATTGGACGCATTCCAAAGCGGAATTCTTCGATAATTTCCAATCGTATTTCCCCATCGCGAC
Organism: Pseudomonadota bacterium; assembly: GCA_023419535.1. Lineage (GTDB taxonomy): Bacteria > Pseudomonadota > Alphaproteobacteria > Rhizobiales > Rhizobiaceae > Aureimonas. Next base: position 25,488 of record JAEZXX010000034.1, on the reverse strand, counting down.
GATTGGATTACGCTATCGCGATGTTCACCCTCCGCCAGCTCCGCTATTTCGAATCTCTCGCCGAGACGCTCCATTTCGGGCGTGCGGCGCGCCGGCTCAACATCTCGCAGCCCGCGCTCTCGACCCAGATCGCGCAGTTGGAGACCGCCTTCGGCCTGACGCTCGTCGAGCGTCGTCCGTCGGGCGTCGCGCTCACGCCGGAGGGCGTGGCGGTGCTGAAGCGCGCCCGGCGGATCCTGGTCGAATGCCGTGATCTCGAAGCGCTGTCGGAGGGCGTCGCCGAGCCTCTGTCGGGACGGCTTCGGCTCGGAATCATCGCCTCGCTCGCGCCCTATCTCCTGCCGCCCATCCTGACGCGGCTCGAGCGCGACTATCCGGTGCTGGAGATCGGAGTTCGCGAAAACGTGACCGCAGCGCTCCTCTCCGATCTCGCCCGCGGCGAGCTCGACTGCGTGGCGCTCGCCCTTCCCGTCGCCGACAGGGGAACGGAGACGATCCCGCTCGGCGACGACCCCTTCCTCGTCGCCGTCCCCCAGGCGCAGGCCGGGCGCTTCGCCAGTCCCGTGGCGCTGGAGCGGCTCGACGACGAACGGCTGATCCTTCTCGAGGAGGGCCACTGCCTGCGCGACCAGGCGCTTGCGGTCTGCGAGCGGGCGCAGGCGCGCGATCTGGCGCAGCTCGGCGCCACGAGCCTGACGACGCTCCTGCGGATGGTCGCCGGGGGGCTCGGCGTGACGCTGGTTCCCCGTTGCGCCGTGGCCGCCGAGGGGCGCGGCGGCGGCGTCGCCTTCCTGCCCTTCGCCGATCCGGTGCCCGCGCGCCGCCTGGCCCTCGCCTTCCGCGGCACGACCAGCCGTTCGAAGGATTACGAGCGGCTGGCCGAACTCATGCGCGAATGTCTGACGGAGCTGTCCGGGCCGGTCTCCGGCTGATCGGTTTCAGGCGCCGAAGCCCGGATAGTTCGGGCTCTCGCGGGTGATCGTCACGTCGTGGGCGTGGCTTTCGCGGAACCCCGCCGCGGAGATGCGCACGAAGGTCGCGTTCGTCCGGAAGTCCTCCAGCGTCGCCGCGCCGGTGTAGCCCATGGCGGCGCGAAGGCCGCCGGTCAGTTGGTGGAGGACCGCGGCGACGGCGCCCTTGTAGGCGACCTGCCCCTCGATGCCCTCCGGCACGAGCTTCAGCGTGTCGCGCACCTCGGCCTGGAAGTAACGGTCGGCCGAGCCGCGCGCCATCGCGCCGACCGAGCCCATGCCGCGATAGGCTTTGAAGGAGCGGCCCTGGTGGAGATAGACCTCGCCCGGGCTCTCCTCGGTGCCGGCGAGCAGCGAGCCCACCATGGCGGCCGAGGCGCCCGCCGCCAGCGCCTTGGCGAGGTCCCCGGAGAACTTGATGCCCCCGTCCGCGATGACGGGAACGCCCGCTTGGTCGGCCACCTCGACCGCGCCCATGATGGCCGAGAGCTGCGGCACGCCGACGCCCGCGACGATTCGCGTGGTGCAGATCGAGCCCGGCCCGATGCCGACCTTGATTCCGTCGGCGCCCGCGTCGATCAGCGCTTGCGCGCCGCCGGGCGTGGCGACGTTGCCTGCGATCACCTGTACCTCGTTGGACAGCGTCTTCACGCGCGCCACCGCGTCGAGGACCTTCTGCGAATGGCCGTGGGCGGTGTCCACGACGATGAGGTCGATGCCCGCCTCGATCAGCCGCTCGGCGCGCTCGAAGCCGTCGTCGCCGACGCTCGTCGCCGCGGCGGCCAGAAGCCGCCCTTGGGCGTCCTTGGCCGCATTCGGGTTGAGCTGGCTCTTCTCGATGTCCTTGACGGTGATGAGGCCGACGCAGTGGCCCTCCGCGTCGACCACGAGCAGCTTCTCGATCCGGTGCTTGTGGAGCAGACGCTTGGCCTCCTCCTGGTCCACCGTGTCGCGCACCGTGACGAGCCCCTCTCGCGTCATCAGCTCGAAGATCTTCTGACGGTCGTTAGAGGCGAAGCGCACGTCGCGATTGGTGAGGATTCCGACGAGGCGCCCCTTGGTCTGCCCGCCGCGACCGGCGTTCTCGACGACCGGAATGCCGGAGATGCGGTGCGCCGCCATCAGCGCGCGGGCATCGCCCAGCGTCGCGTCCGGCCCGATCGTCACCGGGTTGACGACCATGCCGCTCTCGAACTTCTTCACCTGCCGCACCTCCTCGGCCTGCTCGGCCGGGGTGAGGTTGCGGTGGATGACCCCGATGCCGCCGGCCTGCGCCATGGCGATGGCGAGCCGCGACTCGGTCACCGTGTCCATCGCGGCGGAAAGAATGGGGATGTTGAGGCTCAGCGTGCGCGTGATGCGGGTGCGCACGTCGACCTGCCCCGGCATGACCTGCGAATGCGCCGGCTGGAGCAGGACGTCGTCGAAGGTCAGCGCGGTGGCGCCGGTGGCGGTTTCGATGATGCGGGCCATGGCCAATCCCTCAAGAACCGGGCGGCGTCCGCCCGCGGGTTGGCAAGGGCTGCTAGCATGGGCCTTGGCGCATGGGAAGGCGCGGCGGCCCCTCTCTACAGGAGGAGCCGGTACGATTCGGGCACGAAGCGGTAGCCCTCGCCGTCCTCCGCCACCGTCCCGATCGCCGGGAACGGCAGGTGGTAACCGGCGAAGGACGCCCCCTCCGCGGCGAGCATCGCCGCGACGCGCCGACGGGTGGCCGCGGCAGCCTCCTTGTCCATGTCGAAGCGCACGTGCCAGTCGGGGCGCTGCAGCGAGACGACGAACTGGCCGAAGACATCGGCGGTCAGGAACAGCCGTCCCTCGCCCGAGACGAGTTCGAGCATCATCATCCCGGGCGTATGGCCGAAGGCCGCGCGCGCCGTCAGGCCCGGCACGACCTCCTCGCCGTCGTCGAGGAGTCGCATGCCCTCCTCCAGCGGCAGCACCTTGGCCGCCACCGCCTCGGCATTGCCCGAGGCCGGCCCCGAACGCGCCGCGTCCGAGGTCCAGAACTCGTGCTCGACACGGCCCGCGACGAGTTCGGCGTTCGGGAAGGTGGGCGAGCCGTTCTCGCTGAGGCCCGCGATGTGGTCGCCGTGATAGTGCGTGAGAAAGACGGTCGTGATGTCCTCCGGCTCGTAGCCCGCGGCCCGCAGTCGCGGCACGAGCAGACCCTGCCCGTTCGCCCGACCCTCGGCACCGAAGCCGGTGTCCACCAGGACGATGTCGGACCCGATCTCCACGATCGTCGGCTGGAAGAAGTTGACGAAGCGGTTCGCCGGCAGGCCGTTCGCCTCCATCAGCGCCTCGACCTCCCCTGCCTCCCGGTTCTCGCCGAAGATCGGATGCGGGCCGTCGCCCTGCCGCACGCCATCGAGCACCTGCGTGACCTTGGCCTCGCCGATCACGACGGTGCGCCAGCCCGGCGCGAGGGGAGCCTCGTCGCGCTCCATCGTTCCCTCCGCCCCGTCATGCGCCTCATCCTGGGCCTGCGCCTGCGTGTGGTAGAGCCCGCCGATCGCGAGCCCCGCCATCGCGACCTTCATCGCATCGCGCCGATCGATTCCGTCCCTGCCAGCCATCGCCTTCCCCTTCCGCTTCGTTTGTGGACCATATGGCGCGCCGAACGCAGCGTTCACGGTCTCGGCGACACATCGTCGCCGCGGACGCGGCGCGCGGCGATTGCCGAGATCGTAAAGCAGGCTTATCAGTCCCTCTCCTCCCGCAGCGACCGCCCGCCTTGAAACGCATCGTCCCGATCGTCCTCGCCACCGCACTGTTCATGGAGAACATGGATTCGACGGTGATCGCGACCTCGCTGGCGACGATCGCCGAGGACATCGGCACCAGCCCGATCGCGCTGAAGCTGGCGTTGACCAGCTACTACGTCTCGCTCGCCGTCTTCATCCCGATCTCGGGCCGGATGGCGGACCGGTTCGGCGCCAAGCAGATCTTCCAGTGCGCGATCCTGGTCTTCATGACGGGTTCGCTCGCCTGCGCTCTGGCCAATTCGCTCGAGGGCTTCGTGGCCGCGCGCTTCCTGCAGGGGGTGGGCGGGGCGATGATGACGCCGGTCGGCCGGCTGCTCCTGGTGCGCGCGGCCCCGCGCTCCGACCTCGTCTCCGCCATGGCCTGGTTCTCCATGCCGGCCATGATCGGCCCGCTCGTCGGCCCGCCGGTCGGCGGGGCGATCTCCACCTACGGCGACTGGCGCTGGATTTTTGTCATCAACCTGCCGATCGGCCTCGTCGGAATGGCGCTGGCGCAGCGCTTCCTGCCCGAGATCGAACGGGTGCGGGGCGTGACCTTCGACTGGACGGGCTTTGCCCTGTCGGGCCTCGCCTGCGCGGGGCTCGTCTTCGGCCTGTCCGTCGTCTCCCTTCCCGCCCTTCCCTGGCCGGTCGGCCTCGGCCTCGCCATGACGGGCGGGCTCTGCGCCGGCCTCTACGTCCGGCACGCCCGGCGCTTCGCAGAGCCGCTCCTCGACCTCTCCCTGATGCGGATCGAGACCCTTCGCGCCTCGGTCTTCGGCGGCGGCCTGTTCCGCATCGGCGCGGGCGCGGTGCCCTTCCTCTTCCCGCTGATGCTGCAACTCGGCTTCGGCTACAGCGCCTTCCACTCCGGACTGATCACGGCGGTGTCGATCGGCGGCGCGATGGCGATGAAGCTCCTGGCCAAGCCTCTCCTGAAGCGCTTCGGATTCCGGACCGTCCTCGTCGGCACCGCGATCGTCGGCGGCGTCCTGATGGGTGCGATCGGCGTCTACCGGCCAGAGACGCCGGTGGCGGTTCTCGTCGTCCTCCTCCTGGTCGGCGGCTTCTTCCGATCGCTCTTCTTCACCTCGATCAACGTGATCGCCTTCGCGGACGTGCCCAAGCCGAGGACGGGGGACGCGACCGCGATCCTCGCCGCGTTCCAGCAGGTCGCGATCGCCGCGGGCGTGGCGGTGGCGGGCGTCATCCTGGAACTGGGGCTGGCGCTGCGCGGCGCGAGCGTTCCCGCCCCGGACGACTTCACGCTCGCCTTCGCGGTCGTGGGCGCGACGACGGTGCTGGCCGCGCTCTTCTTCGTCAGACTTCCCGCCGACGCGGGAGCCGAACTCGCGGGGCGTCGCCGCAGCGTCGCCGCCGAATAACGCCTATCCGTCGACGGTCCGAAAGCCGAGCGAGCGATAGAAGCGCCGCGCCGGGATGTTGGCCGGACGCACCTTCAGATCGAGATGCGACAGACCCCGGTCGCAAAAGAGCCCCGCGGTCTCGCCGACCAGCGCCTGCCCGAGACCGCGTCGCCGATGGCGCTCGTCGACGGCGAGATCCTTCAAGAACCCCGACGTCCAGCTGTGCGCGACGGCGGCGAGCGCTCCGGTGACGTCATCGCGCGCGAGGAGAACGAGGCCGGCGTCCCATTGGCCGTCGCGACTCACCCGCTCGAACCAGCCGATTTGCCGGCTCGCCTCTCCCGCAAGGCCATCGGCGCGCGCCGCGACGAGCAGGCGCTCGACCTCCCCCGAATCGGCTTCGTCGAAGGGCACCACCCGGAAGCCGGCCGGGAGGGCCGGAGCCTCGAACGCCTGGAGCGGAAGCCGGAGCAGGATCGCGTCAGGCGCCGCGCTCAGGCCTCGTCCCCTTCGTCCGGTGCCGCGGAACGGCGGCCGCGAAAACCCTTGGCGAGGACGAAGAGTTCCACCGAGCCGTCGCGCGAGGCCGGCGGCTTGACGTGATGGACGCTCGTGAACTCGCGCTTGAGCATGGCGAGGAGTTCGCCCTCCGTGCCGCCCTGGAACGTCTTGGTCAGGAAATGGCCGCCGGGCTTGAGGGTGCGCACCGCGAAGTCGGCCGCGACCTCGCACAGATGCATGGTGCGCAGATGGTCCGTGCGGCGGTGGCCTGTGGTCGGCGCCGCCATGTCGGAGAGGACGATGTCCGGATCGCCGCCGAGCGCGTCGAGCAGCGCCTGCGGCGCCCTGTCGTCGAGGAAGTCCATTTCCAGGATGGTGGCGCCTGGAATGGGGTCGATCGGCAGATAGTCGATCCCGACGACCTTGGGCTCCTGCCCCGCCTTCGAGGTCCGCTCCACCGAGACCTGGCACCAGCCGCCCGGCGCCGCGCCGAGGTCGACGACGCGCATGCCGGGCTTCAGGAGCTTGTAGCGATCGTCGATCTCGATCAGCTTGTAGGCCGCGCGCGAGCGGTAGCCGTCGGCCTTCGAACGGCGCACGTAGGGGTCGTTCAGCTGGCGTTCGAGCCAGCGGCGCGAGGAGGCGGTGATTCCGCGCTTCTTCTTGACCCGCACGTTCAGTCCGCGGTCGCCCCCGCCCTTGCTCTCGCTCACGACACCGCCTCTTCCCCGCGGGCCCTCGCCCCGCGCTTCCAGACGCCGTCGGCGACCATCATTTCCGTCAGCAGTCCCTCGCGCAGGCCTCGGTCCGCGACGCGAAGGGCGCGCGCCGGCCAGATGCGCCGGATGGCCTGGAGAATCGCGCAGCCGGCCAGGACGAGGTCGGCGCGCTCCGAGCCGATGCACGGGTTGGCGATACGCTCCTCGAAGCTCCAGCCGGCGATCCGCTCGACCAGATGGTCGACGTCGGCCCGGGTCAGCCAGAGACCGTCGACCTGCCTGCGGTCGTAGCGCTCCAGTCCGAGATGCACGCCGGCGAGCGTCGTCACCGTGCCCGACGTTCCCAGAAGGTGGAAGCCGGGCTTGTCGACGAGGTCGGCCAGCCTGTCGCGATGGGAGAACGTCTCGATCTTCTCCAGGACATGGACGACCATCGCCTCGAAGATCTCGGCGCCGACCTCGCGCCCGCCGAACCGCTCGGCGAGCGTCACCACGCCGACCGGCAGGGAGGTCCAGGCGACGATGCGGTTGGAAAGTCGCGGCGTGTATCCGGGGCGAAGGTCGAGGAGCGCGATTTCGGTCGAGCCGCCGCCGATGTCGAAGAGGACCGCGCCCCGGGCCGAGCGGTCGACGAGCGAGCCGCAGCCGGAGACGGCGAGCCGCGCCTCGACCTCGCGGCTGACGATCTCCAGCTCCAGGCCCGTCTCGCGGCGCACCCGGTCGATGAATTCCATGCCGTTCGCCGCCGAACGGCAGGCCTCCGTGGCGATCAGCCGTGCACCCGAGATCGGACGGGCGCCGAGCTTTTCGCGGCAGACGTCGAGCGCTCCCATGGCGCGATCCATCGCCGCCTTGCCGAGGCTGCCGGTGCGGCTCAAACCTTCGCCGAGACGCACGATCCGCGAAAAGGCGTCAACGACGCGGAACTGGCCGGGTCGGGTCGGCACCGCGACCAGAAGCCGGCAATTGTTGGTGCCGAGGTCGAGCGCGGCGTAGGCGGGGGGCGCGTCCCGAAGGATCGGCACGCCGGCCGCGGCGGGAGCGGGCGATGGCGTAGCGAGAACACGCTCGGCCTGGCCCGGAACGGCGCTCGGCTGCGGCCCGGAACGGAGGGTCTGCGCCAAGGCCGCCTCGGCGCGCAGGAGCTTCTCGCTCAACGCTGGCGGCAGCGTGCGGGCGCCCTGGATGCCGGTGGTGACGGGTGCGGGTTCGCGGCGGCGCCGGCGACGGCGCTTGCCCGCGGGCCCGGCGCCGGTCTGGCCGATCGTCTTGTCGCGCGCCGGGCCGTGCTCGGCCGCCGAGCCGCCCGCTCGTCCGACCTCCGATGCCGGTCCCTGCCCCGACGAGCTCGTGTTCCGGCCGGCGGTCCACGGCGAACCGTTGCCGTCCTCCATCAAGCCGAACCGCGCCGGAGGACCCGGTGTCGTGACGTCATGCTTCGCAATCGCTGCCTGCCCATCCGGCGTAGCGCCGATCGAACTCAAATCAAGGTTAGCGCGACTTTACCAAGATGGAGAGGTTCCACAAGGTGGGCACGGCCCCGCCGACGGGGACGAGCGCTCAGAAGCGGCACCGATCGCGGCCTTCGACGCGGCGGCTCGGTCATCTTTCGGCGCGCCCGTGCACGGACGGGGTTGCGTTGCCGCGCGCGATCTGTATGAAGGCGTCCGTGGGTGCCGAGCAGCGCCTCCCCTGCTGGGGGATAGTTTAAGGGTAGAACAGCGGACTCTGACTCCGTTAGTCTTGGTTCGAATCCAGGTCCCCCAGCCAGCTCTCCAATCTGCATATGCGGTCTGTTTCGACCAAAGGAGCGGATCGATCCGGTCTCTGACCGTGAGCGAACGCGGCGTCCGGTACGCTCTCCAGCGACGGTCGAGCGCAGTGCTGGTTGGCGAAGGGCCGTGGCCGCCCGCTTCGCCTATCCGAACACAGGAGTGCGATGATCCGCTCGTGCAAAGCGAACGGGCCGTCGAATCAGCTGATATGCTCTAGGGCTGTAGCCGTCCCGCAGGGGCCGGCCGCGACCCGTTTGCACCGGACGAGTTGGTCGGCTCACGTCCGCGCGTAGATGTCCTCGATGCGCACGATGTCGTCCTCGCCGGTATAGGAGCCGACCTGGACCTCGATGATCTTCAAGTCGATCTTGCCCGGATTATGCAGGCGATGCGTGCAGCCGATCGGCAGATAGGCCGCCTCGTTCTCGTGATAGTGCTTCACGACCCCATCGATCGTCACTTCCGCGGTTCCGTGGACGACGACCCAGTGCTCGGCGCGGTGGTGATGGCGCTGCAGCGACAGGGTGCCGCCCGGGTGCACGCAGATGTGCTTCACCTGGAAGCGCCCGCCGATGTCGATCCGCTGGTACCAGCCCCAAGGACGGTGGATGCGCAGGTGATGCGTCGTCTCGCTGCGACCCTCGTCCTGCAGCTTCTTCACCAGATCCTTGACCCGCGGAGCCTCCTGCTTGGAGGTCACCAGAACCGCGTCGGCAAGCGCCACCACCACGACGTCGCTCAGTCCGAAGACCGCTGTCAGAGGCCCTTCCGAGCGAACCAGACTGCCCCGCGTATCGAGGACCGAGACCGGTCCTTCGAGGACGTTGCCGTCGGCGTCGGGCGTCTTGATCGCATGGATCGAATCCCATGAGCCGACATCCGACCATGCGAAGGTCGCCCGCACCACGCCCGCGCGGCGGGTCTTCTCCATCACCGCGTAGTCGATCGAGATCTTGGGCGCCTTCGCGAAGGCGTTCGCGTCGAGGCGCAGGAAGTCGAGATCGCGCACGCTCGCAGCCAGCGCCTGGCGCGCGGCGTCCAGGACCTCGGGCGCGTTCGCCTCCAGTTCCTCGATCATCGCGGCGGCGCGGAACAGGAAATTGCCGCTGTTCCAGAGGAGCCCGGCCTCGAGATAGGCCTCGGCGCACGCCTGGTCCGGCTTCTCGACGAAGCGTTCGAGGACGAAGCTGCGTTCCTCGCCCAGCGACGCGCCGCATTCGATGTAGCCGTAGGCGGTGGAGGCATGGTCCGGCTGGATGCCCAGCGTCATGATGCGAGCGTCCCGCGAGGCCAGGGAGGCGGCGCGCAGGCAGTCGTTCACGAAATGGTCGGTCTCGGCGATGACATGGTCGGCGGCGAGAACGAGGCAGACGGCCTCCGGATCGCGCTCGACGGCCATCAGGGCACCGACCGCCACGGCCGCGGCCGAATCCTGCCGCGAGGGCTCGAGGACAATCGTCCCCTGCGCGCCGCAGGCCTTCATCTGCTCGGCGACGACGAAGCGGAAATCGTTGCCGGTCACCACCACCGGCGCGGCGAAGCGCGGTCCCGCGACGCGGACCAGCGTGTCCTGGAAGGTCGAACGCCCCGTGTCCATCAGGTTGATGAACTGCTTGGGCATCGTCTCGCGCGAGACCGGCCAGAGGCGCGTCCCCGAGCCGCCGGCCATGATGATCGGGATGATCGGGAATGCGTCGTTACGATCGCTGGTCATTCACCGTACCTTCGTCAGAACCCGCCGGCCGCGCCGCCCGCGCCGGACCTCGTCGAGGCACGGCGGAACGCCCGTCATGGCGGCCACGTCACCGACCCTTCAGCATCGCGCACGCATCGCAGAACCCGCACGGCGACGGCGGTGGCACTACCGTATGCGGGCTGCCAAGGCAAAACCATTGTGGAAGGCCGCACCCGCCGCCGGACAGGCGGACGGGAACCGGGATCCTGTTCGGAGCGAGCTTCCGGCCATCGCGCTCCTCGCGGGCCGGTCTCGGATCACGATCGCGTTGACCGCGCGTCGAGGTCGCGATCGACGGCCTGCGACGGTTCCGGCTTGATGGCGCCACAGATCGGGCTTCTATAAGGGATGGGGGGGACCAGGCGGGATCGCCGAAGGTCATCCGCGTCGGGCCGGGGCACGGGGAGATGCCCGCGCTCGGACGCGACCGTGACCCAAGCCGAGAGACAGGCCTATGAGGGACATGCCGGCAGTTTCGCTCCTGCGACGGGCCGTGACCGCGCGCCGCGTCGCCTTCGTCCACGACGTTCTCGTCGGGGTCACGGCCTTCATGCTCGGCTTCGCGCTGCGCATCGAAATCCTGTCGATCGGTCCCGAGGTTTGGGACTATCTGATCACCGCGATGGTGTTCGGAATCCTCGTCGGCTGCGTCGGCCTGACCTTCGGGATGAACCGCGGCGTGTGGCGCTACGCGTCCCTTCCCGACCTCCTGGCCATCGTGAAGGTCGCCTCGCTCTCGGTCGTGATCTCGATCGTGGCGTTCTTCCTGCTCCGGCCGCTGGAGCTGGTCCCGCGCTCCTCCATGGCGATCACCTGGGCGTTCCTGATTCTGGGGCTCGCGGGCCCGCGCGTCCTCTACCGGCTCTATCGCGATGCGCGGGATGTCCGGCGCTACCGCATCCGCAACCCCTCGCCCCGTCGCCGGGTCCTTCTCCTCGGCGCCTCGGACGATGCCGACCTCTTTCTCAAGACGCTGTCGGAGCGCTCGCGCTCGGCGTTCGACGTGGAGGCGATCGTCGACGAACGCGGGCGACGCGCAGGCCGGTTCATCCGCGGCGTTCCGATCGTCTCCTACGACCGGCTCCCCGAAATGCTCGCCAGGCTGCGCGACGAGGACCGCGCGCCCGACGCGCTGATCCTGGCGCGGCCGCGCCACGAGGTCGAACCGCACGTCTCCTTCGGCACGCTGGTCGAGCTCAGCGCCGAATGGGGGCTGGAGCTGCTGCGCCTGCCCGACATGATGGACGTCATCGGCGTCGACGCCGAGATCGAGCTGCAGCCCGTGCGGCTGGAGGACCTGCTGCAGCGCCCGCCGGTCGAGCTCGACACGCCGCGCATCGCAGCCATGATCGAGGGCCGGCGCGTCCTGATCACCGGCGCGGGCGGCTCCATCGGCTCGGAGCTGACGCGCCAGATCGCGCTCTTCGGCCCCGCGGTCCTGATCCTCGTCGACGCCAGCGAGTTCCTGCTCTATTCGGCGGAGGTGGAGCTGCGCGAGCGCTTCCCGCAGCTGCAGAGCGTCGTGCGCCTGTGCAACGTCCGGGAGGCCCAGTCGGTCGAGCGCGTCATGGACGAGCTGCGGCCCGACGTCGTCTTCCACGCCGCCGCGCTCAAGCACGTTCCGCTGGTCGAGGCGCAGCCTCTGGAAGGCCTCTTCACCAACGCGATCGGTACGCGGAACGTCGCCGAGGCCGCGATCCGGGCCAAGGTCCGCGCCGTGGTCCTCGTCTCCACCGACAAGGCCGTGAACCCGACCAACGTCATGGGCGCGGCCAAGCGCATGGCCGAGATGTTCTGCCAGGCGATGGATCTGAACCCGAAGGAGAGCGGCACGCGCTTCATGACCGTGCGCTTCGGCAACGTCCTCGGCTCGGCGGGCTCCGTCGTCCCCCTCTTCGAGCGGCAGCTCAAGGCCGGCGGACCGCTGACCGTCACCCATCCGGAGATCGAGCGCTACTTCATGACCATCCCGGAGGCCTGCGTGCTGGTGCTCCAGTCCGCCGCCTACGGCCTGAGCAACCCGACCGAGCGTGGGCGTCTCTTCGTGCTCGACATGGGTGCGCCGGTGAAGATCGCGGATCTGGCGCGCAACCTCATCCGCCTGTCGGGCCTTCGGCCGGAGACGGACGTGAAGATCGTCTACACGGGACTGCGGCCGGGCGAGAAGATGTTCGAGGAGCTGTTCGACCGGCGCGAGACTCTGGTCCAGACCGGCGTCGACGGCATCCTGATGGCCTTCCCGCGCGCGATCGAGCCGGCCATCGTCACCCGCATCTTCGATGAGCTGGCGCGGCTGATCGAGGCGCGCGACCTTCCCGCCGCGCTCCGCCTGCTCGCCTCCACGGTCCCGGAGTTCCGGCCGAGCGAGGAACTGCAGCGGCTGATGGGCGGGCATGACATGCGCCCGCTGGACGGGAAGGAAGCGTGAGGCCTCACCCGCGTCTTGAGGGCACGCTCCGTTGCGCGTCCTGGTGACGGGCGCCGGCGGCTTCGTCGGCTCCCATCTCCTTCCCCGTTTGAGGCAAGCCGGCCACGATGTCGTCAGGATGACGCGCGGGACGAGCGCTCCCGAACCGGGCGCGTGGGCCGCCCCCGCCGCCCTGAAGGACGTCGAGACCGCACGCGGCTGGCCGCGTGGCGTGGACGCGGTGATCCATCTCGCCGCCGCCAATCCGGCCCGCGGCGATCCGGGCGCGGGCGACGCGGCCGTTCTGCAGGCCGTCAATGTCGAGGGCACCGCCGCGCTCGCGCGGGCCAGCGCCCGAGAGGGGGTCAGGCGCTTCGTGTTCCTGTCCACCGCCAACCTCCACGCCCCGCGCGCCGACGGCCGCCCGGTCGCAGAGAGCGATCCGATCGTGCCGCAGAGCCCCTATGCGCAATCGAAGGCCGAGGCCGAGACAGCCCTTTCGGAGGCGCTCACCGGCTCGGACACGACGGCCTGCGTCCTCCGTCCGGCACCCGTCTTCGGACGAGGGGGCCGGGGTACCGTCGCGCAGCTTGCTCGGCTCGCGGCGACGCCCCTGCCCCTCCCGCTCCGGGGCCTCGGCGGCCGGCGCAGCCTCGTTGCGGTCGAGGACCTCGTCGAGGCGATCGCGCGCGCGGCCGAGGCTCCCGCCGCGTTGAACGAGATCCTGCTTCTGTCGGGCGGCGCCGCGACCCCGGCCGAGATCGTCGCGGCCCTTCGAGAGGGCGCCGGCCGGACTTCTCGCCTTCTGGACGCCCCGTCCGGTCTTCTGGAATGGGTTGCCCGCCGTCTGGGCAAAGGGGAGGCATTCGAGCGTCTCGCCAAGGACTTCGTGCTCGATCCGTCCCGCGCCGAGCGCGCGCTGGACTGGGCGGCGCCCCGCGATCTGCTGACGCGGCTGCGCGAGTTCGCGGCCGCGGCTCCGCGTGCCGGCTGAGCCTCAGGGCGTCCGCGCGAGCCCGCGCTCCGTTCGCTCGATGCGCTCCAGCGTCGTGCGCCGCATGGTTGGACCATTTCGCGCGCGGCACGCTTAGGATGGGCGCGGCGACTCACCCCCGTCCGCGAAGGACGGGCGCGGTCGACGTGCAGGACAGGTCAGTGTGGAGACGGCGATGACGGCGCCCAGGCGATACGTGAGAGACATGCGCGGCTACGGCGCGCGTCCGCCGGACCCGCGATGGCCGGGTGGCGCGCACGTCGCGGTCTCCTTCGTCGTCAATTACGAGGAGGGCGCGGAAAACTCCATCCTCCACGGCGACGCCGCCTCGGAGGCCTTCCTGTCGGAGATCGTCGGCGCACAACCATGGCCGGGCAAGCGCCACTGGAACATGGAATCGATCTACGAGTACGGCGCGCGCGCCGGCTTCTGGCGCCTGCATCGCCTGTTCGCGCAGGCGAAGGTTCCCGTCACCGTCTACGGGGTGGCGCAGGCGCTCGCGCGCGCGCCCGACCAGGTCGCGGCCATGCAGGAGGCGGGCTGGGAGATCGCCTCGCACGGGCTGCGCTGGATCGACTACCGCGACCACGAAGAGGAGGCGGAGCGGGCCGACCTGAAGGAGGCCATCCGCCTCCACACCGAAGTCGTCGGCGAGCGCCCGCGGGGACTCTATCTCGGGCGGACCTCCGCGAACTCCGTCCGGCTCGCCGCGCGCGAGGGCTTCGACTGGGTCTCCGACACCTACGACGACGATCTGCCCTACTGGCTCGACCATGATGGCCACGGCAACCCGGCCGAACCGCAGCTCGTCGTCCCCTACACGCTCGACGCCAACGACATGCGCTTTGCGACCGCGCAAGGGTTCAACACCGGCGAGCAGTTCTTCGCCTATCTGAAGGACGCCTTCGACACGCACTATGCCGAAGGCACGGCGGGCCGCCCCTCGATGATGTCGATCGGCCTGCACTGCCGGCTCGTCGGGCGCCCGGGCCGCTTCGCCGCGCTCCAGCGCTTCGTCGAATACGTGCAAGGACACGAGGCGGTCTGGATCGCGCGCCGGATCGACATCGCGGACCACTGGCGGGCGACGCATCCCTACGCCGCGCCGGCGCTGCGCCCCTCGCGCATGGACCGCACGGAATTCGTGTCGCGCTTCGGCGCGGTGTTCGAGCATTCGCCCTTCATCGCCGAGCGCGCCTTCGATCTGGAGCTCGGCCCCGCGCACGACAGCGCAGGCGGGCTGCACAACGCGCTCGCGCGAATGTTCCGCTCCGCCAGCCGCGAGGAGCGGCTCGGCGTCCTTCGCGCCCATCCCGATCTCGCCGGCAAGCTCGCCCGGGCCGGCCGCCTCACGACCGAGTCGACCAGCGAGCAGGCCTCCGCCGGGCTCGATCTCCTCACCGACGATGAGCGCGAGACCTTCACGCAGCTGAACGAGGCCTACGTGGCGCGCTTCGGGTTCCCCTTCATCATTCCCGTGCGCGACCACGACAAGGCCGGCATTCTCGCGGCCTTCCGGGCGCGCTTGAGCAACGATACGGAGGCGGAGTTCGACGCCGCCTGCGCTGCGGTCGAGCGCATCGCCGCTCTGCGGCTCCAGGAGATCCTGCCCCGATGAAGCGTTCCTACTACGCACCCGCCGGCGGCCTGCCGCCGCAGACCCAGCTCCTCACCGACCGGGCGGTGTTCACGCAAGCCTACGCGGTCATCCCGCGCGGCACGATGAGCGACATCGTGACGAGCTATCTTCCGCATTGGGAGGGCACGCGCCTCTGGGTGCTGTCGCGTCCGCTCTCCGGCTTCGCCGAAACCTTTTCGCAGTACATCATGGAGGTGCAGCCGGGGGGCGGCTCCGATCGGCCCGAGAGCGACCCGGAAGCCGAAGGCGTCCTCTTCGTCGTCGAGGGCGAGGCGACGGTGCTCCTGGGGGCCGACGAACACGTGCTCAAGGCCGGCGGCTACGCCTATCTGCCGCCCTCCTGCGGCTGGCGCTTCGCCAACCGGGGCGAGGGCGTCGTCCGCTTCCACTGGATCCGCAAGGCCTTCGAGCCGGTGGGCGGGCTGGAGACGCCGCCGCCGCTCTTCCTGGACGAGGCGACGATCGAGCCGACGGCGATGCCGGGCACGAACGGCGTCTGGGCGACGACGCGCTTCGTCGACCCCGCCGACCTTCGTCACGACATGCACGTGACCATCGTCACGCTGCAGCCGGGCGGCATCATCCCCTTCGCCGAGACCCATGTCATGGAGCACGGGCTCTACGTCTTGGAGGGCAAGGCGGTCTACCACCTCAACCAGGACTGGGTGGAGGTCGAGGCCGGCGACTACATGTGGCTGCGCGCCTTCTGCCCGCAGGCCTGCTACGCGGGCGGGCCGGGCCCCTTCCGCTATCTTCTCTACAAGGACGTCAACCGCCACATGGCGCTGCGCCCCAGGACCCCCCGGTGAGCCGGACGATCCTCGCCCGGCCGCTGACCCGCGAGGCCTTCGCCGCGTTCGGCGACGTTCTCGACACGGACGGGGCGGAGCGTTTTCCGATCAACGGCGGAATGTGCGAGCGCCACCACGCGCTCGCCACCGTCGAGGCGACCGGAGAGGGCGCGAGCGCGATCCTGTCGATCTTTCGCGGCAAGCCCTACCCCTTCCCGCTCGATCTCGCTCTCGTCGAGCATCACCCGTTCGGGAGCCAGGCCTTCGTGCCGCTCGGCGGCCGCCCCTTCCTCGTCGTCGTCTGCCCGGACGAGAACGGCGAGCCGGGGCGCCCCGAGGCGTTCGTCACGGCGCCCGGCCAGGGTGTGAACTACCGGCGCGGGGTCTGGCACGGCGTTCTGACGCCGATCGGCGAGCCGCAGGACTTCCTCGTCGCCGACCGCGCGGGCCCGGGAAACAACGTCGTCGAGTTCGTCTACGATCAGCCTTGGCGGATCGAGCTGCCGGCCGCGAACGGCTGACACGCCCAGCGGCGGGCTGCGTCAGTTCCCGACGAGGGCGCGCGTCAGCGGGTGATCCGGCTCGGCCAGCCCGTCGAGCACGTTGAAATGGTGCCGGTCGGGCTCCTCGACGCAGGCCGTCGCGGTGCCGAGGCCGGTCCAGATGTTGGCGAGGAGCGCGTTCTGCCGGCGGAACTCGGCCCGCTCGGCGCCGCCCACCCATGCGGTGAGGCGCAGCCCGTCGAGCGGCGAGAGCAGCGCCGGGCTCTCGGCGCGCGCTTCCGCCTCGTCCAGCCGCAGCTTGGCGTTCGTCTCGATGTTCAGAAGCGGGCGCAGATCGTGCAGGCCGGACAGCGAGACGACATGGGCGAGGCGCGCGACGAGGTCGGGCGCGAGGGGCGTGTCGGAACAGGCGAGCCGGGTGACGAGGTGGCCGCCGGCCGAATGACCGATCAGGCGGATCGGACCGTCGACGCGCGAAGCCGCCGCCGCGACCGCCGCCGCGATCTCGACCTTGATGTCGCGGATGCGGATGTCCGGACACAGCGTGTAGGACGGGATCGCGACGGCGTAGCCGTGCGCCAGGGCACCGGCCGAGAACTGCGACCAGTAGGACCGGTCGAGCGCCACCCAGTAGCCGCCGTGGACGAAGACGACGAGGCCCTTCGGCGTCGCGGCGTCCGGCAGGAAGAGATCCAGGCGGTTTCGCTCGCCTTCCCCGTAGGAGAGGCCGAGCCCGGCGCGTCCGGCGGCAGACATCCGCTCGCGAAAGGCCGCCGCGGGCCCTTCCCAGGCGGCCGGCCAGCGATGCCCCTCCGGGATGTTGGCGCCGTTGGTGTAGGCGCCCGTCCAGTCGGTCACGCGGTGGAACATGTCTCGTCGGGCTCCTCTGGCGGCCGGTCGCCCCGCGATTTTGACGGCGCTGCCGATTTCGGGCAGTCGTTCCCCGATCAAGTCCGGAGCCTCGTCCCCCTTTGAACGATCTCGCCGCCAAACGCGACCTCTTCGACCTGCCCGAGGGCCTCGTCTATCTCGACGGCAATTCGCTGGGGCCCCTGCCCGCCGCCGCGCGCGAAGCCGCACGTCGCGTCCTCGACGAGGAATGGGGCACGCTCCTCATCCGCGGCTGGAACGAAGCGGGCTGGATGCAGATGCCGGCGCGGGTCGGCGACCGCGTCGCCCGGCTGATCGGCGCCGCGCCCGGCACCGTGATGATGGGCGACACGCTGACCATCAAGGTGCATCAGGCGCTGGCCGCGGCGCTCGCCGCCAACCCGGATCGGCGGGTGGTCTTGTCGGACAGCGGTAACTTTCCGACCGATCTTTACATCGCGCAGGGGCTCCTCGCCTCGCTGGGGCAGGGCCACACGCTGAAGATCGTCGCGCCCGAAGAGGTCGAGGGCGCCATCGACGAGACGGTCGCGGTCGTGATGCTGACGGAGGTCGACTATCGGACCGGCCGCCTGCACGACATGGCCGACATCACCCGTCGCGCCCATGGCGTCGGCGCACTGACCGTCTGGGATCTCGCGCATTCGGCCGGCGCCCTTCCCGTCGACCTGACGGGGAGCGACGCCGATTTCGCGGTCGGCTGCAGCTACAAATATCTGAACGGCGGGCCCGACTCCCCGGCCTTCGTCTATGTCGCGCCGCGCCACATCGACGGCCTGAAGCCCATCCTGTCGGGCTGGATGGGTCACGAGGCGCCCTTCGCCTTCGACCTCGACTACCGGGCCGGCGCCGGCATCGAGCGCATGCGGATCGGCACCCCGCCGATCGTCGCCCTCTCGGTGCTCGACGCGGCCCTCGACGCCTTCGAGAACGTTTCGATGCAGGAGATCCGCTCCGCCTCGATCCGGCTGTCGGAGCTCTTCATCGCCGAGGTGGAGGCGGCCTGCGATGGCCTTGCTCTCGCCTCGCCGCGCGATCCCGCGAAGCGGGGCAGTCAGGTCTCCTTCCGCCACCCGGAGGGCTACGCCGCCATGCAGGCCGTCATCGCCCACGGCGTTGTCGGCGATTTCCGCGCCCCCGACATCATGCGCTTCGGCTTCACGCCGCTCTATGTCGGCGAGGACGACGTGCGCTCCGCCGCCGCGATCATCGCGAAGGTCGTCAACGAAGGTCTTTGGGACCGGCCCGAATACCGTCGCAAGTCCGCCGTCACGTGAGCGACGGGCCGACGATTCTCACCGATCCGGCCGATCGTGCCTTGAAAAGCGGCGTCGAACATCCGTAGACAGGCGCCGTTCGACGCGTCCGTCAACGCTCACCCGAAAGCCGTGTCGCGCCCGCATCTTATGAGGAGGCTTGGATTTGGCCACCGTTCAGGACCCGTCGCCTCCCGTCATCGAGGTGTGCGATGTCACGCTCCGCTTCGGCGGCTTCGTCGCGGTGAACCGCTGCTCGATCGAGGTGCGCAGGGGCTCGATCACCGGTCTGATCGGGCCGAACGGGGCCGGCAAGTCGACGCTTTTCAACATGGTGGCGGGCAATCTAGCCCCCACCAGCGGCCGCATCCTCATCGAGGGCGAGGACGTCACGGGCCTTCCCCCGCACCACCTCTTCCGCAAGGGCGTGCTGCGCACCTTCCAGATCGCCCATGAATTCTCGCGCCTGACGGTGCTGGAGAACCTCATGATGGTTCCGCCCGAGCAGCCGGGCGAGAACCTCTTTTCGACATGGTTCGCGCCGGGCCGGGTGCGCGCCCGCGAAGAGGAGGTGCTGCGCCGCGCCGAGGACGTGATCGACTTCCTGAAGATCGGCCACGTGCGCGACGAACTCGCCGGCAACCTCTCGGGAGGGCAGAAGAAGCTCGTCGAGCTCGGCCGCACCATGATGGTCGACGCCAAGGTCGTGCTGCTCGACGAGATCGCGGCCGGCGTCAACCGCACGCTCCTCAACGACGTCGCGGCCAATATCGAGCGCCTCAACCAGGAGCGGGGCTACACCTTCTTCGTGATCGAGCACGACATGGATCTGATCGGCCGCCTGTGCGACCCGGTCATCGTCATGGCCGCGGGCTCGGTGATGATGAAGGGCTCGCTGGCCGAGATCCAGGCCAATGAAGCGGTGGTCGAAGCCTATTTCGGCGGCTCGGCGACGGGCCACGCGACCAGGAGGCCCCTTTCCGGCTCGCCGGCCCAGTCCGCTTCCGTCGCAGGAGCCGCCTCGTGAGCTTCCTCTCCCTCTCCTCCGTCGTCGCGGGATACGGCGGCACGCCGATCCTGAACGGCGTCGACATCGAGCTCGAGCGCGGCGAGATCGGCGTCATCGTCGGCCCGAACGGCGCCGGCAAGTCGACGACGCTGAAGGCCATGTTCGGCCTTCTGAAGGTCTCGTCCGGCACCATCCGCTTCGACGGGCAGGAGATCACCAACCGGCCGACCGAGCGCCTCGCCGAGATCGGCATGGCACTGGTGCCGCAGGAGGCGAACGTCTTCAAGACGCTGACCGTCCACGAGAATCTGGAGATGGGCGCCTATGTGCGCCGTGACGACATCGCGCCCCTCCTCGAGCGCGTCTACGACATCTTCCCGCCTTTGAAAGACAAGCGCCGCCAGCCGGCGGGCGAATTGTCCGGCGGCCAGCGCCAGATGGTGGCGGTCGGCCGCGCCTTGATGATCGACCCCAAGCTCATCCTCCTCGACGAGCCGACGGCCGGCCTGTCGCCGATGTTCATGAGCGAGATCTTCGACCGCGTGCTGGCGATCAACGCGGCCGGCGTCACCGTCGCCATGGTCGAGCAGAACGCCAAGCAGGCGCTCGGCATCGCCCACAAGGGCTTCGTGCTGGCGAGCGGCAAGAACCGCTTCACCGGCACCGGCGCCGAACTTCTCGCCGATCCAGAGGTCGCCAAGGCCTTCCTCGGCGGCTGACGCCTTCACCCTCTCGGGCGGATCCGTTGGGTTCCGCCCGAACCCGACATGCTGGGACGCTTCTATTGGACGAGCTCACCTTCTTCATCAACCGAGGGCTGATCGGCGGGCTCGTTCTCGGCTCGATCTACGCGCTCGGCGCGATCGGCGTGACGCTGATCTTCGGCATCCTGCGCTTCGCCCATTTCGCCCATGGCGACATGATGACGCTCGGCGCCTTCTTCGCCTTCATGGCCGCCTCGATCCTGGCGGGCATGGGCGTGGCGTTGCCGGTCCCACTCGCCATCGCGCTCCTGCCCTTGGTGATGCTGGCGACCGCAGGCTTCGCGATCGGCGTCGACAAGGCCTTCTACAAGCCCTTGCGCGACAAGGGCGCGCGGCCCGTCGTCCTCGTCATGGCCTCGATCGGCGTCACCCTGATGCTGCAGGGCCTCATCCGCCTCTTCGCCGGCACGGGCACGCGCGACCTCTATCTGAACGCGCCCAAGGACATCTTCCGCATCCCGACCGGCGGGCGCCCGATCGTGATCACCGAGCCGCAGATCTGGCTGATCGGCATGACGATCGTCGCCGTCGTCGCGCTGCACCTCTTCCTGACGCGCGCCCGGCTGGGCAAGGCGATGCGCGCCGTCTCCGACAATCCCGATCTCGCCCGCGTCACCGGCATCCCGCTGGAGCGGGTCGTCAAGGCGACCTGGACCATCGGCGGCTCGCTCGCCGCGCTCGCCGGCACCATGCTGGCGCTCGACGTCGCGCTGCGCGTGGATCTGGCCTACAACATCCTCCTGCCGATCTTCGCTGCGGCCATCCTCGGCGGTATCGGGCGGCCCTACGGCGCGATCGCCGGCGGCTTCCTGATCGGCTTCGCCGAGACCTTCTCGATCTTCAACTTCTCGGTCCTGCTTCGTCCCTTCGCGGACGTCCTGCCCTTCGCCGTGCCGGCGAATCTGGCGCTGGTCGCGACCGAGTACCGCCTCGCCGTGCCCTTCGTGATCCTGGTGATCGTCCTGATCTACCGGCCGACCGGCATCTTCAAGGGAAGGGTCTTCTGATGACCATCGCCACCCCGGCGGAAGACACCCGCCCCAAGCGCAGCCACCGACGCGACCTCCTCCTGTTCGGCCTGCTGGCCGCGATCGTCGCCGCGATCTTCGCCCTGCAGGGCTCGGCCTACGCCACGCGCATGCTGGTGGAGGCTGCCGCCTACGCCATCATCGCGATCGGGCTGAACATCCAGTGGGGCTATGCCGGCCTCTTCAATGTCGGCGTCATGGGCTTCATCATGGCGGGCGCCTTCGCCTCCGTCCTGATGACCTTTCCCGTCAACGAGGCGTTCTGGGCGTCCGAGGGCGCACCGCTTCTGGGCGAGGCGCTGCTCTGGCTCGCAGGCGGCATCGTCCTCGTCGGCCTCGTCAGCCAGGGCCGCCGGATCGGCCTGCCCAAGGGCCTCGTCACCGCGCTCACCATCGTCACGGGCGCGGTCGCCTTCATGGTGGTGACGGCGAAGTTCGACGCGCCGACGACCATCATCGAGCGCGACGCCGGCTTCATCGGCGGCTTCGGGCTGCCGGTCGCCGTCGGCTGGGCGGCGGCGGGCGTCGTCGCCGGCATCATCGCCTGGCTCGTCGGCAAGGTCTGCCTCGGCCTTCGCGCCGACTATCTCGCCATCGCGACCCTCGGCATCGCCCAGATCATCAAGACCTTCCTGCGCAACGCCGACTGGCTGACGCGCGGCACGCTGACCGTCTCGCCCCTGCCCTGGCCGACCCCGAGCGTGGCCGAGCTCGGCTTCGTCGCCGCGCGCTCGGTCTATCTGGCGCTGACGGCCGTGATGCTGCTCGTCATCTACCTCCTCGTCCAGCGCGCCTACCACGCGCCCTGGGGCCGGATGATCCGGGCGATCCGCGACAACGAGCCGGCGGCGGCCTCGATGGGCAAGAACGTCGAAGGGCGGCGGCTGGAGGTCTTCGTTCTCGGTTCGGTGCTGATCGGCATCGGCGGCGCGGTCCTCGTCCATTTCAACTCGATCTTCGATCCCTCCGGCTTCGTCGATCTCAACCACACCTTCCTGATCTGGGTGATGGTGATCCTCGGCGGCGCCGGCAACAATCGCGGCGCGATCTTCGGCGCGGTGCTGGTCTACATCATCTGGGTGATGTCGGAGCCGGCGGCGCTCGCCTTGTTCGGTCTGGCGCGCGACTGGGGCAACCAGCTCTTCGGCTGGGTGGCGCCGGGCGACCTCGACAGCCGCGCGCTGCAGATGCGCGTCTTCGTCATCGGCCTGACCATCACTCTCGTCCTGCGCTTCGCCCCGCACGGCGTGCTGCCGGAACGCCTGCGCGGACGGGATTGAGGGGAAGCCGTAAAGCGTTCCGACGCAGATCCCGGCGTCTCAACTTCGTCAGCCTCGGGTCGAGCCCGGGGGATCGTGGCGGGAGCCTCGAACGTCGAGCGGACGGAGGAGGATTCTCGGGTCGAGCCCGAGGCTGACGAGGCTGCAGAGAATTCGCTGAAACTGAGAGCTCGGCGCAGATCTGGCTGGCGAACGAAAAGGCCCCGGACGTCGCCGTCGGGGGCCTTTTCGTTTCGCTGGCGCCGTCGCTTACTGCGCCGGGCCGACCACGACGATCTCGCCGTTTTCGACCGTCACTTCGTCGTAGGAACCCGGCACGTCGCCATTGTCGTCGAAATCGATCGCGCCGGAGGCGCCCTGGTAGTTGATCTCGGTGCCGGCCGCGATCAGCTCCTTGGCCTTGGCCCATTCGCCGGGCAGGATCACCTCGCCGCCCTCGCTCGTCACCTCGCGCAGTGCCGCGCTCAGGCCCTCGCGCGAGCCGCCGGTCTTCTCCACCGCCAGGAGCAACGCGAAGGCCGCGTCGTAGGAGGTCGCGGCGTAGGTCGCCTGCGGGTCGAGGTTCGCGGCGGCCGCGGCCTCGGCGAAGGGCGCAGAGCCCTCGGCCTCGCTGCCGCCCGGACGCGTCAGGATCAGCGTCTCGTCGCCGCCCGCGACGTTGGTGAGATTGGCGCCCACCATGCCGTCGCCGCCGATGAAGGTCGAGAAATCGCCCGTCTCGCGCGACTGCTGGATGATGCGCCCGCCCGAGCCGTCGACATAGGCGAGCACGACCAGCGCGTCGGCGCCCGACGAGGCGAGCGAGCCGATCTCCGCGCGGTAGTCGGCGCGGCCGTCCTCGTGGCTCTCGGAGGTCACGACCGTGCCGCCCTCGGCCTCGAAGGCGGCCTGGAAGGCCTGCGCGAAGCCCGTGCCGTAATCGTTGTTGACGTAGGTGATCGCGACCGTGTCGATATCGTGCGAACGCGCGACGCGGGCGAGTACCTCGCCCTGATAGGCGTCGGAGGGCGCGGTGCGGAAGACGAGGTCGTTGTCCTCGAGCTCCGTCACGGCCGGCGAGGTGGAGGCCGGCGAGACCATGACGACGCCGCCGGGAATGGCGGCGGCGTTGGCGGCGGCGATCGTCGCGCCCGAGCACATGGCGCCGACGATGCCGACGACGTTGTCGGAATTGACCTGCGAATCGGCTGCGTTCGAGGCGCGCTGGGCGTCGATGCAGCCGTCGTCGCCGATGACCATCTCGACCTGGCGGTTCTCGCCGATGCCGCCGCCCTCGTTGACCTGCGCGACGGCGAGGCGCGCCGCGTCGGTGATCGGGGGCATCAGGCTCTCGATCGGCCCGGTGATGCCGCCGATGAAGCCGAGGCGCACGGGGCCGTCCTGGGCGAAGGCCGCACCCGACGACAGGGCGATCGCGGCGGTGGCGAGCGCGAGGATGGTTTTCGATCTGGCGAGCATGAGGTCTGCGGTCTCCCGAATGAACCGGCGTCGGCCGGCGGCGGCGAGACTAAACAGGCGGCCCCGGCCGAAATCAAGCAATCCAAGCCCGCGGCGGCCCCGCCTCACGACGCCGTGCGGACAGGGGGCGTGCGACGGTCCGCGTCGTCACGCCAGATTCATTCACATGAACAGCATCCCCAATCTTGCCGGTGGTCTTCGCCGTAACCCTCACCAAACGCTTCAGTTCGAAAGGCTGGGCGAGTAAACCGAACACGCTCTCCCTGTAGGGGCAAGTCCGTTGAAGGAATCGCAGATTGACGAACGTTCTCGTAACAGGTGGCGCGGGCTACATCGGATCCCACACCTGTCTCGACCTGGCGGAGAAGGGCATGACGCCGATCGTGTTCGATAATCTCTCGCGCGGGCATCGCGAGTTCGTGCGCTGGGGACCTCTGGAAGAAGGCGATATCCGCGACCGCGGACGCCTAACGGAAGTTCTACAACGCTACAGGCCGGCCGCGGTAATTCACTTTGCGGCATTAAGCGAGGTGAGCGAATCCATACGCTCCCCGCTCTGTTTTTACGACAACAATGTCACGGGGACATTGTGTCTTTTACAGACGATGCGCGATAATGACTTATCTAAATTGGTTTTATCGTCTACGTGCGCCGTTTATGGTGATCCTATCTATTTTCCCATAGACGAGACCCACCCAAAGACACCTCTGCACCCGTATGGTTATTCTAAGCTCATGGTCGAGCGGATCCTCTCGGACATCGCACGGGGCTCGGACTTCACCTACGTAGCGCTGCGCTACTTCAACGCGGCGGGCGCGGACGAGAGCGGACGAATTGGCGAGCGCCACGATCCCGAGACGCACGCGATCCCCTTGGCTATCGCAGCAGCTTTGGGGCACCGCGCCGAGTTCGAAATCTTCGGCACCGATTACGACACACGAGACGGAACCTGTGTTCGCGACTATGTCCACGTCCTGGACCTTGCTGATGCACATTCACGAGCTGTAAGATATCTGCTCGAGGGCGGACAGAGCACGGCCGTCAATCTGGGGACCGGAACCGGGACCACCGTGAGAGAAATCGTCGCTGCCATCGGAGAACGCGCGCCAAAGCCGATCTCGATAAGGGAGATGACCCGCCGGACGGGCGATGCTCCGGTGCTTGTGGCCGATAACTCTGCTGCTCGGCGCTCCCTTGGATGGCAGCCCCTTCGCCCATTCTCCAACGTCATCGATACAGCTTGGCGTTGGCACCAAAAGAGCGCACCAGCGATGAAGCAAGCAATCCATCCTCAGGGCGCTCGCGAAGATAACTGAATTCTTCCAGATCTCCCTTTGAGTGCTAAGTCTGCAAATCGGGCGACAGTAACGAGGATGATTCGCATCCGTTGCCGTTGCAATCTCCAGGTCTACGAGCTCGTCAAGGACGTGTCGAGGAAGTCGAGGTTGTTGCTGCTGGATCGCGATCTCTAGGTCTGTAAGCTGGAGGTCGAGCATGAAGTCGAGAGTGCGATGTTGCCGCTGTGACGTCTGACGTGCCCCCCTGAATTTCAGCCACGGATGGCTAGAGTCCGCCCAACGACGAGGGACGGACGGATGAAGAAGTCACGGTTCACGGAAGAGCAGATCATCGCGCTCCTGCGGGAGCAGGAGGCGG
>JAEZXX010000075.1 GCA_023419535.1 Pseudomonadota bacterium | reverse complement strand
CGCCTCGCCGCCGGCGCCGCGCCCCGCCGACATCAGGGCGCTGCGCGAGCGCCTTGCCGTGGCCGAGCGTCCGCTCGTCGTCGCGGGCGGGGGCGGTTGGAGCGCGCGCTGCGCCGAGCTGCTGGGTCAGTGGGCGGCGCGCGACGCGCTGCCCGTCGGGCTCGAGTTCCGCTGCCTCGACTATCTCGACAACGAGCACCCGTCCTATGTGGGAGACGTCGGGATCGGCATCGCCGCAAAGCTCGCGGAGCGCGTTCGCACGAGCGACTGCCTCATCCTCCTCGGCGCGCGCATGGGCGAGATGCCGAGCTCGGGCTACACGCTGCTCGACATTCCCGAGCCCCGCCAGCCGGTGGTCCACATCCACCCGGGCGCCGAGGAACTCGGGCGCGTCTACCGCCCGACGCTGGCGATGAACGCGTCGAGCGAAGCGTTCCTCGAGGCGATGCTGGAGGGCGCGCCAATCGAATCGGGCGCCTGGGCGCAGGAGACGAAGCGGGCGCGCGCCGATTACGAGCAGGGCCGCGGCGACGTGCCGACGCCCCCGGGCGCGGTCGATCCCGGCGCGGTGGTGCGGACGGTACGGGCGCTCGCTCCGGGCGCCATCGTCTGCAACGGTGCGGGCAACTACGCCACCTGGGTCCACAAGTTCTGGGTCCACCGGGAGTATCGGACCCAGCTCGCGCCGACCAACGGCGCGATGGGCTACGGCGTGCCGGCGGCGGTGGCCGCGGGCCTCGTCGCGCCCGAGCGGCAGGTCGTGTGCTTTGCCGGCGACGGCTGCTTCCTGATGACCGGGCAGGAGCTGGCGACGGCGGTGCGCCACCGGCTGAAGATCCTGTTCCTGGTCATGAACAACGGCATGCTCGGCACGATCCGCATGCACCAGGAGAAGCACTACCCGGCCCGCGAGAGCGCGACCGCTCTGACCAACCCGGACTTCGCGGCCTATGCGCGGGCGTTCGGGGCGCATGGCGGGACGATCGAGCGGACGGAGGACGCGGAAGGCGTGCTGCGGGAGGCGCTCGCCGCCGACGGGCCGGCGCTGATCGAGGTCCGCGTCGACCCCGAAGCCCTCAGCCTTCGCCGGACGCTGACGCAGATCCGCGAAGGCGCCTGAGGACCCTCAATTCAGGCGGCCGCTGAGGCAGCGTCGGTAGGCGCGCTCGGCGGCGGCCTCGGCGTTGGCGCGCGAGAAGCCGCGCGCGCCGAAGCTGTCGCGGGAATCGTAGAGGTCGTTGTAGACGTTGTAGAAGGTCTGCCGCGCGTAGTTGTCGCAGCGCGAGACCGGCCTGTCCGGGGCGATCTCGTAGGTGCCGTAGACGACGCCCGTCTGCGCGACGCAGCCGGTGAGCGCCAGGACCGAGGCGAAAGCGAGGACGGCCTTCATCGTGGGTCTCCGAGGTTCGAGGCCGGGCGCGCCGGCTCGGTGTCCAACGCGTTCGGCATAGGAAACGATCCTGCCGGCTCCGCGGCTGTCCGTCCCCGCCGCTCCGGAAGCGCGCCGCGCGAAGAGGTCGGTTCCGCTTTGCGCCGCGATGTTCTATCAGACCCGCGCGAGCAACGATGATCGACGAGGGTGCCATGGACTTCGCCGCCGCGCGGGTGAAGATGGTCGACAACCAGATCCGGACGACCGACGTCACTGATCTCGAGATCCTGCGGGCCTTCCTGAACGTGCCGCGCGAGCTTTTCGTGCCGGCCGAGCGGCGCGAGCTCGCCTATATCGGCGCGGAGATCCCGCTCGCGCCCGGCCGCACGATGATGGAGGCCTCGCCGCTGGCGAAGCTCGTCCAGCTCGCGCGCGTCGGGCAGGGCGACCGCGTCCTCGTCGTCGGGTGCGGCACGGGCTACGCCTGCGCCATCGCGGCGCGGCTGGGCGATTCCGTGGTCGGCCTGGAGGAGAACGAGGCGCTCGTCGACACGGCCCGCACCGCGCTGGCCACGGCCGGCGTCGAGGGCGTCGAGATCGTTCAGGGTCCGCTCCGGGCGGGGCATCCGAAAGGCGCGCCCTTCGACGTGATTCTCCTGGAGGGTTCGGTCGACGAGGTGCCGCCGGCCCTCGTCGAGCAACTGGCGGAGCGGGGCCGCCTCGTCACCGTCGTCGGCCACGGCAATTCCGGCATGGCCAAGCTCTACGTGCGCGACGGCGACATCGTCTCGGACCGCTTCGGCTTCAACTGCAGTCTACGCCCCCTGCCGGGCTTCCAGAAGGAAGCCGGCTTCGTGTTCTGAAATCTTAAGGTGTCGTTTGGAAAGCACATCGGCATCGCATAACATGCAGGCGTGTTTGTAAAACGCTGGCGCGGCGTTGGGCTTCGTGTCATCACTCCCATCGCGATGGTGCGTCGCGGATGGTTCGCCGGTCGGCCGACCATTCCATGCCCCTCGCGACGCGAGGGGTGACGTATGCATAACCGCTGGTTGACATCGACGGTCGCGGGCCTCGGCCTTCTCTGGCTCGGGCAGGCGGGCGCGGAGGCCCAGACCCTGCGCGAGACGATGGCCCAGGCCTACGCCAACAGCCAGAGCCTGAACGTGGCCCGCGCGGGCCAGCGGGCGACGGACGAGGGCGTGACGCAGGCGCGCTCCGCCATGCGCCCCTTCGTGACCGGCAGCGCCGGCGCCCAGGCCCAGCGCACCCGCACCACCTTCGGCGACAATCTGCCGAACCAGCGCGGCCGCACCGACACGCTTTCGGCGGGCATCCAGATCAACCAGCTGATCTTCGACGGCTTCGAGACCGCCAACAACGTCATGTCCGCGCAGTCGCAGGTCCGCTTCGGGCAAGCCAACCTCGCCAACACCGTCCAGAACGTGCTTCTGGAGGCGGTCACCGCCTATATGGACGTGCGCCGCGACCGGCAGGTCGCCGAGTTCCGCCGGCAGGACCTCGAAGCGGTCCGCGAGCAGGTCCGCGCCGCCGACGCCCGCTTCGAGGTGGGCGAGGGAACGCGCACCGACGTGGCGCAGGCCCAGTCGCAGGAGGCGCTGGCGACGGCGCTCCTGAACTCCGCGCTCGCGCAGGTCGCGGTCAGCGAGGCCAACTATCTCGACGTCGTCGGCGATCCGCCGGGCGCCCTCTCGGCCCCCGTGCGCCCGCCCGAGAACCTGATGCCGAGCTCCATCGCGCAGGCGCTGGAGATCTCGCAGGCCGAGCATCCCGCCATCCAGGCGCAGCTCTTCGCGGTCGAGGCGGCGTCCTTCCAGGTGAAGGCGGCCGAGGGCTCGCTTCTGCCCGAGCTTCGCATCACCGGCTCGGTCGACAACGTCTACGCGCTGAACGAGACGCGCGGCGGCTCGAGCGGGGGCGGTGGCGGCTTCGACGACCTGCCGGGCGTGCGCCCGAACGTGAACACGCAGAACCAGGTGTCTGCGACGATCGGCGCGCAGCTGACGATCCCGATCTATCAGGGCGGGCTGAACGCCTCGCAGGTGCGCGAGGCCAAGGAACTCCTCGGCCAGCGGCGGATCGAGGTCGACCTCGCCCGCGACCAGGTTCGCGCGCTCGTCGCCTCCTCCTTCGCCCAGCTGCGGGCGGCCGAGGCCAACGTGACCGGCTACCGCGCGCAGCTCGCCGCCGCCCAGCTCGCCCTCGGCGGCGTGACGGAGGAGCGCTCGGTCGGCCAGCGCACCACGCTCGATGTCCTCAACGCGCGCGCCGACGTGATCTCGGCGCAGGTGCTGCTCGCCGGCTCCCAGCGCGACGTCATCGTCGCGGCCTACCAGCTCCTGTCGGCCATCGGCCGCATGGACGCGGTGCAGCTGGCGCTCGCTGTCGACATCTACGACCCGGACGAGCACTACCGTCAGGTCGAGGACAAGTGGCACGGCCTGCGCACGCCCGACGGGCGGTAGTCGAACCTGGCGCCCGAGCGGGCCGGCGCGCCACAGGTCCGTTAATTTCCGGTGAACAGGCCCCGCCAAGGGCTTGGGAGGGATTCAGTGCGGCCCGCTTTGCCGCTAGCCTCGGAGAGATGATTCGCCGGCGGTCGGCGGATCGCCGGAGCGCCCTGCGTTCGTTCGAACGCCCGAGGGCCGCTCCAACCTTCGAAGTCCACGCATCCGGCTCGCCGATTCTCGGGTCGATGCTGCAGGCACAGGCGGAGCCGATCGATGACGAGAGCCAGCGCTGCGCAGGAACCCTCGATGGACGAGATCCTGGCATCCATCCGGCGCATCATCGAGAGCAGCGACGAGCGTCCCGCTGCGGAGACGGCGAAGGCCGAGCAGGGGCCGCCGAGCCCGATCTCGCGGCTGCGGCCCTCGGCCGACGCGGCGCCGGTCCTGCGGGTGGCGACCGAGCGGGGCGTCGAGCGTCCGAGCGAGCCGGCTCCGCGCTCGCCCGAGATCTTCTCGCCCCGCGACGAGGACGACCTCGCCCGGCGGCTTCGCGAGGAGTTCGAGGCCGAGGCCTTCGGCGACTGGCCGACGCTCGACGAGGCCATCTCCGCGATCGCGCCGGAGCGCGAGAAGTCCGCGGCCGAAGCCGCGCCCGCAGTGCCCGGCGCCGCGACGCACGCCTCGAAGGAGAGCGCCATGCAGAACCTGCCTGCCGACCTCCTGAAGGAGCTCGAAGCCAAGGCCGAGGGCCTCGACCGGGGCGGGGAGCCTGCGGCCGGCACGCAGGCTCCGGCCGCGCCCTTCAATCCCGCCAACAGCGACAGCCCCCGCATGCACGACTTCCGCAACGCGGTGCTCGACGACGCCGCGGACGAGGCGCGGAGCGGCGGCCTGCCGCTGGTCTCGGGGCGGACGGGCGAACTGGTCGGGGCCTCCTTCGACGAGCTGGCGCGGGCGATCCGCGAGGGCGAACTGCGCTCGCTGGAGGACATGGCGCAGGAGATGCTGCGCCCGATGCTCCAGGACTGGCTGGACGACAATCTGCCCAAGCTGGTCGAGCGCCTGGTGCGTGAGGAGATCGAGCGCGTCGCGCGCGGCGGGCGCCGCTGAGACCGGAGCGCCGCCGGGCGTTTCGTTGACAGGTTCGAAAGCTTCCCTGTAACGGCAGGGGCAAGCTGACCCGAACGCCCGGACACCCGACGATGATCGAGAAGACCTACGATGCCGCCTCCCTCGAGCCGCGGGTGGCGGCCCTGTGGGAGGAGGCGGACGCCTTCGCCGCCGGCCGCGGCGCGCGCGAGGGCGGCGAGGCCTTCTCCATCGTCATCCCGCCACCGAACGTCACCGGTTCGCTGCACATCGGCCACGCGCTGAACAACACGCTGCAGGACGTGCTCGTCCGGCATCGGCGGATGCTCGGCCAGAACGTCCTCTGGCAGCCGGGCCTCGACCATGCGGGCATCGCCACGCAGATGGTCGTGGAACGCCAGCTCGCGCAGCGCCAGGAGCACCGGCGCACGATGGGGCGCGAGGCCTTCGTCGAGCGCGTCTGGCAGTGGAAGGAGGAATCGGGCGGCGCGATCCTTAAGCAGCTGCGCCGGCTCGGCGCCTCCTGCGATTGGGGCCGCGAGCGCTTCACCATGGACGAGGGCCTGTCGCGCGCCGTCCTGAAGGTCTTCGTCCAGCTCTATCGCGAAGGGCTGATCTACAAGGACAAGCGCCTCGTCAACTGGGACCCCAAGCTCCTGACGGCGATCTCGGATCTCGAGGTCGAGCAGCGCGAGATCCAGGGTCACCTCTGGCACATCCGCTACCCCATCGAGGGCCGCCGCTACGACGTCGAGGACCCGTCGAGCTACATCACGGTCGCGACCACCCGGCCCGAGACCATGCTCGGCGATTCGGGCATCGCGGTGAATGGGGAAGACGAGCGCTACGCGGGCCTCGTCGGCGCCAAGGCCCGGCTGCCGCTGGTGGGCCGCCTGATCCCGATCGTCGCCGACGACTACGCCGACCCGGAAGCGGGCTCGGGCGCGGTCAAGATCACGCCGGCGCACGATTTCAACGACTTCGAGGTCGGGCGACGCCACGATCTGGCGCAGATCAACGTGATGGCGCCGGACGGCACGATCGACCTGCGCGACAACGCCGAGTTCCTCGAAGGACTCTTCGAGGAGGACGGCGAGCGCGCCGTCGCCATGTTCCAGGGCCTCGACCGCTTCGTCGCCCGCGCGCTGCTCGTCGACTGGCTGCAGTCGGAGGGCTACCTCGCCAAGATCGAGGACCACACCCACATGGTGCCGCACGGCGACCGCGGCGGGGTGCCGGTCGAGCCGTTCCTGACCGACCAGTGGTACGTCGACGCCGCGACGCTCGCCAAGCCCGCGCTCGCCTCGGTGCGCGAGGGGCGCACCGTCTTCGTCCCTAAGAACTGGGAGAAGACCTATTTCGAGTGGATGGAGAACATCCAGCCCTGGTGCATCTCGCGCCAGCTGTGGTGGGGCCATCGCATCCCGGCCTGGTACGGGCCGGACGGCGAAATCTTCGTCGACGAGGACGAGGAGACGGCCGTCGCCGCCGCGCTCGCCCACTACGTCCTGAACGGCACGATCACCGAGGACCGCGCCCGCGAGATGGCCGAGGACCCGGCCGAGCGCGAGGGATTCATCACCCGTGACGAGGACGTGCTCGACACCTGGTTCTCCTCGGCGCTGTGGCCGTTCTCGACGCTCGGCTGGCCGGACGAGACGCCGGAGCTGAAGACCTGGTACCCGACGAACGTTCTCGTGACGGGCTTCGACATCATCTTCTTCTGGGTCGCCCGGATGATGATGATGGGCCTGCACTTCATGGACGAGGAGCCCTTCGGCACGGTCTACGTCCACGCGCTCGTGCGCGACAAGACCGGCGCCAAGATGTCGAAATCCAAGGGCAACGTCGTCGATCCGCTCGACCTCATCGACGAATACGGCGCGGACGCGCTGCGCTTCACCCTCGCCATCATGGCGGCGCAGGGGCGCGACGTGAAGCTCGACCCGCAGCGCATCGCGGGCTATCGCAACTTCGGCACCAAGCTCTGGAACGCCACGCGCTTCGCCGGCATGAACGGCGCGGTCCACGACGTTCACCTGAAGCTCGACGGGCTGGCACTGCCGCTCAACCGCTGGATCGCGACCGAACTGTCGCGCACCGTCGCCGAGACGGATGCCGCGCTCGCCGCCTACCGCTTCAACGACGCGGCGGCCGCCATCTACCGCTTCGTGTGGAACGGGTTCTGCGACTGGTATCTGGAGCTGTCGAAGCCCGTCTTCCTGGACGGCACGGAGGAGGAGAGGGCCGAGACGCGCCGCGTCACCGGCCATGTGCTGGACCGCATCTTCGCGCTGCTTCATCCCTTCATGCCGTTCCTGACCGAGGAGCTCTGGGCGCTGACCGCACCGGCGGGCGAGAGCCGGCCGCAGCTCCTGTGCCATTCGCACTGGCCGATGGCCGCCTTCGAGGACCCGGAGGCGGCTGCCGACATCAACTGGCTGATCGAGCTGGTCGGCGAGATCCGCTCGGTGCGCGTGCAGATGAACGTGCCGGCCGGCGCGGAGGCCGAGCTGGTGGCGATCGCCCCCGACGAGGCGACCGCCGCGCGGATGGAGCGCCACGGCCCGGCGCTGCGTCGCCTGGCGCGGCTGAAGTCGGTGTCCGCCTCGCCGGAGGCGCCGGCCCGATCCGCCCAGCTCTTCGTCGGCGGCACGGGATTTGCGATCCCGCTCACCGGCATGATCGACATCGACGCCGAGCGCGCGCGCCTGACCAAGGCCCGTGCCAAGGCGCTCGACGAGGTGGCCCGCATCGACAAGAAGCTCGGCAACGAGCGCTTCGTCGCCAACGCTCCCGAGGAGGTGGTCGAACAGGAGCGCGAGAAGCGCGCCGCCTATCTCGCCGAGGCGGAGGCGCTGGCCGCCGCGCTCGAACGTCTTTCCTGAGCGCGGCAGCAACCCAAAGCTGTCACATTCCGGCCACGGTTGCTTCTCTTCCGTAAACGGAAGAGAAGCCCGTCGATCTTTTGGGCTCCGAAAGAATTCGAGGACGTTCAACGAGTTGACGGATCTCGTTGAAGGAGCGCGAGAACGTCAATCGTCTCTCCGCGCGATCGCGCCGTATTTCCAAATCCGACCACTGCCCATACCGTCGCGTCCAGGAGGTCCGGCGTCCGACGCCGGGGACTCGGGGAACCTTGAGGGTCTGGGAGACTGGGGATGCGGACACTTTCGAAGCTTGCGGCCGGCACCGCGCTCGTTCTGGCGCTGACGGCGACGGCCCATGCGGGCGGCTTCCAGCGCGGAACGGCCGACACCGACATCCTCTTCGAGAACGGGAATTTCTCGTCGCGTGCCGGCCTGACCTACGTCAACCCGAACCGGGGCTTCACCTCGGTCAACGGCGTGTCCGTGGACGGCGGCGACTACACGGGCAACTACCAGATCCCGTCCGCTTCGGTGATGTTCGGCGGCGAGGCCTTCGCCTGCGCCGGCCACTACACCGAGAGCTTCGCGGCCGAGGCCGACTATCGCGGCCTGCCGGGCGGCGCGCTGCCGCAGTTCGCCAACCCCGCGACCCCGGGCATCACCTCGCGCACCCAGACGATCGAGTTCGACTCCAACGAGTTCGGCGCCACCTGCCGCCTCAGCTACACCGCCGAGGCCGGCCGCTTCTCGCTTCTGGGCGGCATCTTCTTCGAGGACTTCAACTTCCAGGGCTCCAGCCTCGGCGAGCGCAATCTGAACGCAGCCACGGGCGCGGCGGCGCCCCTGCTGGCGGGCCTCGGCGCCAACATCATCCTGCCGAGCGCGGTCTCCGTCGATTCGCGCGGCGGCTACGAGATGGGCTACCGGATCGGCCTCGCCTACGAGAAGCCCGAGATCGCTTTGCGCATCCAGGGCCTCTACCGCTCGGAACTGGAGCACGATTCGATCACCGGCGACGGCACGGTCTCGATCACCAACAGCGCCTTCGTGCGTCTGGCGAACGGCCAGCAGGTCTCGGTCCCGACCTTCTTCTCCAATCCGCTCCTGCCGCTGACCCCGCTGCAGCGCGCCACGCTCATCGGCGGGCTGACGACGCCGGCGGGCGGCGTGCCGCAGGCCGGAACCATCCTGCCGGTCGCGTCCGCGCTGAACACCGCGACCAGCCCGCAGAGCTTCACGCTGTCGGGCCAGACAGGCATCGCCGAAGGCACGCTGCTGCTGGCGTCCATCCGCTGGACCGACTGGTCGACCAACGGAACGGTGGTCTCGTCGATCTCCAGCCCGCTCCTCGGCTCCTCGGCCACCATCCAGCCCTACAACTGGCGTGACGGCTACACGGCGAGCCTCGGGGTCGGCCGGGCCTTCAACGAGACCGTCGCCGGCTCGATCGCGATCGGCTACGACCGCGGCGTCTCGACCGGCGCGGACACGACCTACACCGACCTCTACACCCTGTCCGGCGGCATCTCGTTGCGCCAGAGCTTCGCGGAGCTGCGGGTCGGCGGCCTGATCGGCTACTGGACGGACGGCGAGCAGCGCGTGTCCGACGGCGCCTATTTCGACGCGACGGTCGGCGACGACTGGGTCTACGGCGCCAGCGCCTCGCTGAAGCTCACCTTCTAAAGCCTCCGGCCGGTTCGCGCCGGCCGCCCGAAACGAACGAAGAGAGGGGGGCGGGCCGCGGGGCTCGCCCCCTCTTTTCGTTCGGGAACCTTCCCACTGCGGAAGGCATCTGTGGGCCCGTCGCAACACTATTGCAGTTTGGCATCGGCTAGGATCGCGGCCGGGGAACGCGCCGTGCTGCCGCCATAATGGAGGCACACCGAGAGGCGCGCCGAATGAACCGGGACTGAACGCGATCGGGGGACGCGTTCGAGAAGCCCGGACTGGACAGCGAAGGAGCGAGGGGCATCATGGACGTCACGGTCACGAACAAGGACAGGCTGCCGAGCCGCTACGTCACCGAAGGGCCGGCCCGCGCGCCGCACCGCTCCTACCTCTACGCCATGGGTCTGACGAAGGAGGAGATCCACCAGCCGCTGGTGGGCGTCGCCTCCTGCTGGAACGAGGCCGCTCCCTGCAACATCTCGCTGATGCGCCAGGCGCAGGTGGTGAAGAAGGGCGTCGCGGCCGCCGGCGGCACGCCGCGCGAGTTCTGCACCATCACCGTCACCGACGGCATCGCGATGGGCCACCAGGGCATGAAGGCCTCGCTGGCCTCCCGCGACCTCATCGCCGATTCCGTCGAGCTGACGATGCGCGGCCATGCCTACGACGCGCTGGTCGGCCTTGCCGGCTGCGACAAGTCGCTGCCCGGCATGATGATGGCCATGGTGCGCCTGAACGTGCCCTCGGTCTTCATCTATGGCGGGTCGATCCTGCCGGGGAACTTCCGCGGCAAGCAGGTGACCGTCCAGGACATCTTCGAGGCCGTCGGCATGCACTCGGTCGGCAAGATGAGCGACGACGACCTCGACGAGATCGAGCAGGTCGCCTGTCCCTCCGCCGGCTCCTGCGGCGCGCAGTTCACCGCCAACACCATGGCGACGGTGGCCGAGGCGATCGGCCTGGCGCTGCCCTATTCCTGCGGGGCGCCGGCGCCCTACGAGGTCCGCGACCGCTTCAACCGGGCGTCGGGCGAGATCGTCATGGAGCTGCTCGCCCGCAACATCCGCCCGCGCGACATCGTCACGCGCAAGGCGCTGGAGAACGCGGCGACCGTCGTCGCGGCCTCGGGCGGCTCGACCAATGCGGGCCTCCACCTGCCGGCGATCGCGCACGAGTGCGGCATCGAGTTCGACCTCTTCGACGTCGCCGAGATCTTCAAGAAGACGCCCTACATCGCGGACCTGAAGCCCGGCGGCCGCTACGTCGCCAAGGACATGTTCGAGGCCGGCGGCATCC
The DNA here is from genome assembly GCA_023419535.1 of Pseudomonadota bacterium. Taxonomy (GTDB): domain Bacteria; phylum Pseudomonadota; class Alphaproteobacteria; order Rhizobiales; family Rhizobiaceae; genus Aureimonas. The sequence goes on along the minus strand of JAEZXX010000075.1, from coordinate 14,554 downwards.
CGCTCCTGATGAAGACGCTGCTGGAGAACGGGTTCCTCCACGGCGACTGCATGACCGTGACCGGCCGCACCATGGCCGAGAACATGGAGAAGGTCGCCTGGAACGCCGACCAGGACGTGGTGCGTCCGGCCGACAAGCCGATCACGGTGACGGGCGGCGTCGTCGGACTTCGCGGCAACCTCGCGCCGGACGGGGCGATCGTGAAGGTCGCCGGCATGTCGAACCTGACGTTCACCGGCCCGGCCCGCTGCTTCGATTCCGAGGAGGCCTGCTTCGAGGCCGTCTCCAAGCGCCAGTACGAGACCGGCGAGGTGCTGGTCATCCGCTACGAGGGGCCGAAGGGCGGCCCCGGCATGCGCGAGATGCTGTCGACCACGGCCGCGCTCTACGGGCAGGGCATGGGCGACAAGGTGGCGCTGATCACCGACGGGCGCTTCTCGGGCGCCACGCGCGGCTTCTGCATCGGCCATGTCGGGCCGGAGGCGGCGGTCGGTGGCCCGATCGGGCTTCTGCGGGACGGCGACGTCATCACCATCGACGCGGTGGCGGGCACGATCGACGTCGCGCTGTCGGAGGCCGAGCTGGAGGCGCGCCGCGCCGCCTGGACGCCGCGCGAGACCAATTTCGGCTCGGGCGCGATCTGGAAATACGCGCAGCAGGTCGGCCCGGCCCGGGGCGGTGCCGTCACCCATCCGGGCGGGGCGGCGGAAAAGCACACCTATGCGGATATCTAGGACGGTTTTCGCGGTCTCGCTTCTGGGGCTGGGCTGGGCGGGGCTTGCGCCCGCCCAGGCGCTCGATCCGTCGCTCTCGGGCGTGACGGGGGCGGGCGTGACGGGCAAGTCGTCGCGCGAGATCTTCAGCCTCGGTTACGGCGCCTACCAGCGGGGCGAGAAGGAGGAGGCGTTCGACACGCTGAACCTGGCCGCCGACCGGGGCCATGCCGGCGCGCGCTGGAAGCTCGGGCAGATGTACGCGACCGGCGACGGCGTCGCCGAGAACGACTACGAAGCCTTCAAGATGTTCGAGCGGATCGTCCGCGACCAGGACGAGGACGGCGCCTTCTCGCCGAACCGGGCCTATATCGCGAGCGCGGTCGTGGCGCTCGCCGAGTACATCCGCGAGGGGATTCCAGGCTCGCCCATCGTGGCCGACCCGGTTCAGGCGCGCCAGCTCTTCAGCCAGGCGGCGTCCTACTACGGCGAGCCGCACGCCCAGTTCGAGCTGGGGCGCATGCTGCTGCGGGGCGAGGGCGGTTCGGCCGATCCCCGGCAGGCGGCCCGCTGGCTGCAGCTCGCGGCCCGCAAAGGCCACGTGAAGGCGCAGGCGTTGCTCGGCTATCTCCTGTTCGACGGCACCAGCATTCAGGTTCGGCCCGAGCCGGTGAAGGGCCTCGCCATGCTCACCCGGGCGCTGCGCGACGCCACGCCCGCCGAGCGCGAATGGATCCGGCCGCTGCAGGAGGAGGCGTTCTCGCTGTCGAGCGAGGACCAGCGCAGAACGGCGCTCGCGTCGGCGGAGCGCGTGCCGGCCGCCGTCCAGTAGATCTGAGCCGTCAGGCCGCCAGTTCGACGATGAGCGGCACGTGGTCCGACGGCTTCTCCCAGCCGCGCACATGCGCGTCGATGCCGACGGAGACGAGGCGTGAGGCCGCTTCGGGCGACAGAAGTGCGTGGTCGATGCGGATGCCGTTGTTCTTCTGCCAGGCGCCGGCCTGATAGTCCCAGAAGGTGTAGAGCCCGGCCCGGTCGCTGGTGGCGCGCAGCGCCTCGGTCATGCCGAGATTGACGAGACGGCGGAAGGCGGCGCGCGTCTCGGGGCGGAACAGGGCGTCGCCGACCCAGGCGTCCGGGGTCTTGGCGTCCTCGGCCTGAGGGATGACGTTGTAGTCGCCGGTGAGGACGAAGGGGATCTCCTCCTCCAGCCGGCGCCGCGCATGCGCCTCCAGCCGCGCCATCCAGGAGAGCTTGTAGGGAAACTTCCCGCTCTCCACCGGATTGCCGTTCGGCAGATAGAGCGAGGCGACCCGCACCGGGCCGGACGGCGCGTCGAACACCGCCTCGATGAAGCGGGCGTGCTCGTCGGTGTCGTCGCCGGCAAGGCCGCGCTCGACGCTGCCCTCGCGCGGCGGCGCCTTCGAGATCAGCGCGACGCCGTTGAAGCCCTTCTGGCCGTGCGTCTCGACATGCCAGCCCCTGGCCTCCAGCGCCTCGCGCGGGAAGGCCTCGTCCTGGCTCTTGATCTCCTGCAGGCAGGCGACGTCCGGCTGGCGCTCCTCCAGCCATGCGATCAGCACGTCGAGCCGCGCCTTGACGCCGTTGATGTTGAAGGTCGCGATCAGCATGTCACACCGGGCCTGAGAGATTCGTGTTCAGATAGAGTTCCGGTTCGGGCGTGTCGCGCATCATCGCGTCCCGGAAGGTTCGCCGCTCGAAGTCGACGACGGCGCCCTCCCAGATGCAAAAGCTCAGATTCCCGTTCGAGCGGTCCGTGAAGGCGAACGGGCCGTCGACCGGCGCCGAGAAGAGGTGCTGGCAGAGGATCGCTCCATCGATCCAGCGGCCGACGAGAAGCCAGAGAGCGTCCTCGCCGGCATGAAGGAGGACGAAGCCGATCCGATGCTCGTGGAAGCGTTCGATACGCGCGGCCAGCGCGGATGCGACGACGGGTCGGGCGGCCTCGACCATCTCGGGCGTGACGCTCCGGCCGGCCGCCTCCAGAGCGTGGAGCTTGAGGGCGTGGCCTTCGATCGTTTCGCACCCGAGCGGGCGGACGGTGCGCGTGGCGTAGGCGGCGAGCCGTTCGGCGCCCTGAACGGCCGCGCCCACGCCCGTCAGATCGAGAAGGACGTGCCGCAGCCGCAGGCGGCGACCGCGTTCGGATTGCGGATCTGGAAGGACTGCCCCATCAGATCGTCGACGAAGTCGATGACCGAGCCGTCCATGTAGGTGATCGACATCGGGTCGATGACGACGCGCGCGCCGTCCTTCTCGAAAACGAGGTCGTCCGGCTCTTCCTCGTGGGTCAGGTCGTATTTGTAGGAGAAGCCCGAGCAGCCGCCGCCTTCCACCGAAATCCGCAGCGCGGTCTCGGTGCCGGACTTCTGCAGGATCGAGCCGACCCGGCGGAAGGCGGCGTCGGAGACGGTGACGGGGGTGACGGTCGTGTCGCTCATGATCGGCGTGTCCCGGCCGCGCGAAGCGTGCGGCCTTGGTTGTTGCGGGTCGGCCTCTAAGGTATGGACGCGGCCGCAAGGGGTCAATCGCGCCGGGCCCTTCGGAACACGAGCCGGGGACGATCGAATGCTCGCCATCGGGCTGGGGCGCGAGCCGCTCGCCTCCTTCGGGTGCGACCATCGGGCGAGCCGGGGACGGCTCCACGCCGAACCCGAAAGCCGCACGCGCACCGCCTTTCAGCGCGACCGCGACCGGATCGTCCACTCCACGGCCTTCCGTCGCCTGGCGCACAAGACGCAGGTCTTCGTCGCGCACGAGGGCGACCATTTCCGGACGCGGCTGACCCACACGATCGAGATGAGCCAGATCGCGCGCGCCTTCGCCAGGGCGCTGAGGCTCGACGAGGACCTGACCGAGGCGGTGGCGCTCGTCCACGATTTCGGCCACACGCCCTTCGGCCATGCCGGGGAGCGCGCGCTGCACCGCGCGATGGAGGCGCATGGCGGCTTCGACCACAACGCGCAGGGCCTGCGGATCGTCACGGCGCTGGAACGCCGCTACGCGGCCTTCGACGGGCTGAACCTCTCCTTCGAGACGCTGGAGGGGCTGGTGAAGCACAACGGGCCGCTCACCGGGCCCTTCGCGTCGGGCGAGTCGCTGCCGCGCCCGATCGCGGATTTCGACGCCGACTATCCGCTCGACCTCTCGCGCTTCGCGACGCTGGAGGCGCAGGCCGCGGCGATCTCCGACGACATCGCCTACAACACCCACGATCTCGACGACGGCCTGCGCGCCGGCCTAATCGAGCTCGACGACCTCGCCGATCTCGACCTCGCCGGCTCGATCCTCGCCGAGATCCGCGCCGCCCACCCGGCGCTCGGCCGGGCGCGCACCATTCAGGAGGTCATGCGGCGCCACATCACCGCGATGGTGGAGGACGTGATCGAGCACTCCGTCCGAGCGATCTCGCAGGCCGGGATCGACACCTGCGAGGACGTGAGGAACGCCGGCCGCACGATCGTCGACGTCTCGCCGGGCATGCGCCGCGCGCTCGACCAGACGCGCGCCTTCCTGTTCGAGCGGGTCTATCGCGCCCCGCCGGTGATCGGGGTGATGGACGAGGCGGAGGGCGTCGTCGCCGATCTCTTCGCCCGCTATGCGGCCGAGCCGCACCGGATGGGGGCGGCCTGGCGCGACGACCTCGACGGCGCGGAGGAGGCCCGGCGGCTGCGGCGCGTCGCGGACTATCTCTCCGGCATGACCGACACCTTCGCCCTCGCCGAGCACCGTCGCCTGTTTGACGCCACCCCCGAATTGCGTTAGCGCGCCTGACTTTCGGGGCTCCGGGCGTTCGCCCGGCAAGGGCCTCGCGGAACGATCTGGATCCTCGAAATGAACATCTTCGCCGACTTCGAGCAGCGCGTGCGCGCCAGCGTGGAAGCCGTTCTGACGGCTCTGGAAAAGCCGGTCGGCGATCTTTCGCGCGTCACCGTCGAGCCGCCGCGCGACGCGAGCCACGGGGATCTGGCCACCAACGCCGCCATGGTGCTCGCCAAGCCGTTGCAGATGAAGCCGCGCGACCTGGCGACCGCGCTCGCCGAGCGGCTGGGCGCCGATCCGGACGTCGAGACGGCCGAGGTCGCGGGGCCGGGCTTCGTGAACCTGAAGCTGCGCGACGCCTTCTGGGTCCGGCATCTGTCCGCGATCTTGGACGGCGGGCGCGACTACGGGCGCGGAACGCCGACGGGCCGCAAGGTCAACGTCGAATATGTCTCGGCCAACCCGACCGGGCCGCTGCATGTCGGCCATTGCCGGGGTGCGGTGGTCGGCGACGCGATCGCCAACGTGCTCGCCTTCGCCGGCGAGGACGTGACCAAGGAGTACTACATCAACGACGCGGGCGCGCAGATCGGCGTCTTCGCGCGCTCGGCCTATTTACGCTACCGCGAGGCGCTGGGCGAGGCGATCGGCGAGATCCCGGCCGGGCTCTATCCCGGCGACTACCTCAAGGCCGTCGGCGTCGCGCTGTCGATCCGTTACGGAAAGACGCTTCTGGAGATGGAGGAGGCCGAATGGCTTCCGATCGTCTCGAGCTACGGCGTCGACGCGATCATGCTGACGATCCGCGACGACCTCGCCGCGCTCGGCATCCGCCACGACGTGTTCTTCTCCGAGAAGACGCTGCACGGCGAGGACGGAGGACGGATCGCGCGGGCCATCGAGGATTTGCGGGGGAAGGGCTTCGTCTATCAGGGCACGCTGCCGCCGCCCAAGGGCCAGGTGCCGGATGACTGGGAGGACCGGGAGCAGACGCTGCTCCGCTCCACCGAGGTCGGCGACGACATCGACCGGCCCCTCTGCAAGTCGGACGGCTCCTACACCTATTTCGCGGCCGACGTCGCCTATTTCGCCGACAAGCTCTCGCGCGGGTTCCAGGAGATGGTCTTCGTGCTCGGCGCCGACCACGGCGGCTACGTGAAGCGGCTGGAGGCGGTCGCCAAGGCCGTGTCCGGCGGCTCGGCGCGGGCCGAGACGGTGCTGTGCCAGCTGGTGAAGCTCTACCGCGACGGCGAGCCCGTTCGCATGTCGAAGCGCGCCGGCGAGTTCGTAACGCTGAAGGACGTCGTCGACGAGGTCGGGGCGGACGCCGTGCGCTTCATGATGCTCTACCGCAAGAGCGACGCGCCGCTCGACTTCGACTTCGCCAAGGTGACCGAGCAGTCCAAGGACAACCCCGTCTTCTACGTGCAGTACGCTCACGCGCGCGCCTGCTCGATCCGCCGGCAGGCGGAGGGCGAGGGAATCGACGTCGAGGGCAAGGCCGATTCGGACGCGCTGGCGCTCCTGACGGACGAGGGCGAGATCGGCCTGATCCGCAAGCTCGCCGAATATCCGCGCGTGGTGAAGGGGGCCGCCGAGGCCAAGGAGCCGCACCGGATCGCCTTCTATCTCTACGACGTCGCCTCGGCCTTCCACGCGCAGTACAACCGGGGGAAGGACCAGCCGTCTTTACGCTTCGTTAAGGTTGACGAGCCGATACTGACCGGGGCGCGTCTCGCTCTGGTCGAGGCGGTCGCCGCCGTCGTGGCGTCGGGTCTGTCGCTCGTCGGGGCGTCCGCACCAGCCGAGATGCGGTAACGGAACACGCTTTGACCACGATCCTCGCCTAGCTGCGACGGGTGTCGAGGCGGCTCCGGTGACGGCCGGGCGGGCGGCCACGGCAAGCGGCGGGGGTAAGGACGATGACCGACACGAGGGGCGACGGCTCGGGCTACGGCCACGGCGATCCTTACGCCGATTTCACCGGCACGACCGCGAGCGGCCACGAGGTCCAGACGGGCCGCCGGGCCGGCTCCGGCTTCGACATGGCGACGCCGGTCGCGGGCCGGGCGAGCGCCCGCAGACCCTTCTACGGCGACGACGAACAATCCGAGCTGGCTGTGATGGGGCTCTGCGAGCCGGCCGCGCCGCGCCTGTCCGGCCCGGTCGAGACCGGCGTGCTGGCGCCCGAGCGCCACCTCCACGAGCCCGAGCCGGTCTATGCCGCCGCCACGATGGACGATTTCGACGAGCTGATCGCGAGCGAGATGGCCGCTCTGGGGCCGCAGCCGGGCGCCTGGGCGCAGCCCGCAGCGCCCGTTCAGGCCGCGCCGGAGCCGCTCCAGGAGCCTTATGCCCCGATCGAGGCGGCCGGGGGCCGGGACGCGTATGCCTACGAACAGCCGCAGGCCTACGCCTATGCCGACACGCCCGACCGCGTCGCCGAGCCGGCCCATGCCGGGTTCCGGCCGCAGACGCCCTGGCAGCGCTCCGTCACCGACGGCAGCCGGCGCAGACGCGCGCTGTTCTTCGGCACCGGCCTTGCGGCCGTCGCGCTGGTCGGCGGCTTCGGGGTCTATGCCGCGAGCGCGCTGATGGGCGGCGGCATCGTCGGCGGCGGCGAGCCGATTCTCATCCGGGCCGATGCCGAGCCGGTGAAGATGGCCCCGGACGAGCCGGGCGGCCGCGTCATCCCCAACCAGAACAAGGCGGTCTACGAACGTGTCGCGCGCGGCGGGCCCGTCGCCAACCCGCCGGCACAGGACATGCTGATCAGCGCCGCAGAGGAGCCGATCGACATCTCCTTCGAGGATCAGGTCAGCAATCTGCCCGGCGTGATGGTCGGCGTGGACGAGCTGCCGGGGGAGGGCGAACTGGTGCAGCTGGCGCAGGTCGCGACCTCGCCGGAAGCCGACGCCGTGTCGACCATCCTCCAGCCGCATCGCGTGCGCACCTTCGAGGTTCGGCCCGACGGCACGCTCGTCCCGCGCGAGGTCGAGGCGGCGCCGGGCGAGGCGCAGACGCAGGACCCGGTCGAGGCCGTCGGCCAGCCGGCCGTGCCCTTCAGCGTCGACCTGCAGAACGCGACACCGGCGCCCGAGGCGCCGACGGCCCCGGTCGAAGCGGCGGCCCCGGCAGAAGCCGCCGCGCCCGCGCTTGCGCCGGCGGATGCTGCCGCCGTTCCGCCCGCGCCCGAGACGACGGCCGCTGCCGAGCCTCAGCCCGCCGTGCCGGCCGACGCCTTCTTCGTGCAGATCTCCTCCCAGCCCTCCGAGGCGCTCGCCCGCGAATCCATGGCCTCTCTCCAGAGCCGCTATGCCAGCGCCATCGGCGGACGGAACCTGACCATCCAGCCGGCGGAGATCGACGGCCGCGGCACCTTCTACCGCGTGCGCGTCGTCACCGCCTCGAGGGACGAGGCCAACAGCGTTTGCGCGACACTCCAATCGGCCGGCGGCAGCTGCTTCGTGACGCGCTGACGCTGGGGGGCGCCCTGGCGCTCTCCGCCGTCCTGCCGTCGCCGAACCCGCATGCCGTGCGCGCGCCGCACGAAAGACCTGCCATGAACGCGTCGAAGGCGTGGATTTCCGGCTGCATCGGCCGGTCGGTGAACCGTGACGAACGGCTGTTCTTCGCCGACGAGCGGCCCTACGGCTTCATCCTCTTCCGCCGCAACATCTCGGAGCCGAACCAGCTGTCCGACCTCGTGGCGGAGCTGAAGGAGGTCGGCGGCGGCGAGACGACGCCGATCCTCGTCGACCAGGAGGGCGGGCGCGTGCAGCGCCTTCGCCCGCCGCTGGCGCCCAACCGGCCGGTGGCCGAGGAGATCGGCCGCCTGTTCCGCCGCAACGAGGAGGCGGGGGTCCGCGCCGCGGTCCTGCAGGGTCAGATTCTGGCCGCCGACATTCTCGCCTACGGCATCAACGCCAATTGCGTGCCCTGCCTCGACGTGCCCGTGGAGGGCGCGCATTCGGTGATCGGCGACCGGGCCTATTCGGCCGAGCCGGAGATCGTCGCCGCGCTCGGCCGGGCGGCGGCGAGCGGCACGATGTCGATGGGCGTCCTGCCGGTGATGAAGCACCTGCCGGGCCACGGGCGCGGCAATGCCGACAGCCACGAGGAACTGCCGGTGGTCCTGGCCGCCCGCGGCGAACTCGAGGCGCACGACTGGCCCCCCTTCGGCGCCCTCGCCGACCTGCCTGCCGCGATGACAGCGCATGTCCTCTTCACCGCCCTCGACCCGGAGCGGCCGGCGACCCTCTCGCCGCGCATCGTCGAGGAGGTCATCCGCGGGGCCATCGGCTTCGACGGCCTGCTGATGACGGACGATCTGTCGATGAAGGCGCTCAAGGGCGGTTTCACCGACCGCTCGCGCGCCGCCATCGAGGCGGGATGCGACGTCATCCTCCATTGCAACGGCGACTTCGACGAGATGCGCGCCGTGGCGCAGGGCGTGCCGCCTCTGGACGGCCGGGCGCTGGAGCGCGCGGACGCGGCACGCGCCGTCATCGCCAAGGGCCGCACGGCGGACGACCGCGCGAGCGTGGCCGAGCTCGCGGAGGAGTTCGACGAGCTCCTCTCGGCGGTGGCCTGAGCGGTCGCGGACGCGGCCATCGCGAGAGCGCCACGATCGGCCTCTAATGCGATGGGGCGAGCGATGCCCGGTCGGACCGGAATGGCCGCGTTTGCCATTGATCCGCCGGGCCTTTCCGTGCTTGACAAGATGCAACGGCGCGAAGGGCGCGGGGCACCGCGTCCGGCAAAACAAGCGCATGAGGGAGTTTCGATATGGGTGCCTTCAGTATCTGGCATTGGCTCATCGTCCTGGCGGTGGTTCTGCTCCTCTTCGGCCGCGGCAAGATTCCCGAGCTGATGGGCGACGTCGCCAAGGGCATCAAGAGCTTCAAGAAGGGCATGAGCGACGACGACGCGCAGACCGCGCAGGAGCGTCGCGCCCTGGAGGAGCGTGACGTCGACATCGTCGCGCGCGACACGCACGCCGAGAAGACCCGGATCTGATCCGAGAGACGCGGCGCGGGACGGGGAAGCGGCATCGCGAGAGGCCGCCCGGCTCCCGCCCGAGGCGGTGATGGGCTCGATCCGGCGCCGGGGCGCGCACGGACCGGGCGGCCGCATTGGCGGCTGACAGAGGCGACGACACGAGCATGTTCGAGATCGGCTGGCTGGAACTCCTCGTCATCGCGGTCGTGCTGATCGTCGTCGTGGGTCCCAAGGATCTGCCCGGAATGCTGCGCACCTTCGGGCGCACCACCTCGCAGCTGCGCCGAATGGCCGGCGACTTCCGCCGGCAGTTCGACGACGCGCTGCGCGAGGCGGAGCTCGACGAGATCCGGAAGGCGGCGGGCGAGGTGAAGAAGCTCGATCCCTCCGCCGACATCCGCAAGGCCATGAACCCGATGAAGGCGGTGGGCGACGAGATCCGCTCCTCGCTGCAGGCGGCGACCAAGGCGCCCGAGCCGAAGGTCGCCGCGAACGACGCGGCGCCCGAGCCGTCCGTCCCGGTGGCGACGCCCCCGGTGGCTCCCGTCGCGGCAGCGGCCGCCGAGATCGTCGAACCGGCGCCCGCCGCGGAGCCCGCGCCCGCCGGGCCGCTCCCCGAGGGCGCGACCAGCGCAACCGCGCGAGGCGCATCGTGAAGACCAAGAAACCCGTCGTCGACGACATCGAAGCCTCGTCCGCTCCCCTGATCGAGCACCTGATCGAGCTGCGCCGCCGGCTGATCTGGTCGCTGGTCGGCTTCTTCCTCGCCTTCCTCCTCTGCTTCGCCTTCGCCAAGCAGCTCTTCAACCTCCTCGTCGTGCCCTACCAGATCGGCACGGCCTGGGCGGGTCTGGACGCGGCGAACGTCGAGCTGATCTACACGGCGCCGCAGGAGTTCTTCTTCACGCAGGTCAAGATCGCGGCCTTCGGCGGCTTCTTCCTCGCCTTCCCGCTCATCGCCATCCAGGTCTACAAGTTCGTCGCGCCCGGCCTCTACCGCAACGAGCGCGGCGCCTTCCTGCCGTTCCTGATCGCGACGCCCGTCCTGTTCCTGATCGGCGCGGCGCTGGTCTACTTCTTCTTCACCCCGATGGTGATGTGGTTCTTCCTGTCGATGCAGCAGGCCGGCGGCGGCGGGCAGGCGACGATCGCGCTCCTGCCGCGCGTGTCCGAGTACCTGTCGCTCATCATGACGCTGATCTTCGCCTTCGGCCTCGTGTTCCAGCTGCCCGTCGTCTCGACGCTTCTGGTGCGCGCGGGAATGACGAGCGCGGCCGGGCTCGCCTCCAAGCGCAAATACGCGATCGTGCTCGCCTTCGTCGTCGCGGCCGTCATCACCCCGCCCGATCCGCTCTCCCAGATCGGCCTTGCGATCCCGACCATCCTTCTCTACGAGGTCTCGATCATCACGGCCCGGATGATCGAGAAGAAGCGCGCCGAACGCCTCGCGCAGGCCGAGGCGGCCGCGGCCGAGTGACACGCGTTCTCGCCGCTCGGGCCACGGGCAGCGGGACGGTGGATCATGCACGACATCCGATGGATACGCGACAATCCTGAAGCGCTGGACGAGGCGCTCGCCAAGCGCGGCGCGGCTCCCGCGTCGGCCCGCATCCTCGGCCTCGACGCCGAACGCCGCGCCCATCTCCAGACCCATCAGGAAGACCAGGCGCGCCGCAACGAGGCCTCGCGTCTCGTCGGGCAGGCCAAGGCCGCCAAGGACGAGGCGCGCGCCGTCGCGCTGATCGCCGAGGTCGCGGAGCTCAAAGCCCGCATCCAGGCCGGCGAGGAGACCGAGCGGCGCATCGACGCCGAGATCGCCGACATCCTCTCCGCCCTTCCGAACGTGACGCTGCCCGACGTTCCGACCGGCTCCGACGAGGCGGACAATGTCGAGGTGCGGCGCGTCGGTGAGAAGCCGAACTTCAACTTTTCGCCCAAGGAGCATTTCGACCTCGGCGAGGCGCTGGGCCTCATGGAGTTCGACCGGGCGGCCAAGCTGTCCGGCTCGCGCTTCACGGTGCTGCGCGGGGATCTGGCGCGCCTGGAGCGGGCGCTCGGCCAGTTCATGCTCGACATCCACACGCGCGAGTTCGGCTATGAGGAGGTCTCCCCGCCGCTTCTGGTGCGCGACGACGCGCTGTTCGGCACGGGGCAGCTGCCGAAATTCGCCGAGGACCTCTTCAAGGCCGGTGAGGAGCACTGGCTGATCCCGACCGCCGAGGTGCCGCTCACCAATCTCGTGCGCGAGGAGATCCTCGACGGCGGCGTGCTGCCGCTGCGCTTCGCCGCGCTGACGCACTGCTTCCGCTCCGAGGCCGGGTCGGCCGGCCGTGACACGCGCGGCATGCTGCGCCAACACCAGTTCCAGAAGTGCGAGCTCGTCTCGATCACGACGCCCGAGGCCTCGATCGAGGAGCACGAGCGCATGACGTCGGCGGCCGAGGAGGTCCTGAAGCGGCTCGGCCTGCACTACCGCGTCGTCGTGCTGTGCACCGGCGACATCGGCTTCTCGGCGCAGAAGACCTACGACATCGAGGTCTGGCTGCCGGGGCAGGACACGTTCCGGGAGATCTCCTCCTGCTCGGTCTGCGGCGACTTCCAGGCGCGGCGGATGAACGCGCGCTTCCGCCGCGAAGGCGAGAAGCAGCCGCGCTTCGTCCACACGCTGAACGGCTCGGGGACCGCCGTCGGGCGTGCGCTGATCGCGGTGATGGAGAACTATCAGGGGCAGGACGGGTCGATCACGGTCCCCGAGGCGCTGCGGCCCTATATGGGCGGGCTGGACCGGATCGAGGGACGGACGAACTGATGCGCATCCTTTTGACCAACGACGACGGCATCCACGCCGAGGGTCTCGCGGCGCTCGCACGGATCGCCGCCCAGCTCTCCGACGACGTCTGGATCGTCGCGCCCGAGACCGACCAGAGCGGACTGTCGCATTCGCTGACGCTGTCGCATCCGCTTCGGCTGCGCCAGATCGAGGAGCGCCGCTTCGCGCTAACGGGCACGCCGACCGACTGCGTGATCATGGCGCTGAAGAAGGTGATGCCGGGGCCGCCGGACCTCGTGCTCTCGGGCGTGAACGCGGGCGCCAACATCTGCGACGACGTCTCCTATTCGGGGACGGTGGCGGGGGCGATCGAGGGGACGATGCTCGGGCTTCGCTCCATGGCGCTCAGCCAGGCCTATCTTCCGAACACCAACCGGAAGGTGAACTGGGGAACGGCCGAGGCGCACGCGGCCCAGGTGATCGGAAAGCTTCTGACGCTGGACGCGCCGGTCTCGACGCTCTTCAACATCAACTTCCCGGCCGTCGCCCCCGAGGCCGTGGAGGGCGTCGAGGTGACGCGGCAGGGCAAGCTCGACTACGCGCTCGGCATCGAGGAGCGGCAGGACGGGCGGGGCTTTCCCTACTATTGGCTGAAGTTCGGCCGGCAGGCGGGCGCGCAGATGGAGCGCTCCGACATCGGCGCGCTCGAACGCGGCCGCATCTCGGTGACGCCGCTCCAGCTCGACCTCACCGACCACGCGCTGCGGAACCGCATGGACGGCCTCTTTGCCTGACGCCGCCTCGAAAGATGCGACGCGCGACCGGGAGGAGCTGGCGGCGCTCTTCCTGCGGCTGCGCTCGCGCGAGAGCCTGCCCGTCAAACTGATGGAAGCGGTGGAGGAGCTGCCGCGCCGGGCCTTCTTCCCCGACGTGACGCGCGACTTCTACGCCGACCAGACGCTGCCGATCCCGTGCGGGGAGACGGCGGATTCGGTCGCCAACGTCATGCGCGCGCTCGCCGCTCTGAAGGTGCAGCCCGACAGCCGCATCCTCGAGGTCGGAACCGGAAGCGGCTACACGACCGCGCTTCTGGCCAGGCTCGGCGCGCGCGTCACCTCGCTGGAGCGCTACCGGACCTTGAAGGACGCGGCGGCCGAGCGGCTGAAGCGTCTCGGCCTCACCAACGTCACGCTGCATCTGGAGGACGGCCGCGAGGGCTTCCGCGACAACGCGCCCTACGACCGCATCATCCTCCACGGCGCGGTCGAGGAGACGCCGCGCGGCTTCCTGGAACAGATGGCCTCGCCTGGCATCCTTCTGGCCGCGATCGGGCCCGGTACGGGCGAGCAGATCCTGACCCGCCATCACAAGGCCGGCAGCCGCTTCGAGGTCGAACCGTTGTACAAAATCCGCACGCAAGCGCTGAAACCGGGGATCGCTCTCGTTCTCTAACAAAATGCGCCGTTCCCGGGCCCCGCTTAACCGCGAGGTAAGATTAACAATGTTCACTGGAGCCAAGTTCGTATCCGGGGGGCGTTGTCGTCGATGGCCAGGGGCATCCACAAACTCATGAAGAACGCTTCCGCGCGCTCGGCCGCCGCGATCGTGATGGCGCTGGCGGCTGCCGGCTGCTCCAGCGACGTGACGCGGCTCACCGACAATTTCTACAGCGGCGCCGTGCCGCAGTCGCAGCAGACGCTGCCGCCGCTCCAGACGGCGCAGGCCGGGCAGGGCGCGATGGTCGACACGACCTCGACCGGCTCGATCGGCCAGACCTATCCGGCGGCGACGGGAGAGGTGGAGCGCTCGCAGCTCCCGCCGCCCTCGCAGGCCGCCTACCAGCCCTCGGTGCAGCCGGGTGCGGGCGGCCAGGCGGGCCTTGCCCCCGTGATGGCGTCCGCGCCGGCATCGACCGCTCCCTCGAATCCGGCCGTCGGCGCGGTGCCCCAGCAGCGCCCGGCCACCGCCCCGGTGCAGACGGCGAGCGTTCCCGCGGCCGCGCCGGCCCAGGCTGCCCCGCAGCAGACGGCGGCCGCCTCCGGAGGGCGCACCGTCACCGTCCAGGCCGGCGATTCGATCAATGCCATCGCGCGGCGCACCGGCGTCAGCGTCGCCGACCTTCGCGCGGCCAACGGGCTCGCGACCGACAACATCCGCATCGGCCAGACGCTGAACCTGCCGGGCAACTCGCAGAACACGCAGGTCGCCGCCCTTGGCGCGCCGCCCTCGACGCTGCAGGCGCAGGCCGCCGCGACGCCGGCTCCGGCGGCCCCGGCCCAGCCTGCGG
>JAEZXX010000102.1 GCA_023419535.1 Pseudomonadota bacterium | reverse complement strand
CGCATCGCGGCCAACACCCGATGCCGAAGATCAATCGACAAAGCTCGTGCCATCGCTGCTTCCCTTCCGGTCGATAGCTTGAATCATGAACCGCGCCGAGACTCTACCCAGTCGGAAAACGCTCTAGGAGCCACGCCTCCGTTCGCACGTCCAAAGGTCGCTCTATCCTTTCGAAGCGACGCATCAGACATTCTAAAGGATCGCTTCCGGTCATCGGTCCGGCGCTGCAGCGTCTGGCGCGGAACTCGGTTCTGCTGGTGATCCCAGTTGGATTCGAACCAACGACCCCCAGATTAGGAATCTGGTGCTCTATCCTGCTGAGCTATGGGACCCTCGTTGCAGGATAAGTTGTCCGGCGCCGTTTGCAAAGGTGCCGCGGGCCGTCACGCCTGCAGGAGGAGAAGTGCCCGGCCGCGCGCCAGGACGGCCGCGATCGGTCCCGTCGCCTCGTTCGACTGCGTGAGCGTCGAGCCGAAGGGCAGATCCGCGTCGCTCAGCGGCCAGCGCGCGCCCCGGATCGTCAGGCCCTGAGCGCGCCCGAAGAGGAGAACGGAGAAGACCTGACCGGCCCGGGCCTCGACGCGCAGCGGGAGCGGACCGAGCGGCAGGCCGCGCTCGACACCGTCGAAGAGTTCGATCCGCACGCCGTCTTCGGCATGGCGCAGCGCCAGGACGAGGTTGGAGAAGGCGTGATCGCTGCGGGCGCCGCCGAGCGCGCCGACCAGGAGGATGTCGCGGGCGCCGAGTTCGAGCGCCGTGCGCACGGCCAGTTCGCCGTCGGTCTCGTCCTTGTCGCGCGGGACCGTTCGCCGAGGGGTCGCCGCCAGGCCCTCCGGCAGGCCGTTCGGCGCCGAATCGAAATCGCCGACCCAAAGCTCAGGCAGGAGGTCGAGCGCGACGGCATGCGCCATGCCCCCGTCGGCGGCGATGACCCGCCGGTCCCGGAGCGCGGCGCCAAGCTCGGGCGTCGGGCGGACGCGTCCGGCGAGAAGGATGGCGAAGCGTTCCATGCGGGGGCCTTGTGCTGGGGGCCTTGGACTCGGGATCGGTTCCGGGCTGCGGCGCTGTAGGTGTCCGGATCCGGCTTGGCGTTGCGGACGGGAAACGACGTCCAGACGTCCCGGCGGATCGGCACCATCGTACCGCATTTCGGTCCGATTTCGCGTGGATAGACTTGCCGCAAGGGGATCGCCGTCGGCTCCGGCGTTTTTGTCGCCGCTGTTGCGCGGGCGGCCGTGCGGCCGAGGCGCGGATGCGGTACCAAGGGCTGCAAGCATGCGGGGACGAGGGACCGTAATTTCGATGAGGCATGGGGCCCTGGCGCCGCGCGCGCGGGATCGCAATCTTTGGGCCGGCACGGGCCTGCGCGTCGTCGCGGTCCTCGCCGGCGCGCTTTCGCTCGCCGCCTGCAACACGATCGGCCAGGGGTTCGAGGAGGTCGCCGCCTCCCCCGACGTACGCTCGGGCTACATGCCCTCGCAGGCGCGCCAGCCGATCTCCTTCGAGGGCATCCAGCAGAACGACCCGCAGTCCTCCATCGGGCGCTCGCAGCACCCGCGCATCCTGGCCATGTACGGCGGCGCCTACTCGGACGAGCGGCTGGAGCGGATGCTCGCGGGCATCGTCGGGCGCCTCGCCGCCGTCTCCGACGATCCGGGCCGCGCCTACCGCATCACCGTCCTGAACTCGCCCAACGTCAACGCCTTCGCGCTGCCGGGCGGCTATCTCTACGTGACGCGCGGGCTGCTCGCGCTCGCCAACGATTCCGCCGAGGTCGCGGCCGTCATCGCGCACGAGATGGCGCATGTCTCGGCCAATCACGGCATCCAGCGCCAGCAGCGCGAGGAGGCGGCCGAGATCGCCGGCCGCGTCGTCACCGAGGTGCTGGCGGGCGACCGCGCGGGCCAGGCGGCGCTGGCACGCAACCGGCTGAACCTCGCCAGCTTCTCGCGCAACCAGGAGCTGGAGGCCGACGGGCTGGGCATCCAGCAGATCGGCCGCGCCGGATACGATCCCTATGCGGCCTCGCGCTTCCTGGAGGCGATGGAATCCTTCCAGCGCTTCCGCAACGCCTTCCAGGCGTCGAACCCCGAGCTCGACTTCCTCGCCTCGCATCCGGCGGCGCCCCAGCGGGTGCAGCTCGCCGTGCGCCACGCCGCGCAGTTCGGCCCGCAGGGCCACGGCACCACCGACCGCAGCCGCTATCTCGACGGCATCGACGGCATGCTGTTCGGCGACACGGCGACCGAAGGCTATGTGCGCGGGCGCAGCTTCTTCCACCCCTCGCTCGGCATCACCTACGACGTGCCGCCGGGCTTCGTGATCAACAACACGGCCGATGCGGTGATCGCCGAAGGGCCCGGCGACGTCGCGATCCGCTTCGACGGCGTGGAACTGCCGCAGCGCACCAGCCTGACGGACTACGTTGCGAGCGGCTGGATCGGCGGGCTCGACCGCGGCTCGATCCGCCCGCAGACGATCAACGGCCACGAGGCGGTGACCGCGCGCGCCCAAGGGGGCGCCTACGTCTTCGACGTGACCGTCGTGCGCATCGGCGGCCGGGTCTACCGGTTCCTGACCGCCCTGCCCTCCTCCTCGGCGCAGACGCTCGATCGGATCTCCTCGCAGGTCACCGCCTCCTTCCGCGTGATGTCCCCCGCCGAGCGCGAGGCGCTCAAGCCGCTGCGCATCCGCATCGTGACGGCGCGCGCCGGCGATACGCAGGCCTCGCTCGCCGCCCGCATGCAGGGTGTGGACCGCGCACCCGACCTCTTCCGGCTCCTGAACGGGCTGGAGGGCGGCGGGCGCGTCGTGCCGGGCGAGCGGTACAAGATCATCGCGGAATAGACAAAGGCCGAGCGTCGGGACGATCGGCCTTTCGGCTCGCGCGCGAGTGACGGGGCCGGATGCGGCGGCAGACCCGCATCGCCGTGCTCCGCCCGAACGGAGCACGGCGATCGGACAGGCTCAGGCGACGTAGGCGGCGCGGTCCGGGTTGGTCTGGAGCAGCGCGGCCCGCAGCTTCTCCAGCGCCCGCGTCTCGATCTGGCGCACGCGCTCCTTGGAGATGCCGAGCTTGGAGCCCAGCGCCTCGAGCGTCGCGCCGTCGTCCTGAAGACGCCGCTCGCGGATGATCTTGAGCTCGCGCTCCGACAGGACGTCGAGCGCGTCGTTCAGCCAGTGGACCCGGCGCGCGTCGTCGATCGAGGTGGAGACCAGTTCGTCGGGCAGCGGATCGCCGGCGACGAGGAAGTCCTGGCGGTCGGCGGACCCGGACTCGTCCTCCATCAGCGGCGCGTTCAGGGAGGAGTCCGGCCCCGACAGGCGGGAGTCCATCAGCGCGACGTCGCTCTCCGACACTTTCAGCGCGGTGGCGATCTCGCGATACATGGCCGTGCCGGACAGGCTCTCGGAGCCCTGGCTGAGCCGGGCGCGAAGGCGGCGCAGGTTGAAGAACAGCGCCTTCTGCGCCGAGGAGGTTCCGCCGCGCACGATCGACCAGTTGCGCAGGATGTAGTCCTGGATCGAGGCGCGGATCCACCAGGTGGCATAGGTGGAGAAGCGAACTTCGCGCTCGGGCTCGAAGCGGGCGGCCGCCTCCAGGAGGCCCACATGGCCTTCCTGGACGAGGTCGCTCATCGCGAGGCCGAAATGGCGGAACTTTGAAGCCATCGAGATGACGAGGCGCATATGCGCCGAGGTGATCTTGTGGAGGGCGTCCTGATCCCGGTGCTCCTTCCACCGGATCGCCAGCTCATATTCCTCCTCACGCTGGAGGTAGGGAGCGGCCATCGCGGCGCGGATCATGTCTCGACGTGCGGACTGCGATTTCATCTGGTTCAACCTTCCGGATCATCGTGCCATTCACGAACGGAGACCCGCGTCGAACAGGACTCCTCGAAGCGATGAACACGCCGGAAGCCACAACGTTCCCGTTACTGGAAACTTTTTGTGGGAAATTAGAAGATCGTGGGGATTGGCAAGGGCGCATGACCGCCGCACGGCGCCCTATTGCGAGACGCTAGCAGGTCCGGCGAGCAAAGAAAAGCCGGCCCCGGGATGCCCGGAGCCGGCTTTGCAGAGACTTCGAAGACGCGCCCGAGCGAACCGGGCCCGTCGAAGGATCAGGCGGCCTGTTCGGCCGGCGCGTCGTCGAGATCCTCGTCGTCCGCGTTCGCAGCCTTGGCGCCGCGCTTGGGACCCATGTTGAGATTGGTCTCGATCAGGCGCACGGCCTCTGTCTCCGACATCTCCTTCACGGCCGCGAGCTCGCGCGCCATGCGGCCGAGGGCGGCCTCGTAGAGCTGGCGCTCGGAGTAGGACTGCTCGGGCTGTGAGTCGGCGCGGTAGAGATCGCGCACGACCTCGGCGATCTGAATGAGGTCGCCGGAATTGATCTTGGCGTCGTATTCCTGCGCGCGGCGGCTCCACATGGTCTTCTTCACGCGCGCGCGGCCCTGCACGACCTTGAGCGCGCGCTCGACGAAATCGGTCTCGGAGAGCTTGCGCATGCCCACGCTCTCGGCCTTGGCGACCGGCACCTTCAGGCGCATCTTGTCCTTTTCGAAATCGATCACGAACAGTTCGAGCTTCATGCCCGCGACTTCCTGCTCCTCGATCGCGACGATCTGTCCGACCCCGTGCGCGGGATAGACGATGCTCTCGCCGGTCTTGAAGCCCTGACGCTGGGAGGTCTTCTTCTGAATGCTCATACGCTTGATCAAACTCCCTGTTGTGCCGAGCCGCGAATGAAGCTAGGCACGAGGACGACGCAGGCGGCCGCCTGTCGGTGCGAGCACCACCCGTTCAAGGGTGGGAACAGCCTTGGACTGTCGAATATGCGACGGTGACGAGGGCGAGCGACAAGAAGTCGACGGTTGAACCGCCCCGACGGTAGCGCGCCTTTCGGAAGTGCCGCGAATGCCAGGTCAAGCTGTCTCGACCCTCTCCGACATTCGACTGTTGCAGAAATAATACCCTATCCGCGCGTCAAATTCAACAAAATTGCGCGGCGCCGGGCACGGACGGACCATCAGGGTCAAGATTTCATGGGCATCGGCGGGCAAGATGTCCGGGCCCTCCGCGACCTTGCGGAACCGGCAGGATCACCCGGTCAACGGCCCCGGCCGAGCGCGAGACGTTCGGGTTCGGCCGGGATCTTCGCACCCGCGGATCGGCCTGCGATCGCGGGGCGACTTCCCGTCCTGCAGCAATGCCCGCACCATCACTTGACCTTCCGTTCGGGCAGCGCCGCGGATCGACCTTCGCTCCACTGGAATCGCGAGCGACAGGGCCAGCGTTGCATCGACGTGCCGACCGCGATGTCTTATGGAGCGTTCGCGTGCGTCCGATCGCGTCCCCCGACGCGACACGACGCCGCAACCGGCGCCGCGACGCGGGCCGGCGCCCGCCTCGTCCGATCCCTCCCGCTTCTGGACCGCTGACCCATGCGCTGGACCGCCGGCTACGTCTCGGACATTCCCTACTCGGTGGGCTACTACCGGGAGCTCTCGCCGACCTTCCTGCGCTTCGCCGCCCTCGGCGTCGGCCAGGTCGCCGGTCCGACCTCCTCCTATCTCGAACTCGGTTCCGGACAGGGCTTCGGGCTGGCGCTTCTGGCGGCGGCCGAGCCGGGCGTCCGCTTCCACGGCGTCGATTTCAATCCCGAACACATCGTCACCTCGCGACGCTTCGCGGGCGGAGCGGGGCTCGACAATCTCGAATTCGAGGAGGCGAGCTTCGAGGAGGTCGCCGAGCGCGGCACGGCGGGCGAGTTCGACCGCGTGGTGCTCCATGGCATCCTGTCCTGGGTTTCGAAGGCGACGCAGGATGCGGTCGTCGCGATCCTGCGCCGCAGGCTGGCGCCGGGCGGCATCGCCTACGTGTCCTACAACGCCATGCCGGGCTGGGCGGCGATGACGCCGATCCAGCATCTGTTGCGCACGCTCGCAGAGCGGGCCCCTTCGGGCCGCTCCGACGCCCGCGTCGACCATGCGCTGGCGGCCATCGAGACGCTGCGCACGGGCGACGCCCGGTACTTCGACCAGAACCCCGACGTCGTCGCCCGCGCGTCGAAACTCGCCGGGCACGACAGGGCCTATCTGGTGCACGAATATCTGAACGAGCACTGGCAGCCGCTCTACTTCTCCCAGGTCGCCGCCATGCTCGATCCGGCCAAGCTCTCCTATCTTGGCTCGGCGACCATCGTCGACGACCTGAACGTCATGGCGGTGCCCGGCAAGCTGCACGGGGCCGTCGAGGAGGCCGGCGGCGACATCGTCTGGCGCGAGACCTTGCGCGACTTCGCCTCCAACAAGCGCTTCCGCCGCGACATCTACGCCCGCGGCCTTCCGGCGCCGTCCCGCTTCGACTACGTCCGGGCCCTAGCCGCCAGCCGCTACGTTCTGGCCGTCGATCCCGACCGCGTCAGCTACACCTTGTCGGGGCCGCTCGGCGAAGTGGAAGGGCACCGCGACGTCTACGAGCCGGTCGTGCGCAGGCTGGCCGAATCCGAGGTCGCGAGCTTCGAGGAGCTCGCCGCCCTCCCGGCGATCGCGCAGCGCGGCACCGCGACCCTGCTCCAGACCCTGATCCTGCTCGTCCAGTCCGGCCAGGTCATCCCCGCCGCAGCGGGAGACAGCGAGGCGGCCCGCGTCTCGTGCCGGCGCTTCAACCGCTTCGTCCTGTCGGCCCTCGAGACGGGTCAGGTCTACGGCTTCCTCGCCTCCCCCGTCGGGGGCACGGGGATCGCGGTGGGAAACGCGGATCTTCTGGCGCTCGCCGCGCTGGAGGCCGGCTGCACGAACGAAGAGGCGATCGCGCGGCACGCCTTCGAATCGCTCGACCGACGCGGGCAACGCCCGATGAAGGACGGGCAGCCGATCGAGGACGATGCCGAGGCGCTCGCCGCGATCGGCAGGGATCTCGGCCCGATCGCCGCGTCGAAACGGCCGATCTGGAGGCGCCTCGGGATCTTGTAGGGCCCGGCAGGATGCCGAGCGCGGCTGCGGTCAGTCGCCCTGACCGGGCTCGGGCGAGAAGAACGCCTCGAACTTGCCGGTCTTGCCGTCGAACTCCTTGGCGTCGCCGGGCGCCTCGCGCTTCAAGGTGATGTTCGGCCACTTCTCGGCATATTCGGCGTTCACCTGCAGCCACTTGTCGAGGTTGGGCTCGGTGTCCGGGCTGATCGCCTCGGCAGGGCATTCCGGTTCGCAGACGCCGCAGTCGATGCACTCGTCGGGATGGATGACGAGCATGTTCTCGCCTTCGTAGAAGCAGTCGACCGGACACACCTCCACGCAGTCCATGTATTTGCAGCGAATGCAGTTGTCGGTGACGACGTAGGTCATGGCGTGCCTTGGCGCTGGCTCGGCGAGGTGAGGGACGGCGGGCGGCGGACCGCACGCGCGGCGCGGACCCGGTGCCGCTCGCAGGCCGGAAAGCGGATCGCAGCGGAGGTAGACCCTGACCGCCGCCGTGGCAAGGGTCGGCTTTGCCACGGATGCCCCCGGACCGGCACGAACGTTCCCGGATGCGCCCTGCGGGCGCGCCCCGCCGGGCCGCGGCCTTGCGTGCGGAGCCGATTCCGGCAATGGCAGGGCCGGGCCGCGACGGGACGCCTTTCGGCGCGCCGGCCCGACAAGGAGATGCGGCACGTGATCACCGACGGCCTTCGCTTCGACACTGCGGCGTCCCACGGCGGCGCCGTTCCGTCCGTCACCATCCGCCGTCCGGACGACTGGCACGTCCATTTGCGCGACGGCGCCATGCTGCGCGAGGTGCTGCCCTACACGGCCGCCCAGTTCGCCCGCGCGATCATCATGCCCAATCTTGTGCCGCCGGTGACGAGCGTTCAGGACGCGATCGCCTATCGCGGGCGCATCCTGGCGGCGCGCCCCGAGGGCTCGGCCTTCGAGCCGCTGATGACCTGCTATCTGACCGACCGGACCGACCCGGACGAGATCGAGCGTGGCTACCGCGAAGGGGTCTGGCTCGCCGCCAAGCTCTATCCCTCGGGCGCGACGACGAACTCCCATGCCGGCGTCACCGACATCGCGGCGCTCGCGCCCGTCTTGGAGCGGATGGAGCGGATCGGCATGGCCGTCCTCGTCCACGGCGAGGCGACCGATCCCTCCGTCGACATCTTCGACCGCGAGGCGGTCTTCATGGAAACGGAGATGCTGCCGCTCCTGAAGCGCCATCCGGGGCTCAAGGTGGTCGTGGAGCACGCCTCGACGGCCGGCACGCTCGATCTGGTGCGCGCGAACGCGGACCGGGTCGCGGCGACGATCACGCCGCACCATCTCGTCATCAACCGCACCTCGATCTTCCAGGGCGGCCTTCGCCCGCATCTCTACTGCCTGCCCGTCGCCAAGCGCGAGAGCGACCGGCTGGCGCTGCGCCGCGCGGCGACCTCGGGCGAGCCCTGCTTCATCCTCGGCACCGACACCGCGCCGCACCGTCGCGGCGCAAAGGAGGCGCCGTGCTGCGCGGCCGGCGTCTTCGCGGGGGCGACCGCGCTGCAGACCTACGTCCAGGTGTTCGAGGAGGAAGGTGCGCTCGACCGCTTCGAGGCCTTCGCCTCGCTGAACGGACCGCGCTTCCACGGGATCGCGCCGAACGAGGGCACGATCACGCTGGAGAAGCGGCCCTCGCTCATTCCCGCCGCGATCGAGGTCGAGGGCGAGGACGTCGTTCCCTTCCGCGGCGGGGAGACGCTGCCCTGGTCGATCGCGCCCCTCGCCGACTGAACCTCCGACAGACCATCGAAAGAGCAGACATGACCATCCGCGTGCACAAGGGCGATCTGCCGGACCTTTCCCGCTACACGGGCTCGATCGCCATCGACACAGAGACGCTGGGCCTCGACACGCGCCGCGACCGGCTCTGCGTCGTCCAACTCTCGCCGGGCGACGGCACGGCCGACCTCGTGCAGATATCCAAGGGCCAGCGCGAGGCCCCCAATCTCTGCGCGCTTCTGGCCGACGCTTCGAAGACCAAGATCTTCCACTACGCCCGCTTCGACATCGCCGCGCTCTACCATGCGTTCGGCGTGATGACGCAGCCGGTCTTCTGCACCAAGATCGCCTCGCGTCTGACCCGCACCTACACCGACCGGCACGGGCTAAAGGACCTGTCGAAGGAGCTGATCGGCGTCGATCTCTCCAAGCAGCAGCAGAGCTCGGACTGGGCGGCGGAGACGCTGTCGCCGGCGCAGATCGAGTACGCGGCCTCCGACGTCCTGCATCTGCACGATCTGATGGGCGTGCTTCTGAAGCGTCTGGAGCGCGAGGACCGGCTCGACATCGCCCGCGCGAGCTTCGACTACCTGCCGACGCGCGCGCGTCTCGACCTTCTCGGCTGGGACGAGGAGGACATCTTCTCGCACTCCGTCAACCGGAGCTGAAGGCTGGAGCCCCGACCAGTCCGGGACGGGCTCCGAAGCGACGCGGTCAGACGATCGGGATGTGCGGGGCGCAGTCGCGCGGCAGGAGCCCGCGAAGGCGCGGATCTTCGGCCATCTCGATATGGCGTTCGACCGGCACGAAGCCGGACCGGCGATAGAAGTCCAGCGCGCGCGGGTGGTCGATCGAGTTGGTGTGGAGCCAGAGCCGCTCGATCGGCCGCTCGAAGGCGGTGAGGATCGCCCGGTTCATCATCACGCGCGCGGCCCCCGTCCCGGTGAGCGCGGGGGTCACGCCGAAGAAGGCGATCTCGCAGGCGCCCTCGTCGCGGAAGTCGAACTCCAGGATGCCTTCCGCCCGATCGCCGACGAAGAGGACGTCGAGCCGCACGCCCGGGTCGCGCAGATGCGCGGCCAGCGCCTCGCGCTCCATCTCCAGCCGCGAATACCAGAGGTGCTCGGCGCCCACGCGGGCGTAGAGGTCGCGATAGTCATCCACGTTCGGCGCATCGACGGTCCGCAGCGCCCAGGACGGATCGGAGCGCTCAGGGCGGGGGGCCGCGGCCTGCCGCATCTCGAGCACCGTCACCACGGCCGCGATCGTGCCCTTCGGCACGGCAAGGAACCGCTCGTCGATCGCCATCCGCCGGATCTCACCCTTTCGCACGCAGGATGGTCGGCGCTCTAACCCATCCGCACGGCCAAGCGAAGAGCGGAGGCCTTTTTCGCGCCGGGCGTCGAATTTGGCATGGGAGATCGCGTGCGGCGGGTGGGGACCGGCTAGATTCGCATCCGACGGCCCGCCGCGCGGGCAGGACAGCGAGGACAGACGCGATGATCTCGACGCTGATCGTTCCGGGGCTCGACGGATCGGGTCCCGGCCACTGGCAGCGGCTCTGGGCGGAGCGCGATCCCCAGGCCGAGCTCGTCGAGCAGGAGGACTGGGCCGAACCGGTGCTGTCCGACTGGCTGCATCAGCTGGAGGCGAGGATCGCGGAGGCGCCCGGCTGCGTCCTCGTGGCGCACTCGCTCGGCTGCGTCCTCGTCGCCCATCTGGCGAACCGATCGTCCGCCGCGCACATCTCCGGCGCCCTGCTCGTCGCGCCGGCCGACATCGAGAAGCTGGCGCGCAGGCGCCCGGACCTGTCGGACTTCCGTCTCGGCCGCCTCGCCCCCCTGCCCTTCCCCTCGATCCTCGTCGCCAGCCGCAACGACCCGTTCATGGGCTGGCGGGAAGCGGGCGCCCACGCGGCGGGCTGGGGATCGGCGCTCGTCGATCTCGGCCATGCCGGCCACATCAATCTCGACAGCGGCTTCGGGGCGTGGCCGGACGCGGAGATTCTCGCCGACGGCCTTCGCGCCTCCACTCCGGCCAAGCCGGACCTTCCCGTCCGGCGACCGAACGCCCCGACGCGCGACCGGCTCGGGCGCACGCGGCTGCAACTGGCGGGCTGATCGGGAGGGCGCCGCCGGCCTCCCCCCCCTGCCGGTCCCCAGCACCTTGAGCCAAAAGAAAAGGGCCGGCGAAACCGCCGGCCCTTTCGTCATGTCCAGAACTCGTTCGACCGGTCAGGCCGCGCTGCGGGGCGCCGCCGGACCGCGCGAGAAGACCTTCTTCTTCGGCGCCGGGAGCAGGCCCTCGCGCTGGGCGTTCTTGCGCGCGACCTTCTTGGCGCGGCGAACGGCTTCCTGCTTCTTGCGGGCGCGCTCTTCCGAGGGCTTCTCGTACTCGCGGCGCGTCTTCATCTCGCGGAAGACGCCTTCGCGCTGCAGCTTCTTCTTCAGCGCGCGCAGCGCCTGGTCGACATTGTTGTCACGAACGAGGACTTGCAATGGGCTCTCCTGCATGACCGACCGTCGCGGGGTCGATCGATTTTCGTTTCGCCCGGCGGGCCGGGTCGGGTTTCGTTCAGGCCGGGCTGGCCTTGCTGGCGCGCCGGCGAGCCGGCGCCTTCTTCTTCTCGGGAACGACCGCCTCCGCGGCCACCCGCTCACTTTCCAGACGAAGGGCCTTCAGGCGCGCCGTCTTGTCGTTCACCGCCCGGGTCTCGGCGGCGATCATCGCCATAGCCGAGCCCTTTTCGGCTCGATCCAGTTCGCGGCGAACGGCTTTCTTCTCCTCCGGAGAGGTGGTTTCGCTGTTCATGACCGCGGCTTTCGAATGCGGGTCGGATGCGCGCTCGAAAGCACGTCGATTCCGACGCTCGTCCCAGGGGACGCCTCCATATAGTGCATCGGGACGGACTTGTCAGCCCTCTTCGGCACGGCGCGAAAAAGGGGCCGGCCGCGCGGCCGACCCCTTCCGGATCGTCGTATCGGCGCCGGACTACTCGGTCCAGGCGGCGACCTTCTCCGGGTTGGCGTCGATCCAGGCGCGGGCGGTGGCGACGGGGTCGCCGCCCTCCTCGTTCTCCAGCATGATCGCCTCCTCGTCGGCGAGGTCCAGACGGAACTTGGAGACGATCGCGTAGACGTCCGGCATGTCCTCCTCAAGGCCCGTGCGCACGACGTTGTTGACGGTCTCTTCGCCGCCGAGCGAGCCCTTCGGGTCCTCCAGGTACTTCAGCTCGAAGCGCGAGAACATCCAGTGCGGAGTCCATGCGGTGACGACGATGGGCTCCTCGCGCGAGATCGCGTCCTGCAGAGCGGCGGTCATCGTGGCGTCCGAGCCGTCGACGAGGGTGACGTCGAGGGAATAGTCCTCGATCGCCTTCTCGGAGGCCTGCATCAGGCCGGCGCCCGGATCGATGCCGATGACCTGGCCCTCGACGACGGAGGGGTCGGCTGCGATGTCCTCGATGGAGGAAATGTCCATGTAGTCCGGAACGGCCCAGCCGAGGCGCGCGCCCTCGATGTTGGGGCCCAGGACCTCGACCTGATCCTCGAGCTCTTCCAGATAGGCCGCGTGGGTCACCGGCAGCCAAGCGGCGACCATCGCGTCGGCCTCGCCGGTGGCGACCGCCTGCCACATGGCGGCGGCGGGCAGCGGCGTCATGTTCACCGTGTAGCCCTCATCCTCCAGGACGCCCGCCAGGATGTTCGTCGCCACGATCGCGTCGGACCATTCGACATAGGCGAGGTTCACGTCGCCGCTCCCTTGCGCCTGCGCGGCGCCGGTCAGAGCCGCGGAGGCCAGGAGCAGGCTTGCGAGCGTCTTCTTCATTGGGACGTTTCCTTCCTTCGTTGAAGCGTGTCTTGCGGATCAGCTGGGCCGGGCGCGCTGCGCCATGGCCTGGGTGATGCGGTCGAGGATGACGGCAACGATCACGATCGCGATCCCCGCCTGGAAGCCGCGCCCGGCGTCGAGGCGCTGGATCGAGCTCCAGACCTCGCGGCCGAGCCCGCCGGCGCCGATCATGGAGGCGATCACCACCATGGAGAGCGACAGCATGATCGTCTGGTTGATGCCCGCCATGATGGTCGGAAGCGCCAGCGGCAGCTGCACCTTGAAGAGCTTCTGCGTCGTCGTGGTGCCGAAGGCGTCGGACGCCTCGATCAGGTCCTTCGGGACCGAGAGAATCCCCAGCGCGGTCAGGCGGATGACCGGCGGCATGGAGAAGACGATGGTCGCGAAGACCGCCGAGACCGCTCCGAGGCCGAAAAAGGGGATCGCCGGGATCAGGTACACGAAGCTCGGCATGGTCTGCATCATGTCGAGGATCGGGCCGACGCCGCGCCAGGTGCGCTTGGAGAGCGCGCACAGGATGCCGATCGGGATGCCGATCGCAAGCGCCGCGGCGGTCGCCAGCAGCACCAGCACCAGCGTCTCGACCGTCGCGCCCCAGAGCCGCAGATTCCAGAGGAAAAGAAGGCCGAGAAGCGCCAGCAGCGCCACCTTGCGGCCGGCGAGCCAGAGCGCCAGGCCGGCGATGGCGAGGATGATGACGAGCGGGTGCAGCGCGCTGAGGCCGTCCGTGCCCCAGCCGATCCAGGTGCGCACGAAACGGCTGATCTCGCGCGTCACGTCGGAGAAGTTCGTGGTCAGCCAGGACAGCGCGTCGGCCGAAAGCGTGTCGAGCGGGAACTTCGGTACGGTCCAGTCCATCTCGGCCCCCTCAGTTCACGGGCCGGGACGCGGTCGCGTCCTCGCCGGCGAGTGCCGACAGGGCGGAGCCTTGCGTGACCAGCCCGACATAGCGGCCGGCCTCGTCGACGACGGCGACCCCGTCCGGATGGTTCGAGAGGTTCGGGAAGACGCTGCGCAGGACTTCGGTCTGCGCCACGGTCGGGGGAGCGCGGTCCATGAGCGCCGCGACGTCGGCACTGCCGTTCGCCCGGGCGAACGCCGCCCGCGAGAGCTGGCCGACCGGCATGTTCTGCTCGCAGGTCACGATCGTGCGCTCCGCACCGCTGGCGGCGAAATGGGCCTCCGCCTCCTCGCGGCTCGCACCCTTGAAGAGAGAGGTCTTCGAGGTGTCGGCGAGGCGGGCCAGCGTGATGACGGAGGAGACGTCGATATGCTCGACGAAGCGGCGGACGTACTCGCCGGCAGGCTTGAGGAGGATCTCCTCCGGATAGCCGGTCTGGACGATGGCGCCGTCCTTCATCAGGACGATGCGGCCGCCGAGATGGATCGCCTCGTCGAGATCGTGGCTGACGAAGACGATGGTCTTCTTCATCGACTTCTGCAGCGCGCCGAGTTCGTCCTGCATGTCGCGGCGGATGAGGGGATCGAGGGCCGAAAAGGCCTCGTCCATGAGGAGGATGTCGGCATCGACGGCGAGAGCCCGCGCCAGGCCCGCGCGCTGCTGCATGCCGCCCGAAAGCTGGCTGGGATATTTCGCATCCCAGCCCTTCAGGCCGACGAGCTCGATCGCGGCCATCGCCTTGTCGCGGCGCTGGGCCCGGGCCACGCCCTGCACTTCCAGACCGTACTCGACGTTCTCCAGGATGGTGCGGTTCGGGAACAGCGCGAAATGCTGGAAGACCATGCCGAACTTGGCGCGGCGGAACTCCAGGAGGTCCTTCTTCGACAGCGTGGTGACCTCGGTGCCGTCGACCAGGATCGAACCGGCGGTGGGCTCCACAAGCCGGTTGAGGCAGCGCAGCATGGTCGACTTGCCGGAGCCGGACAGGCCCATGACGACGAGGATCTCGCCTTCCCGGACCGAGAAGGACACGCGATCGAGGCCGAGGACGGCGCCCGTGCGGGCGAGAATGTCGTCCTTGCCGACATTCTGCTTCAGGAGTTCATGCGCCTGCTCTTCCTTCTCGCCGAAGAGCTTGACGACATCGGTGACGCGAATGCGTTCCATCGATACTCCGGATCAGCTGCACAGAAGCGCGGCATGCCCGCTTCAAGAGCTTGTTTCGGGGATCGTGACGGGAAGCCTGGCCGCTGACGATACCGAAGCGGACAAGGATGAGTAGAATCCCGACAGAGGATAACGCCGCCGCGAACCGGTCAGGCGCTCTGTAACAGGCGGGTCTGCTACAGGGCGTAGGCCGGATCGTCAACCTTCGGCCCGATTTTGCCACAATTTCCGGCCGTCCGCGCGTCCCGCGGCGCCAGACCGAACATCGAGCGGAACTGCCTTGCGAAATGGGCGCCGTCGCAGAAGCCGGCCTCCACCGCGATCTCCGTCACGCTCTTGCGGGTCGTCTCCAAGAGCTTGCGCGCATAGCGCAGACGGAGCGCGCGATAGACGCTGGCGGGACTTTCGGCCATCGCCTCGTGGAAGAGGCGTTCCAGCTGCCGGGTGGAGAGGTTGAGCTTGGTGGCGATCGCCTCGATCGTCAGCGGCTCGGCCACGTGCTGCTCCATCACGAGGATGGCGCGTCGGACGCGTTCGTCGTTGGGCGAGCCGACCGAGGCGTGGGGCTGGGCGTCCGATCCGGCCCGAGCGCTCTGCATCTGCAGGACGTGCATGGACTTCTGGGCCGCGCTCGGGCCGACATGGAGGCCGATCAGGTGGGCGGCCAGATCGGCCACGCCCGAGCCGCCCGCGCAGGTGATCCGGTCCCGGTCGACGATGAAGAGCTGGTCGGCGTCCGGCGACTGATCCGGGAATTCGGTCTCGAAATCGGCCAGGTGGTACCAGGAGACGCAGGTGCGCCGGCCCTTCATCAGCCCGGCGCGCGACAGGATGAAGGATCCGGTGCAGACCCCGACGAGCGGCACGCCCGCGCTCGCGGCGCGCTTCAGATAGTCGAGCGCGGCCCGGTCGAGCTGGTCGCCCGTCTTCAGGAGACCGCCGACGACCACGATGTAGTCGAAGTCCTTGGGGTCGAGGAAGGCGCCCGTCGGGGCGATGTGGAGCCCGCAGCTGGAGCGCACGGGCTCGCCGCGCGCCGACATGACCGACCAGGAGCAGTGGATCGGGCGCGAGCGGTCGCCCTCGTCGGCCGCGAGCCGCAGGGCGTCGACGAAGAGCGACAGCGCCGACAGCGTGAAATGGTGCGCGAGCAGGAACCCCACCCGCAGCTGGGGCGCGGGGTGCGGAGCGGGGCGCGTTCGCGAGTGGACGTTCATGGGCGGTTCCGCGCTCGGGTCACATCCGCGAGAAGGGTCCGCTCGGGCAAAGCGCGCGGACCGTCGCGCCATTCTTCACCGAATTTCGCGGCGATTCAAAGCCCTGCGACGCCGATCAGCGCACGACCTCCAGTTCCCGCGTCTCGGCGAGATCCCAAAGCCCCGGCGGAATCGGCATGAGATTCTCCTCGAACTCGCGCGTGCAGGTCGCCCAGGAGAAGGTCTCGGCGAAGGCGCGGCATCCGTTGCGGTCGATCGAGAGCGCGTCCAGCGCCGCGCGTCGCAGATCTTCCGACAGGATGCCGTGGGGGGTCTGCCCCAGAATGTCGAGCGGCCCCTGGACCGGGAAGGCGGCGACCGGCGTGCCGCAGGCCAGCGCCTCGAGGACGACGAGGCCGAAGGTCTCGAAGCGCGACGGGAACACGAAGACGTCGGCGGCCGACAGATGACGGGCGAGATCTTCGCCCGAGCGGTAGCCGAGAAAGTGCACGTCGGCATGGGCGCGCCTGAGCGTCGGCAGCGCCGGCCCGTCGCCCACCACGACCTTGGAGCCCGGCAGGTCGAGCCCGAAGAAGGCCTCGAGGTTCTTCTCCTTGGAGACGCGGCCGAGATACATGAAGATCGGCCGCGGCAGGCCGAGGAAGTCCGGGTCGAAGCCTGGCTCGTTGCGAAGCGGGCGGAAGAGCTCGGTGTCAACTCCCCTGCCCCAGCGCCGGATGTTGCGGAAGCCGCGCTCGCCGAGTTGCCGCTCCAGCGTCGGCGTCTGCACCATGATCGCGCTGGAGGCGTTGTGGAACCAGCGCTGGACCGAGTAGGCGACCTCGACCCCCGTGCCGAGCCGCTTCTCGAAATAGTCGCCGAACCGGGTATGGAACGATGTCGTGAAGGGAATGGCCCGCTTCTTGCAGTAGCGGCGGGCCGCCAGACCGATCGGTCCCTCGACCGGCACGTGGATCGTGTCGGGCCGAAAGGCCTCGATGATTCGCGCCAGATCCTTGCCGGGCCGCACAGCGAGACGGATTTCGCTGTAGCCGGGCGCGGGAACCGTCCGGAACCGGTCCGGCCCGACGATCTCGACCTCGTGGCCGGCCGCGCGCAGGAGCCGGGCGGTGGTGTCCAGCACCCGCACGACTCCGTTCACCTGGGGATGCCACGCGTCCGTCGCGATCAGAATTCGCATCTCGGGCTCTGGAAATAGATCGACGTTCTGCTCATGTCCGTTTCAGTGGACGATCGTCATCGCATTTTCGTGACAATCTCATAGATCGTCCGCCTGTGTCGAACAACGGAACATCGGACGATGAAGACCATCATACTGGGCGGCGACGGCTTCTGCGGCTGGGCGACCTCCCTGCATCTCGCGGCACGGGGCCACGAGGTGACCATCGTCGACAATCTCGTGCGCCGGAGAACAGACGAGGAGCTCGGCGCGGTCAGCCTGACGCCGATCCGATCGATGCAGGAGCGCCTTTCCGCCTGGCGCGAGACCGGGCACCGGCCGATCCGTTTCGTCGAGCTCGACGTAGCCAAGGACTACGAGGGCCTCGAGGCGCTGATGCGCGAGGTCCATCCGGACGCCATCGTCCATTTCGCCGAGCAGCGCGCCGCGCCCTATTCGATGAAGTCGCCGTGGCACAAGCGCTACACCGTCGACAACAACGTCAACGCCACCTCCTCGGTCCTCTGCGCCATGGTCGAGGCCTGCCCCGACGCCCACCTCGTCCATCTCGGCACGATGGGCGTCTACGGCTACGGCAAGACCAAGGGTATGATGATCCCCGAAGGTTACATCGACGCGACGCTGCGCTCCGGCGGCGCGGAGGCGAACGTCGAGATCCTCTACCCGGTCGACCCGGGCTCGATCTACCACATGACGAAGACGCTCGATCAGCTGCTCTTCCAGTACTACGCCAAGAACGACGGGCTGAAGATCACCGATCTGCATCAGGGCATCGTCTGGGGAACCTCGACGCCCGAGACAGAGCTCGACGAGCGGCTCGTCAACCGCTTCGACTACGACGGCGACTACGGCACGGTGCTGAATCGCTTCCTGGCCCAGGCCGCGATCGGCCATCCGCTGACCGTCCACGGCACGGGCGGGCAGACGCGCGCCTTCATCCACATCCGCGACACGGTGCGCTGCATCGAACTCGCCCTCGGCTCGGCGCCCGAGCGCGGGGCCCGGGTGAAGATCATGAACCAGATGACGGAGACGCACCGGGTGCGCGATCTGGCGCAGATGATCTCGGCCAAGACCGGCGTGCCGGTCGAGATGATGGACAATCCGCGGAAAGAGGCGCCCGAGAACGAGCTCGTGGTCGAGAACGCCGGGCTCCTGTCGCTCGGCCTTCGGCCGACCAAGCTTTCCGAAGGGCTCCTGGAGGAGGTGGTGAACGTCGCCAGCCGCCACGCCGACCGGATCGACACGAGCCGCATCGTCTGCTCCAGCCTGTGGGTGCGCCCGCAGCCGGCGAGCGAGATGCCGCTCGCCGCCGAATAGGGCTCGGCACGAGGTGCGAACGAAGAGGGGCGGACGCCGCTCGGG
>JAEZXX010000023.1 GCA_023419535.1 Pseudomonadota bacterium | reverse complement strand
CCGGCCGATAAGGCTGACCCTTGATGGGGGGCGGAATCCGCCGCCCGCAGACAAGTCGACAACAGAGGAGAGGCGCATGAACATGCTGTTGAGGAACCTCGCCGCGGCGACGGTGCTGGCTGCGATGAGCCTGCCCGCGATGGCGCAGGAAGAGCGCACCATCGAGATGGGGACGATGGCCTGGGAGGACCTGACCCCGATCACCGGCATCACCAAGAAGGTGCTGGAGGACGCGGGCTATACGGTCAACGTCACCGAGTTCGCCGAGTGGGGCATCGCCTACACGGCGCTGGCGCGCGGCGACGTCCAGATCATGGTGTCGCAGACCGACTACGTCGCCCACGACTACTGGGAGCGCAACAAGAGCCGTCTGGAGAAGATCTCGCCGGTCTCGCACGGCCTCTACCAGGGCATCGCCGTTCCGACCTACGTCGACGTGAACTCGATCGAGGAGCTCAACGCCAACGCCGCCGAGTTCCAGAACCGCATCGTCGGCATCGAGCCGGGCTCGGGTCTGATGCGGGACACGGCCAACGCGGTGGAGTCCTACGATCTCGAACTCCAGCTCGTGGAAGGCTCCACCGCCGCCATGACCGCCGCGCTGCGCTCGGCGATCGACCGGCAGGAGCCGATCGCCGTCACCATCTGGGAGCCGTCCTGGATGGTCCAGTCCTACGACGTCAAGTTCCTCCAGGATCCGCAGGGCGTCTTCCCGCCGCCGCAGAGCTACTACTGGATCGGCGAGGCCGGCTTCTCCGCCGAGCATCCGCACGCCCGCGAGCTTCTCGCCAGCGTGTACGTGCCGCTGGCCGACATCACCGCGATCAACGGCGCCGTCAGCGACGGCCAGACCATGGATCAGGCCGTCGCGGCCTGGACCGAGTCGCATGCCGACCTGATCACGCGCTGGACCAACATCAAGGACGAATAGTCCCGGCAGCGATGCCGGCCGCGAAGGCAGCCTCGCGGCCGGCTCGAAACGAAGCGACGCCCGGGCCGGCCGGGCGCGAGGACCGGGCGGAGGGATCGATGCAGAACACGAAGCGGAACGACGACATCCTCATCGACTGCCAGTCCGTCTGGAAGGTCTTCGGCAAGCAGTCGACGGCCGCCATCGGCGCCATCAACGAGCGGCGGCTCGGCAAGCAGGCGGTCCTCAAGGAGTTCGACTGCGTCGTCGGCGTCAGCGACGCGTCCTTCCAGCTCCGGCGCGGCGAGATCTTCTGCATCATGGGCCTGTCCGGCAGCGGCAAGTCGACGCTGATCCGCCTCCTGAACCGGCTGATCGAGCCGAGTTCGGGAAAGATCGTCGTGGACGGGCGCGACATCGCGTCCCTGAACGCTTCGGACCTTCGCAAGCTGCGCGCCAAGCACATCGGCATGGTGTTCCAGAGCGTCGCGCTCCTGCCGGGCCGCACGGTGCTCGAGAACGCGGCCTTCGGGCTGGAGGTACAGGGCGTCCCGAAGGAGACGCGCAACAAGGCGGCCGGCGCGGCGCTCGAGAAGGTCGGGCTCGCGGACTGGACCAGATACTATCCGAGCGAACTCTCCGGCGGCATGCAGCAGCGCGTCGGCCTCGCCCGCGCGCTCGCCTCCGATCCCGAGATCATCCTGATGGACGAGCCGTTCAGCGCGCTCGATCCCCTGATCCGCCGGCAGCTCCAGGACGAGTTCCGCAAGCTCGCCCTCGATCTCGGCAAGTCCGCCGTCTTCATCACCCACGACCTCGACGAGGCGATCCGCATCGGCGACCGCATCGCCATCATGAAGGACGGGGCGATCATCCAGGTGGGAACCGCCGAGGAGATCGTCCTGCGTCCGGCCGACGCCTACGTCGCCGAGTTCGTCGCCGGCATCTCGCATCTCCATCTGGTGAAGGCCCGCTCGGTCATGGAGCCGGTGGACGCCTATCGCGCGCGCCATCCCGGCGCGGACGTCGCCGCTCTCGCGACGGCGGCGCCGGAGGCCGACATCGACGAGCTCATCGCCCTTGCGGTCGGCCCGGGCCGGGACGGCATCGCGATCGAGGCGGGCGGCGAGGTCGTCGGGGTCGTCACCATACCCGCGCTTCTGAACAGCGTCCGCGGATCGTCGGCCGAAACGCCGGCGGCGGCGTAGGGGGAGGGGCGCATGGACATCGACACCCTGGTCGGCGGCTTCGACTACTGGGTCGACGAAGGGCTGTTCTGGCTGAACGATCATGCGGCCTTCGTCTTCGACACGCTGCGCGTCGTCCTCGACGGCTTCTACGCCCTGGTCCTCGCCGCCTTCGAATATCCGCCCTTCTACGTCCTCGCGCTGGTCTTCGCGCTGATCGGCTGGCGGGCCGTCGGCCTGCGCTTCGCGATCCTGTCCGGCCTGGCGCTCGCCTTCTGCTACGCGATGGGTCTGTGGACGGAGACGGTGGCGACGCTCGCGCTCGTCGTGACGGCGACGCTCCTGGCTCTCGCCGTCGGTCTGCCTCTCGGCGTCCTCGCCGGCTTCAACGCCTCGCTCTACCGCGTGATGGAGCCGACGCTCGACATGATCCAGACGCTGCCGCCCTATATCTACCTCCTGCCGGCGATCGCGCTCCTCGGCTACGGTCCCGCGACGGCGCTGTCCGCCACCATCCTGGTCGCCATCCCGCCGGCCGTGCGCCTGACCGCGCTCGGTATCCGCCTGACGCCGAACGAATTCCTCGAACTCGGCCGCGCCAGCGGCGTCACGTCGTGGCAGATGTTCGCCAAGATCCGGCTGCCCTTCGCCGTGCCGAGCATCATGGCCGGCATCAACCAGAGCCTGATGCTCGCCTTCGGCATGGTCGTGATCGCCGGCATCGTCGGCTCGGGCGGCCTCGGCGAGGCGATCTACGGCGCCATCCGCACGCTCGACATCGCACTGTCGATCAACGCGGCCATCGCGATCGTGATCCTGACCATGGTCCTCGACCGGATCACGCAGAGCGTCGGCGGCACGCCGCAGGAGGCGGGACGATGAATCTCGACGCCCTCCAGTTCTCGCCGGGCGCGTGGCTGGCGCCCAGCGTCGACTGGCTGAACCGGAACTTCTATCCCGTCTTCCAGGCGATCGCGCGCTTCGTCGAAGCCGTGCTCGGCGCGATCGAGGGCGTCCTCCTCGCGCCGCCGCCGCTTCTCCTGATCGCCATCGTCGCGGCGGGCGCCTTCTGGCTCATCGGCTGGCGCATGGCCGTGCTCTCCGTCCTCACCCTCGGCTTCTGCCTCGTGCTCGGCTTCTGGACGGCGTCCATGCAGACGATCGCGCTCGTCACCGTCGCGGTGTCGATGTCGGTGCTGATCGCCTTTCCCCTGGCCATCCTCGCCTCGCGGGTGAGGAGCGTCGAGGCGGCCATACGCCCCGTGCTCGACGTGATGCAGACCGTGCCGCCCTGGGTCTATCTGATCCCCGCCGTGATGCTCTTCAGCCTCGGCCGCGTTCCGGCGATCATCGCGACGATCGTCTACGGCATTCCGCCGATGCTGCGCATCTCGACCCTCGCCTTCAAGCAGGTGCCGCGGGATCTGAAGGAGCTGGGGGCCGCCATCGGCGCTTCGCCGCTCTCGATCCTCCTGAAGATCGAGATCCCGGCCGCCAAGCCGACGCTCCTCGTCGCGCTCAACCAGTGCATCCTCTTCTCGCTCGCCATCATGGTCCTGGCCGGCCTCGTCGGGGCCGGCGGTCTCGGCGCGGAGGTGACGCGGGGGCTGACGCGCATGGAGATGGGCCTCGGCCTGCGAGCGGGGCTCGCCATCGTCGCGGTCGCCGTCCTTCTGGACCGTCTCTCGCGCGGGCTCATCGAGGGCCGCGGCGCGCAGGCCGCGAGACTGGCGAGGTAAAATCATGCGCCGCAGCTTCTTCTGCATCGACGCCCACGCCTGCGGCAATCCCGTCCGCGTCGTCGCGGGCGGCGGGCCGGTCCTGCCGCACCTGCCGATCGCCGACCGCCGCGAACTCTTCGTGCGCGAGCACGACTGGGTGCGTACCAGCCTCATGTTCGAGCCGCGCGGACACGAGGTGATGTCCGGGACCATCCTCTACCCACCCTTCCGCGAGGACTGCGACGTCGCCTCCCTCTTCATCGAGGTCAGCGGCTGCCTGCCGATGTGCGGCGCCGGCACGATCGGCCTGACGACGGTCGCGATCGAGGAGGGGCTCGTCACTCCGAGGGCCCCCGGGACCCTCTCGGTGGAAACGCCCGCGGGCCGGGTCGACGTCGACTATGTGATGGACGGGGGCTTCGTCGACCGGGTGACGCTCGTCAACGTTCCGAGCTTCCTCCACCACGCGGACGTCGAGGTCGAGGTGCCGGGCCTCGGCCGCCTCGTCGTCGACGTCGCCTATGGCGGCAACTACTACGCCGTGGTCGAGCCGCAGGCGAACTGGAGGGGGTTCGACGGCATGTCGGCCGCCGACATCGTCTCCGCCAGCCAGCGCCTGCGCATCGCCTTGGCGACGGTCTGCGACCCGGTGCATCCCGAGAACGAGCGGATTCGCGGCGTCCACCACGCGATCTGGTGCGACGACCGGCCCAAAGGCGAGGCCGACGGGCGCGCCGCGGTCTTCTACGGCGACAAGGCGATCGACCGGTCGCCGGGGGGCACCGGCACCTCGGCGCGGCTCGCGCAGCTCTACGGCAAGGGGCGTCTCGAAATCGGGGGCACCTATCGCAGCGAGAGCCTGATCGGCACGATCTTCGAAGGCCGGATCGAAGCGCAAGAGACGATCGGCCCCTTCGCGGGCATCCGGCCGAGTGTCTCCGGCTGGGCCCGTATCACCGGTCACAACACGATCTTCGTGGACGAGCGCGACCCGCTGAAGCACGGGTTTCTGCTGGCTTAGACGCGTCGGACCAACACGGGGACATCGAGCGTATCACGACCGTGGAATCCTGCGCTCTTCAGCCGATCGGCGCATCGATCTCTGAGATTCAGGGCGAGCTCAAGGTGACACTTAAACCCGTATTCCGATCGTAGCGTGGGGATGTCATGGTAGGGACCGTCAATCGCCGACAGGCCGTCAAGATCGGACTGCCCGGCCTGGCAAGCGCGTCGCTCGCGGGCGCCGACCCCGCTCGGACGAACGAGCGACGCGGACGGAGGACGGCGTTCGTTCTCGTTCACGGGTCCTGGCACGGTGCGTGGTGCTGGGGACTGGTGGAGCCGCACCTGCGCAGGGGAGGCGCGTCCAGCATCGCCATCGATCTTCCCGGTCATGGGCTGGACGCCCGGA
The DNA here is from genome assembly GCA_023419535.1 of Pseudomonadota bacterium. GTDB lineage: Bacteria > Pseudomonadota > Alphaproteobacteria > Rhizobiales > Rhizobiaceae > Aureimonas. Next base: position 122,501 of record JAEZXX010000023.1, on the reverse strand, counting down.
TCCCAGCGAGCTTTCGGGATCGCGCGCGCGACCGGGCGGCGTTCGAAGTCGAACCGTCCTACCTCCGCGACCTGACGGCGGCCGACTACGCCGGTGCCGTCGTGGATGCCGCCGAGCAGGCCCGCCTCTCCGGCGCGGAGCGGGTCATCCTGGTCGGACATTCGATGGGCGGCGTGCCGGTGACCTTCGCCGCGGGCCGGAGCCCCGACATCGCGGACGGCCTCGTCTACGTCAGCGCCGTCGCGCCCACGCCCGGCCGCACCGGCGGATACTATACGACCCTTCCCGCCGCGGCCGGGCAGGGGAAGATCGGATCCGTCATCGTCGGGGATGCCGGGCGCATCGGCGCGCTCCGTTGGGATCCGCACTCGAAAGACGATGCGTACCGCGCGAAGGCGAAGGACGCCCTCGCGGCGGACGTGGACGATCGGCTCCTCGACGCTGCCATGCATCTGTTCACGCCCGACGCGCCCGCGAACATCTACGGCGAGGAGGCCGAGTTCGCGCCCGACTTCGCCCGCATTCCCCGGGCCTACATCCGCTGCCTGCGCGACTTCACCGTCGTACTCGCGCAGCAGGACGCCGAGATCGCGGACATGGACGCGGCGTTTCCGGACAATCCCACACGCGTGTACGACCTCGATACGTCGCACGAGGCCATGTTCGCAAAGCCCGAAGAACTCGCCGCGGCGCTGCTCGACTTCGCCGGATAGCAGCGTGAGGCGATCTGTCGACGTCGCCCAAGACCATCGCACCTCGTTCGAACCGCAGGTGTGTTGAGGCAGGTCCTAAAGGTACCGTCATCCGCCGGCGTTTCCGCCCGTCAATAAGCGGCGACGGCCGTGCGGGCCTGTGCCGGGTGGTCGACGACCGTCTCGGCCTGGGCGGTCAGGAGGGAGGCCGGCACGTGGATGGACACTTCGAGTCCGCTCGGCTCGGCGTTCGCGAAGGACAGCCGGCAGCCGGCCCGTTCGAGGCAGAGCTCGGCGATGGAGAGGCCGAGACCGCTGCCGATGCGCGTCTTGCGGCGCCCGCGGAAGAACCGTTCGGTCAGGCGCGGCAGCTCCTCGGCCGCGACCCCGGGCCCCTGGTCGACGATCTCGATCCGGCCGCCGTCCGCGGACGCGCGCCAGCTGCAGGAAACGATCCCGTTCGCGGGCGAATGGCTGACGGCGTTCTCCAGGATGTTGCGAAAGGCCAGCTCGAAGGGCCCTTCGCGAGCCGCGATCGTGACCGCGGCGAGCCTCCGGTCGATCTCGAGCGTCAGGCCGTCGCCGGCGAGGCGGCCTTCGCGCCAAAGCCGCCGGAGGAGGGGATCGGGGCGGAGCGTCGCCGCGCCGCGATCCTGATCGTCCGCCTCGACCTCCGCGAGGTCGAGAAGCTGGTGCAGAAGCCGGCCGATCCGTGTGACGCTGGTCACCACGTGGCCGAGCGCCTGCGTGCGCACGGCCTCGTCCCGGCTGGCGACCGCGATCTCGGCCTGCGCCTTGAGGCCGGCGAGCGGGGTGCGCAGCTCGTGCGCGGCGAAGGCGGTGAAGGTGCGCTCGCGCTCGCGCAGGCGCCCGACGCGGCCGAACAGGGCGTTCAGCGAGACCATCATGGGCTTCAGCTCGGAGGGCGCGTCCGCCGTGTCGACGGGAGACAGCTCGCCCGCCCCGCGCCGTTCGAGGTCGTCGGCAAGGCGGCGCAGCGGACGAAGTCCGCCCCGCACGCAGAGCCAGATCAGGCCGGCGAGCGGCGCGATGATCAGGAGGCCCGGAAGGAGCAGGGCCGTCACCAGACCGCTCGCGAGGGCGTCGCGGATGTCGAGATTGTCGGCCATCAGGATGCGGATGCCGGCGGCTTCGTTCTCGATGGCGAAGACGCGCCAGCGCTGGCCTTCGATCACCGTGTCGGTGAAGCCGGAGGAGAGGGAGGACAGCTGGGCCTCGGGCGCCCCTGCCGAGCGGCCGATGAGCTGGCCGGTCGCCGACCAGATCTGGCAGGTGAAGTGCGGCGCCGCGGCCTCCGGCGGCCCGATGAACTCCGACAGCGCGTCCCCCTGCGACAGGAGCTCGCGCCCGTCCCGCTCCACGATCAGCGAATCCACCATCCGCGCCGCTTCCACGAGGCGGGAATCCAGCACCTCCTCCAGCTGAACGCGCGAGCCGGCGTCGATCCAGAGCGCGGCGATCAGCCAGACGAGGCCGGTGGTCAGGGTGAGGACCGCGAAGAGCCGGAGGCTGATGGAGCTCACGGCGCGGCGTCCCCGAACCTGTAACCGACGCCCCGGACGGTGCGCACGACCTGCGCGCCGAGCTTGGCCCGCAGCTTGTGGACGTGGACCTCGACGGCGTTGCTCTCGACCTCCTCCTGCCAGCCGTACAGCTTGTCCTCCAGCCGGCTCCGCGACAGGACCGCGCCGGGCTGAAGCATCAGGGCGTGGAGGACGACGAATTCGCGCCGTGACAGGCGCACCGGTTCGCCGTTCTTCTCGACCGACAGGGTAGCGGGATCGAGCCGTAGTCCGCAGCGCTCGACGACTCCGCGCGCCTCGCCCGCGCGGCGACGGGTGAGCGCCCGCAGGCGCGCGCCCACCTCACCGAGGTCGAAGGGCTTGCCGAGATAGTCGTCGGCACCGCCGTCGAGCCCCGCGATGCGGTCGCGCACGCCGTCGCGCGCGGTGAGGAGCAGGACCGGCGTCGTGCAGCCCGCCATCCGCATCCGCCCGAGGACGTCGAGCCCGGAGCCGTCCGGCAGCATCAGGTCGAGAATGAGCGCATCGTAGTCGTTGGCACGGATCGCGCTGTCAGCGTCCTCGCAGGTCTCCACCGCGTCCACGGTGAAGCCGGCGAGACCGAGGCCGACGGACAGACCGTCCTTCAGGATCTCGTCGTCCTCCACCACCAGCACGCGCATCGCATCTTCCCGTTTGGAAATGGACTGATCCTGCACGAGCGCCGCGTCAAGCGCCTCGCGCGGGGGCAAGCTTAGACGACGGCATGCTCCCCGCCCGCGCCGGAGCGCAGGCGGGGGCAGGGGGGAGCACGGTCCGGACGTCGGACGATCGCGGGCGGACCGCGCCTACTGGCGGACCGCCTCGATGTCGATGTCGAGCTCGACGTCGGGGCCGAGGCCGTACTGCGTCAGGCTCGTCATGCCGAAATCGAGACCGCTGAAGCTTCCCGTGGCCGAGAAGCCGGTCTTGATGGTGTTGGCGTCCCAAGGCAGGGGCGACTCCTCGTTCCACGTCACGGCGAGCGTCACCGGCTCCGTCGTGCCGAGCAGGGTGAGATCGCCGGTCACGTTCGCCGTCCGCTCGCCGGTTTGCTCGATCGTGGTGCTCTCGAAGGTGATCTCCGGGAACTCCTCGACGTTGAAGAAGTCGGGACTGCGCAGATGCGTGTCGCGCCGCTCGTTGTTCGTGTCGATGCTCGCCGCCTCGATCCGCAGCTCGATCGAGCTGTTGGCGACGTTCTCGCGGTCGAACTGGATCTCGCCGGACACCGTCCGGAACAGGCCGTGGGCGTCGGCCCAGCCGGCATGGTTGGTCTTGAACGTCACCCAGGCGTGGTCGGCATCCACGGCGTAGGCGTCCTGCGCGCTCGCCTGGATCGGAAGAAGCGACACGGCTGCCGCGGCGGCGGCGATGGCGATGATGGTCCTCAAGGTGATCTCCTTTTGCTTGAGACGGGTGGGAACGGGTTCAGGCGCCCGGGAACAGGAAGAGGAGCGCCATGGAGGCCAGCGCCGGCAGGCCGAGCACGCCTCCCTTGGCGATCGGACGCAGGGCGCGCGACAGCCCCGAAAACGAAGCGGACGACGCGACGGCGAGGGCGGCGAACGAGAGGGACGCCAGGACCGCGGCCGCCACGGACGGGGCCGGCGCGAGCACGAGAACGGCAAGGAGCCCGGAGAGCGCGGCCCAGAGATGGGCGAGGGCGATGGGCGCGGGCGGCGCGAAGGCCGCGTCGTCGCCGCGCAGGAAGCGGACATAGGCGACGAGGAGGTGGCCGCCGGTGAAGGTTGCCAGCGCGCCGTTGAACAGCGTCATGCCGATGTAGCCGCCGTCGATGGACAGGTAGGCCGCCGCGAGGGAGACGGCCAGCGCCGTCTGGAGAGCGCCGTCCGTCGTGGCACGCACGGGGGCGGCGCGATGCCTGGCGACGGCATGGGCGGCGGCGAGCGAAGCGATCAGGATCGCCAGCCCGACCGCGACGGCCTTTACCGCGTTGTTGGAGAGGATCGTCGAGCCGATCCACCAGACCGCGAGGCCCGAGGCGAGGGCGGTGGCGACCCCGGCCCCCCACGCCGGCGGCGCGGTCCGCCGCAGCGAAACGGCCGCGACGAGGGCCCCGACGAGCGCGAAGGCGTAGGGAAACCGGTGAAGAGCCCGCGTCGGCGGAAAACCCGGGAGGCCCTCGAGGACGACGAAGAGCACGAGCGCGGACGCGACGACGAGCGCGGCCGCCAGCGCCGTCGCGCGATGCGCCGTCAGATGCCGGACCACCGCTCCGGCGACACCGAGAGCGAAGGGGAGGAGAACGACGGTTCCGATCAACGGGCGAGACCTTCTGCAACGCCCGCGGGGAGCCAGAGCGTGCGGCCCTTTCTCCCGGCAATCTTAACGCAGTCTTATGGCGTCGGGCCGCCGCGCGCGGCGGATGGAAAGTCCGCTTCGCGTGCGCCGACATGCGGGGCCGGCGCTCCCCGAAGGGCGGCGAGGCCGCGACGCGGGGACGAGGGCACCATCCCGGGTGTGCCGCGTCGTCAGCCGAGTTCGTTTGGCGATCGGCGGAAAGGGGCGGGGGATCCTTGCAGCAACGGGGCCGCTGCAAGGATCCATGTGGACCCGTATGAGCCGCGATCGACGTCAGAAGTCGAAGGAGGCGGCGACCGTGAAGGTGCGCGGCGCGCCCGCTGCCAGGAAGCCGCGAGCGGACGAGGCCCAATAGCTCTCGTTCAGGACGTTCTCCACATTCGCGCGGATCTCCACGGGCTTCTCGAAAGCGCCGGTGAAGGCGTAGCGCAGGCCAAGGTCCAGACGCGTCCAGCCATCGACCTCCTGCGTGTTCGCCTGGTCGTAGAAGGTGCTGCCGCTCGCGATCACGCGACCGTTCAGCGTCAGGCCCTCGGCGATCCAGGGCGTGTCGTACTCGGCGTAGAGCGTCGCGGTGACTTCGGCGACGCCGGGCACCTCGTTCCCCTCGAAGCGGCCGCCCGCCGTCTGCGCCAGCTCCGCATCGAGGACGGTCACGCCGCCGAGGAGACGCAGGCCGTCGACCACTTCGCCGAAGGCGTTCAGCTCCAGGCCCCGATTGCGCTGCAGCCCGTCGACCCCGAAGACGCGCGTCGCCGGATCGGTGAACCCGCTCTGCTGGGTGATCTCGAAGAGCGACGTCGTGACCGCGAAGCCGCCGAAATCGTACTTGACGCCGATCTCCTTCTGCTCGTTCACGAAGGGCGCGAAGACCTCGCCGGAATTGAGTGCCGTCGCCGGCGCGATGGGTCCTTCGGTCAGCGACTCTACGTAGTTGGCGTAGAAGGAGAGGTTCTCGGTGGCCCGCACGACCGCGGCGAAGGCCGGGGTGAACTCGCTTTCCTCGTAGAAGAAGTTTCGCTCGCCCACGGGTGCGCGCGGATTGCCGGGCCGCGTGTTGAACCCGCGTGAGCGCATCTCCTGGAAGCGACCGCCCACGGTGAGCTGCACCCGGTCCTCGATGAAAGAGAGGGTGTCGGACACGGCGACGCTGTTGGTCAGGAGGTCGGCGAACGGGATGAGTTCGTTGGAGCGCGGCAGGCCGGCGAGGCTGATCGTGCCCTCCGGCACGAAGGCCGGGTTGTAGATGTTGGTGCGGTAGCTCGGGAAGCCGAGCGTCGCCGGGTTGAAGCGGCCGCGGTTGTTCTTGTTCTCGGAGCTCGAGGCGACGACGTTCAACTGATGGCCCACCGGACCGGTGTCGAATTGCGACCGAACGCCGACTTCGCCGGATCGGCCGCGGATCTCCTGCGGGTTGAAGCCGAACTGGGCCAGCGCGTCGCCTTCGCTCCGCGCCCCGAGAGCGGGCGCGCCGATCGTGTAGGAGGTCGTCAGGAAGTCCTCGCGATAGCGGCTGACGCCCGCGGCGGCATAGAGCGTCGTGTTGTCGAGGATGTCGTATTCGACGCGCCCCGCGATCATCCGGTGCTCGGAATCGATGAACTCGAAGGCGTTCGATGTGTTGACGCTGCCGTCCGGCGCGCTCGGGATCGCGACGCCGGGGGCGGCCGCGTTGAACAGCGAGGTCGGGGCGTCGATCTTCTGGTCGGAATAGTTCACGTCGAGCGTGGCCCGCAGGCGCTCGCCGCGATAGTCGAGGCCGAGGGTCCCGACGCCGACCTCGATGTCGTTGCGGTCGAGCTCGGTGTCGCCGGCGCGGTAGGAGATATTGCCGCGCACGCCGAACTCGCCGCCCGGGCCGAAGCGGCGGCCGATGTCGAGATGCGGCCAGAGGACGGACTCGCTGATGTAGGTGGTCGTCAGGCGCGTCAGCGGATCGTCGTCCGCGCGCTTGGGGACGAGATTGATCGTGCCGCCGACCCGGCCGACGCCGCCATTGGCGAAGGTGCTTGGACCTTTGAGGATCTCGACGCGCTCGACGCCCTCCAGGAAGGAGCGGCGCGGGTTGGCAAGGTACTGCAGCCCGTCGAAGGTCGTGTCGAGATTGGTGACCGAGAAGCCGCGGATGAAGAAGCTGTCGCGCTCGGAATAGGGCGGCGCGTCGTTTCGCACCGAGGGATCGTTCAGCACGATGTCCTGCAGCGAGCGTGCCTGCTGGTCGCGGATCAGCTGATCGGTGAAGCTCGTCTGGTTGAAGGGCGTCTCCAGGATCGAGCGATTGCCGAGGACGCCGAGGCGCGCGCCCGAGCCCACCTGGCCGCCGGCGAAGGGCGCCGGCGGCTGCCCGACGATACCGGTTGCGGGTGCCCCGGCGCCTTGGACGACCACTTCGTCGAGAAGGATGGAAGAGGGGGCGGCCTGCTGCGCCCATGTCGACTGGGCCGAAAGCGCGGCGACACAGACACCGAGAGCAATGCCGCTCGCGGAACGAAGTAGAGACTGCCAACCGGACTTCGACATACCCAAGACCCATTTTCGACACAAATCAGTATTCGTGCCGATAGGGCCAAAGGAAATCGATTGCAACGCCTATTTACTTTAGAAATACTACAGTTCTAAAGTAGGTCGTGCGTTCTTGGTCAGAATCGGATTTCCGTCTAGCGCCAGTCGAAATGCAACGTCTCCCTGAAGGCGAAGCGCTCCAGATGGCTTTGGACGACGTCTTTCATCCGTTCGAGATCGTCCGCGTTCCGAACTGCGACCTCGATCGTGAGGGCTTCTGCATCTGCCGCGAGCACGGTTTCGCCCAATGGCAGATCGATCCGTACCGTCTCGGGCGTGAACTCCGTCTCGAATTTGTGCGCCCAGTGCTTGCAGAGCTGCTGGAGGTAGCGGCTGGCATGGTCCGTTCGAACGACGGTGCGGCTGGTGGACATCGCAGGGTCTCCGAGGCGCCCGGCGCCCCGGCGGCACGAACGCTTCGAGCCATCCCTCGTAAACTGGACAATCGGAGTCAAGTCTTGTTCAAGGCCCGGAACCCATCAGGACGGAACGACGCCATGGCTCTCTCGCCCCTTTGCCGCATCGCCTTCGCCGCCATGCTCGCGGCCAGCACGACGGCGCTCGCACAGCCCGTTGAGGTCGAGCACCCGCAGGGGACGACGACGGTCGAGGCGGTTCCGGAGACGGTGATGGTCGCCGACTGGGCCGCCTTCGACAATCTGCAGGCCCTCGGCGTCGACGTCGCCGGCGTGCCGTCGTCGGCCACGCCGCCCTATCTGAGGGACAGGCTCCCCGAAGGCGTCCAGACGATCGGCTCGCTTCAGGAGCCCGACATCGAAGGCATCGCCGCCGCGCAGCCCGATCTCGTGATCGTCGCCTCGCGTTCGCGCACCGCCTATCCGACGCTCGCCGGCATCGTTCCGACCATCGACCTCTCGGTCGACAATGAGAATTTGATCGAGGGCGTGAAGGCGAATCTCGCGACGCTCGGGAACATCTTCGACCGCGAGGAGCGCGCCGCCGAGCTCGTCGCGGCCCTCGACGCGAAGGTCGACGAAGCGCGCGCGGCCGCCGCGGGCAAGGGCACCGGCCTCGTGGTCGTCACCAATGCCGGCAATCTAGGGGTCTACGGCCCCGGCTCGCGTGTCGCCTGGATCTACGACGCCCTCGGGGTGCCTTCGGTCTTCGACGACGTCGACGACCGCGACCATGGCGGCGACGCGATCTCCTTCGAGTATCTGCTCGAGACCAATCCCGACTGGCTCTTCGTGGTCGACCGGGACGCCGGCGTGGGCGGGGAGGGAGCGGCCCGTGCCCTGCTCGACAACGAACTGATCCACGGGACCGGCTTCTGGCAGAACGACCGGATCGTCTATCTGGACCCGGCCGCCGCCTATGTCACCATGCACAGCTACGGGGGGCTGATGCTCCTGCTCGACCAGGTGATCGAAGGCTACGATCGGGCCTCCTGACCGGCTGCGGGAACGATGCTGCTGACGCAGACGCAGGACATGCGGGCCCGCGCCGGACCATGGCTCCTGTGCGCCGTCCTCGCGGCGACGGCCGTGCTCGCCGTCGCCAGCCTCTTCGTCGGCATCTCCGACGTCACGCTGGCCTCGCTCTTCGGCGAGGGGGCCGAGGCGCGGGCGATGCAGGTCCTCCTCGTCAGCCGCATCCCGCGCACGCTGGCGATCCTGCTGGCGGGCTCCGCGCTCGCCATCGCCGGGCTCGTCATGCAGATCATCGTGCGCAACCGCTTCGTGGAGCCGTCCACCGCGGGCACGACCGAGGCTGCCTCGCTCGGTTTCCTGGCGGTCACGATCGTCGCACCGGGCTGGCCGTTGATGGCCAAGATGCTCGTCTCGGCGGCGTTCGCGATGGCGGGGACCGCGCTCTTCCTGCGGATCCTGCGCTTCGTGCCCTTGCGCGACGCGATGCTGGTGCCGCTCGTCGGCATCATGCTGGGCGGCATCATCGGAGCCGTCACCACCTTCTTCGCCTACCGCTTCGATCTTCTGCCCTCGGTGCTGGCCTGGACCATCGGGGATTTCTCCGGCGTCCTGCGGGGCCGCTACGAACTCCTCTGGCTCGGTTTCGCGGCGACCGTCCTGGCCTACATCGCCGCGGATCGTTTCACCGTGGCCGGTATGGGCCGGGAGTTCACCACCAATCTCGGTCTGAACCATCAAGCGGTCATGACGCTCGGCCTCGTACTCGTGTCGGTCATCGCCTCCGTCACGCTCGTCTCGGTCGGGTCCATCCCGTTCCTCGGCCTCATCGTCCCGAACGTCGTCTCGCTGATGGTGGGCGACAACATGCGCGTCACCGTGCCGTGGGTGGCGGCGCTCGGAGCGTTCTTCGTCCTGGCCTGCGACATCGTCGGGCGCCTCGCCCGGTACCCCTACGAAATTCCGATCGGCGTCGTCGTCGGCGTCGTCGGCTCGGCGATGTTCCTCTATCTCCTGCTGCGCCAGCAGGGGCGCCGGACCTGATCGCATGTCCGTGCTCGCCTTCTTCCCTGCGAAAGGCTGGAGCCGCCCGGCGATCGTGATCGCGGTCCTTTGCGTTCTGGCGCTCCTCTCGATCGCGGCCTTCATGGTTCTCGGGGCGCGGGGCCCGTGGAGCTTCGTGATACCCTTCAGAGGTCGTCGGCTCCTGGCCCTCGTCCTCGTGGCGTACGCGATCGCCGTCTCGACCGTTCTCTTCCAGACGGTCACGAACAACCGAATCCTGACGCCCTCGATCATGGGCTTCGATGCGCTCTACGTGCTCGTGCAGACCGCCGTCGTCTTCTTCCTCGGAGCCCATGTGCTGGCGCTGGCCGACCCCTACACCCGCTTCCTCGGCGAAGTGGTGCTGATGGCCGGCTTCGCCTGGGTCCTGTTCCGCTGGCTGTTCCTCGGGGAGGAGCGCAGCCTCCACCTTCTGATCCTCGTCGGCATCGTCTTCGGCATCTTCTTCCGCTCGCTCGCCACCTTCATGCAGCGCGTCCTCGATCCGAACGCCTTTCAGGTCCTGCAGGATTCGCTCTTCGCCAGCTTCCAGAACGTCGACACGACGCTGTTGTGGATTTCCCTCGCGCTCTGCGCCGCGGTCACGCTCGTGCTCGCGCGCATCGCCCACAGCTTCGACGTCCTGACCCTCGGCCGGGCACAGGCGATCAGCCTCGGGGTCGACTATCCGCGGACCGTGATGACGATTCTGACGAGCGTCGCGATCCTCGTCGCCGTCTCCACCGCTCTCGTCGGACCGATCACCTTCTTCGGCCTCCTCGTGGCAAGTCTGGCTCGCGCGCTGCTGGGGCAGAGCCTGCACCGGTACGTCCTGCCCGCCTCCGTGCTTCTGGGGGTGGTGGCGCTGGTCGGCGGGCAGACGGCGCTGGAACGGATCTTCGCCTTCGACACCGCCCTCTCCATCATCGTGGAGTTCCTCGGCGGCCTCGTCTTCATCCTCCTCATCGTGCGCGGAGCGGCCCGTTGATCGAAGTCAAAGGCGTCTCGAAGCGCTACGGGCACGCTTTGGTCGTGGACGAGGTGACGCTCGCTCTGCCGAGGGGCGGCATCACCTCGATCATCGGACCGAACGGGGCGGGCAAGTCGACGCTGCTGTCGATGATGGCGCGTCTGGTCGGCATCGACGCCGGAACCATCGCGGTGGACGGGCTCGACGTCGTGACGACGCCGAGCGACGTCCTGGCGCGTCGCTTGGCAGTTCTCCGACAGGACAATCACATGACGGCGCGTCTGACGGTCGCGGACCTCGTCACCTTCGGGCGCTACCCCTATTCGCGCGGCCGCCCGACACAGGACGACGCCGTCCACGTCGCCCGCGCGCTCGCCTATCTGGGGCTGAGCGACTTGTCCGACCGCTTCCTCGACGAACTGTCCGGCGGCCAGCGTCAGCGGGCCTTCGTCGCCATGGTGCTGTGCCAGGACACCGACTACGTCCTTCTCGACGAGCCCCTGAACAATCTCGACATGAAGCACGCCGCCTCGATGATGCGGCTGTGGCGGCAGGCGGCCCGCGATCTCGGCAAGACGGTGGTGATCGTCCTCCACGACATCAATTTCGCCTCCTGGCACTCCGACCACATCGTGGCGATGCGTGAGGGTCGGGTCTGCCGTCAGGGATGTCCGGACGAGATCATCCGCGCGGACGTCCTGCGCGAGATCTACGACATGGAGATCGACGTTCGACAGATCGACGGACGGCGCATCTGCCTCTTCTACGAACAGCCGGATCGCGGCGACGCCCTGAGCGACGGCTGAGAACCGGGCCGCTCGAGGCCGCGCGCGGTTCGGCGCCCGAACGTGTCCAGCGGCGGCCCCGCGGTCGGATTCTCAAACATCGGCGAGGATGCGGGCCGAGAGCTCCGCCAGCCGCGGGTCGGAGAGTTCGCGGCGCGGACGGTCCGCGGTCACCGCCTCGTCGAGTGCGACATGACCGTCCTTCAGCACGATCACCCGGTCCGCGAGGGCGACCGCCTCGGCCACGTCGTGCGTGATCAGGACGGTGGTGAAACCGCGCGCCAGCCAGAGCCCTTCGAGGAGCCCATGCATCTCGATGCGCGTCAGGGCGTCGAGGGCGCCGAACGGCTCGTCGAGGAGGAGAACCTCGGGCTCGCTGACCAGCGCTCGGGCGAGGGCGACGCGTTGGCGTTGGCCGCCCGACAGGACCGACGGCCAGTCGCCGCCGCGACCCTCGAGCCCGACGTCCCGCAGCGCGACCTCCGCCTTCCGAGCCCAGTCCGGCCCTCTCGCGATCCCGACATTCTCCCGCACGCGTTGCCACGGGACCAGGCGGGCGTCCTGGAAGAGCAGCCGAACGGCGGGGTTCAGACCCGCGACGGGCGCGTCCCCCACGAGGACGCGTCCCCCCGTCGGTGCGTCGAGCCCGGCGAGGAGGCGCATCAAGGTCGACTTGCCGCCGCCCGAACGCCCGACGATCGCGAGGAACTGCCCCGCCGGAACGTCGAGGTTCAGATGTCGCAGGACGTTGGTCCCGCCGAAGCTCTTGGCGACGGAACGCAAGCCGAGCGGCAGGCCGCCCGGCGCCCTGTTCACGCCGGGGCGCTGCAGTGTCGCGGGGCTCATCGCGGATTCTCCGGGACCTGATAGGCCGGGTGCCATTGAAGGACGCGGCGCTCGATCGAGCGGGTGGCGGCGTCCGCTACCTTGCCGAGGAGCGCGTAGACGAGAATGCCGAGGATCACGGTGTCGGTCTGGAGGAATTCGCGCGCGTTCATCGTCATGTAGCCGAGCCCCTCGGCGGCCGAGATGGTCTCGGCGACGATGAGCGTCAGCCACATGAAGCCGAGCGCGTAGCGCAGCCCGACGAGGATCGACGGCAGCGCGCCCGGCAGGATGATGCGCGACAGAAGCGCTCGACGGTCGAGTCCGTAGACCTTCGCCATCTCCACCAGCTGGGGGTCCACCGTCCGCACGCCGTGGAAGGTGTTGATGTAGATCGGAAAGAAGACGCCGATCGAGACGAGGAAGATCTTGGCGGGCTCGTCGATGCCGAACCAGAGGATCACGAGCGGGATGAGGGCGAGATGAGGGACGTTGCGCACCATCTGGATCGTGGTGTCGAGCGCCGTCTCGGCCGGGCGCCAGAGCCCCGTCAGGAGACCGGCAGAGAAGCCGAGACCGCCGCCGATGAGGAGGCCGATCGCCGCGCGCTGCGTGGAGGCGAGCGTATGCTGCAGAAGCGATCCGTCGAGCGTCGAGCGCCAGAAGGCGAGGGCGACCGCGGACGGGGCCGGGAGGAGGCGCGCGTTGACGAGGCCCGTGCGTGCCGCGATTTCCCAAAGGACGAGGATCGCGAGCGGCAGAGCCCAGGGCGCGAGCGCCGCCCCGATCCGCCGGAGGTCGAAGGACCGGCCGCGCGCGGGTGCGGCCGCCTCGTCGAGCGCCTGCGCGGTCACGACCCGGGCTGCCAGACCGCGTCGGCGATGGTGATGGGCGCCGGGATGAGGCCGAGCGCGTGGAAGGTGTCCGCGATCCGCTGCTGTTCGGCGACCACGTCCTCGCCGATGTTCGTGATGCCGTAGGACTGGCGTTCCAGCGCCACAGTGAGGATGTCGGCCGGGATCCCGACGCTCGGCGCCAGCTCTTCGGCAGCCGCCTGCGTGTTCGCCTTCGTCCAGTCGTCGACCTCGCCGATGGCTTCGATCAGAACCTCGATCGCGTCGCCGTGCGCCTCCACGAAGGGGCGTGCGCCGAGGTAGAACTGATGGTTCGAGACGATGCCCTCGCCGTTGCGCAGCTCCCGGGCCTCCACGGCGACCTCCGCCGCCGCCTGGAACGGATCCCAGATCGCCCAGGCGTCGACCGCTCCGCTCTCGAAGGCCGCGCGACCGTCGGCCGGCGGCAGGAAGCGCGTCTCGACGTCGCCGTACTGGAGCCCAGCGTCCTCCAGCGCCTTCACGAGGAGGTAGTGGACGTTGGAGCCGCGGTTCAGGGCCACGGTCTTGCCCTTGAGGTCGGCGACCGACTGGATCTCGCTGTCGGCGGGCACGAGGATCGACTCGCCCCGCGGGGCGGGCGGCTCGTGCGCGACGTAGACGAGCGGGGCTCCGGCGGCCTGGGCGAAGATGGGGGGCGCCTCACCGGTGGAGCCGAAGTCGATCGCCCCGACGTTCAGCGCCTCGAGGAGCTGGGGGCCGCCCGGAAACTCCGTCCATTCGACATCGTAGCCGATCGCTTCCAGCTTCTCCTCCAGAATGCCGCGTCCCTTCAGGAGAACGAGGGTGCCGTATTTCTGGTAGCCGATCCGAAGCGTGTTCTCCTGCGCGAGGGCAGCGCCGCCGAGGATCGGGAAGGCGAGCGTGACGGCGGACATCACAAGGATGACGCGTCGGGTAAAGGTTGTCATGGCAGCGGATCCTTGTATGCGGCGCCGGTCAGTTCGGGCCGGGGCGGCCTGGAGGGTTGATGGTTTCGCCGAGCGCCAGGCGCACGTCGCGGACGCAGCGTGCGAAGTCGTCGGACAGGCGGTCGCGCGGGCGGGGCAGGTCGAGAGCCAGCTCGGCGGCCACGCGGCCGGGGTGCGGGCGCATCACCACGACCCGGTCGGCGAGCGCGACGGCTTCCTCGATGTCGTGGGTGACGAGGACGAAGGTGCGCCGATGCAGGCGCCAGAGCTCGACGAGATGGTCCTGGAGCTCGGCGCGGGTGAAGGCGTCGAGGGCCGAGAAGGGCTCGTCGAGAAGCAGGATGTCCGGCTCGGGCGCGAGCGCCCGTGCGATCGCGACGCGCTGGGCCTGCCCGCCCGAAAGCTCCTTCGGCCAGCGCCCGGCATGGCCGGGGAGGTGCACGTCGGCGAGAAGACGCTCCACCCGGGCCCGGCGCTCGGTCGCCGGCAGGTGGCGGATCGCGAAGGCGACGTTGTCGCCGACGGTGAGCCAGGGAAGGAGCCGCGGTTCCTGGAAGATGAGGCCGATCTGCTCCGCCGGCTCGGTGATCGTCCGCTCGCCGAGACGAACGCGGCCCTTCGTCGGGAGGTCGAGCCCAGCGACGATCCGCATCAGCGTGGACTTGCCGCAGCCCGAGCCTCCGACGACCGCGACGATCTCGGCCTGCCCGACGTTCAGCCGAAGACCGGATAGGGCGACGGTCCCGTTCGGGTAGGTCTTGCCGACATCCTCGATCCGCAGCATCTCAGCGCGCTCCCGCGTGACTGTCCTGCCAGCGCAGGAAAGGCCGCGACGCAGCGGCGAGGGCGGCGTCGCTGGCCTTGCCGAGGATGGCGAAGACGAGGATCGAGGCGACGATCTGCGTCGGCTTGCCCAACTGCTGGCCGTCGACGAGAAGGTATCCGAGCCCTGCCGAGGCGCCCATGAACTCGGCCGCGACGACGAACATCCAGCCGAGCCCGAGGCCGGTGCGCAGCGAGACGACGACGCTCGGGAGGATGGAGGGCAGAAGGATGCGCCGGACCGTCGCGGTCGCGGACAGGCGGAAGATGTGCCCGACCTCGACGATCTTGCGGTCGACGGACAGAAGCGATGCGCTGACCCCCAGATAGACCGGGAAGAAGACGCCGACCGCGATCAGCGTCACCTTCGAGGCTTCGAAGATCCCGAGCCACAGGATGAAGAGCGGCACCCAGGCGATCGAGGGAATGGAGCGCAGGGCCTGGAAGGCGGGGTCGAGGAGATCGCGGGCGAGCCGCGAGGAGCCTGTCAGCGCACCGAGCGCGATTCCCGCCACCGAGCCGAACGCGAACCCGGCTGCGACCCGCCACGCGGTGATGGCGACATGCTCGAGAAGGGCGCCCGAACCGGCCAGCGTGGCGAGTTCGTCGAGGATGCGCGAGGGCGGGGGCAGCAGGCGGCCGTTCGACAGCCCGAGTGCCACCGCCGCCTCCCAGGCGAGCGCGAGGCCGACCGGGATGAGGAATCCGATCAGGAACCGCGGAAGGATGCGCTCCGTCCGCGGCCCCGAAGCCCGAGGCGCGACGTCCGGAACGCCGTCGGGCTGGGAGACGATCGCGCTCATCTCGCCGCTCTACTGGCCGACGCCGCCGAAGCGGGTGTCGATCAGTTCGTCCACCGTGGCCGCGACGTCGAGTTCGGCCGGAACGACCCCGGCCGCCTGCAGGGCCTCGCCGGCGGCCAGAATCGTCGCCGCCTGCTCGTCGCCGATGCGCGAATGGGTGAGGTCGGTCCGCTCGATCTGGCGCGAGATCACTTCGTCCGGCAGGCCGGTCGCCTCCACCAGCAGCGCCTTCAGGGCCGCGGGGTCGGCCAGGGCGCGCTGGCGCGCCTCCTCGTAGACGGCGAGGACGCGCTCGACGATCTCGGGATGCTCCTCCGCGAAATCCTCGCGCGTGTTCAGGACGCCCCAGGTGTTGGCAGACGGATCGCGGAAGAACAGGCGGGCACCGTCCTCGATCTCGGCGGCCGCCATCAGCGGGTCGAGACCGGCCCATGCGTCGACGTCGCCGCGCTGCAGCGCGGTGCGCCCGTCCGCGCGCTGCAGCAGCACGAGGTTCAGGTCCCGCTCGCTCAACCCCGCGTCGGCGAGGGCCCGCACGAGGAAGATGTGCGGATCGGTGCCGCGCGTCACGGCGACCGTGCGGCCCTTCAGGTCGGCGACCTCGTCGATGTCGGAGCCCTCGCCTGTGACGAGCGCCGTCCACTCGGGCTTCGAATAGACGTAGATCGAATGGACCGGATTGCCGTTGACGCGGGCGAGGAATGCCGCCGAACCGGCGGTGGAGCCGAAGTCGATCGAGGACGCGTTGAGGAATTCGAGCGCCTTATTCGATCCGGCCGACTGAACCCAGGTGATCGAGATTCCGTCCTCGGCGAACTCCTCCTCCAGCAGCCCTTCGTCCTTGAGAAGGACGGAGACCGGGTTGTAGGTCGCCCAATCGATGCGGATTTCCGACAGTTCCTGCGCCCCCGCCGCGGCGGAGCCGAGAAGGAGGGCGGCGAGGCCGGACAGGACGAGGGAACGGGACATCGGGGGACTCCGAGTGAAGGAAGCCCGAGGCTACGGCGAACGCGCCGGATCGTCTCAGTGAAAGTCTACTAATTCAGTGGTCTGTTGGGGCATTTCTTGCCTCGGCGCGGCGCGGCGCCGGCGGTAATCGGAACCGACGCCGTCGCGATCGAGGAGAAGGCCGTGAGCAGGAACGCCCCCGAGCGCATCAAGGTCTTGTGGTTCTTGCCGACCCACGGCGACAGCCGCTATCTCGGCACGAGCGAGGGCGGACGGTCCGTGGACCTGCCGTATCTGACGCAGATCGCGAAAGCCGCCGACCAGCTCGGCTTCTACGGCGCGCTGCTGCCGACGGGCCGCTCCTGCGAGGATTCCTGGGTCACGGCCTCGGCGCTCGTTCCCGTCACCGAGCGGCTGCGCTTCCTCGTCGCCGTGCGGCCCGGCCTGCAATCGCCGACGCTGGCCGCGCGCATGACCGCGACGCTCGACCGGTTCTCCGACGGCCGTCTCCTGATCAACGTCGTGACCGGCGGCGACCCGGTGGAGAACGGCGGCGACGGAATCTTCCTCGACCATTCCGAGCGCTACGAGGTGACCGAGGAGTTCCTGAACATCTACACGGCGGTGCTGCGCGGCGAAACGGTCGAGCACACGGGCAAGCATTTCAGGATCGCCGACGGCCGGCTCCTGTTCCCACCGCACCAGACGCCCCACCCGCCGCTCTATTTCGGAGGATCGTCGGAGGCCGGCATCGCGGTCGCCGCGCGCACCGTCGATAAGTATCTGACCTGGGGCGAGCCGCCGGCGGCCGTCGCGCAGAAGCTGGACGTGGTTCGCGAGGCGGCTGCGAAGGAGGGCCGCGACGTCTCCTTCGGCATCCGCCTCCACGTGATCGTCCGTCGCACGAACGAGAAGGCCTGGGAAGCGGCCGAGGAACTGATCAGCCATCTCGACGACGCGACCATCGCTTCGGCCCAGTCGATCTTCGCCCGAATGGATTCGGTCGGTCAGGCGCGCATGAGCGCCCTCCATGGAGGCGACCGGACGAAGCTGGAGATCAGCCCCAATCTCTGGGCCGGCGTCGGGCTCGTCCGGGGGGGCGCCGGCACGGCCCTCGTCGGCGACGCGGATACGGTCGCCGAGCGGATCGACGAGTACCGCCGCCTCGGCATCGACACCTTCATCCTCTCCGGCTACCCGCATCTGGAGGAGGCCTACGCCTTCGGCGAGCAGGTCCTGCCGAAGCTCCCCCTCGACCACGAACTGCCTGCACGGGTCGCTTCCCTGAACACCGGGCCGTTCGGCGAGACGATCGCGGGATCGCAACGGCCGGGAGCGAAGGCCGCCTCGGCCTCCTGACGCGCTGCCGCCATCGAGCGTCAACCGGAGGCGAGCGCGCCCTGCGGCGAGACGTTCGGGAGGCGACGGTCGCCGGCGCCGAACAGCTTGTGGCGCAGCGTGCCGGGGGCATAGGCGGTCTTGTACCGGCCGCGCGCCTGGAGTTCCGGCACGACGAGGCGGACGAACTCCTCGAAACATTCGGGAACCACGGTCCGGGCGAGGTTGAAGCCGTCGATCTCGCCGTCGTCGATCCACGACACGAGTTCGTCGGCCACCTGCGCGCCGTCGCCGACGATGGCGGCGTAGCGTCCGCCGAGCGCCAGTTCGGAGAGGAGCTGGCGCTTTGTCCAGCGCTTCTCTTCGGCGAGCTTTGTCGCCGACTGGATGGCGTTGGAGGGACCGTAGGCGATGGGCTCGTCGAGATCGAAGCGCCGGAAGTCGATCCCGGTGGACGCGGCGAAGTGAGCGAGCCCGGCCTCGGGACTGGCATAGGAAAGGTATTCGGCATGACGCTCGTGGGCGGCGGCCTCGCTCTCGGCCGCCACCACCGTGATGCCGACGAAGATCTTCACCGAATGCGGGTCTCGCCCGGCCGCGGCGACGGCGGCGCGGATCTGGCGCGAGAGCTGGCGCGCCCGGGCCTTGTCCGAGGCGGCGATGAAGACGCATTCGGCGTTCGCCGCTGCAAAGCGCAGACCCCGGCCCGAAGAGCCCGCCTGGAAGATCACCGGGGTGCGTTGCGGCGAAGGTTCGGCGAGGTGGTATCCGTCTGCCCGGTAGAACGGGCCGTCGTGGTGCACCGGTCGCACCTTCGCAGGATCGGCGTAGACCCGCCGGCGGGCATCGCGCACGACCGCGTCGTCGTCCCAGCTCTCCTCCCAGAGCCTGCGAGCGAGCGCGAGGAAGTCGTCGGCCTGATCGTATCGGGCATCGTGCTCGGCCTGCGCGTCCCGCCCGACGCCGCGTGCGGCGCTGTCGAGATAACCGGTGACGATGTTCCAGCCGAGGCGTCCGTTCGTCAGATGGTCGAGCGTCGAGAGGCGACGGGCGAAGGTGTAGGGGTGCTCGACGTTGATGTTCACGGTGACGCCGAAGCCCAGATGGGTCGTCGCTGCCGCCATGGCGGGCACGAGCAGCAAGGCGTCGTTCACGGGGAGCTGGATCGATTCCCGGAGCGTCACGTCGACGCCTCCGCCATAGACGTCGTAGACCCCGACGATATCGGCGAGGAACAGCCCGTCGAAGAGGCCGCCCTCCAACGTCTTCGCCAGGTCCGTCCAGTGATCGAGGCGCGTGTAGTGCGCGCTCCGATCGCGCGGATGCGTCCAGAGGCCGTGGTTGATGTGCCCGACGCAGTTCATCGAAAAGGCGTTGAGAAGGATCGGCTTGGCCATGGCGCGCGTCCTCACAGGGCGCCGTGGCGCGAAGGCCGACGCCCGTTCAGATGATACTGTCCGACGGCCTGATACTTCCAGCGCACCGGATCGTGCAGTGTGTGGGTGCGCACGTTGCGCCAATAGCGATCGAGATCGTCCGCCTCCATGGTGGAGGAGGTGCCGGAGAGCTCGTGCAGCCGATTGGACGCCAGCAGCCCGGCTTTGGTCGTATGAATGCGAGCTTCCGCCACCGCGATCGAAGCCGCCGCGACGCTGTCCTCGTCCGGGGCCTCCTGCGCGGCGGCCACGGAGCGGCCGGCCCGGCCGAGGAGCGCGTCCGCCGCCCGCAAGGCGACGTGCACCTCGCCGAGATACGCGAGCGTCAGCGGATCGTCGC
Source organism: Pseudomonadota bacterium (assembly GCA_023419535.1). GTDB lineage: Bacteria > Pseudomonadota > Alphaproteobacteria > Rhizobiales > Rhizobiaceae > Aureimonas. The sequence goes on along the minus strand of JAEZXX010000023.1, from coordinate 102,857 downwards.
TGGCGCGCTCGACCTTCGCGTCGATCCAGGGGCGCGCGCGGTCGCGCAGGAAGTGCAGCGTCTCGCGATAGGCGCCTTCGCCGATGCCGAGGTCGATGGCCGCATGCATCAGCTGGGCGAAGGGCCCGATCGTCGTCGGGCGCTCGAAGGAGGCCGAGAACGGCACGACCCAGGCCGGCTCGACGGGAACGCCCTCGAAGGTGACCGTGCCGCTGCCCGTGACGCGCTGCCCGAAACCGTCCCAGTCGTCGACGATCGTGACGCCCGGCGATGTGCGCGGCACGAAGACGAGATACGAGACCTCGCGGCCGTCGTCCTCGGCGACCGCGAGCGTGGGGATCCAATGCGCGTAGATCGCGCCGGTGCAGTAGAACTTGCGTCCGTCGACGTGCCAACGGGCGCCCTCGCGCGACAGCCGCGTGGTGCGCTTGAAGTCGCGCCGCCCGATCTCGGCGAGCGCGTTGCCGAAGCGCTCGCCGGCGAGCGCTCGCCCGTAGAAGAAGCGTTTCTGGTCCTCGGTCCCGCCGATGCGCAGAACCTCCAGCGCATAGAAGTGGTTCTGGGGAATCTGACCGATCGAGCCGTCGGCCGCCGAGAGGTCCGCGATCGCACGGGCGAGCGTCGCCGGGGACACACCGGGGCCGCCATAGGCCTTCGGGACGGTGATCGAGTTGAACCCGGCGCGTGCCAGGGCGTCGAGTTCGGCCCATGGCAGCCGGCGTTCGAGATCGCGCGCAGCGGCACCAGGCGCGATCTCCTCCGCCAGCCGGCGGACCATCGAGGAGACCTCCGCCTCTCCGGGCAGAACGGCGGCCTTCGGGATGGGTGCGGCGACGGGCAACCCGTCGTCGGGTGCGGCCTTGGCGAGCGACATCGTCAGTTCCACTGGTGGCGGGCGGGCAGGACGCCGTTCAGGGCGTGATTCCCGAGAAGGTGGAGTTTCCATCGCACCGGGTCGTGCAGCGTGTGGACACGGGCGTTGCGCCAGTGCCGGTCGAGATCGTGCCCGGCGCGCGTTGCGGACGAGCCCGCGACGTCGAAGAGGGTCTCGGCGGCGTCGAGCGCGATCCTCGTCGTGGCGACCTTGGCTTCGGCCACGGCCACGGAGGCCGCGGCGCTCGTCTCGTCCGTCACGGGCCTCGAAGCGATGCGGTCGATCGTGCGGGCGGCTTCGCGCAGAAGCTCCTGCGCCGCATGAAGATCGGCGTGCAGGCGGCCGAACTCGTGGACGATCGTCGGGTCGTCGTGGGCCGCGGCGACCCCGGAATCCATCCAGGGCCGCGCGCGTTCCCGAACGAATGCGCCGGCGTCCTTCAACGCCTCGATCGCGATTCCGGAATCGATGGCCGCCTGGACGAGTTGGGAGATCGGGCCCGCGAGGCCTGCTTTTGTGGCGAACTGCCAGACCGGCAGGACGTCTTCTTCGGCGATTTCGACCTGATCGAACAGCACCGTACCGCTCGCCGTGGTGCGCTGCCCGAAAGAGCGCCAGTCGTCGAGGACGGTGACGCCTTCGGCATCGCGCCGGACCCAGACCTGGACGGGGCGCCCGTCGTCGTCGTTGGCGCGGGTCGGGATCCAGTGGGCGAAGATCGCGCCCGTCGAATAGAAGCGCTCGCCGGTCAGGACCAGGCGCCGGCCCTCGCGCCTCAGCCGCGTCTCGTTGTGCGTCACGGCCCTGCGGCCTTTCTCCGGCCCGGCATTGCCGATCCGATGGCCGGCGAGGATGTCGCCGAAGAAGCGCGCCTTCTGCTCGGGCGTTGCGAAATCCTTCAGGAGAGCCACGACGCCGAACTGGTTCTGCGGGATCTGCCCGAGCGAGCCGTCGGCCGCCGAGATGATCTCGAAGACCTCCACGACCGCCTCCAGCGGCAGTTCCGGTCCTCCATAGGCGCGCGGCACCGTAATCGAGCCGAGGCCGCTTTCGGTATAGCGCTCGACCTCGTCGAAGGGCAGTTCACGCTCCCGGTGCCGTCGTCCCGCGCCCTCGCGGAACCGGGCGGCGAGATCGCGGGCCGCCTCGACCGCTTCCAGCGGGCTTTCCAGGCGGCGGGGCGGGCGCGGCGGAAGGGGCCGACCTTCGGTCATGACCGTCTCCTACCGCGAGCGCAGCGCGCGTACCGCGCGGTCGCCGACGAACTGGACGCTCATCACGAGGGCGATCAGGACCGCGATCACCATCAGCATCACCTGGGTGTCGAAACGCTGGTAGCCGTAGCGGATGGCGAGGTCGCCCAGCCCGCCGGCCCCGACCGCGCCAGCCATCGCCGAGGCGCCGATCATGGTGACGACGGTGATGGTGAAGCCGCCGACGATGCCCGGCAGCGCCTCGGGCAGGTAGACGTGGCGGACAATGTCCCAGCGGTTGCAGCCGATTGCCTGGGCGGCTTCGACGAGGCCCTTGTCGACCTCGCGCAGGCTCACCTCGGCGATTCGGGCGAAGAAGGGCGTGGCCGAGATCGACAGCGGCACGATGGCCGCCCAGACGCCGATCGTCGTGCCGGCGATCAGCCGTGTCAGCGGGATGAGCGCGACGAGGAGGACGATGAAGGGCGTCGCCCGGAAACCGTTTACGACGGCGCCGATCACGGCGTTCAGCCGGGGTGCCTGGAGAATGCCGCCCGGCGAGGACACGACGAGGAGGACGGCGAGCGGGATGCCGAAGAGGACGGCGAATCCGGCCGAGACGGACACCATCGTGACGGTGTCGAGAAAGGCCTGCCAGAGGCGCTCAAGCATTGCGGGCGACATAGCCGATCACCTTCGCTTCCTGTGCCAGACCTTCGAAGGTCCGTGGATCGGGGACGAGGCCGCGGGCCGCGACCAGCAGGCGGCCGTGCGTGCGCCCCTGCACCCGGTCGACGCCGGCGTGGAGGAGGCGCAGCGGCTTGTCGAGCGTGCGCGCGATCTGCGTCAGGTCCGGCTCGCCGCTTTCGCCCGTGAAGTGCAGTTCGACCACCGCCTCGTCGTCCGCACCGACGCGCTCGGGCCGCAGGCGGTCGGCGACGTCCTCCGGCAGGCCGCGTGTGAGCGGAGCCAGAAGCGCGCGCGTCGCGTCCGCCTGCGGATGGCCGAACACCTGCCACACCGGGCCGCTTTCGGCGATCCGGCCGTCCTCCAGGACGACGACTTCGTCGCAGATCTCGCGGATGACGCTCATCTCGTGGGTGATCAGGACGATGGTCAGGCCGAGGCGGCGGTTGATGTCCTTCAGGAGCTTGAGGATCGAAAGCGTCGTCTCGGGATCGAGCGCGGAGGTCGCCTCGTCGCAGAGAAGGATCTGCGGTCCGGTGACGAGGGCGCGGGCGATACCCACGCGCTGCTTCTGCCCGCCCGAGAGGCGCGAGGGATAGGCTCGATGCTTGTCGGACAGGCCGACGAGCAGGAGGGCTTCCGTCACGCGGCGCTCGATCTCCGGCTTCGAAACGCCCGCGACGACGAGCGGCAACGCGACGTTGTCGAAGACGGTCTTGGCGGAGAGAAGATTGAAGTGCTGGAAGATCATGCCGACGCGCCGGCGCAGCGCCAGGAGACCGGCGGTATCGAGCCCGGAAATGTCCTCGTCGTCGACCAGCACCTGTCCGGCGGTAGGCTCCTCCAGGCGGTTGAGCAGGCGGATCAGCGTCGACTTGCCGGCGCCCGAGCGGCCGATGATGCCATGGACGCTGCCCGATCGGATCGAGAGGTCGATCCCCCGAAGGGCCGTCACCGGGCCGCTCGCCGCCTCGTAGGTCTTCTCGACGCCGAGAAGGCGCACGGTGCCGGACCCGGCGGCGGGTTCCGCGCCGATGCTGTCGGCGCGCCTGCGCCGGGCATCGACCGTCTGCGAGGGTTGCCCGGACAGCGCTTCGAGCACGCGCCGGTCGAAGGCCATGGTGAAGCCGATCATGGCGCCTCTCACTCCTGCCACGCCGCGACGTAGAGCTTCGGATCGTCGTTGAAGGCGTGGGCGATCACCGCCTGCACCTCCGGCGACGTCTGGTAGATGTCGATGAAGCGTCGGATGTCCTCGCGCTCGGCATCCTCGGCGCGGGTGACGAAGCGGATTGCGAACTGGCGGTCCTCGACGCCCGAATAGAGGAGGCCGCCGGAGGCGTCGAAGGTGCCCGAGGCGACGATGAAGTGCGGATAGCCGAGCGCGAGGTCGACGTCGGGCGTGACGCGCGCCAGCTGCGGTCCCTCGACCTCCGAGAAGGAAAGGTCGCGCGGATTCGCCTCGATGTCGTCGAGCGTGCCGAGGAAGCCGACGCCCTCGCGCAGTTCGATCAGCCCGGCGCGCTCCAGGAGCAGGAGCGAGCGGCCCTGGTTCACCGGATCGTTCGGGATGGCGACCGTGCCGCCTTCGGGAATGTCGTCGAAGGACGCGTGCTTGAGCGAGTAGAGCCCGAGGTTCGCGAGCGTGCCGACGCCCGCCTCGGCGAACGCGTAGCCGCGCTCCTTCGAGGCGTTGTCGAGGAAGGGCTTGTGCTGGAAGTAGTTCACGTCGATGTCGCCTGCCTCAAGCGCCACGTTCGGCGTCGTCCAGTCGGTGAACTCGATCACCTCCACGTCGAGGCCCTGCGAGGCCGCGATCTCGGCGGCCTTCGAGACGCTGTCGCCGTAAGCGCCGGGGACGACGCCGATCTTGAAGTTCGCGGCGAGCGAGGGTGAGGCCAGCGCCACGCTGGCGGCGAGGGCGAGGAGGAGGGTCTTCATCGGGTGGGCTCCGGAGGCGGGGGCGGGAGGATCAGTTGGTCAGCCAGGGCAGGCTGTAGAGGCTGTCGTTCTCGGCGTAGGACTGGTGGATCTCGTCGCGCACGGCCTGCGAGGACTGGTAGAGATCGACGAAGCGGGCGATCTCCGGGTCGTCGGCATTGTCGGTCCGCGAGACGAAGCGGATGGCGAAGTCGAGATCGCCGATGCCGGAATAGAGAAGCGCCGCGCCGGCGCGCTCGGCCTGACCGGCGTTGACGTAATGGGCGGGATATCCCTGCGCGAGATCCACGTCCTCGAGCGCCCGGACGAGCTGCGGGCCTTCGATCTCGACGATCTCAAGGTCTTTCGGATTGTCGACGACGTCGTCGAGGGTGCCCTGCGCCCCGACACCCTCGCGCAGCGCCAGAAGACCGGCCTGCTGGAGCAGGAGAAGGCCGCGTCCTCCGTTCACCGGATCGCTGGCGATGCCCACCCTCGCGCCGTCGGCAAGCTCGTCGAGCCGATCCACCTTCGCCGAGTAGAGGCCGATGTTGGGGAGGAGGCCGAGGCCGACGTCGGCCAGCCCGAACCCCGTCTCGGCGACCGCGTTGTCGAGGAAGGCCTTGTGCTGGAAGTAGTTGAGATCGAGGTCGCCGGAGGCCAGGGCGACGTTGGGCGTCGTCCAGTCGCTGAACTCGACGACCGTGACGTCGAGGCCGGCGGCACGCGCTTCCGCCGCCGCGACCTCCACGGAATCGGCGAGCGCGCCGGGCGTCACGCCGATCGTGAGACCATCGGCGAGCGCGATGCCCGGCAGGGCGGACGCGGCGAGGAGAGCGAGGAGAAGGCGGAGCATCGGAGACTTCCTTTCGAACGGGCGCGGGGGGCGCTCTCCCGGACAGGAATTGTGCCGCTCGGTATCCGGCGGATCGGCAGGTGCAGGGCCGAGCGCCCTGTCAGCCAGCGGCTGAGCACGCGCCGCTTCGATTGCGGGCGACGGACGCGGTCGCCCCCTCGATCACGACCGCCTTGGCGTTCCGCCCGGCTGCGATCGGAGGGAGACTAGCGAGAGGGCCGTCCGAGACCGCAGAACAAAATACCAAATAGGTAGATTGACGAGGAATATTCGCGCGGCCGGCGTGAGCTGGCCGGCGGCGGGCACCGCGGCTTGGACGGGGAGGGTGGAGAAAGAAAACGACGCATTCGCTCGGGGCGGATGCGCGCTTCGTCCAACCCAGCTCCGTTCTTTGCAAAGTTATGTGTCTACTGGATCGATAGATTGAGAGACGATGTCTGCGGGTCGGCCATCGTCCTCGTCGACCCGATTGCCGTCCCTGCTACGGCGCCCGCAACGTCCTTCCGGAGTTCGCTGACATGAAACGTACGATTCTCGCGGCACTGACGGCCGCATCCGTCCTGACCGGCCCGGCGCTCGCCGCCGACAGCGTCAAGGTCGGCATCTCGGGTGGTGATTCCGAGATCATCTGGGAAAAGGTGAAGGAGGTGGCGGCGCAGGACGACCTCGACGTCGAACTCGTCGTCTTCAGCGACTACCTCCTGCCCAACGAGGCGTTGGCCGCGGGGGATCTCGACGCCAACGCCTTCCAGCACAAGCCTTTCCTCGACAACCAGATCGCGACGAAAGGCTATGACCTGACCCCGATCGGCGAGACGATCGTCGCGCCCATCGGCCTGTACTCGAACCGCGTCCAGTCGGTGGACGACCTCCCTGAGGGTGCCAGCGTCGGCATTCCGAACGATCCTTCCAATGGCGGGCGGGCGCTGCTGCTACTACAGGCGGAAGGGTTGATCGAGCTGCGTGACGGCGTGGGGATCCTGCCCACCGTCCTCGACGTCACGGCCAATCCCAAGAACCTCGAACTCACCGAACTCGACGCGGCGCAGCTCCCCCGCAGCCTCGACGACCTCGACGCCTCGGTCATCAACACGAACTACGCGGTGCAGGCGGGGCTCACGCCGGGGGAGGATTCGATCGCCATCGAGGCGACCGAAGGCAACCCCTACACGAACTACATCGTCGTTCGCACCGAGGACAAGGACGATCCGGTGTTCCGGCGGCTCGTGGCGGCCTACCAGAGCGACACGGTTCGCGAGGTCATTCTCGCCGAAACGCCCGGGCAGTTCCCGGCCTTCTGAACGGAAACGGCGGACGCGTCCGCCCCTGCGGTCGCTCTCCGATCCGCGATACGGGCGCGAAGGGCGCCCGAACGGATATTCCGCATCAGTCTACCAGATTGGTACATTATTCGGATGATCCTTCGGGTGCCTTGCTAATCTCGCAGACGAAAGGGGCGATCAGCCCTTCGTTCCGGGAACTGGACCTTCGATCATGACCGTGCATCTGCGCCTTGCGACCGTCGGCGGACATTCCGCGCCCGAGGAAACCCGCCCCGTCGACCTGAAGGGCGCCATGCGCAGCGTCTTCGGCGCGGTTTCCGTCGTCACGGCCGGCCTCGGGGCCGAGCGGACCGGCGCGACGGTGACGACGGCCCATTCCTTGTCCGTCGAGCCGGAGACGATGCTCGTCTCCATCAATCTCGGCTCCTCCACATGGACCGCGATCGAGCGCTTCGGCCACTTCTGCGTCAACGTCCTCGACGCCAATCAGGTCGACGTCGCCGACCGGTTCGCCGGACGGGGCGGCATCAAGGGGGCCGACCGCTATCTCGGTTCGCGCTGGACGAGCCTGACGACCGGGGCCGGCGTCCTGACCGGCGCGCTCGCCTCCATCGACTGCGAGGTCGAGGAGGTGATCCAGCGCCATAGCCACGCGCTCGTCCTCGGCCGCGTCCGCGCGGCGGTGGCGCGCGACGGTCCGGCGCTCACCTATCGCAACGGCCGATACGGCGTCGGCGACTGACATCACACCACGATCGATGACCTGACAGGGGATGCGGCGGGGACCCTGCGCGCGTCCACGGGGAAGCCTTGCCATGAGACTGAACAGACGAACCTTCGCAAAGCTGATCGGCGGCGTCTCGATGCTGGGCGTCGCCGGCCTCGCGCCCTCCATCCTGCGGGCGCAGGAGGGCGAGGCGCGTCCGGGCGGAAGGCTCCTCTTCGGCGTCGAGAGCGAGCCGACGACCTTCAACGGCCAGATCAACGGGCTCGCCAAGGCGCGCGTCGTCCTGCGCAACATTTTCGAGCCGCTCTTTGCCCGGACGCAGGACGGCGGGCTCGCGCCGTGGCTGGCGCAATCCTACGAGATCGAGGACGACGGCCGCGCCTACGTCTTCACGCTCCGCGAGGGCATCCGCTTTTCCGACGGCCTGCCATTGGATGCGGAGGCCGCCGCACTGAATTTCGAGAGAATCCGCGACGCGGCCTACGCCCCGACGCTCGGCGGCGGGCTGATCGCGCGGCTGGAGAAGGTCGAGGCGCTGGACGCCCGGCGCTTCCGCCTGACGCTGAACGGAGTCTTCGCCCCGTTCCTCGGCGCGGTCTCGGCCGTGGAGCTCATCTCGCCCGCCGCCTTCGATTCGCCCGAGCTGAAGGCCGGCGGCAAGTCGGTCGCCGGCACCGGCCCCTTCATCCTCGAAACCTATGTACGCGGGCAGGAAGCGCGGCTCGTGCGCAACCCGGACTATGCCTGGGCGCCCGAAGGCGCACCGCAGCAGGGGGCGGCGCTTCTCGACGAGGTCGTCTTCCGCTTCCTCCCCGAATCCGCTGTGCGGATCGGCGCGTTGCAGTCCGGCCAGGTCGACGTCATCGAGGGCGTTTCGGGCAACGACGCGTCCCTCTTCCAGGACGACGAGGCCTTCACCTACCAGCGCGGCTACAACACCGGCGCGCCCTATTCGATCTTCTTCAACGTCGAATCCGGGCCGACCGCCGACGTCGCGGTTCGCAAGGCGGCGGGGGCGGCGGTCGATCTCGATGCCGTGCTCCAGTCGGTCTATCGCGGCCAGCGCACCCGCGCCTGGGGCATCAATTCCCCGATCGAGCCGAACGTCTACGACGCCTCGATCGAGGGCAGGCTCGCCTTCGATCCCGATGAAGCCAACCGACTGCTCGACACGGCCGGCTGGACGGACCGGGACGGGGAGGGGTTCCGCACCAAGGACGGCGAACGGCTCTCGATCCATCTCGTCCAGTCGCAGTCGACGGTCCGCGACCAGCGCGACGTCCTTCTTCAGGCGCTGCAGGCCCAGCTTCGCCAGAACGCCGGGATCGAACTCGACGTCGAATATGTCGACGCCGGCACCTACACCGACCGCCGCAACACCGGGGCCTTCGGCGCGATCACCAATTCCAACGCCCAGAGCGACGGGCTCGACCTCGAATACAAGTACCTGCCGCCCGAGGACGGCGGCGCGCACTTCTTCTCCCGCGCGCGGCAGCCGGAGCTGAAAGAGCTCCTGAACGAGGCGGCGGCGACGCTCGACCCGGCCGCTCGCAAGGCGGTCTACGGAAGGCTCCAGGACTTCGTCCTCCTTCAGGAGGCGATCGCCTTCCCTCTCTACGTGCCGGAGGACCAGATCGCCGCGAGCGCGGAGGTGAAGAACCTGCGCTTCCGCACCTACGCGCAGGTTCCCGAGAGCGTCTACGGCGTCTGGCTCGACCGCTGACGGTTCCTCGCTCCTCTCTCCTTCCGTCCTCCTCCTCCCTGAACGGACAAGCCCCCTTCCATGGTTCGCCCCCTCCGCCGCCTCGCCCTCGCGCTCCTCGCCGTCTCAGCCCTTTCCGGTCCCGCCCTCGGGCAGGAACCTCGCACCGGCGGCACGCTGACCTTCGGCGTGGAGACCGAGGCCTCGACGCTCAATCCGCATCTGAACACGCAGGACAAGACCAAGCTCTATCTGCGCAACGCCTATGAGAGCCTCCTGGCGCGCGATGCCGAGGCCGGCTTCGTGCCCTGGCTGGCCGAGGCCTACGAGGTGTCCGAGGACGGGCTGACCTACACCTTCACCCTGCGCGAGGGCGTCTCCTTCACCGACGGCGAGCCGCTGGACGCCGATGCCGTCATCGCCAATTTCGAGAAGATCCGCGAGGAGGCCTACGGCCGCTCCTACGCGACGGGCCCCGCCGCCGGCATCACGGATCTGACCGCCGTCGACGAGCGGACGGTGCGGTTCACGCTCGGCGAGGTCTACGCGCCCTTCCTCGACTTCGTCGGAACGCTGGAGATCGTCTCGCCGCGGGCCTTCGAGGAGGAGACCCTGCTCGCCGGCGGCTCCGAGATCGCCGGCACCGGGCCCTTCGTCATCGAATCCTACGTGAAGGGCCAGCAGCTCACCTTCTCGCGCAACGCGGATTACGCGTCCGCTCCGGCCAACGCGCCTCACGACGGGCCGGCCTATCTCGACGAGGTGATCTACCGCTTCCTGCCGGAATCGGCGGTGCGCACCGGAGCGCTCCTATCGGGCCAGGTCGACGCGATCGAGGGCGTCTCGGGCAACGACGCGGCGACGTTCGAGGAGGACGACGCCTTCACCTACGACCACGCCTTCAACGTCGGCACGCCCTATTCGCTGTTCCTCAACGCCGCCTACGGTCCGACGCAGGACGTGAACGTCCGCAAGGCGATCGGCCACGCGATCGACATCGACGGCGTGCTCGCCTCGGTCTATCGCGGCCAGCGGACCCGGGCGTGGGGCATCAACACACCGGCCGACACGCAGTTCTACGACGCCTCGATCGAGGGCAAGCTGACCTTCGACGTCGACCTCGCCAACCGGCTGCTGGACGAGGCCGGCTGGACGACGCGGGATACGGAGGGCTTCCGGACCAAGGACGGGACGCGCCTCTCCGTCCACCTCGTCCAGTCGCAGGCGACGGTGCGCGACCAGCGCGACGTGCTGCTCCAGGCCGTGCAGGCGCAGCTGCGCCAGAATGCCGGGATCGAGCTCGAGATCGAATATGTCGACGGCGGCACCTACACCGAGCGCCGCCGCACCGGCGAGTACGGCATCATCTCTAATTCCAACACGCCGACCGACGCGGTGGACATCGGCTACAAGTACCTGCCGCCCGAGGACGGGGGCTCGCACTTCTTCTCGCGCGCCCGCAATCCCGAGCTGAAGGAATGGCTGACCGAGGCCGCCGGGACGCTCGATCACGACCGGCGCTTCGAGATCTACTCGCGCCTGCAGGACTTCGTGGTGCTGGAAGAAGCGCTCGTCGTGCCGCTCTACGTGCCGGAGGACCAGATCGCGGCCAGCGCGGACGTCCACGGCCTGTCCTTCCGCCCCTTCAAGCAGCTTCCCGAGAGCGCCCACGCGGTCTGGCTCGACCGCTGAGGCGGCGCGCCGCGGGCCGGGCCAGAAGGAGATCCGACGATGACGATCGAAACCATGGTGGAACTGCCGCGCGAGCGACGGCGGCTGACGCTGAAGCTGGCGTCGGGGTCCTTTGCGAGCCTCGCGCTGACGCGGCTCGTCTCGGCGCTCGTCGTCCTCTGGGCGGCGGTCACGCTGACCTTCCTGTCGGTCCACATCGCGCCCGGCGACGTCGTCCACATCCTTCTCGGCGATCAGATCCCGACCCCCGCGCTGGAGGCCGCGATCCGGGCCGAATGGGGCCTCGACGAGCCGCTGGCCTCGCAATACGTCCAGTATCTCGGCCGCGTTCTGCAGGGCGACTTCGGCCGCTCCTACATGCTCCAGACCGACGTCGGCTCGCTCGTCCTCTCGCAGCTCGGCCCGACGCTTCGCCTGACAGTGGCCTCGCTTCTGGTCGCGCTCGTCTTCGCACTCGGCACCGCGCTTCTGACGGCCGACAGGCCGTTCGCGCGGCGCATCGCCTCAACCTTCGAGCTCGTGGTCATCTCCACTCCGTCCTTCTGGCTCGGCATCGTCCTCCTCTACGTCTTCTCCTTCACGCTGAAGCTCTTTCCGGTGGCGGGCGACCGGGGCTTGTCCTCGCTCGTCCTGCCCGCGCTCGCCATCGGCCTCTCGCTCGGCGCCGTCGTCGGGCAGGTGCTGCGGCAGGGGCTGGAGAAGGCGCTGGAGGACCCGTTCGCGCTGACGGTGCGCTCCTGGGGCGCGCGCGAGATCACGTTGCGCCTGCGACACGCGCTGCGCCACGCGGCCATCCCGGCGGTGACGCTGACGGGCTGGCTGATCGGCGGGCTTCTGGGCGGCGCCTTCGTCACCGAGCAGGTCTTCGGCCGGCCGGGGCTCGGCCGCATCACCGTCGATGCGGTGCTGAACCAGGACCTGCCGGTGGTGATGGCCGTCGCGATCTTCACAGCCCTCATCACCGTCGTCCTCTCCACCCTCGTCGATCTTCTCTACCTCGCGCTCGACCCGCGCCTGCGCCATCGAAAGGGCTGAGGCGAACCATGACCCTCTCCGTTCTCTCCCCCGCCGCGCGCAGCGACGCCTCCGGCCGCGCGCTTTCGCTTCTGCGCCGCGAAGCCGGCGTCATCGCCGCCTCGGTCTTCGTCGCGCTGGTTGCCGTCGCGGTCGTCTGGCCGGGCCTCGTCGCCGGGCAGAGCCCTCTCGCCGCCGACCCGCTGGCCGCCCAGTTGGCTCCCGGCGCCGCGCACTGGTTCGGCACCGATCATTTGGGCAGGGACATCTTCGCGCGAGTCGTCCACGGGGCGCGCTATTCGCTGCTGATCGGCGTCAGCGCCATCGCCATCGCCTCGGTCTTCGGCTCCCTCCTCGGGCTTCTCGCGGGGCTGGCGCGCGGGATCGTCGACGAGGCGATCTCGCGGTTCCTCGACGTCGTCTCCGCCTTTCCGGACCTTCTCCTCGCGCTCGTCCTCATCTCCTTCACCGGGCCGGGCACGGTGAACCTCATCTTCGCGCTCGGCGTCGCCTCGATCCCGCGCTTTGCCCGTATGGTGCGCTCGCAGACCTTCGTCATCGCCCGCTCGGGCCATGTCGAGCAGGCCCGAACCTTCGGTCTGAAGCCCGCGACGCTGGCCGTGCGCCACATCCTGCCGCATGCCGTCGCGCAGGTGCCGATTCTCGCGACCATCGGGCTCGGAACGACGATCATCGGCGCCGCAGCCCTGTCCTTCCTCGGCATGGGGCCGCAGCCGCCCGCGCCCGAATGGGGCGCGATGCTCTCGGAAGGGCGCAACTATCTTCGTAATGCCTGGTGGATCGGCGCCTTTCCGGGCCTCGCCATCACGCTGACGGTGATCGCGGTGACCGTGATCGGGCAGCGCTGGCAGCGCAGCTTCGAGGGGAGGGCCACCCGATGAGCGAACCTCTGGTCGAGATCCGAGATCTCTCCGTCGCCTTTCCGCAGACATCGCCGGGCTACGCCGTTCGCTCCTTGAGCCTGACGATCCGGCCGGGCGAGGCGGTGGCGCTCGTCGGCGAGTCCGGGTCCGGCAAGTCGGTCACCGCACGCTCGCTGATCGGGCTCGCGGGACGCGGGGCGATCGTGAATGCCTCCACCTTCCGCATCGACGGCCGCGACGCGTTGCGCTTCACCGAGCGCGACTGGCGTCAGGTGCGGGGCGGCCGGATCGGCTTCGTCCTTCAGGATGCGCTCGTCTCGCTCGATCCGCTGCGGCGCGTCGGGCAGCTCCTGACGGATTCCCAAGGGGGGCAGAGCCCGAGGGGGCGCAACGCCGAGCTCCTGCGCAGCGTCGGCGTGCCGCATGCGGCGGCGCGGCTCGAGCAGTATCCGCACGAACTCTCCGGCGGCCTGCGGCAGCGGGCGCTGATCGCGACCGCCATCTCGCGCTCGCCCTCGCTCGTGATCGCGGACGAGCCCACCACCGCACTCGACGTGACGGTGCAGAAGCAGATTCTCGATCTTCTGGAGGAGCGCAGGAGCCAGGGCCAGGCGCTGCTTCTCATCAGCCACGATCTGGCCGTCGTCTCACGTCTCGCCGATCGCGTCCTGGTGCTGCGCGATGGCGAAGTCGTGGAGGAGGGCGAGACGGGCGCGGTGCTTCGCTCGCCCTCCCACCCCTATACGCGCCAGCTACTGGACGCCATTCCCTCGCAGGCCTCGCGCGGCTTCCGTCTCGCGCCCGCCGCCGTCGGGGCCCGCGCGGGCGAAATCCGGGTGAGGCTTCCCGTAAAGCGCATCGAGCGCGAATGGCCGGTGCTGGCGGCGCGCTCCCTGCGCAAATCCTTCAGCGCGAGCGCCGCCGGGCCGGCGGTCGCGGGGGTCTCGTTCTCGCTCGCCAAGGGCGAGGCGCTCGGGATCGTCGGTGAATCCGGGTCCGGCAAGACGACGGTCGCGCGGATCGTGCTCGGTCTCGTCGAGCCCGATTCCGGCACGGTGCTTCTCGACGGCGAGCCCTGGTCCGGCATCGGGGAGGCGGCGCGCCGCGCGCGGCGCTCGGGCATCCAGTTCATCGCGCAGGACGCGCTCTCCTCCTTCGATCCGCGATACGACGTGGAGCGCATCGTCGGCGAAAGCCTCGACACGGTGAAGGTCCACGGCGCGGCGCGGCGCGCGCGGGTGCTGGAAGTGCTGGACGCCGTGCGCCTTCCCGCCTCGCTCCTTACCCGGCACCCGCGCGACCTCTCCGGCGGCCAGCGCCAGCGTGTCGCCATCGCGCGGGCCTTCGCGCCGCGCCCGCGCCTGCTCGTCGCCGACGAGCCGGTGTCGGCGCTCGACGTCTCGGTCCAGGCGCAGGTGCTCGACCTCATCGCCGAACTCCAGGCCGAGACCGGAACCTCGCTACTCTTCATCAGCCACGACCTCGGCGTCGTCCACCACCTCACCGACCGCGTCCTCGTGATGAAGGACGGGCAGGTGGTGGAGGACGGCGAGGTGGGCGAGGTCTTCGCACGGCCCCGCCACGGCTACACGCGCGACCTCCTGGCCGCGATCCCGGCGCTCGCGCCCGTCGAACGCAAGGAAGGAGCCATCCGATGAGCTACCGTCTCAGCCTCCTCGACAAGACGCCCGTGGACGAGGGCCGCGCGGCGGGGGACGCCTACGCCACGACCCTTCTCTACGCCGAACTCGCCGACCGGCTCGGCTACCACCGCTTCTGGGCGGCCGAGCATCACGGATCGCGGGCGCTGGCGAGCGCGGCGCCCGAGATCGTCGTCTCGCACGTCCTCGCCCGCACGCGCCGCATCCGCGTCGGCACGGCCGGCATCCTCCTGTCGCACTACAGCCCGTTCAAGGTGGCGGAGGTCTTCGGCGTCCTGTCGCAGCTCGCGCCCGGCCGCGTCGACCTCGGCATCGGCCGGGCCGTGGGCGGCCTGCCCGAGACGGTGCGCGCGCTCCAGGAGGAGTTCGCGCCGGAGCGCACGCCCTTCGAGGACAAGCTCGCCGATCTCGACCTCTTCCTCAAGGGCGCGGCCTCGACGGGACATCGCCACCAAGGCGCCGAGATCCAGCCGAGACCGGCGCTCCTGCCCGAGCGCTTCCTCCTCGGCTCCAGCGAGACGAGCGCCACACTGGCCGCAAGCCTCGGCTGGGGCTTCGTCCACGCCGGCCACCACGACGGCGACCACGGCGCCATCGACGCCACGCTTCGCGCCGCCCGCGCCGCCGGCCCGGACCCGATCCTCGCCGTCACCGCCTTTGCCGCGCCGACTCGCGAGGAAGCGCTCGCTAAGGCCGACCGGCGCTCCTTCAAGGCGGTCTTCCGCGACGGCTTCTCGATCAATGTCGGGAGCCTGGAAGCCGTAGAGGAGCATGCCCGGCAGCTCGGCGAACAGCCGGTCAGCGTCGAGGAGCGGCGCCCGCAGATCATCGCGGGCACGCCGGACGACGTGCACCGCGCGCTCGGCCGTCTTGCCGAGCGGCACGGGGTGGCGGAATTCGTCCTCGACGTTCCCGTCGCGGCGCGCGAGGCGCGCCTCGCCTCGATCGAACTCATCGCCCGCGCCGACGCGCGCCGGGCCGCAGCCTGAGGAGACCGGTCATGACCTTCCGCGTCCTTCGCACCCGCCTTCATTCGCCCGAAGCCGAGCCGGTCATCGACGGGCTCGTCGCGGAATCGGCCCGCCGCTACGGGGTCGAGCGGCCCGGCGTTTCGCGCGCCGAGGTCGACCGCTATCCGGCGGAGGCCTTCGAGCCGCCGCTCGGCGACTTCGTCGTCCTCAGGCGCGGCGCGCAGACCATCGCCGGCGGCGCCTTCATGAGCCACGACGACGAGACCGTGGAGATCAAGCGCATCTGGACGCACCCGGACGCGCGGCGCCAGGGCCTCGCCCGCATCGTGATGGCGGCGCTGGAGACGAACGCGGCCGCCCTCGGCTACACGCGCGTCTATCTCACCACCGGCTACCGCCAGCCGGAGGCCGTCGCGCTCTACCTCTCGCTCGGCTACCGCGCGCTCTTCGACGTCGCCGCGGACCCCGCGCTCTATCGCTCCCTGCCGTTCGAGAAGCACATCGGGAGCCGCGCGGGCGAGCCCGGCACCGCCATTCCGCGCCGACCGGCCGCCGATCCGGAGGCGGCGACCGCCGAAGTGCTGGCGATCAAGGCCGCGCAGGAGCGCCTGATCCTCGAGCGCCTCGAGGCTGCGCGCTTGCCGCCCGAGCCGACGCCGCTCGCCGTCTTCCTGGAAGGAGTTCACGCATGACCGCCCCCCGTCCCAGACGCCTCAAGACCCTCGTCGGCGCGGCGAACTTCACGGTCGCCCACAACGACGCCGCACCGGACCTTGCGGGCAAACGCGCCGTCGAGCTCGCCCGCAAGGCGGAGGCCGCGCGCATCACCGGCCTCTTCACCGCCGACCTCCTCCACGCCGACCCGAACGGGCTGTCCGGCACGACGGGGACGCAGGACCCCCTGATCGCGCTCGCGGCCCTGTCGCAGGCGACCTCGCGCATCGGCCTCATCGCCACCGTCTCCACCACCTATCTCCATCCCTACAATCTCGCCCGGGCGATCGGCACGCTCGACCATGCCAGCGGCGGGCGGGCGGCCTGGAACGCGGTCACTTCGTCGGTCGGGGAAGAGAATTTCGGCGGCGGCGACATTCCGACGCCGGCCGAGCGCTACGAGCGCGCGACCGAATTCATCGAGATCGTCAACGCGCTGTTCGACGCCAACGAGCCGGAGGCCGTGACGCGGCGTTCGAGCGGCGCGATCTCCCTCGATCACCGGCGCCTGCATGGGGTGGACTACCGGGGCAAGCACTTCCGCGTCGCGGGGCCTTTGAACGTGCCGCCGCCGCCGCAGGGGCGGCCGGTGCAGTTCCAGGCCGGCCAGTCCAGCGACGGCGTGCGGCTCGGGGCGAGGCTTGCGGAGGTCGTCTACACCTCTCAGCCGACGCTGCCCGACGCGCTCGCCTTCGTCGGCGAACTGCGCCGGCAGGCGAGGAGCTTCGGCCGGGGCGAGGGACTGCCGCTCGTCATGAACTCGCTCCACTCGGTGATCGGCGAGAGCGAGGCGGACGTCGCTCGGCGCGTGAAGGCCAAACACGAGGCGATCGACTACGAGCGCGGGCGCCTGCAGCTCGCCGACATGCTCGGCGGCGACATCGACCTGTCCGACCTGCCGCTCGACCGGCCGCTTCCCGAGAACCGCCTGCCGAGCGTGGAGGACGCGCGCCGCCGCCGCGGGCGCATCGAGATCTTCCGCCGCTACGCGCTCCAGGGTCTGAGCGTGCGCGAACTCATCGTCCAGGCCGGCGAGACCGGACACTGGAACGTCGCGGGCACGCCCGAGGCGATCGCGGAGGCGGTGAAGGAGCGGTTCGACGCTGGCGTCCTCGACATCGTCTCGCTGCACGGTCTCGGCAACCCGGACCAGGAAGACCTTCTCCTGAACGGTCTCCTGCCCGAGCTGCGCAAGCGCCACCTTCTGGACGAGGACTACGTGGAAGGCGGCTTCCGCGCCAATCTCGGCCTGCCGGACTATCAGCGGACCGTGTCCTACGACCATCTGGCCGTCGCGTGAGGAGGGGAGAGCCATGAGCCGTCTCCATCTCGCCGTCGGCCTCGACACGGGGAGCGGCGTCGCGCCGCTCCTTGCGGCGGCCGCGCATCTCGACGGCCTCGTCGAAATCCTGACGCTGGAGGATCGCTTCGCAGATCCCGCCAACGATGGACCCGAGGCGACCCTCGTCGCGACCTTCCTCGCCGCCCGCACCCGCCATCTCGGCCTTCTCGCAGGCGCGCCGCTGCCGGTCCTCGAGCCCTTCCACGTCTCCACCGCGATCGCGACGCTCGACCATGTGAGCGAAGGGCGCGGCGGTTTCCTCGTCCAGGCGCCGAGGGGCGGGCGTGCGGTCGCGGCCCGCGCTGCGATCGGGGCGTTGAACGGGTTCCCGGAGCCGCAGGACGACGCGTTCGCTCAGGACGCCGTGGATGCGCTGGAAGCCGTCCGCCTTCTCTGGGACAGCTGGGACGACGACGCGGTGATCCGCGACGCGTCGAGCCAGCGCTTTCTCGATGCCGACCGTCTGCACTACATCCGCTTCAAGACGCCCGCCTTCGACATTCTCGGGCCTTCGATCACGCCGCGCCCGCCCCAAGGCCAGCCCGTCGTCGCGGTGCGCCATGCCGAGGGAGACGATCCGCGCCTGGCGCTCGGCGCCGATCTCGTCTTCCTCGCCGGCTCGATCGAGGAGATCGCAATCGCGGCCGCCCGGCTCCGAGGTTCGGGCCGGCTCCTCTTCGCCGACGTTCCGGTCTCTGCCGATCGCGGTGTGGAGCGCGACGTTGCGCAAGCCCGCGAGACGGCCGCGCGGATCGGCCTGTCGGGCCTGCGCTTCATGCCGGACGCGCCGGATCGCGACGTGGCGCCGCTCGCCGAGCATCTGGCGACCGTCACCCGAGCCGGCGCCCCGGCGGAGGGGCTCCTGCGGCAACGCCTCGGCCTCGGGCCTGCCCTCAGCCGTTTCGGCGCGGCCCGCAAGGCCGCTTGAGGAAGGACGCGCGAATGGGAAAGAAGCAGGTCATCCTCGGGGCACAGTTTCCGGGCGTAAACAATTTCACCGTCTGGAGCGACGCGGCGGCGGGCAGCCAGATCGCCTTTTCGTCCTTCCGGCACTTTGCCGAGACGGTGGAGCGCGGGCGGTTCGACTTCATCTTCCTCGCGGAAGGGTTGCGCCTGCGCGAGCAGAAGGGGCGCATCCACGAGCTCGACGTCGCGGGCCGCCCGAACACGCTCGCCATTCTCGCCGCGCTCGCGGCGGTGACGCAGCATGTCGGCCTCGTCGGGACGCTGACGACGACCTTCAACGAGCCCTATCCGCTCGCCCGCCAGCTGGCGACGCTCGACATCCTGTCAAACGGGCGCGCCGGCTGGAACGTCGTCACCTCGCCGGGCGCCTTCACGGGCGCCAACTTCCGGCGCGGCGACCACCTTCCGCACGCCGAGCGCTACGAGCGGGCCCGCGAGTTCATCGAGGCCGCGCGAGTGGTCTGGTCGGGCGGAGCGTTCGGGGTGGCCTCGAAGCACTTCGCGTTCGAGGGGCATACGAGCCTCGCGCCGCTGCCGCAGGGCGAACCCGTCATAGTACAGGCTGGCGAATCCGACGCCGGGCGGGAACTGGCGGCCAGCCACGCCGACGTGATCTATTCGCGCTATGGCACGCTGGAGGAGGGCAAGGCCTTCTATGCGGACGTGAAGGGGCGCCTCGCCCGTTACGGACGGCGGCCGGACGATCTGAAGATCCTGCCGGGCGCGACCTTCGCGCTCGGGGCGACGCCCGATGAAGCGCAAGAGCGCGCGCAAGCCATCCGCCTTCAGCAGGTGAGCCCGAAGACGGCGATCGTCTTCCTGGAGCAGGTCTGGAACCGCGACCTGTCCGCCTACGACGCCGAGGGACCGCTGCCGGCGGTCGACCCGGACGTGGCGTCGGCCTCTCTCTCCCAGGGGCGCGCGGCCAAGGTGGACGATCGGCTGAGGACGGCGGCGCAGTGGCGCGAGATCGCCGAGCGCGATGGCCTGTCGATCCGCCAGCTCGTCATCCGCCTCACCGGCCGCCAGCAGTTCGTCGGGACGCCGGAAACGGTCGCCTCGCAGATCGAGCGCTATGTCGCCGAGGACGCGGCGGACGGCTTCGTCTTCGCGCCGCATCTGACGCCGGGCGGCTTCGACGAATTCGTCGAGACGGTCGTGCCGATCCTTCAGGAGCGCGGCGTCCTGCGGCACGACTACGGGACGCAGACGCTGCGCAGCCGGCTCGGGGTTCGCGCCGCCTGAGCGGCGGGATCGTCTTCCGCCGTTCGGGCGCCGAGATGCGCGCAGGATCGCGGGGCAGCGGTCGCGCCGCGGTGTCGCAATCGCCCGTCGCCCTTCGCTCAATCGGGCGCGGCCAGATCGTGCACGGTCGTCCGCCCGATCCCGCCCGCCATCCGCACGCCCGTGACCGGCGCGGCGTCCGCGAGGCGCTTGGTGCAGCACCAGCGGCCCCCGTCGGCGAAGATCTCGATCAGCCCGCGGTCGAGAAAGACGCGCAGGCCCGACAGGCCGGGTGTCTCGGCACGGTAGCGCGGGCCTTCGGCCAAATCGGCGGGACGATGGCGAAGCTCCAGGTGAACGCCGTCGTGTTCCAGTGCGAGCGCGATCGTCGGATGGTCGAAATCGAGACGGAACGGAGCGTTGGGCGCGGTCAGGTCCAGTTCGATCTCGGCGGCGCCGCGAAGGATCGGCACCGGCGCGCAGGCCGCCGGATCGATCGTCCGGCTCGCTCGCCGAAGGGCTGCGAGCGATTCCATGGGTGGCGTCGCCAGATGGTCGCCCCGCCATTCCAGGCGCCGCGGCAGGGTCATGGCGGAGGGGAAGTCCGCGCCCTTCACGACGTCCGCCCAGTTCGCGGCCCAGCCGAGGGCGAAGGCGCCCCGCCCGTCGAGCGCCGCCTGGAAGGCGTAGGCGTCTGTGCCGAAATCGGCTTCGCGCGTGTCGACCGGGTCGAAGCTTCGACCGTCGAAGCGCCCGGTCACCGCGTGGCTGATGTTGCGCCGGCCGGTGGCCGGGTCGGTGGAGAACATGAGGCAGTAGAGAAGCGTCCAGAGCCCGTCGCCGACCGGGACGAGGCAGGGGCATTCGGCAGCCTCCGTCCCCATCTCGCTCGCGCGCAGGAGCGGGCCGACGAAGCGCCAGCCGCTGGCTGCGTCCTCGGCGTCGGTCTCGTAGAGGAGGACGATGCCGCCCGCTTCGTCGCGCCCGCCGAGCAGCATCTTCCAGAGCCCGTCCGGTCCCCGGAAGACGTAAGGGTCGCGAAAATCCTTGCCGAGACCGGGAAGCTCCGGGCGCCGGTCGACGATCGCCCGAGCCGGTCCGATCGACAGTCGGTCGGGCGACAGGGCTGTCATCTGCCACTCCCATTCCGGCTCGCGGCTGTCCTGCCGGTCCGTCCAGAACACGCGCAGGGCTCCGTCCTTCGCTGCGACGGTGGAGCCGGAGAAGGCGCCGCCGCTCTCCATTTCGCCGGCCAAGAGTTCGGGGCGCGGGTCGAGAAACACCGGCAGATGCCGGAAGCTCGCACCGCCGTCGTGGCTGACCGCGTGGCCCCAGTGCATGGTGTTCCAGAAGCGGTCGTGCGGATAATGCTGGTAGAAGAGGTGGATCTCCCCGCCGATCCGGATCAGTCCGTTGGGATCGTTCATCCAGCCGAAGGGCGGGGAGAAATGGTAGATCGGGCCGTCCGTTGCGCGGTTGCGCGGCGTGGTGAAGAGCACCCGGATTCCGTCCCGCATGACGCTGGCCGCCGCAAAAGCGTAGGCGAGCGACACCTCGCCGTCGCCGGCAACCGTCACGCGCCCGGCCTGCACGGCTGTGAACGCTGCGCGCTGGAAATCGTGCGAACCGAGGACCTCCAGCCGCGGCACCGAGGCCGGGCCTGTCAGGCGAACCGCGCCTCGCAGCCAGAGATGGACGGTTTCGCCCGCCAAGAGGTCGAGGACGATCGGGGTCATGGGCAATTCGCGTTCGGGAGGAGGTCGGGCGGAGCCGCTGTCGATTCCCGCTCCACCAGCTCGGCTGGCCAAACCTCCGTGAGCGGTCCGGCTGCGTCGCCGGCGATGCGCCGCAGCGCGAGACGCGCCACAGAGAGGCCCGCCGCGCGCACGGGCGAATGAAGCGTCGACAGCGCTGAGCTCGCCATCTCGGGGGGGAGGGAGGCGACCCCGTCGTCATGGGCCAGGAGCGAAAGGTCGGCCGGGACGGCCAGCCCCCGTTCGGCCGCTGCCTTCATCGCGCCGAGGGCCGTGAGGATCGAGGAGCAGAGGAGGGCGGTCGGACGGTCCGGATCCCTCAGGATGCGGCGCGCCGTCTCCAGCCCGTGGCGGAAGCTGTGCGCACCGCTCGTCAGGTCTCGGGACCGGACCGGAACGCCCGCCGCCTCCAAAGCGTCGAGAAAGCCGCGACGGCGGTCGATCGCGTAGGTCTGCCGCTCGTCGCCGTTCAGAAGGGCGATCCGGCGATGGCCGAGGGCCAGGAGATGGGCGGCGCCTAAGCGGAAGGCGCCGCGATTGTCGATCGAAAGCGAGGGCGCTGCGCAGCCCTCCGGCGGGCGGCCGTGGACGACGATCGGAAAGCCGCTCCCGGCGAGCGGCATCATGCCCTCGTCCTGGAACAGGTTGGCGAAGACGATCAGCGCGTCCACCGTGCCGCTGGCGATCAGGCGCCGGCAGGTGGCGACCTCGCCGCCCGGACGCGTCGGGGAGAGCAGGAGATCGATCCCCTCCGCCGCGCAGACCTCGCCGACGCCCGACAGGAAGTCGGTCACGATGGGGCTGTCGAGCACGTCGCGTTCGGTGGAGAAGACGATCCCGAATGCGTTGGCGCGCCCGGTCGCGAGGCGCCGCGCCGTGGCGTTGGCCCTGTAGCCGGTGCGCTCGGCCGCGCGGCGCACCCGCTCGCGCGTTGCCGCACCGACCTCGGGAAAGCCGTTCAGAGCCCGACTCACCGTGGTCATGGACAGGCCGAGTTCCTCGGCAAGTTCGCGCAGGCCCGTCGCCATCGCCGTCCTCCTTCGGACGAAATGTCGCCGAGTTCATTTGACAACGCAATCCAAAGCGCTTCAATTGAAGTCCAAAGCGCTTTGATTTTTGGATCTGGGAGGGTTCGATACGATCATATCGTCTCTCCCGATTCTTTCGCCGGTCCGCAGCTCCCGCCCTGATGGCGCGGCTTCGGGGTCTTGGCCGCCGGCGCGAAGGGAGGGGACGATGACCATACGAGCGCTGGTCTGGAACGAGCATCTGCACGAGCGGGAGAACGAGGTCGTGCGCGCCATCTACCCGGACGGCATCCATCGCACGATCGCGGACGCTCTCTCGGCAAGAGGCGGGATCGAGGCGTCGACCGCGACGCTGGCCGAGCCCGAGCACGGGCTGACGCAGGCGCGCCTGGCGGAGACGGACGTCCTTCTCTGGTGGGGGCACAAGGCGCACGGGCAGGTGGAGGACGCGGTCGTGGAGCGCGTCGCGCAGCGCGTCTTCGAGGGCATGGGCCTTCTCGTCCTCCATTCGGGCCACTTCTCGAAGATTTTCAAGCGGCTCATGGGGACGCCCTGTAGCTTGCGCTGGCGCGAGGCGGGCGAGCGCGAGCGCATCTGGGTCGTCAATCCCTCCCATCCCATCGCGCAAGGCGTCGGGCCGGCCATCGAGATCGAGAACTCGGAGATGTACGGCGAGCCCTTCCTCGTTCCCGAGCCCCTCGAGACGCTCTTCGTGTCCTGGTTCGAGGGCGGCGAGGTCTTCCGCTCGGGGCTCACCTACCAGCGCGGTGCCGGGCGCATCTTCTACTTCGAGCCCGGCCACGAGACCTACCCGATCTACCACCACTCGGACGTTCAGACCGTGCTCGCGAACGCGGTGCGCTGGGCCCACAATCCGGCTCGCCCCTGGACGGACGTGGCCGATGCGCCGAACGTGCCCTTCGACAAGGCCCGGGAAAAGCTGACGCCGAAGGGCGCGAGCCTGCACAAGGCCGGCGAGGAGGGCTATCGGTGAGCGGGCGCAAGCGCCTCCTGATCCTGGGAACCGGCGCGATCGCGCACCGGCACGCCGAGCGCTTCTCCGCGCTGCCGGGCATCGAGCTCGTCGCGGCCGTGGACACCAATCTGGAGCGAGCCCGCGGCTTCGCCGAGCTTCACGCGATCCCGAACGCCTACGGCGATCTCGACGAGGCGCTTGCGGCGGACGGCTTCGAGGCCGCCGTGAACTCGACGCCGGACGCGGCCCACAAGCCGACCACGATGAAGCTCGTCGCCGCCGGCAAGGCGGTGTTCTGCGAGAAGCCGCTGGCGCTGAACTACGAGGACGCGCTGGAGATGACCGAGGCTGCCGAAAGGGCGGGCCTGATCAACATGGTCAATCTCACCTACCGCAATGCGCACGCCCTCCAGCGCGCGCGCCGCATGATCGCGGCCGGAGAGATCGGCACTGTCCGGCATGTGGAGGCGAGCTATCTCCAAAGCTGGCTGACCGGCCGCCATTGGGGCGACTGGCGCACGGACGAGCGCTGGCTGTGGCGCCTCTCCTCCGCGCACGGATCGAAGGGCGTCTTGGGCGACATCGGCATCCACATCCTCGATTTCCTCACCTTCGGCACCGGGCTCGACGTCTCGGCGCTTCACGCGCGGATGAGGACCTTCGATAAGGCCGAGGGCGGCGCGGTCGGCGCCTACCGGCTCGACGTCAACGATTCGGTGGCGATGACGGTGGAGCTGTCGAACGGCGCGCTCGGCGTGGTGCACATGACCCGGTTCGCCACGGGCAACCTCAACGATCTAAACCTCGCGATCTACGGCGACAGGGGCGCCCTGCGCATCTGGGCGAACGAGCGCGACTCGCGGCTCGAAGGCTGCCTCGGCGCCGACATCGACACGGCGGCCTGGAAGCCGGTCGACTGTCCGCCGACGCCGCGCAACGAGGAGCGCTTCGCCCTCGCCCTCCTTTCGGGCGTGAACGGCGAGGCCGATTTCAGGCACGCGGCGGAGATCCAGAAGCTCCTGGACCTGTGCTTCGTCTCCGACGCGCGCGGGCAGATGTTGCCCACGCGCGAAAATGGTGTTCACCTCGGCGCGGGAGGACGAGCCGAGGTTGTGGACTGAACGCTTGCAGAAGGGCGCCATGCGCCGGGGAGAAGGCTGCCGGAAGGCACCCGATCGGGAGGAGTAATCCATGACGTTGAAGATCCTTGTCGCGGCGCTCGGCGCCGGCGTCTGCGTTCTGCCCCTGCAAGCGCTGGCGGCGGATCTGTCCATCGCGGTCGGCTCGATCGGCCAGGACGTGGTCGAGATGCGCGGCCAGCTCGACAAGTTCCAGGAGGCCACCGGCCACACGGTGACGATCGTGGAGCTGCCGGGCTCCTCGACCGACCAGTTCGCGCAGTACCGACTCTGGTTGTCGGCGCAGAACCCCGACATCGACGTCTACCGTACGGACGTGATCTGGGCGCCGCAGCTGGCGGCCAACTTCGTCGACCTCACCGAGCCGATGGCCGACATCGTCGGCGAGCACCTGCCCGAGGTCGTCGCCTCGCAGACGGTCGAGGGGCGGCTCGTCGCCATGCCGCTCTTCACCGACGCGCCGGCGCTCTACTACCGCACCGACCTTCTGGAGAAGTACGGCGAGGAGCCGCCCGCGACCTGGGAGGACCTGCAGCGCATCGCCGAAAAGGTGCTGGAGGGCGAGCGCGCCGAGGGCAACACGCAGCTCACCGGCTACGTCTTCCAGGGCGCCGCCTACGAGGGGCTGACCTGCAACGTGGTCGAGTGGCTCGCCTCCTCCGGCGGCGGCACGATCGTGGATGCGGAGGGCGAGATCACCGTGAACAACGCCGAGGCGGCCGCGGCGCTCGACAGGGCGGCCGGCTGGGTCGGCACCATCTCGCCGGGCGGGGTCCTCTCCTACATGGAGGAGGAGGCCCGCGGCGTCTGGCAGACCGGCAACGCGGTCTTCATGCGCAACTGGCCCTACGCCTACCCGCTGGGCGAGGGCGCCGACGCGGCCGTCAGCGGTAAATTCGACGTGGTGCCGCTGCCGGCGGGCCCGGGCGGCCAGTCGGCCGGCTGCCTCGGCGGCTGGAACCTCGCCGTTTCCGAATATTCGCCGGACAAGGAAGCGGCGATCGAGCTCGTGCGGTTCCTGTCCTCGGCCGATTCGCAGAAGGAGCGCGCCCTGATGACCGCGCGTCTGCCGACCATCGCCGCGCTCTACGAGGACGAGGAGATCGCCGCCGCGCAGCCGATCGTGCCGCGTTGGGGCGAGGTCGTGGCCGCGGCCGTCGCGCGGCCCTCGGCGCCGACCCTGTCGAAGTACAACGAGGTCTCGCGCGAGATCTGGACGGCGGCGCACCAGACCATGTCCGGCTCCGGAACCGGGGCGTCCAACGTGGAGGCGCTCGAGCGCAGCCTGCGGCGCATCCGCCGCAGCGGCTGGTAGCCGCCTCCGGGAACTGACGCCCGCCGCGTTTCGGGCGGCGGGCGGGACGCTGCCTCGATCTGTGCCGTTTCGGGAGGGAAGGCATGACCCAAGCGACGCCCGGCGTTCCGCCGACGGCCGAAGCGTTCAGGGCTGGGGAGCCGGCCCCGGGGCGCTCGGCGCTCGGCGCGCAGCGCCGCCGCTCGGCGCTGATCTTCCTCGCCCCGATGATGGCGGTGCTCGCGACCGTCGCGGCCTGGCCTCTCGCCCAGACCATCTGGCTGTCGCTGACCGACACGTCCCTGTCGGACCCGGCCAGCGGCGCCTTCGTCGGCTTCATCAACTATCTGGAATGGGTCGATTACGGCGACGGGGAGGGCGAGTATTTCGGCCTCCTCGTCGACCCGCAATGGTGGCGGGCGGTCTGGAACACACTCTACTTCACCGTCATCTCGGTCTCGATCGAGCTGGTGCTCGGCACTATCGTCGCGCTCGTCCTCAACGCCGAGTTCCGAGGCCGGGGCCTCGTGCGGGCCGCCGTCCTCATCCCCTGGGCGATCCCGACCATCGTCTCGGCCCGCATGTGGGCGTGGATGATGAACGACCAGTTCGGCATCCTCAACGACATGCTCCTCAAGGTCGGACTGATCTCGGCCCCGATCGCCTGGACCGCCTCGCCCGACACGGCGATGATGGCGGTCATCATCGTCGACGTGTGGAAGACGACGCCCTTCATGGCGCTCCTCATCCTCGCCGGGCTGCAGATGGTGCCCGGCGACGTCTACGAGGCCGCCAGGATCGACGGCGTCCACCCGGTGAAGGTGTTCTTCAAGGTGACGCTGCCGCTGATCCGGCCCGCGATCCTCGTCGCGGTCATCTTCCGCGCCCTCGATTCGCTGCGGGTCTTCGACCTCATCTACGTGCTGACGCCGAACAACAGCCAGACGCAGACCATGAGCGTCTACGCCCAGCAGAACCTCTTCCAGTTCGACAATTTTGCACTGGGCTCGGCGGCCTCGACGCTGCTCTTCTTCGTGATCGCGCTGATCACCATCCTCTACATCCGCTTCGCGCGGCTGAACCTCGGGGGAGCGCGCTGATGCCGAAGATCCTTCGAACCACGACGTTCTACGCCCTCGTCGTCGCGATCGTGCTGTTCTCGGTCTTTCCGTTCTACTACGCGATCCTGACGAGCCTGAAGACGGGAACCGACCTCTTCCGCATCGACTATCTGCCGCGCTCCTTCTCCCTCCAGAACTATGCCGGCGTCTTCTCCAGCGGCGTCTTCATGCGCAACGTCCTGAACTCGGTGATCGTGGCGACCTCGGTGGTCGTCATCTCGCTGTTCCTGGCGGTGACGGCGGCCTACGCCCTCTCGCGCATCCACTTCCGGGGGCGCACGCTGCTGCTCCTGACGATCCTCGCCGTGTCGATGTTCCCGCAGATCGCGGTGCTCGCGGGCCTCTTCGAGATGGTCCGGGCGGCGGGCATCTACAATTCGCTCCTCTCGCTGATCTTCGCCTACATGATCTTCACCCTGCCGTTCACGGTCTGGGTGCTCACCACCTTCATGCGCGAGCTGCCGGTGGAGATCGAGGAGGCGGCGATCGTCGACGGGGCCTCGCCCTTCACCATCGTGACCCGTGTCTTCCTGCCGCTGATGTGGCCGGCGATGGTGACGACGGGGCTCCTTGCCTTCATCGCGGCCTGGAACGAGTTCCTGTTCGCGCTGACCTTTGTCTCCAACAACGAGCAGCGCACGGTGCCGGTCGCCATCGCGCTCCTGTCGGGGGCGTCGGACCAGGAGATTCCGTGGGGCACGATCATGGCGGCCTCGGTGATCGTCACCGTGCCGCTGATCGCCCTCGTCCTCGTCTTCCAGCGCAAGATCATCGCGGGTCTGACCGCCGGCGGGGTCAAGGGCTGAGCGTCGAACCGAACCGAAAGAGGGAGCCTGTCATGGCGCGACTGAAACTCTCCGGCGTGAAGAAGTCCTTCGGCGCGGTCGAGGTGCTTCGCGGCATCGACCTCGACATCGCCTCGGGCGAGTTCATGGTCTTTGTCGGCCCCTCCGGCTGCGGCAAGTCCACGCTCCTGCGCGTCATCGCGGGGCTGGAGGAGATTTCCGGCGGGCGCTTCGAGATCGACGGCGACCTCGTGAACCACAAGACGCCGAAGGAGCGGGGGATCGCGATGGTCTTCCAGTCCTACGCGCTCTATCCGCACATGACGGTCTACCAGAACATGGCCTTCGGCCTGACGCTGGAGAAGGGACGCGACAAGTCCGAGATCGACGCCCGCGTGCGCGAGGCAGCTTCGGTGCTCCAGATCGAGCCCTATCTCGACCGGCTGCCCAAGGCCCTTTCGGGCGGCCAGCGCCAGCGCGTGGCGATCGGCCGGGCGATCACCCGCAAGCCCAAGGTCTTCCTCTTCGACGAGCCGCTGTCGAACCTCGACGCGGCCTTGCGCGTCCAGACGCGCATCGAGATCGCCCGCCTGCACGAGAAGATGGCGGGCACGACCATGATCTACGTGACCCACGACCAGATCGAGGCGATGACGCTGGCGGACCGCATCGTCGTCCTGAATGCCGGGCGGATCGAGCAGGTGGGCACGCCGCTCGAACTCTATGACGACCCCGACAACCTCTTCGTCGCGCGCTTCATCGGCTCGCCGGCGATGAACATCGTGAGGGGCAAGCTCGAGCGCCGCGACGGCTCGCTCGTCGTCACGACGCCGAGCGGTGGGCAGGCGATCCCGCTTGCCTCCGACCTCGCGGCCGAACCGGGTCCGGTCCATCTGGGGCTGCGGCCCGAATGCCTCTTCCTCGCCGACAGCCTTGAGGAGGCGATCGTGTCGGGCACGCTGGCGCTCTCCGAGCCGCTCGGGGAGGTGACGCTCCTTCATGTCGACATCGGCGAGGAGCAGCCGATCGTCGCCAAACTCCCGGGCTCTTCGAAACTGGAGCGCGGGTCGACGATCCATCTGCGCTCGCAGCCGGACGGGCTGCGGTTGTTCGACGAGGGCGGGCAGGCCATCCGCCGGGCTGCGCGGATGCGCGCGACCGCCTGACGGGCCGTCCCGCCGCCTCTCGGGCGAGCGCGACGGCCCCGCCGGCATTCGCGCTCCGGCCCGCTCGCGCGATCGCTGAAGCGGACGCTGCGAGGTCGCACAGCGTCACGCCGCGGCGCGACCCTCGCCTATTCCTCGGCCGGCAGTTTCGCCCGCCGGCCCGTCGCGAACTTGATGAGCTGCGGAGCCAGGAGCAGCAGCAGCGCGATCGTCATGATCGTCGCGACGAGGGGGTTGGAGAAGAAGATCGTCAGCGATCCGTCCGACAGGATCATCGACTGGTAGAAGGCGTTCTCGGCCTTGTCTCCCAGCACCATGGCGAGGATCAGCGGGGCGAGCGGATAGCCGAGCTTGGAGAAGGCGAAGCCGAGAAGGCCCGCGATCAGCAGGATCCAGAGATCGAAGGTCGCGTTCGACACCGTGTAGGCGCCCACGAAGCAGATCGCCACGATGATCGGGCCGATGATCGCGAAGGGGATGCGCAGGAGCGAGGCGAAGAGCGGAACGGTCGCCAGCACCAGCACCACCGCGACGATGTTGGCGACGTACATGGAGGCGATGAAGCCCCACACGAAGTCGCTCTGGGTGACGAAGAGCATGGGGCCGGGGGTCAGGCCCCAGATCATCAGCCCGCCCATCATCACCGCCGCCGTGGCCGAGCTCGGCACGCCGAGCGCGAGCATCGGCAGCATGGCCGAGGTGCCGGCGGAGTGGTCGGCGGTCTCGGGCGCGACGATGCCTTCGGGGCGGCCCGAGCCGAAGGGGGCGCCGGTCTTAGACCACTGGCGGGCGAGGCCGTAGCTCATGAAGGACGCGGCCGTCGGCCCGCCGGGCGTAATGCCCATCCAGATGCCGGTGATGGCAGAGCGCACGAGCGTCGCCCAGTAGCGCGGAAGCTCGGCGGCCGTGCGGAACACCTCGCGGATGTCGATGCGCGAGGCGACGCCGCGGAACCGCAGCCCGTCCTGGATGGTGACGAGGATCTCGCCGATGCCGAACAGGCCGATCACGATGACGAGGAAGCTGATGCCGCCCAGAAGCTCGTTGAACCCGAAGGTCAGGCGCAGCGATCCCGTCACGTTGTCCATGCCCACGGAAGACAGGACGAGGCCGAGAAGCAGCGAGACCAGCGTCTTCATGGGGGCCGAGCTGCCCATGCCGATGAAGGCGCAGAAGGCGAGGAAATAGACGGCGAAGAACTCCGGCGTCCCGAAGCGCAGCGCGAAGCCCGCCGCCCAGCCCGACAGGAGCGTGATGACGACGACGCCGATGAGCGCCCCGAGCCCGGCCGAGAGGAAGGCCAGCGAGAGCGCGCGCGTCGCCTGACCGTTGCGGGCCATCGGATAGCCGTCGAAGGTCGTGGCGACCGACGAGGGCTCCCCCGGGATGTTGAAGAGGATCGAGGTCGTCGACCCGCCGAACAGCGCCCCCCAGTACATCGAAGCCAGGAGGATGATTGCCGAGATCGGGTCCATCGAGAAGGTGAGGGGGATCAGCAGCGAGACCCCGTTCGGGGCGCCGAGGCCCGGCAGAACGCCGACCACCAGCCCGAGAAGCACGCCCCCGATCATCAGGGCGATGTGCATGGGCGTCAGCGCCACCGCGAACCCGCCCCAGAGAAGGCCGAAGCTTTCCAACATGTTCGTGTCTCCGGAACGGGGCTCAGTAGATGCCGAGCATCTCTTCGAGCGGGCCTTTGTGCAGCGGCGTCTGGAACGCGATCTCGAAGACCACGTAGAGAAGGACGGCAAAGAGAACGCCGAAGCCGATTGCCTTGGCCAGGTGGTAGCCGCCGTGCCGCCAGCTCACATAGGCGATGTAGAGGAGCGAGCCGACATAGAGGCCGAGGACGATGGAGACGAGGGCGTAGACCAGCATCGGGACGAAGAAGCCGACGACGCGCCGGGTCTGGTCGCCGGTGAGGAAAGGCTCCTCCTCCGGAGCCGTTCGGTTGCGCACGGCACGGCCCGCGTTCCAGGCGCTCGCTCCGAGAAGGAAGGTTCCGAGATAGAAGGGGAAGAATCCGGGCTGCGGGCCTCGCTCGCTCCAGGCGATGCCCAGTTCGAGCGCGCCGATGACGGCGATCGCGCCGCAGATCGCCGTGACGGCCGCGACGGCGAGTTCGGCGTGGAACGTCTTGACCTGCATGTTGCTCCTCCCGTTGTGCGGAGCCACGCCGGCGGAAGCCGACGTGGCCCGTTGTGCTGCGTCAGTTCACGAGCCAGCCTTCGGCCTCGAAGACGCGCCGCGCATTGCCTTCGCTCTCGGCGATGAAGGCGGACAGCTCGTCCCCGGTCAGGAACTGGCCGGTTTGCGACGAGGATTGCAGGTACTGCGCCCATTCCGGCGTTTCCGACACCTGCCGCAGGACGCCCGCATAATAGTCGACGACCTCCTGCGGGACGCCCGCCGGCAGCCAGACCGTGCGCGGCAGCTGGTAGCGGTCGATCGCAAGACCCGCTTCCGTGCAGGTCGGGATGTCGCTCCAGCTCATGCCGCCGGCGATCTCTTCGGTGCCCGCCATCCGCTCGGTGGAGAAGACGCAGAGGGGCTTCACGCCGCCGGCCTGCCACTGGCCGAGATTCTCGCTCGGATTGTTGACGTTGGCGGCGATGTGGCCGCCGGCCAGCTGCGTCGCGGTCTCGCCGCCGCCGTTGAAGGGCAGGTAGCGGAAATCGACGTCCGCGGTCTGCTCGATGAGCGCGACGAGCGTCTCGTCGACGTCGCGCGACTGCGAGCCGCCGATCACGATCTCGCCCGGCGCCGCGCGGGCCGCCTCCAGCAGAGCGTTCACGTCGCCGTATTCGGATTCGCCGTTCACCCAGAGGATGAACTCGTCGACCGCGAGCGCGGCCACCGGCGTCAGATCCTCGGCGGTGTAGCCGAGCGGCGTCACCAGCGGCAGCAGGTAGACGTTGTTGGTGCCGAAGAAGAGCTTGTGCGGGTCTTCCGCGTTGGCCTTGGCGTAGATGAAGGCCTCCGCGCCCGAGCCGCCGCCCTTGTTCAGGACCACGATGGACTCGTCCATCAGCCCTTCCTGGCCGATCACGGCCTGGATGGTGCGGGCGAAGATGTCGGAGCCGCCGCCGGCTCCGGCGGCGACGTTGAACTCGA
The DNA here is from genome assembly GCA_023419535.1 of Pseudomonadota bacterium. Lineage (GTDB taxonomy): Bacteria > Pseudomonadota > Alphaproteobacteria > Rhizobiales > Rhizobiaceae > Aureimonas. The sequence continues at coordinate 70,770 of JAEZXX010000023.1, read as the reverse complement.
CGGAGCGCTCCGGAGCCCATTGCGCCAGCGCCGCCGACGACGACAGGACGAGGGCTGCGCCGACGCCGAATGCGAACCTGATCTGTGACATGTTCATTCCTCCTCTGACGGCGCGATGGCCGATGGGTGGTTAGGCGGCCACCCGTCCGATCGTTTCCGCGCGGTTCCCGACCGCTCCCCCGGTCGCGGCCCCGTGCGTCTGCTGGTTAGAGCGGCTTGGCCGCATGGGTGCCGGACGCGTCCGCCTCGCGGGAGAGCGGATTGCGCAGGGGCCGACCGAAGCCGGGCGCCTCGATCTCGAACACGTCCCCGTCCTGCGCCCGCACCCCGTCCGCGAAGCTGAGCGTCGCGGTGCCGAGGAAGTGGACGTGGACGTCGCCTGGGCGGCGGTTGTGCGCGTATTTGAAATGGTGGTGCTCGAGATTGGCGATGGTGTGGGACATGTTGTCCTCGCCCGTCGCGAAGGGCTTCTCCCAGATCGCCTCGCCGTCCCGCACGATGCGGCTGACCCCTCTGATGTCCGCTGGGACGTCGCCGAGGCGCAGCTCGGGTCCGAAGCTGCTCTGGCGCAGCTTGGAATGGGCGAGCCAGAGGTAGTTGCCCTTCTCGGTGACGTGGTCGGAGAACTCGTTGCCGAGCGCGGCGCCGAGCCGGCGGGGCACGCCGTGGCCGTCGATCCAGTAGACCAGCGCGAGCTCGGGCTCCTCGCCGCCGTCCTCGGCGAAGGCAGGGCTGACGAGCGGCGCCTCGGGCGCGACCACCGTGTGGCCGTTGCCCTTGTAGAACCATTCGGGCTGCGCGCCGACCGCGCCCTGCGCCGGCCGCCCGCCGTCGAGGCCGAGGCGGAACATACGCATGGAATCGGTCTCGGGGCCGGCGCTCGCAGCAGCGTGCATGGCGTCGCGCGTCGAGGCGCTGCCGAGATGGGTCAGTCCCGTGCCGGTGACGTGGAGCCGCGCGGGCTCAGGATGGTCGATCGGGGCGAGCAGGCGACCCTCCGCCACGACGGCGCCGTAGTCGGCCGTCCGGGTTCCGAGCCGACGCGCTGCGGCCTCGCAAAGGCGCTCGCCTGTGCCGTCCGCCTCCGCGGCCAGATCGAGCGTGGTCTCGACCCCGTCGAGGAGCCGCAGCTGGCGGCCGTCGTTGCTGACCAGCGCGAGCGCCCGCCCGCCGTCGACGTCCACGAACTGGACGAGGTTGAAGGCGTTGTCGTTCATCCCGCCGCCCTCAGCCGATGATCCGGAAGTCGGCGAGGTGGTCCTCGTTCAGCTCGATGCCGAGGCCCGGCTTGTCGTCGTCGAGCTGCAGGAAGCCGTCGACGGCGTCAGGCTCGCCCTTGAAGACGTAGTAGAAGAGCTCGTTGCCGACCTCGACGTCGTGGACGGGGAAGTACTCCGAGATCGGGCAGTTCACGTTCGCCATGGTCAGGTGGTAGTTGTGCATCTGCCCGGCATGCGGGATCACCGGCACCTGGAAGGCCTCGGCGACCGCGTTGATCTTCTGCGCGGCCGTGATGCCGCCGACGCGGTTGGTGTCGTACTGCAGGACGCTGACGGCGCCCGAGCGGATCAGGTCCGCGCAGCCGATCAGCGAGAACTCGTGCTCGCCGCCCGAGATCGGGACGATGTTCATGCTGTTGAGTTCGCGATAGCCGTTCACGTCGTCGGCGATCACCGGCTCTTCCAGCCAGCGCGGCTCGAAGGGCGCGAGCTTGGGCAGCATCCGCTTGGTGTAGTCGAGGTTCCAGCCCATGTAGCATTCGAGCATGAGGTCGACGTCGTAGCCGAGGACCTCGCGCATCGCCTCGACGCGCTTCAGATTCTCGCGCATGCCGGGCATGCCGTCCTTCGGGCCGTAGCCGAAGCGGGTCTTGAAGCCCTTGTAGCCGTTCTTCAGCGCCGCCTCGGCCTCGCGCTGCATCTCCTCCACCGGGCCAGCGTAGAGCTTGGAGTAGTAGACGGGGATCTTCTCCTTGGTCCGGCCGCCGAGGAGCTTGAAGACGGGTTTGCCGGCGAGCTTGCCCATCAGGTCCCAGATCGCGATGTCGATCGCCGAGATCGCGGTCATGCCGATACCCTTGCGGCCCCAGGCATGCGAGCGCCGGTACATCTTCTCCCAGATGTAGGCGTAGTCGAACGGGTCCTCGCCGACGACGAGGGGCGCGTAGTAGCCGTCGATCGCCTCCTTCACGATGCGCGGGGCGAGGGCGGCGTTGCCGAGGCCGATCGTGCCGTCCTCCGTCTCCACCTCGCAGACCAGCCAGGAGTGGAAGCGGAACGAGCCCATCGCGTCGCCGCGCTCGAAGTGCGGGTCCGAGGCGTTGGTGCAGAAATTGGCTGCGGGCGGCACGACCTTGCCGGTCCATTCGTAGACGCGCGTGCGGACGCTCTTGATCTTCATCGGGATCGCTTTCAGGGGCAGTCGGACGAAAGGGGCGGAGTTCAGGCGGCCAGACGCTCGCGGCGGCGGCTCTCGGCCATGGCGACGCAGATGTCGAAGGCCGCCTGCGTGGCGCCGACATTGGCCTTGCCCTGGCCCTGGATATCGAAGGCGGTGCCGTGCGCCGGCGTCGTGATCGGCACCGGCAGGCCGCCGTGGACGGTCACGCCGCGCCAGAAGCCCATCAGCTTCATCGCGATCTGGCCCTGGTCATGATACATCGTCACGATCGCGTCGATCTCCTTGGCCTTCAGGAAGATCGTGTCGGCGGGGAAGGGCCCCGTGACCGGGAAACCGGCGGCCTTGGCCGCCTCGACGGCCGGGCCGATCACCTCGATCTCCTCACGCCCGAACGAGCCGTTGTCGCCGTTGTGCGGGTTGAGGCCGCAGACGGCGACGCGGGGCGCCGCGACACCGGCCGTGGCGAGCGTCGAGAAGGCGAGGCGGATCGCATCGAGAATGCGCTCGCGGGTGATCAGCCCCGCCACGTCCTTCAGCGCCACATGCGAGGTCACGCGGGTCGTCCAAAGGCCGTCGAGGACGTTCAGTTCGCCGTGCGGTTCGGTGACGCCCAGAAGATGGGCGAACCACTGGCTCTCGTCCTCGTGGGCGAGGCCCGCCTGATGCATGGAACTCTTGTTCAGGGGTCCGAAGAGGACGCCGTCCACGACGCCGGCGCGGGCGGCCTCGACGGCGGCGCCCAAGGTCCGCAGGCTGTACTCGCCGCCGTTGGCGGTCGCGACCGCGCGCTCGAACGGTGCGTTCCCGGCATGTTCGATCAGCGCGACGGTTCCCGGCGAAACGACCTCCTCGAAGGAGCGCACGGTCTCCAGCGGATAGCGCAAGCCCGCGACGGCCATGCCCGCCTCCGCTTCGGCCCGGTCGGCCAGCAGGTAGAGCGACGCCCTCGAGCGGTTTTCCGGCTCGGCGAAGAGCCTGGCGATGAGTTCCGGGCCGATCCCGGCGGGGTCGCCGAGCACGGCGGCAATTCGAGCGTTCATGGTGTTCCTCCCAACGGGCCGAGGTCCGTTTCCGAGAGCACAATTCCCGAACGACAGTGGACTGTCAAGTGGCCCAATCACCAAACCAGTCGACCAGCCGCGAAGATCATGATAGGACGGCTCGACACATCGCAGGGGAGGCGGACATGAACCCGGTCATCGACCTTGGATCCTTGAAGACCAATCTGGCCAAGCGCACGATCCGCGATCAGGTCTGCGACCGCATCACCTCGATGGTTCAGTCGGGTCTGCTCCAGGGCGGGGACGAACTTCCGAGCGAGCGCGAACTGGCGGCGACCCTGGAGGTGAGCCGGGAGACGATCCGCGGTGCGATCCAGATGCTCGCGGCGCGCGGGATGGTGGAGATCTCGCAGGGCAGCCGGACGCGGGTCCGCGACTCGGCGCACTTCCACCGGGCCCCTCAATCCTCGCTGCAGGCCGCCTCGCCGGAAGGGGAAAAGCACGTCTTCGAGGCGCGGCGCATCGTGGAACTCCCGACGATCCGGATCGCCGTCGAGCGCATCGGCGAGGAGGATCTCCTCCGGCTGCGGCGTCTGGTCGATGCGCAGCGCGAGATGACGGCCGACCCTGTGCGCTTCCAGATCTCGGACGCCGAGTTCCACAGCGCGATCTACCGCGCGGCCGGCAACCCGATGCTGGAGGAGTTTCTGAACCGCTCCTACTCGTTCGGCCTCGACTACCGGCGACGCGTCCTGCTCGGAGATGCCGCCGTCGAGCTGAGCGTCTCCGACCACGAGGCCATCCTCGACGGCTTCCTCCGGCGCGACGCCGATGCGGCCGAGACGGCCATGGCGCGCCATCTCGATCGCATCCACCGCACGACGATCGAAGTCATGAGCGCCGCATCCTGACCCGCCCGCTCTTTCGACCGGTCTCTCGGCGTCATCGAGTCGGCAGCCATGACAGTCCGGCACGGGTGTTGGCGCGGGGACGATACTCGCAGCCGATCCAGCCGTCGTAGCCGGCGGCGTCCAGCCGCTCGAAGAGCCAGGGATAGTTGACCTCGCCCTCGTCCGGCTCGTGCCGGTCGGGAACCGAGGCGATCTGGATGTGGCCGACGGTGTCCCGATGCGCTTCGAACAGGCGCCATAGATCCCCGTCCATGATCTGTGCGTGGTAGAAGTCCATCTGGACCCTCAGGTTCGATGCGCCGATCTCCTTCACGAGCGCGTGGGCCTCGCGCTGGTGGTTCAGAAGGTAGCCCGGCATGTCGCGCGTGTTGATCGGCTCGACCAGGAGGGCGAGCCCCTCCTGCGCGAGGCGTTGCGCGGCGCGGGCGAGGTTGGCCTTGTAGACCTTCCAATGCTCCATCCGGTCGGCGCCGGCCGGCACGAGGCCCGCCATGGCGTGCAGACGCTGGCAGCCCAGCGCCCTCGCGTAGCCGATGGCGCTCTCGACGCTCCGCGCGAAGTCGGCCTCGCGGCCCGGAAGGCCCGCCAGACCCCGTTCGCCCGCCGCCCAGTCGCCCGGCGGCAGGTTGAAGAGCGCCTGCGTCAGCCCGTGACGTTTGAGCTCCGCCGCGATCGCCGAGGCGTCCCATTCGTAGGGGAACAGGAACTCGACGCCGGAGAACCCGGCGCTCGCGGCGTGGCCGAAGCGCTCGAGGAAGGGCACTTCGTTGAACATCATGGTGAGGTTGGCGGCAAAGCGCGGCATGTCGGTCTCCTTCGCGCGGATCGTGGCTACCAGACGGCCTTGAAGGCGTCGCGAAGCGGCTGGATCTCGGCCTCGCCGAGCGTGCGCACCGTCCGTCCGTGCAGGAGGAGCGTCAGGCGGGCCGTCTCCTCCAGCTCCTCCATGGCGCTTTGCGCGGCTTCCAGCGTCGGCCCGGACACGACGGGACCGTGATTGGCGAGAAGCACCGCGGCGCGATGAGGCGCGACCTTCGCGACCGCTTCGCCCATCGCCGGATCGCCGGGCCTGAAATAGGGCAGAAGCGGCAGGCGCCCGACGCGCATGACGAAGTAGGGCGTGATGGGCGCGATGCACGAATCCTCGTCCAGCCCCTCCAGGCAGGAGAGGGCGGTGGAGTGGGTGGCATGGAGATGGACGACCGCGCCTGCCTCCGGCCGGTTCTCGTAGAAGGCGCGGTGAAGGAAGGCTTCCTTCGTCGGCTTGTCGCCGCCCAGAACCTCGCCGTCCCAGCCGAGCTTGGAGATCCGCGCCGGATCGAGATCGCCGAGCGCGACGTTGGTGGGCGTCATCAGCCAGCCGTCGTCGAGCTTGGCGCTGATGTTGCCGGAGGTTCCGGGGGCGAGGCCGAGAGCGCGGAACTCGCGCCCGATCCGGCAGATCGCGTCGCGCAGGCAGCTTTCGAGGCCAAGGCTCATGGAAGCACCTCGAAGGCACGGGTCAGGAAGTCGGGTCCGCCGAAATTGCCCGATTTCAGCGCAAGGGCCAGCGGCTGGCCGGCCCAGGTGGCCTGCGTCCAGGGCACGCCGGGGTCGATCGTCGGCCCGATCCGCAGACCGGACACGCCCAGCGCGCCGACCACCGCGCCGGACGTCTCGCCGCCCGCGATTACGAGGCGGCGCACACCGCCGTCGGACACCAGCCGCGACGCGAGGGCCGCGAGCGCGCGCTCCACGATCTCGCCGGACGTCTCGACGCCGAAGCGCGTCTGCACGTCGCGAAGCTGCCCCGCCGGCATGGATGCGTAGAGGAGCACCGGTCCCTCGCCGAGGCGGGTCGTCGCGAAGGCCGCTAGCTCCTCCAGATGCGCGTCGAAATCGGCGAACAGTTGCTCGACCTCCACGGCCATGGCCGGAACGCGCGCCTTGGCGGCATCGACCTGCGCGAGGGTCGCACGCGAGCAGCTGCCCGCGAGGATCAGGGATCGGCCCTCGATCCGGTCGAGCGCGGCCGCGTCGGCGCGCGCGGTGAAACCCTCGAGGGTTTGAGGCAGCGTCAGGCCGAGGCCGGAGCCGCCGGTGACGAGCTTGAGGTCCCGCGCGCCCTCCGCGATCGCCTCGAGGTCCGAGCGGTCCAGCGTATCGCACACCGCGATGCCGACGCCCTGCGCGCGCAACTCGGCGATGCGTGCGGCGACCGCAGCCCCGCCTTTGGCGGTGGCATGGTGGCTGACGAGCCCGACCGTGCGGCGCGTCTGCGGCTGCAGCACCCGTGGCAGGAACGCGTCGCGCATCGGCGTCAGCGGATGGTCCTGCATCCCGCTCTCGTTGAGCAGCACGTCGTCGGCGAAGAGATAGCCGTTGTAGACCGTGCGCCGGTTGGCCGGCAGCGCCGGTACGGCGATGGTGAACTCGTCCCCCAGCGCGTCCAGAAGGGCGTCGGCCACCGGACCGATGTTGCCGCGGTCGGTCGAATCGAAAGTGGAGCAATATTTGAAGTAGAAGCGCTCGGCGCCCTGTGCCCGCAGCCACTCCAGCGCCTCCAGCGACTGGCGCGCGGCCTCCTTCGGGTCGATGGTGCGCGACTTCAGCGAGACCACGACGGCGTCGCAGTCGGCATCGAGCGGGCCCGCCGGAACGCCGATGGTCTGAACCACGGCCATGCCGGCGGAGACGAGCTGGCTGGCCAGATCCGTGGCGCCCGTGAAGTCGTCGGCGATGCAGCCGAGGCGCAGTTTCGCGCTCACCGGTCGGCCTCCTTCCGAGGCAGCTCGACCCCGGGGAAGATCTTGACGACCGCCGCGTCGTCCTCGCGACCGAGGCCCATGGCGGAGGCCTGGGTGAACATGGTGAGCGCCTGCGCCGCGAGGGGCAGCGGGAATTTGCGGGCGAGCGCGCTGTTGTGGACGAGGCCGAGATCCTTGACGAAGATGTCGACGGCCGAACGGGGCGCGTAGTCGTCCTCCAGGATGTGAGGGACGCGGTTCTCGAACATGAAGGAGTTGCCGGCGCTCGCGGTGATCACTTCGAAGAGCGCCTTGGGGTCGCAACCGCCGCTGATGCCGTAGGCCATCGCCTCCGCGGCGGCCGCGATGTGGACGCCGGCGAGCAGCTGGTTGACGAGCTTGACCTGCGAGCCGGCCCCGATCTGCGTGCCGAGATCGAACACCCGCGCGGCGACGGCTTCGAGGGCCGGGGCGGCCCGTTCGAATGCGGTAAGCGGGCCGGACGCCATCACCGTGATCTGCCCGTCATGCGCCTTCACCGAGCCGCCGGAGATCGGCCCGTCGATGAAGAGGACGCCGCTCGGTTCGATCCGGGCGGCGAGGGCTCGGACCGCGTCGGGCGCGCAGGTCGCGCATTGGACGACCACCGACCCGGGCGCCATCGCCGCCGCAGCGCCGTCGGCACCGAGGAGAACCGCTTCGGCCTGCTCCATGTTCACCACGACGCAGAAGAGGACGTCGACCTTCGCGCCGATCTCGGCGGGCGAGGCGGCGACCTGCCCGCCTTCGGCCGCCAGCGCCTCGCACGCTGCGGGATTCAGATCGCAGCCCCAGGTCTCGATGCCCGCGCGCGCCAGCGAGCGGGCCATGCCGAGCCCCATGGAGCCGAGGCCGATCACGCCGGCGCGAAGGGGGGTGTGCGGTTCAACCATGGTCTCGTTTCCTCCTTGTCTGGACGTCGAAATTCAGTCGGCAGCGGGCGGTGCGGCCATTGGGTCCGGCGAAGCGTCGTAGGACCGGAGCCGGCGCTCGGCGCCGGCCAGATGGGTGGCCATGGCGCCGGCGGCCCAGTCGCCTTCCCCAGCGGAAATGGCGAGGAGGATGCGCCCGTGCTCGCGATGCACCTCCTCGCGCAGAGCCGGGTCGCGGCGCTCGTTGGCCCGGGTGGAGCGCATGGCCTGCAGAAGCACGCTCTGGCAGGCGTCGTGCATCTGCTCGAGATAGGGATTGTCGGCCGCCTCGGCGATCAGCCGGTGGAAGCGCATGTCCTCGGCGACCCCGTCCCGCCCGTCCGCCTCCGCGGCCACGATCGCATCGATCGCGCCGCGCATCTCCCCCAAAGCCGCGGCGGAGCGGCGGATGGCGGCGAGCCGCGTCGCCTCGCACTCCACCGCGCGACGCAGTTCGATCATCCGGACCACCGCCTCGATCGTGTCCGCCGGCAAGGCGAGGCGCAATTCGATCCGGGGCCGCGCGGTGATGTAGGAGCCCGAGCCGCGGCGCGACTCCGCCAGATCCTGGCTGCGCAGGATGGCGATGGCCTCGCGCACGGAAGGGCGGCTCAGTCCGTAGCGTTCGCTCAGTTCCGCCTCGGTCGGCAGCTTGGCTCCGGCCTTCAGCTCGCCGGCGAGGATTCCGCGGCGCAGTTCGGCGGCCAGTCGCTGCGACTGCGCCCTTGCGCCGTCCGCGGGATCGAAACGCGTCACCTCGAACCCTCCCGGATGTCGATCACCGCCTCGTGAGGCGACGACGGCTGTGCAGATCAAAATTTGTAAGACAACATAGCGTCAGATCGGATCGTTGGCCAGCCCCTTTATCGGGTGCCGGCCTCGTGGACACGCCAGCGAACGGCGAATGCGGTTTGCCGTTCGAGCGAAAGGGAGGCTGATAAGAATGGATTCTATTGGTATTTTGGCGATCGCCGCCTTCGGCGTCGCCATGCTGCTGACCATGATCATCCGGTTCCGCGTCGAACCATTTGTCACACTTCTTGTCGTCAGCCTGCTGGTCGCCGTTCTCGGTGGCGTGCCGATCGGCGAGACGCCGGCGCTGATCACCTCGGGCATCGGTGCCGTCCTGGGTTCGGTCGCGGTGATCATCGCGCTCGGCGCCATGCTCGGCCATCTGGTCGAGCGTTCCGGCGGCGCCGAAAGCGTTGCCAGCCATTTCGGCAACCTGTTCGGCCCTCGGCGTTACGCCGCCATGCTGGCCGCGGTGGGCTTTGTCCTCGGCATTCCGGTGTTCTTCGACGTCGGCTTCATCATCCTGGCCCCCATCCTCGTCGGCTTCGCCCGCGTCGCTTCGCAGCCGATGCGCATGATCGGCCTGTCGGTGGCGATCGCGATGCTGACCGTTCACGTGGCGCTGCCGCCGCATCCGGGCCCCGTCGCCGCCGCCAATCTCCTGTCGGCCGATGTCGGCCTGCTGACCCTGGTGGGCTTCGTCCTGTCGATCCCGGTGGCGGTCGCCGGCCATTTCACGGCCGTGGCGCTGAACCGGCGCTGGATCGCGACGGCGCCGCGCTCGTCCTTCGAATGGGAGGGGGAGGACGACCGCGCCGCGAGCGAGGGACCGCGGCCGAACCCCTACCTCGTCTGCGCGCTGATCGTCCTGCCGATCGCGGTCATCCTGGTCGGCACGGTCGGCACGATCCTGTTCCCCGAGGGCAGCACGCTCTTCGGGCCGTTCCAGTTCCTCACCTCGCCGGTGGTGGCGCTCTTGATCGCGCTCGCGGCCGCCGCCCACCAGCTCGCCCTCAAACGTGGCTGGCCCCGTGCGCAGGTCGAGGATGCGATGTCGTTGGCCCTCCCGCCGGTGGCCGCCGTGATCCTGATCACGGGCGCGGGCGGGGCCTTCGGCCGCGTCCTGGCCGAAATCGGCGCGGGCGCCGCGCTGTCCGGCGTCCTGTCGTCGATGGGGATGCCGCTGGTCGCCGCGGCGTTCGTGATCGCGCTCGCGCTGCGCGCCGCACAGGGCTCCGCGACCGTCGCCATCCTGACGACGGCGGGACTGTTCGCCGAACCGACCGCCGCCCTGCCGGAGATGCAGCGCGTTCTTCTGACCCTCGCGATCTGCTTCGGGGCGATCGGGCTGTCGCACGTCAACGATTCAGGGTTCTGGATCGTGACGCGCTATCTGCGCATGGGCGTCGCCGAAGGGCTGAAGAGCTGGACCGTGGTCACCACGGTGGCATCCCTCGTGGGCCTCGTGGTGGTCGGCTTCGCCTGGACGCTGACCTAGAGGCCTTCACGTTGCGCAATTCGATTGCGCGGACTTCGAGCGGGCGTAGGCGGATTCCCGTCGGCGCGACGCGGCCGAGCCGAAGGCGATCGAGCCGGGCTCGGTCAGGCGACGGCGAGATGTCGATCGATCGCGGCCTCGTCTGCGAGGATGTCGGCGCTCGTCCCCGAATGGACGATCGTGCCCCGGTCCAGGAAGACGACGCGGTCCGCGAGCGGCAGGATCTTGCGGGCCTTCTGCTCCACGATGATCGCCCCCATGCCTTCCGATCGCGTGATCTCCCGCAACGCCGAGAGCAATTCGTCGACGATGATCGGCGCCAGCCCTTCGAGAGGTTCGTCGAGGAGGAGGAGGCTCGGATTGAGGACGAGCGCGCGGGCGACCGCGAGCATCTGCTGCTCGCCGCCGGACAGCTGCGAGCCGAGATTGTCGCGGCGTTCCTTGAGCCGCGGGAACATGGAGAACGCCCGCGCCACGTCCCAGGGACCAGGACGGGAAACCGCGGTGAGGTTCTCCTCCACGCTCAAGGACCGGAAGACGTTGCGCTCCTGAGGCACCCAGCCGATGCCGAGGGCTGCGCGCTTTTCCGGTGCGAGCCCGGTGACATCGCGGCCGTTCAGGCGGATGGTACCGCCCATGCGCGTCGTCACGCCGGCGATGGTGTCCACGAGCGTGGTCTTTCCGGTGCCGTTTCGCCCCAAGAGGGCGAGCACCTCTCCTTCGCCGAGGGTCAGCGAAAGGCCGCGCAGCACGAGGGCGCGTCCGTAGCCCGCCCTCACGTCGCTAAGTTCCAGGAGGCTCATGCGGCGGCGTCCTCTCCGAGATAGGCGGTGCGGACCCTTCGGTCCGTGGAAATCTCCGAAGGCGGACCCTCGGCGAGGAGGCTACCCGCGACCAGCACCGTGATGCGGTCCGCGAAGGAGAACACGAGGTCCATGTCGTGCTCGATGAGCAGGATCGAGACCTCCGCCGGGAGAGAGCGAACGATCCCGAGGATTTCGTGCCGCTCCTCCTCCGGAACGCCGGCGGCGGGCTCGTCGAGCAGCAGGGCGCGCGGGCGCGCGGCGAAGGCCACCGCGATCTCCAGAAGCCGCTGGCGGCCGTAGGCGAGGTCGCCCGTGCGCTGGTTCATCGTCTCGGTCAGATGGAAGCGTTCTAGGATCCCGGCGGCCTCGCGCGCCGTGTCGCGCTCGCCCGCCAGCGCGGTCCACCACCGGGAGCCGCGTCCCTCGCGTTCGCAGATGGCGAGCATCAAGGTCTGAAGCGGCGTCAGGTCCGGGAAGAGCTGATTTATCTGGAAGGTGCGCGAAAGACCGCGTCGCACCCGGGCGTGCCGGCTCTCCTGCGTGATGTCGACCCCGTCCATGCGGATCGTTCCGCCGCTCGGCTTCAGGACGCCGGTCAGGAGGTTGATGAAGGTGGTCTTGCCGGCGCCGTTGGGCCCGATCAGCGCGTGCCGGGCGCCGCGCTCCAGGCGGAACGTCACGTCGCTGGTCGCCACGAGCCCGCCGAAGCGCTTCTGGAGCCCGATGGTCTCAAGTGCGGGATGGTCGCTCACGATCGTCCTCCCCGGACGCGATGGCGGATGCGGTTCACCAGCCGGCGTGGCCCGTCCACGATCCGGTCTCGTCCGACGAGCACGAGCAGGACCAGCGCGAGGCCCATCCAGAACTGCCAGTATTGCGGCGTGATGCCGGAGAGCCAGTCGTGGAGGATTCTGAAGATGCCCGCGCCGATGAGGCCGCCGTAGAGATAGCCGGCGCCTCCGATGACGAGCACCAGCAGGCCGTCGGCGGAGCGGTGGAAGGCGAGGACGTCCAGCGAGACGAATTGCGAGGTCTGCGCCAGAACGCCGCCCGCGATGCCCGCATAGACCGCGCCGATCGTGTAGATCGCGACGAGGCGGTGCCCGTTGGAGATGCCGAGCGAGGCGGAGCGCAGCGGGTTGCCCTTCACTGCCCGCAGCGAAAGTCCGAACGGCGAATGGACGAGGCGCCGCGCGACCAGAAAGAGCACGAAGAGCACGGCGAGGCTGTAGAGATAGCCCGTGCGGCCCCACAGGTCGAAGGAGAAGAGGCCGAGAACGGGCAGCATGGCGATGCCGGTCAGTCCGTCGGCACCGCCGGTCAGCGCGGAGAAGCGGTTGGCGAGCTCGAAGAGCATCGAGGCGAGCCCCAGCGTGATCATGAGCCGTGTGAGGTCCGAACCGCGCAGCACCAGGAAGCTGGTCGCGAAGCCGACGATGCCCGCAAGCAGGCCGGCGACGAGAAGGCCGGTGACCGGCTCGGCGTAGACATGCTTGGCGAACAGCCCGGCTCCGTAGGCGCCCAGCCCGAAGAAGGCGGCGTGGCCGAGGGTCACGATGCCCGCATAGCCGAGGATGAGGTCGATCGAGAGCGCGAAGAGCGCGAGGATCGCGATCTCGGTGAGGAGCGGCAGATGCGTCGGCAGGAGGAAGTAGGCCGCGAGACTTGCGAACCAGAAGACGACTTCGAGGACGCGCCAGCGCGAGCCGCGCGAGAGGGCCCCGACGGCAGCCTCGCCGCCGGGCGTCGCACGGACGTCGTCGACGATCTCCGGATGGAGCGCGCTCATCGGGCCGCCTCCCGCGAGAAGAGCCCGTTGGGTCGGGCGATGAGGATCAGGACGGCGAGCGCGTAGATGATGAAGGCTCCGAGCTCGGGCACGTAGTACTTGCCCGCCACATCCGCGATGCCGAGGATCATGGAGGCGAGGAACGGGCCGGTGATCGAGGTGGAGCCCCCCACCGTCACGACGATCAGGAAGTAGATCATGAAGCGCAAGGGGAAGGTCGGGTCGAGGCCGAGAATGTCGGCCCCGAGCGCGCCGCCCAGTCCCGCGAGCCCCGAACCGACGGCGAAGGTGGCGGCGAAGACGACCCCCACCGGAATGCCGAGCCCGCGCGCCACCCGCCCGTCGTCCACCGCCGCGCGCAGCCGGGCACCGAAGCGCGTGCGCGTCAGCGTGAGCTGCAGCCAGACCGTCAGTGCGGCGCAGACGACGATGATGAAGAGGCGGTAGACGCCGATCTGGGCGCCGAGGATCTCGACGCGGCCGCGCAGGAAATCCGGCAGCTGCACGATCTGCTGACGGGCGCCCATGAAGAAGTCGATCGCGGCGACCGCCATGAAGACGAGACCGATCGAGAACAGCACCTGATCGAGATGGCTGCGGTCGTAGAGCTGGCGGTAGAGGGTGCGCTCCAGGATCGCCCCGGCGAGCCCCGTGATGAGAAAGGCGATCGGCAGGCAAAGGAGAAACGGTACGCCGTAGCGGCTCATCAGGACGACGGTGAGATAGCCGCCGGCCATCGCGAAGGCCCCGTGCGCGAGGTTCACGAAGTTCATCAGACCGAGCGTCACGGCCAGGCCGCACGCTAGGATGAAGAGCAGCATGCCGTAGGCGATGCCGTCGAGGAGGATGGTGAGCATGGGATCGATGACCCGCGAAGAGGCCGGAAGGGAGCGGACGGACCGGCCGGCGGTCCGCCCGCGACGATCGCTTCGTCAGTTCGCGGCGGCCTTCACGGGATCCTTGACCGCGGGCGTCTCGGCGAACTCGACGTTCCAGAGCTGCCCGTCGACGTCCTTGACCTCGCGCATGTAGACGGTCTGGACGATGTCGCGCGTCTCCGGATCGATCGAGACCGGTCCGCGCACGCTCGTCCACTCCATGCCCTTCATGGCCTCGAGCATGGCGTCGCCGTCGCTGTCGCCGTCCGTGTCGTTCAGGGCTTGGTAGATGAGGTGCATGCCGTCGTAACCGCCGACCGCCATGAAGTTCGGCCGCATCCCCCCGCTGGCCGCTTCGAAGGCCTCGCGGAACGCCTGGTTCTCGGGGCTGTCGTGCGCCGCCGAATAATGGTGGCTCGTGATGGTGCCGACGGCCGGCGCCCCCATGTCGTTCAGGATGTCGTCGTCCGTCACGTCGCCGGTGGCGATCAGGCGTATGCCGGCCTCCGCAAGGCCGCGGTCGGCGAACTGGCGCATCAGAGCCGAGCCGACGCCGGACGGGACGAAGGCGAAGACGGCGTCGGGGGCGCCGTCGCGCACGCGCTGGAGGAAGGGCGCGAAATCGGGATTGGCGACCGGCACCCGGATCGCCTCCACGATCGTCCCGCCCGCGCCCGTGAAGGTCTCGCTGAAGGCGCGCTCGGCATCGAGACCCGGCCCGTAATCGGCGACGAGCGTCACCACGGACGCGATGTCGTTCTCGGCCGCCCATTCGGCGAGCGGCGCGGTGACCTGCGCCAGGGTGAAGGACGAGCGCACGATGTAGTCGGACTGTTCCGTGATGGAGGAAGTCGCCGCCGCCATCACGATCGTCGGAATACGCGCTTCCGTGGAGATCGGAGCGGTTGCGAGCGCGAGCGGCGTCAGGCCGAAGCCGGCGAGCACATTCGCGCCCTCGCGCACCACCAACTCCTGCGCGATGCGCCGGGTCTGGTCGGCGACGCCGCCGTCGTCGCGCAGCAGAAGCTCGACCGGCCGACCGCCGGCCTCCTCACCGTGCTCGGACATGTAAAGGCGCGCGGCCGCTTCGATCTGGCGGCCGGTGGAGGCGAAGGGACCGGTCATGGGCAGGATCAGCCCGATCTTGACCGCCTCCTGTGCGAGCGCTGCGCCCGGCACGGCAAGCGCAGCCGTTAGAACGAGCGTTCTCGTGATCTGAGCAAGCATTCGTCTCTTCCTCCCATCGGGCCCCTCTCGGCCCTTCGTCGTTGTCATTCCCCGAACCGCTGGCTTCTCCTCCAAGGCCGGCGGTCCGAAACCTCAGCTTCGGGCCCTCAGACGGATCAGGGCCGCACCCGGCACGAGCTTCAGAGCACCGCGGTCGCGCAGCGCGAGGCGCAGGTTGCGACTCGCGACGCGGGCGTGCTCGCGCATCAGGGCTTCGGCTCTGGCGCCCTCGCGGTTCTCGATGGCCTCGATCACGGCGCGGTGCTGCTCCTGTGCGATGGTCAGGATCGTTCGCGCCTGCGTCATGGTCGACTGGGCCATGACGAAGGCCGAGGGCGAGGCGAAGGGCAGGGCGGTCGCCCGCTCGATCTGGCGCGTGAGCGTGGCGGACCCGGCCAGATCGATGAGGAGCGCGTGGAACTCGGCGTTCGCCTCGACATAGGCCGAGAACCGGCCCCCGGTCATCTCGCCGTCGGCGATCAGGCCGTCGATGCGCTCCAGGCAGCCGCGCACGGGCTCCAACGTCGCCGGCGCGCATCCCTTCTCGGCGGCGAAGCGGACGGCGAGCCCCTCCAGCGTGCCGCGGATCTCGATCGCGTCGAAGATCTCCTGCTCGCCGAAGGATTTGACCGCGTAGCCCCCGGACGGGATCGTCTCGATGAGCCCCTCTTCCTCCAGTCTCACCAGAGCAGTGCGGACGGGGGTGCGCGAGATGCCGATCCGGTCCGAAACCGTCGGCTCGGATATGCGCTCGCCCGGCATCAGATCGCCGCCGAGGATCCATTCGCGGATCGCCAGCAGCGCCCGCACGGTCTGCGAGGGCGACCGGTCGGGCGCGTTGGCGGGCTCGCGCCGGCTCATCGCACGCGGTCCGGCGTATCGAGGATCACGTCACCGTCCACCATGCGCGAAACGCAGGTGCAGAGCTTGCGGCCCTCGTCCTTCTGGGCCTGCGAGAAGAAGACGTCGCGATGGTCGACCGTGCCCTCGGCTTCGATGATGTCGAGTGCGCACAATCCGCACTCGCCCCGCCGGCAATCGGAGATCATGTCGATGCCCGCCGCCTCGAGCGCCTCGAGCATGGTCTCGTTGCGCCGCACCGGAACCACCCGGTTCAGCCGGGGGATGCGGATCTGGAAGGGCTCGGCGGCATGCCGGCCGGAGTTGCCGAATGTCTCGAAGCGCAGCTTCTCTACCGGCCGGCCGCTGTCCGCCCATCTGCGCTTGGCCGCCTCCAGAAGCCCCATCGGCCCGCAGACATAGGCCTCTCCCTCCGGATGAAGCGCGGCGAACTCGGCCGCAAGGTCGATCTGCTGTCCCGCCTCGTCGAGATGGACGGCCAGACGGCCCCCGAGAAGCGCTTGCAACTCGGCCCCGAAGGCGAGGTCCGCGGTGCTGCGGGCGGCGTAGAGCATGCGCAGCGGCGCGCCGCGTCGGGCGATCTCCGCCGCCATCGGGAGGATCGGCGTCACGCCGATGCCGCCCGCGATCAGAAGGTAGGCCGGCGCGTTCCGCGTGAGCATGAAGTGGTTGTGCGGCCCCGCGATCGTCAGCCGCGCGCCGGGCTTCAGGCGCCACATGGCGAGCGAGCCGCCGCGGCTGTCGGCCAGGCGCTTGACGGCGATGCGGTAGCGCGGGCCGGAGGCTCCGACGACGGAGTAGGAGCGCACATCGGCCCGCCCGCCGATATCGAGGGCGATCTTCAGATGGCTGCCGGGGGCGGGCGCCGCGAAGCGCTCGGGCTCGATCTCGAAGAGGCGGATGTCGCCGGTGAGGTCTTCAGTCGAGACGAGCCGTGCCGGCTGCCATTCGGGCGAGGCGGCCATCGTCGCTACTCCGCCGCTTCGGCCGCGGTGAACGGGTGAGGCGAGACGCCCTCCTCGGCGAGCATGCGGTCGATCATCTTGCGCGCCCACAGGGCGCCCGCGTCGATGTTCATGTTGTAGAAGGGCATGCGCGGATTGTCGTCGATCGCCTTCTGCTGCGCCTCGAGGACGAAGACGTCCTGGTCGTAGAGCCCCTTCTTCTCCGGGTTGGCGTGAGCGATGTTGATCGAGCGCGTCAGCGCCTCGTTCTGCGTGTCGAAGGTGCGGACGAAGTTCCAGAAATAGTGGCAGGTCGTCTCCGTCTCCGGCGTGATCGCCGCCAGGAAGTGACCGTTGACGCCCTGGCTCCGGTCGCCCTCGGGCGCGCCCGTTCCGACCGGCGCCACCCCGACGTCGCCGGCGACCACCGACGGCGCCTCGAAGCGGATGATCTGCCAGCGGTCGACGAGCGTGCCCGGCTTGTTCAGGTTCTTCGCCCAGAAGGGGGGCGGCTCGATCCCCTTCATCCAGCGCACCACGGTAGCGGTGCGATCGGTGTGTTCGACGTCGAACGGCGTCTCGGTGACGTGGGCGTCGCCGATCGAGCCCGCATGGACATAGGTCTCGTGGGTGAGATCCATCAGATTGTCGACGATGAGGCGGTAGTCGCATTTCAGCGAGTAGTAGGTGCCGCCTTCGCCCACCCACTCCGTTCCGTCGTTCCAATGGAAGTCGGGCATCTTGTCCGGATCGGCGAGCGCGGGATCGCCGGGCCAGATCCAGACGAGGCGATGACGCTCGACCACGGGAAAGCTTTTCACCCGCGCGGACGGATTGATCGTCTTCTGGGCCGGCATGAAGGTGCAGCGGCCCCCGGAGTCGAACTGCAGGCCGTGATAGCCGCAGACGACGCGGTCGCCCTCCAGATGGCCGAGGGAGAGCGGCAGGAGCCGATGCCAGCAGGCGTCCTCCAGAGCGGCGACCTCGCCGGCGGAGGTCCGGTAGAGGACGATGTCCTTGCCGCAAATCTTGCGGGGCGAGAGCGCGTGCTCGATCTCGCTGCTCCACGCGGCCGCGTACCACGCATCAAGCGGAAACGTCCTCTCTCCGGCCATGCTATTCCTCCCAGACGTATTGCACCCAATCTGTATACAGGTTCTGCTGAAAATCAAGTGAGTCATGCTGAATCGACCTTCGATCGCGCGTTCTCTGCGATGCGGCCATCGAAGGATGCCTTGGATGTATACAGGCACCTCTCCCGAGATGCGGTCATCCGGCGGTCCGGTCCGTCGTCATCGATGTCGACCGGACTCGATAACGGAGCCCGGTCGACATCCGGGTGTCCTACGAGCCTGCGGCCTGGAACTTCCCGCGCGACAGGAGCGCGATGGTGGTGATCCCCGCCGCCAGCATGATGGGCACGAGCGCGAACATCACCTGCGACGGCGTATAGCCGCCGGCGACGAGGAGGCCTGCGAAGATCGGCCCGACGATCGATCCGAACCGCCCGACCGCGACGGCGAGGCCGACGCCCGTGCCGCGGACTTCGAGGGCGTAGCATTGGGGCGCGAGTCGCCGACTTCAACAACCTCTCCGACCGCGTCCCAGCCCAGCACCTTCCAACCGTCGTCGGCCGGCCGCGCGCTTCTGCGGACCTTGGTGTCGACCGGGTTCACCGAGACGGCCCTGACCGCGACGAGGAGATCGCGCCCGGTCGGAACGGGGCGGGGGAGTTCGATGTCCTCCAGCGCGTCCGCTCGATCGATCGCTCCGGGCGTCCTGTAGCCGATGGCCTTCATGATGAGCGCTCCTGCTTCCGCTTCGCTTGTTGAGACGAGCGGAACTTGGCTGTAGCATCGTGCGATCTCAATACGCACAAATGCAGAGCATAGTGTTGGAAAGGATACCGTCATGGCGAAGGCGCGGTTCCCGCGGTTCGATTGCAGTCCCGGTTGTTCGGTAGAAGCGGCAGTCGGTCTGATCGACGGCAAGTGGAAGTCGGTGATCCTGTTCCACCTTTTGTCCGGCACGCTCCGCTTCGGCGAGATCCGTCGGCAGATCGCGAACGTGACGCCGCGCATGCTCACCAACCAGCTCCGGGAACTGGAGGAGGACGGACTGGTGGAGCGAAAGGTCTACGCCCAGGTGCCACCGAAGGTCGAGTACAGCCTCTCGCCGCTCGGGCGGACGATGGAGCCCATACTCCTTGCCCTGAAAGGATGGGGCGACGCCAATCTCGGCCTCTATGGCAAGCCGAAGCACGGCTCGCCCGCGGAAGGGGTGGCGAACGAAAAGGGCGAGGAGGGACGCCAAGCCGCCTGAGCGGGAGGACCGCTTGCGGGTGCGCACAGACGGGCTGAAAATATTAGCGGAGGAGCGATTGCGGACGGACTGCTTCGACACGTCCGTTTCCCCCGGGCGCCGATCGCCTCAGAAGGGTGGAAAGCTCCCAATCCGCTCTCGTAATGAAGCTAGCAATAAGCTGCCATTCGAGATCGTGAGGGGCTTTCCTGCAAACGATGGTGAAGCGGAAAAGCTCAAGCGTTGAGGTCGGTGATGACCTCGCCGATCAGCGACCTCAGCCAGCGGTGCGCTGGGTCATGTCTATAACGAACGTGCCAAGCCATTTCGACGGGGAAGCTGCCGAGGTCGACCGGGGCCGGCAGGATCTTCAGCCGAGGCTCCTGCATCAGCCGCTTGCAGATGAGCGAGGGTAGAGTGGCGCAATAGTCGGTCACCGCCACCATCTCGGCGACCGCGAAGAAGTTGGTCACGGAGATCGCTACGTCGCGCTTCAGTTGCTGCTGGGCCAGCGCCTGGAACAGCCCCGCACGCATCCGTCCTGGCGGCACGATGTTGACGTGCTTCATTGTCTCGAACTGCTCACGCGTCAAGGCATCGGCGACGTTCGGATGGTCGGCGCGTACGGCGCAGGCGAACCCTTCGTCCATCAGGTGCTGAACGACGAGGTTGTCGGGCGGGTCGACGATGCGACCCAATACGAGCGCCGTCGTTCCGGAAACGACACCCGTTTCGGCGAGATCGTTGCCGTACGGCGTCAGGTGGAGCCGGATGCCGGGCGCAACCTTCTGCAGCCGCGCCACAACAGCGGGGACGAGGACGAACTCGGCATAGCCGTTCGGCGCGATGGTGAAGAGCCGTTCCGCCTGCTTTGGATCGAAGGCTTGTTGGCCAAGGACCACATCGTCGAGCTGCGCGAGCGCCTCGGTGATCCGTGGCGCGAGTTCGAGCGCGACCGGCGTCGGCTGAACGCCGTAGCGCTCACGGACGAACAACTGATCCTGAAGCATGAGACGGAGGCGGGACAGGGCGTTGGACAGCGCCGGCTGGGTCATGCCCAAGCGCCCGGCCGCCCGTGTGACGCTGCGCTCCTCCATCAAGGCGATGAATATCGGCAGCAGGTTCAGGTCATAGCGCATGCAGTCATCATGTAGGCCGCATATCTCAAATCAATAATATAAATTTCTCGAATATGTCGGTCGTGCCCATCTTCCTCCCATCGGCGACGGACGCCGCGAACATAAAGGCTCAGATCCGCATCAACGTGGCGATCGCTGAGGCAGAGCCACGATCCGGCGCAAGCTGAAATCCGACTCGAAGGGAACATGGCAATGACCAAGGGCATCGAAGACAAGGTCGTCCTCATCACCGGCGGCAGCACCGGCATCGGCGCTGAGACCGCCCGACTTCTTGCTGAACGGGGTGCGAAGGTCGCCATCGCTGCACGACGCAAGGACAAGCTCGATGAGGTCGTGGCGGAGATCGTCGCGAACGGCGGCACGGCACGTGCCTACGCGCTCGACGTCACCGACAAGTCGGCAATCCAGTCCGTCGTCGCCGCGATCGTAGCTCACTTCGGCCGTCTCGACGTGCTGATCAACAACGCCGGTCTGATGCCGATTCGTCCGATGGCCGAGGTCAACACGGACGAGTGGGACCAGATGATCGACGTCAACCTGAGGGGCACGCTCTACGGCATCGCCGCAGTTCTTCCCGGCTTCCTCGATCAGGGCAGCGGTCACATCATCAACCTGAGCTCGGTTGCGGGGATCAAGGTCTTCGCACCGGGTGGCACGGTCTACTCCGGCACCAAGTTCGCCGTCAGCGCGATCAGCGAGGGTCTGCGCCAGGAGGTAGGCGAGAAGGTCCGCGTCACGTCGATCGAGCCCGGAGCGGTCGAAAGCGACCTGAAGTTCACGACTTCGGGCACCGCTGCCGAGACGGTCCTCGACTTCTACAAACAGGCGATCCCAGCAGCGTCGGTGGCGCGCGCCATCGCGTTCGCTGTCGAACAGCCCGAGGACGTCGACATCAATGCAATCGTCATCCGGCCGACCGCTCAACAGTTTTGAACACCAAGAGGAGGCGGGGCGGAGTGTGCCCCGCCTTCGTCACGTCCACTGTCACAACCGTCGGGGACTGTTGAAGAAGGCCTGACGTTCGCCCTGCTCGTCCCGAAAGGGAACGGCTAGCGAGAACGTCGATACCAGACCACGACGTAGCCCGGGCCGGGCGCAAATCTTCCCAAAACGTGTTCCCGAATGCCTCTTTTCGAAATGGGCAAGCGACGATGGAGATACGAGACCTTTTCCACGCGTTGGAATGACCGCTTTCGGAAATCCGCTTGGTGCCTCGGAAGGGCAATGAAGGGTCGGTAGTGGGCGCTGGCCTGCATTTCACGTACGGCCGTTCGGCCGCCCAGCGGATCAGGCTCTCTCTTCGGCCGTTTGCCGCCCGAGTTCGAAGGCTCGGCGAAGACCCTCTTCGGCGCTCGCCTCCTCCAACGGCAGAAGGAGGTCGACGCCGAGCGTCGGCATGCCACAATAGTTGAAGACGCCCTCGACGATCTGGGTCTCCAGCGCCGCGAGATAGCCGCGCCGTTCGTAGGTGCCGCGGTTCGTCCCGCCGATTGCGACGACGCGCCCCTTCAGGCGTCCAAGGAGGCGCGTCATGCCCTCGTCCGGTTCTTCGACGAAGGCCCAGCCCGACACGAAGACGCGGTCGATCCAGCCTTTCATCACCGCTGGCATCGACCACCAATAGACCGGGAAGAGCAAGACCAGCACGTCCGCGCGATCGAGGCGCTGCTGCTGCGCAACTACGTCGGCGCCCACCGCGGTCCGGCCGTCGAAGGCGTCGTCGTCGGCAGAGGTAAACCGCGGATCGAAACCTTCCGCGATGAGGTCGACGATCTCCTGCGAATTGCCGGGAACGGATTCGACCCCTGCGACGAACCGAGCGACGGCGGCGTGCGTGAAGGAGGCCGGATCGGGGTGAGCGGTGACGATCAGAATGTGCACGGCGAGGGCCTCGTGGAGCGAGCTTGGCTGGAATGATCTAGCCGGCTCAAAGCTGCTGACGAGGCTGGGACCCTCTCATTCCGAAACCCGCGAAGGAGAGGAGCCGTACGTTCAGACGCGCTCGTCTCGGTCATTCCCGGTTGCAGGCGATCGGCGCTGATCGAGCTCCGACAGGTACTCCCGCAGGAGCACGGCTCGCCGGGGCCGGAAGCTCGTCCCGGTCGGGTCGACGTGCTGGAGCCGGTCGGCGCGGAACATCCGGAATTCCTGCCGCAGGCAGCACCAGGCAAGGATCGTCTGCGTCCGGTCGGTGTGGATCACGGCCAATGGCAGAATCACGCGCTCGGTCGTGGCGCCGTCTTTGTCGGCATAGCCAATCCGCAGCGCCTCCTCCCGCCAGCACGCGGAGCGGATGGTCTCCATAGAGGGCGAGGGCGCGTAACGCGGCGTCGGGCGGAACACCTGCGAGATCGCATGCACGAGATACTGCTCGCGATCGTCCGGCAGCGTCGCCGTGATCTTGGCGAGCGCCGACATGGCCGCGTCAGCCAGGACCGGGTCGCCCATGCTCCGAACCTCGGCGAGCCCCAGCGCGAGAGCCTCGATCTCCGCGCGGTCGAAGGTTTGCGGCGGGAGGGCATAGTCCTCGACCAGTCGGTAGCCGTAGCCCCGCTCGCCCTCGATCCGCGCGCCGGCTGCCCGGAGCGCGTCGATGTCGCGATAGAGCGAGCGGAGCGAGACCTCGGTCGCTTCGGCCAGACGGGCCGCGGTGATCGGCGCGGGCATCGTCCGCATCGCCTGGAGAAGCCGGAATAGTCGATCCGTTCGTGCCATGCTCCCCCCGAGACCCAACTGCCGCAAACTGTCAGTTAAGTCGGTTTAGCTTTGGTTCTGTTCAACGCGAAAGGGCAACCGCCATGACCATCCAAACCGTCACACACCTGAACTTCCGGGGCGAGGCTCGGGAAGCGCTCGTCTTCTACCAGTCCGTCTTCGGCGGACGTCTGTCGCTCTTCACCTTCGCGGATGCGCAGGCCGTGACCGATCCGGCGGAAGCCGACCAGGTGATCTGGGGCGAGGTCGCGTCCGACGATGGCTTCCACGTGATGGCGATGGACGTGCCGGCGGCGCGGAACTGGGATCCCGGCACGATCCCCGTCTTCGTCTCGGTCCGCGGCGACGACGCGGACCGGATCAAGGCCTACTGGGAAGCGCTGTCGAAGGACGCGACGATCATCCAGCCGCTCGGCCCGGCCAGCTTCTCGCCACTCTACGGAATGCTGCGAGACAGGTTCGGCGTGACCTGGGTCGTGGATGTTCGGATGGGGCCGCATTCCTAGACTAGGTTCAGATGACGCCATAGACGCCACCGCATCCGGAAGTCATCTATCTGGGTGCGGTTTCGAGACAATGATTGGCTGGCGTGGGTGGAAAGCGGAAGGGCAGCTTTCGGGCAAACCATGCCAGAGAGCTGCCATTCGAAGACAGACTTTGCGTTGGCCACATCCAGCGCGGAGCGAAGCTTCTAGCCAGCGGCTGGAGAACGGCGACCGTACTCCATTGGCTTTTCCACGAGCATCGAGACGATGGCACCGAACAGGAGTGCCCAGAACGGCGCGCTGATGTTGAGGATCGTGACGTTCGACATCGACACCACGAGAGCCACGAAGGCACCGATCTGATACCCGTCGGCTTTCGTGAAGGCTGCCTGGAACGCCATGATCAGGACGTTGATCATGGCAAGCCCGGCGATGGCGCCGATCAGCGGAGCGGGCAGCATCAGGATCAACGGCACAACCGCACCGGCGAAAACACCGAAACCGGCGAAGAGCACGCCGTTCACGATCGTCGCGGCATAGCGCCCTTCGCGCTTTTCACCGGCCTGGTCGGACGAGCAGATCGCCGTCATCGGGCCGGCGATGTTGGCGTTGTGCCCACCAAGGAAGCCGGCCAGGATACCACCGACGCCCGAAATCACCGTCATCGCGTTGATGGGCGGAGCATACTTTTCCGCCAGAAGCACGCCGGTCGCCTGGGCGTTCTCGGCACCGACCACCAGGATCGCAAGCGGCACGGCGATGGCGAAGAAGGCGTCGAGCGTGAAGATCGGCGCCGTCAGTTCGGGCAGCACGAAGCTGATTCCGGCCTCGCTGGTGCCGAAGGAGCCGGTGAGGGCGACGGCGATCAGCCCGACCACGAGGGCGCTGAGCACCGGCGGCACGGCCTTCACGAAGCGCATCGACAAGAAGAATGCCGCCACCGACGCGCCGACGACGATCGGCAGCGCGGAAACCGCTGTCACGGCGCCGATGCCGAAGCGGATCAATGCGCCGGCGATCATCGCCATGACGATCGGCATCGGCAGCCAGCGCATGACCCTGCCGATGAGGCCGGTCACGCCGAGGATGAGCACGATGACGCCGGCCATGACGAAGGCGCCCACTGCTTCGCCGAACGGGAACGTGGCGAGCGATCCGGCAACGAGCGCTGCGCCGGGGATCGAATAGGCTCCGGTGACCGGGATCTTGTAGTGAAGGGCGAGTACGAAACTGATCAGTCCGCCGAGGCCGTAGATGGCGAGCAGCCACGCAACGGTCTGCCCATCGGTCAGATTGCCGGCTCCCGCCGCTCCGATCACGATCAGGGCCGGCCCCGAGCAGCCGAAGATCGCGGCGACGAGGCCGGCGCTGCCTGTCTTCAAGTTGAGATTGCCGGGAAGGTCCCGCAGGCCCGAGGCAATGCCCGGACCTCGCTCGATGATCTGTCGTCTCGCAGTTTCCACGTTTCATCCTCCCTCATGAGACGACCGTCCGGCATCCTCTCCGGCCGAAGGCGCCCGTTGCACAAATCGGCCGTCAGCGGCCGACGAAGTTCGCCTTGCGCTTGTCGTGGAAGGCCTCGACGCCCTCCTTGAAGTCTTCGGACTGGCGCAGTCGGCTGTAGTTCAGGCCCTCAACCTCGATCGCGGTGGTCAGGAAGGCGTCGTCGGTGTCGTTGAGCATTTTCTTGGCGGTGCGCTGGGCGAGCGGCGAGAAGGCGCGCAGTTCGTCGACAAGGGCGTCAACCGTCGCCTCGAGATCGCCGTCGGCGACGCATTCGGTGGCGATGCCCCACTCGAAGGCCGTGCGGCCGGGAATGCGCTTGGAGCGCATCACGATGTCCTTGGTCCGCGTGACGCCGACGATCTTCTGGAGCCGCGCCGAGCCGCCCGAGCCTGGGATCTGGCCGAGCTTCTGCTCCGGCAGCGCGTAGCGGCAGGTCTCCGACACGATGCGGAAGTCGCAGGCCAGCGAGATCTCGAAGCCGACGCCGAAGGTGTAACCGCGATTGGCGGCGATGACCGGCTTGGAGCAGCGCGCGGGCGCGGCGATGTTCCAGGCGAGTTTGGAGACGTGCTCGGGACTCGCCTCCATGAAGCCGCGGATGTTGCCGCCCGAAGAGAAGTGCTCGCCGGTGCCGGACAGGACGATGACGCGCACGCGCTCGTCCTCGTCCAGCGCCTCGAACACCAGGCGGAGCTGGTCGCGCTGAGCCATGGAGATGACGTTCAGGGGCGCCCGGTCGAGAACGATGTCGCACCGTTCCCTCTCGGGCGCGATCGTGACCCTGAAGCCGTCGAGCTCGGTAAGGCGGGGGTCGGAGAAGGTGTAGGCTTCGCTCATGATGTGAATGTCGTCCCTGCTTGTCAGTGTGAGAGTTCGGGCTCGCGCCGTTCCGCGGTGCTGGCCTCGGGCGTGTATTCACCGGCGACGAGCATGCGTCGCAGGAGCTTGCCGACCGGGGATTTCGGGATCGCCTCGACGAAGACGTAGGCGCGTGGGCGGCGGAAATTGGCGAGGCCGGAGCGCTTGCAGTGAGCGTCGAGCTCGGCCTCTTTAACCTCGCCCGAGCGCCGGACGAATGCGGTCACGACCTTGCCCCAGCGCTCGTCCGGCAGTCCGACCACCGCCACCTCGTCGACCTGCGGGTGCAGCGAGAGGCAGCTCTCGACCTCGACCGGAGAGACGTTTTCCCCGCCGGTGATGATCATGTCGTCGGCCCGGCCCGTGACGAAGAGATCGCCTGCCTCGTCGACGAAGCCGGTATCGCCGGTGAAGTACCAGCCGTCGCGCAGCGCCTTCTCGGTGGCCTCGGGACGCTTCCAGTAGCCCTCGAAGCTCTCGTCGCCGAGCAGGGACGCGACGATCTCGCCCTCTTCGCCCGGTTTGGCACGCTCGGCCGCGCTCGCGGCGCCAAGGGGCACGACCCGGACGCGCTGGTTAATGCCGGCTCGCCCGGCGGAGCCCGGCTTGGCAGCCGCGTTCTGATCGATCGTGAAGGTGTAGACCTCCGACGAGCCGTAATGGTTGACGAACAGCTCGGGCGCGAAGGCGCCCACGAGCTTTTTCGTCAGGCCGTCCGTCATCGGTGCGCCGGCGTAGCCGATCTTCGTGACCGACGCGACCCGTGCCTTCGAGAAGGCCGGATGGTGGACGATGTCGTGGTAGAGCGTCGGCACCAGATAGAGATTGGTGACGCCGCGTCGCTCGATCACGGCCAGCGCGTCGGCTACATCGAAGCGCCGCAGGCAGACGAAGGCGCCGCCGATCACCGAGCTCGCCAGCAGCGAGCGCACACCCATCGTGTGGTAGAGCGGCATGACGCCGAGCGTGCATTCGCCGTGGCGGTAGAGGTTCTGCGCGACATGGGCAATCGCCGCCGCACGCTCGGCATGGTGTCGACGCGGCACGCCTTTCGGCCGCGACGTCGTACCCGACGTATAGAGCATGAGCGACCAGTCGTCCGCCCTCGCGCGAGGCTGCGCGTCGGCAGCCGACGCATCCATCAAGTCGTTGAGCGAGGCGACATCGCTCCCGGGCTCGCCGGCCATAAGGCGCAGGAGATGCCGGGCCTTCTGCGACTGTTCGACGGCCTCGGCCGTCGCGGCCTCGTAGACGAGCGCCCGCGCCTCCGCGTCCTCGATGGCGTGGTCGACCTCGTCGGCCTTGGCGCGCCAGTTGAGGGGCGTCACGATCAGCCCCGCGAACTGGCAAGCCCAGTGCAGGGAGGCGTTTTCCCAACTGTTCTGGAGGACCGTCAGGACATGGTCGCCGGATTTCAGGCCAAGATGGTCGAGGCCCGCCACGAGCGCGGAGATCCTCGCGAACCACTCTTCGTAAGTGAGCTCGAGATCGCCCTCGCAGATCGCGCGCGCATTCGGATCGCGCTCGACGCTAGCGATGAAACTGGTTCCGAGATCAAGCATCGGCGGGCTCCTCCTCCCTGATGACAGCCTGGGCGGCGAGTGCCGCCCGAATGATCGGCGCGTATCCCGTGCATCGGCAGAGATGGCCGGAAACCTGCTCGCGGATCTCCTGCTCGGAGGCGTGGGGCCTGCGCCGGAAAAGATTGTCGAGGCTGATCAGAATGCCGGCGGTGCAGAAGCCGCATTGCAAGGCGAAATGCTCGCGAAAGGCAGCCTGAAGCGGCGATAGCTCGCCTGGCGAAGGTTCCAACCCCTCGACGGTCCGGATATCGGCACCCTCGACCTGCGCAGCGAGCGTCAGACAGGCGCGCACGGGTTCCCCGTCGATCTCCACGGTGCAGGCGCCGCACACCCCGTGTTCGCAGCCGACATGGGTGCCCGTCGCGCCGAGTTCGTGGCGGACGAGGTCGGTCAGCAGAGTGCGCGTCTCGGCCCGCGCCCGAACCTTGCGGCCGTTGAGCGTGAAGGCGATCTCATGCCTTGAATCGCGGCTCAGCTTGGACATGACGCGGCCTCCTCGGCGGTGCTGCGGCCGAGCTTGCGGACAAGGTCGCGTCGGTAGCGGGCGCTGGCATGCAGATCGTCGCGGGCGTTCAGCGACCAGGCGAATTCGTTGAGTTCGTCGTCGAAGGCGGGGTCGGCGGGAGCCGGCAGCGCGATCGCTTGCGGCGTGTCGGCGACGCCTCCCACGGCAAGGCGGACCCGACCGTCCGGCCGGGCGATGGCGGCGCAGGCGACGATCGCGTAATCGCCGTGCCGCCGCGCGACCTCGCGAAAGGCGACCCCCGTCCCCGAGTGGGCCGGGAAGGCGATGGCCTCGATCATCTCGCCCGGCGCGACGGCGGTCGCCATCATCCCGAGGAAGAACTCGGCAGCGGGAACGACGCGCCGCTTCCTCTTCGTGCGCAGCCGCACCTCGCCCTCAAGCGCCAGAAGGGCGAGCGGCATTTCAGCGCTCGGGTCGGCATGGGCGAGCGAGCCGCAGACTGTCCCGCGCGAACGGGTCTGCGCATGCCCGACCCAGGGCAGCATGGCGGCCACGAGCGGCAACTCCTTCCGCAGCGGCGTCCACCGTTCGAGACCGGATTGGCGCACGCCGGCGCCGATCACGATCTTGCCTTTGCTCTCCTCGATCCGGGCGAGCGCTTCGATGCCCATGATGTCGATCAGCACCGAAGGCCGCGCGAGGCGCATGTTCAGCATCGGTACGAGGGATTGCCCCCCTGCGATGATCCGGGCCTCGTCGCCGCTCTCATGCAGCGCGTCGAGCGCCTCGGCGAGGGTATCGGCGCGCACGTAGTCGAACGGTGCGGGCTTCATGCGCCCCTCCCGATGAAGGCTTTGAGCCGCGCCAGAAGGCCCGGCCGGCCGCCGCCGGCGTGGTTCGCGAGCGCCTTGAAGAACTGGCCAATGACGACGCGAGCGGCGCCGTCGAGCAGCCGCCCGCCGACCGAGGCGACCTTGCCGCCGATGCCGGCCTCGTAGGTGTAGGTGATGCGGGTTCTGCCCGGCGCCGTCTCGGTGAGCGTGATGCGTCCTTCGCCGCTGCCGAAGCCGAGCGCGCCTGTGGTCCGGCCGCGCAGCGTCACCGCGTTCGGCTCGTCGAGGTCGAACAATTCGATATCGGCCTTGTACCGCCCCTTCACCGGGCCGACACCCAGCGTGACGTCGGCCGCGAAATGTGTGGCGGACAGCTTCCGCACGCCGTGGGAGCCGGGAATGATCGCGGCGAGCGTCGCGGGATCGAGCAGCATCCGCCAGACATCCTCGCGCGGAGCCGCGACGTCGGCCGCCCCTTCGCCGGTCAGCTTTCGCTGGCCGGTCGGGGCGATCGCCTCCGCCTTGCGCTGCGGTTCGCGCGCGGGCGGCTCTTCCCCTGCCAAGAAGGCTGCGATCTTCGATGGGCTGAGGGGCAGCGCGACATCCTCGACGCCAAGCGCATCCGCAACGGCGTTGGCGAGGCAGACGGGCGTCGACATGCAATTGCCTTCGCCAACGCCCTTGGCGCCGAGCGGCGTGAAGGGCGAGGGCGTCTCGTGATGCAGGATCGTCAGCTCCGGCACCTCCATCACGGTCGGGATCAGGTAGTCGGCGAGCGTTCCGGACTGGAAGCTGCCATCGGCGCCGTAGGCGTATTCCTCGAAGAACGCCGCGCCGAGCGCCTGGGCGAAGCCGCCTCGAACCTGCCCCTCGACCATTGCCGGGTGAAGGATGCGGCCACAGTCATGCATGGTGACGTAGCGGTCGATCCGGGGGGCGCCGGTCTCGCGATCGATCTCGATGCCGCAGAAATCGAAGATGAACCCATGGCACAGCGAGGAGTTGACCTCGTCGCTCTCGTTCGGCGCGACCAGCTCGTCCGGTGTCCAGAAGACCGTCTCGCGGATGGTCTGGTCGACCGTGTCGGGTAGCGTGCCCGGTGCCCAGTGAGCGGCCGCGGCGACACGCGCGAAGGAAAGTGCGTTGTCGGGGTTGGCCTTCGACCGGACGCGACCTGCCGTGAACTCGACGTCGTCCGGCGTGGTGTTGAGCTGACTGGCCGCAACCTTTTCCAGCTTGGCGCGGATCCGGACCGCGGCGATCTTCGTCGCGCCCGCCACGGCCGGTGCGAAGCGGCTGGCGTAGTTGCCCGAGGCGATCGACCACGCGTCGCGTTCTGTGTCGACATCGGCGGAGACCACGATGGCGGACGGGGCGAGCCCCAGTTCATCGGCCACGACCTGCGACAGGACAGTGCGGTGACCCTGTCCCTGCGGCACGGACGCGACCTTCACCGACACGGACCCGAGCGGATCGATGGCGATCGTGGCGGTCGCCTGCGCACCGTTCTTCGCCCCCGCCTTATCGCGCTGCTCGGGCGTCAGAACCGTGGTGATGTAGCCCATGTTCGAGACGCTCGGCTCGACGGCGGCCGCATAGCCGATGCCGTAGAGCCGCCCCTCTGCCTGCATCGCGTCGCGGCGCGCCAGGAGCTCCGCCAGACCGCCTTCGGCCGCGGCCCGTTCGAGGGCCGTCGCGTAATCGCCCGAGTCCAGCAAAGCTCCGGTGGCCGTGCGGTAGGGAAACGCGTTCGCCGGAACGAGATTGCGCCGCCTGACCTCCACCGGGTCGAGGTCGAGCAGCCGGGCGATGCGCTCCATTAGACGTTCGAGCGGATAGTAGACTTGCGGGCCGCCGAAGCCACGATTGAGGCCGGTCGGCGTCTTGTTGGTGAGGACGACGCGGTTGCGGATGACGACGTTGCGCACCGCATAGGCGCCGGTCATGTTGCCATGCATGCGGTAGAGCGTCGCCGGCTCCGGCGCCCGCAGATGCGCGCCGCAGTCCTCGATCTGATCCCACGAGAGCGCGGTGATCCGACCGTCCGACTCGACCGCCGCCGCCAGCCGCGTCACGCGGTTGGTCGCCGAAACGGAGGCCGACAGATGCTCCAGCCTGTCTTCGATCCACTTGACGGGGCGGCCGCAGACGCGCGCGGCGACCCCCATCAGGATCATGTAGGGGAAGATGCCCTGCTTGATCCCGTAGCTGCCCCCGGACGATGGCGGTGTACGCAGGCGAACGCGGTTTCCCGGAACTTTCAGGGCGAGCGCGACCACGGCGTGGATCGAGAACGGCCCCTGAAAATTGGCGCAGATGTCGTAGGCATCCTCGCCCGGATCGTATGCGGCGACGACGCCGTAGGTCTCGATCGGCGTGCAGGAATTGCGCGGATAGGCCGTCTGAACGACGACCGTATGCGGCGCCTCGCGAAACGCGGCGTCGGGGTCGCCATAGGAAAAGTGCCGCTCGTTGATAAGGTTGGAGCCGAGCGAGGGATGCAGCACTGGCGCATCGGCGGCGAGCGCTGTTTCCGGATCCACGACGGCGGGCAGGATCTCGTAATCCACCGCGACGCGCTCGGCCGCGTCCTCGGCAACGTAGCGGTTCGCGGCGACGACGATCGCGACCGGTTCGCCGACATAGCGCACGCGATCCGTCGCGATCGGCCAGCATTCCACGTCTGCCTTCACGCCAACCGTCATGGAGCGGGTCAGGCGTTGAACATCCGGGCCGGTCAGGATCGCTACGACACCCTCGACGCTCGAAGCCTCGGCGAGGTCGATCGAACGGATCGCGGCATGACCATGCGGCGAGCGCACGATCGCAGCCTCGAGCGTTCCTGCGCGTGTCGGCAGGTCGTCGATGAAGGAAGCGCGCCCCGTGAGGAGTGCAGCGTCCTCGACGCGCGGCACCGATTGGCCGATCCATCGATCGACGGGCGGATTGATCGTCATGAAGCCTCCCGAATGCCCCTCCAGGCATCTCGTCGGGCTTAGAGGGAGACCGGGACCCGCTGCGATCCCCAGGCGTCGCGCGACTTACCGAGGCGTCTCATAATCTGGCATTCCCAGCGCCGCGACGGTCCGGAACGCCATGGGGGAGGAGCCGGCGTGGTCGTGGAAGAAACGCGAGAAATGCGACGGGGCAGAGAAGCCGAGGCTCTGCGATAGCGCGCTGAAGGACTGTCGGCCATCGGCGACGGCCTGCACCGCGTGCTCCAGTCGTACGACGTTGAGGTAGACCCGCGGGCTCACGTTCAGCGCGGTCTCGAAAAGGCGGAAGAAGTGCGCGCGGGACAGCCCGACGGAAGAAGCGAGCCCATCCATGTCGGCAATGGCGCCGGGGTCGGCGCGGATGGCCGCGACCGCCTTGCGGATGCGATGGTCGACGGCTGCGGATGCAGCAATGCGCAGCGAGACCGTCTGCTCGCGCCACGCCGCGAAGCGCTCGACCACCGCAATCATCAGCTCGGCCAGGAGACGCTCGTGATCAAGGGCATTGCCCGGATCGTGCACCAACGCCTCGGCGAGCTCGCGTGTCAGCGAGCGGATTCGCGGGCTCGTCGTCCCAACTGTCTGTGTAAAGAAGTCTGGCGCGCCGCTGGTCCGCCAGTTCGGGCGGAACTCGCCCAGCCATCTCGGCTCAATATACAGCGCGAGGATGATCGTGGCTGGCTGATTGTCGAAATGTGAGTAAGCGTGCGGCTCCCAAGCGTTGATCAGAACCGCGCTCTCGTCCGTCAACGGGACCAAGCGATCCTTGACCGAGAATTGCGTGTCGGCCCCCTCAACCTTTAGAAGGACATGGCAGTGCGGATGCGCATGGCGCACCAGGGGTCGATCCATGTCGAGCAGGGCGACACGTCCGAACGTTCCCTTCGCGAGCCTCAACGCGTTCGACATGGTCGACATATAGCATGAAGAGAACGGGCGCTGAACCAACGCCGCTCAAGCTGCTGTTACGTGCTCGCCAAGTTGGTATCTCCGGAGCCGAGTTATCGTCGGCTTGACGGCAGCTCTCGGAGCCATCGGTCCCGATCCGCGGCGTCTGGAATGCGTCGAGTGCAATCGCGAACCGCCCCCTCCGGCTCCGCGTCTGACGGGGCTGGAGGGGCGACAGACCCCTTTTATGGCTCGCCGCATTCCCACGACCGACGGACATTGAGGTTGCCACGGAACTCTCTTGTTGCCGACAGGTTGAGGAAAGGACCCCGGACGGTTTCCGACCATTCAGCCTGAAGGAAGAACCATGCGATCTCCGCAGCGAAATTTATCCGTCCTTCTCGGCTCCATCGCAGCCTTGTCGCTTCCGACGGCAGCCCTCGCGCAAGAGCCCGCCGCGTCCGCATCCCAAGCGAGCGTTGAGCGGGTGGCGGAGTTCCCACACCAAGTCACGGGGGTCACGGTCTCTGAAGACGGACGTATCTTCGTCAACTTCCCTCGGTGGACCGAAGATTCCCCCGTATCCGTCGCGGAGGTGATGGAGGACGGCACGATCGCGCCCTATCCGAACGGCGAGTGGAACGCTTGGCGCAACGCGCGCAAAGACGAGATGACGCCCGACGACCACTGGGTCTGCGTGCAGAGTGTCGTCGCGGATGGCCAGGGCAATCTCTGGGTCCTCGACCCGGCCGCGCCCGCGCAGGGCTTCGTGGTGGCAGGAGGGCCGAAGCTCGTGCGCGTCGACCTCGCGACCAACGAAGTGGCGCAGACGATCACCTTCGACGAGACGGTCGCACCCCAAGGGTCCTACCTCAACGATGTCCGCTTTTCTCCGGACGGGAGCCACGCGTACATCACCGACTCCGGCGTCAAGGGTGCCCTTGTCGTGGTTGATCTGGAAAGCGGTGAATCGCGCCGCGTTCTGGACGGTCACCCCTCGACGCAGGTCGAGAAGGACGTTGTCGTGGAAGCCGACGGCGAGCCGCTGCGGCGCCCCGACGGACGCGGCGTGGAGTTCTCGGCCGACGGCATCGCCCTCTCTCCGGACGGCGAGCATCTCTACTGGCAGGCGATCAAGGGAGGCACGCTCTACCGCATCCCAACCGACACGCTCGAGACGTCTGGCCTCTCCGGCGAGGATCTGTCCGGCGCAGTGGAAGAGTTCGGTGAGAACGGCGTGGCGGACGGCCTCCTGATCGGGCGCGAAAGTGGCGACATGTATGTCACGGCGCCGGAAGAGAACGCTGTGAAGCTCCGTGACCTGGGAGAAGGGGCCGCCGGAACGCCCACCCTTCTCGTTCAGGACGAGCGGTTGCGCTGGCCCGACACGTTCGCGGAAGGACCGGACGGCACCGTGTACGTTACCACGTCGCGCATTCAGGACTCCGCGTTCTTCAAGCCGGACGCGCCTGCCGCCTTGCCGACCCAGCTCTGGCGGATCGATCGAGGCACGGAGGGCAGCGCGCCCACGCCGACGCCGCAGTGATGCGAGGGGGAACCCGGTCAGGCCGTCTGCCGAGCCTCCCCTTTCCGGTCACGTCGCATGGGCAAGACGTCGCTGGTTCCCTCGTCGTCTGACTGCCGGCCGATCACGACGTTCCCGCCGGTCGCGAGATGGTCCTAAATCAGGTCCGCGAAGGTTCAGTGGCTGATCGAGCAAAAGAAACCCGGGAGGGGCCGTCTTGCCGCCTCCCGGGTCTCGATTTCCCCAGCCGATCCGTCAGCGCAGGAACTCGAGGAGGTCCCGGTTCAACCGCTCCGGGACCGTGGCGAACAGGCCGTGTGGCTCACCCTCGTACTCGATGAGCTTCGCGCCGGGGATGGCTTTGGCGGCAGCTCGTCCCGTTGGGTCGATCGGGACCGTGTCGTCCCCGGTGCCGTGGATGACCAGCGTCGGCTTGGTGAAGCTCCGGAAGTCCGGGCGAAAGTCCGTCTTGCCGAACGCGTCGACGCACTGAAGCGTCGCCAGCGGGCTCGCCATGACGCCCAGCACGAAGCTCCAGTCGAGGATGCCCTGGCTGACGGGCTTCGACAGGACACCGACCCCGTAGAACTGCTTGGCGAAGCTTTGGAGGAAGGCGAAGCGATCCTGCCGGATCTGAGCCTTCATGTCCTCAAAGACGCTGGCATCGACGCCGTCGGGGTTGCTGTGGTCCTTCAGGAGATAGCCTGCGACGGAGGCGACAAGGACTGTCTTGGCGACGCGCGTGGCACCGTGGCGGGACAGGTATCGGGCGATCTCGCCACCGCCCATCGAAAAGCCAACCAGTGAGACGTCGTTCAGATCGAGCCCTTCGAGGACCGCCGCAAGGTCGTCGGCGAAGGTGTCGTAGTCGTAGCCCGTCGCCGGGTGTCCGGACTGCCCGAACCCGCGTCGATCGTAGGTGACTACGCGGAAACCCGCCTCTAGGAGGGCCACCGTTTGGTACTCGAACATGTCGCCGGTCAGCGGCCAGCCGTGAATGAGCACTACGGGTCGACCGTGCCCCATGTCCTTGACGTGGATCTGCGTGCCGTCCTTGGCTTCGATGTAGGCCATGCGCGGTGTCCTTTCGCTTCGGTGTTACTCCAACCGGAAGCGCCGCCACACGTTCCGTGGAGGACTCCGAACGTCAGCTTCCGAGAACTTCGGAAAGCGTGTCGAATGTCGTTGTTGGGTCGAAAGCAGCCCACAGCGGCCGACCGTTCGCAAAGCGGCAACGCCGCAATTCCACGCGGTGTCACGCGATCTGAATAAGGCTCGGCAGCACCTTTCCGGCCTTTTGGCGAAGGATCGCCACCGTAATCGGAAGCTTGAATCGCCTCGGTCCGGCGCTGCCGGGATTGACGTAGAGAACACCCTCGACGGTCTCGATTCCGGGGCGATGCGAATGGCCCGAGATGACGACGCCATAGCCTTCCTTCGCCGGATCGAAGGATAGGTCGTTGCGATCGTGGATGATGAAGAAGCGGTGACCGAACAGCTCTAGGGAATCGGTGCTCGGAAAGGCGTCCGCCCATTCCGCGCCGTCGACATTGCCCCGGATGGCCGTGACCGGTGCGACTTCCGCGAGACGGGAGATGATCTCCGGCTTGCCGATATCGCCGGCGTGGATGATGTGCTCGACACCCTGCAACGCGGCCAAGGCCTCATGCCGCAGCAGTCCGTGCGTGTCCGAGATGATCCCGATCGTCGACATGCGTATCGTACCCGTCCTGCCTTCCGCGAAGACATGCGACGCTGGGAGCGATGCCGAGCGTGTCCAGCGCTTGAATGTCTCCCACCGAGCGGTGGGGCTATCCCTGCTTCATATTGGCAGGATGAACTGAATGTCCTCGCTCGATTTCGAATCCGACGTCTGAAGGGACGACAGCGACACGCCGAGAAGGCGCACGCCCTTCGGCACCGGCATCAACGGCTGGAGCAAAGCGAGGCTGAGCCGCTCGAGCTCGGTCCGCGACGCGACGGCCTCGGACAGCGACTGGCTTCGGGTAATCTGCCGGAAGTCGGCGTATTTGACCTTGAGGGTGACGGTGCGGCCCCGCGTGCCCGTCGCCTCGCAATGGCCCCACACCTTGTCGAGGATCGGCTGGAGCGCCGCTGTCATCGCCTCGAAGGCGAAGAGATCCTCGCTGAAGGTGTTCTCCGCGCCGGCCGACTTGCGGATGCGGTTCGCGCGCACGGGTCGCTCGTCGATGCCGCGTGAGATGCCGTGGTAGTAGGGGCCACTCTTGCCGAAGTGCTGCGTCAGGAACTCCAGCGATCGCTCCCGCAGGTCGAGACCGGTATGGATGCCGAGCTGCTCCATCTTCGCCGCCGTCGCCGGGCCGACGCCGTGGAAGCGGGCGACCGGCAATGCCGCGACATAGGCGGCACCCTCCGACGGGCGGATCACGAAGAGGCCGTCCGGCTTGCGCTGGTCGGAGGCGAGCTTGGCGAGGAACTTGTTGTAGGAGACCCCGGCCGAGGCGGTCAGCCCGGTGACCTCCCGTATCCGCTTGCGGATCGCCTCGGCTATGGCGGTGGCGGAAGTGATGCCCTGACGATTCTCGGTGACGTCGAGATAGGCCTCGTCGAGCGACAGCGGCTCGATGATCGGCGTGTGCTCGGCGAAGATCTCGCGGATCTGCATCGAGATCGCCTTGTAGACCTCGAAGCGCGGCTTGACGAAGATCAGCTCCGGGCATCGCCGCCGCGCCGTCACCGAAGGCATCGCGGAGCGCACGCCGAAGGCCCGCGCCTCGTAGCTCGCCGCGGCGACGACGCCGCGCTCGCGCGAGCCACCGACGGCGACGGGCTTGCCACGCAGGCTCGGATCGTCGCGCTGCTCGACCGAGGCGTAGAAGGCGTCCATATCGACGTGGATGATCTTGCGCGTCGGCGCATCCCGAGACAGGCCGCTCCCGATTGGCTCCGAGCGCGGGGTGTCGGCGACGCCAATCATCGGCGGGTTGGGCAGATTCGGGGCGTCACTCATGGCGTGGTCGACGACGTTCGGGGACGACGATGGTCCCTTGGGTTGACTCTCTGACGCGACATAGAACAGAAAGGGAACGCCTGTTTCAAGCTGGTGATCGGAGCTGACGTCGTTCGTCGTCCGCCATGCCCACGAATGCAACCCACACTGCGCTCGACGCGCTCCGCGAACGCGTTCGCCGCCTCGAAGGCGGCGCGGCGCGTGAGCGGGGCGTCCTGCCGTTCGGGCTTGAGGCGATCGACGGGCGGCTTCCCGGCGGCGGGCTATCGCGCGGCGCCTTGCACGAGGTGGCCGGCGGCGGCAACGGCGCCATCGA
Organism: Pseudomonadota bacterium; assembly: GCA_023419535.1. Taxonomy (GTDB): domain Bacteria; phylum Pseudomonadota; class Alphaproteobacteria; order Rhizobiales; family Rhizobiaceae; genus Aureimonas. Next base: position 33,384 of record JAEZXX010000023.1, on the reverse strand, counting down.
CGGCGCGGCGGCGGCGCTGTTCGCCGCCGGCATCGCTGCCCGGACCAAAGGCAAGGTCCTGTGGTGCGTCACCCGGCAGGACCTCTTCGCTCCGGCGATCGCGCAAGCGGGCCTTGCACCCGGGCGGGTGATCTTCGTCGAGGCGGGCGACGACAAGACGCTGCTCGCCTGCTTCGAGGACGGGCTTCGCCATGGCGGCCTCGGAGCCGTCGTCGCCGAGGTCGCCAAGCTCTCGATGACGGCCTCGCGTCGTCTTCAGCTCGCCGCGGAGGGCACGGGCTCGATGGCGATCGCCGTGCGCCGCTGGCGTCGTCAGACGGAAGCGGCCGACTTCGGACAGCCCACCGCCTCCGTGACCCGTTGGCGCGTCTCGGTGCTGCCCTCCGTCCCGTTGCCCGTTCCCGGCGTCGGACGGGCTCGCTGGCTTCTCGAACTCATCCGGTGCCGTGCCGGGGAATGCGCCGACTTCGAAGTGGAGGCATGCGATGGCAAGGGTCGTCTCGCTCTACCTTCCACGCTGGCCGACCGATCGGCTGCGGCGCAAGTCCCCTGGCAGCGTGCCGCCGGCTGACGTGCCGCTGATCCTCGTCGGACGCGAGGGCAATCGACGCATCGTCATGGCCCTCGACCGTCTGGCCGCAACGATGGGGCTCGGCGTCGGCATGCCGGCGGCGAAGGCGCAGGCGTTGGTTCCCGGTATTGCGGTGCTTGAGGCGGATGCGGACGGCGATGCCGAGGCCCTCCAGCGTCTGGCGATTTGGGCCCTGCGCTTCTCGCCGATGGTCGCCGCCGATCCACCGGACGGCCTCGTCGTCGACACGACGGGTGCCGACCATCTGCATGGCGGTGAGGAGGCGATGCTGCGCTCGATGGTCGAACGGTTCGAGGCGTCGGGGATCGAGGCACGCGTCGCCATCGCCGATACCTGGGGCGCGGCGCATGCGGCGGCCCGCCATGCCGGCGCGGCGATGGTGCTGGTCGAGCCGGGAGAAGCTGAGATCGCGCTGACGGGGTTGCCGCTCGCCGCGCTGCGCTTGCCTCGACGCCTGCGAGAGGACCTTGCCGTCCTCGGCTTTGCGACGGTCGGCGATCTTCTGTCGCAACCGCGGGCGCCGCTGACGCTGCGCTTCGGCCCCGAACTGGCGCGCCGCCTCGACCAGGCAATCGGGAATGTTCCCGAACCGATCGATCCGGTGCGCTCGCCCGATCTCGTCGAGGCGCGGCGGTTGTTCGCCGAGCCGATCGCGGCCGCCGAGACCATCCGGCGCTACACGGGCAAGCTCGTCGCAACGCTCGTTGCCGACCTCGAGGTGAGGGGGCTTGGTGCCCGCCGCCTCGACCTCCTGTTCGGACGCGTCGACAATCGCTGGGAGGCGATCCGGATCGGCACCGCAAGGCCTGAGCGCGATGCCAAGCGCCTGACCCGTTTGCTTTGCGACCGGATCGAGCAGATCGATCCCGGCTTCGGCATCGAGATCATGACGCTGACCGCCACCTTGGCCGAGCCCACCGTCACCACCCAGACGGTGTCGTCGCTGGTCGAGGAGAGCGAACCCGACGTCTCCGGCCTCGTCGACATCCTCGCCAACCGGATCGGCGAGCGCCGGCTCTATCGCTTCGCGCCGCGGCCGAGCGACGTTCCGGAGCGTTCGGTCGTCCGGGTCGAGCCGCTGGCGGTCGACGACGGCGCAGGCTGGGACGATCACTGGCCGCGCCCCTCGCGGCTGCTTGCCCGCCCGGAGCCTGTCGAGACGATGGCGCTTCTGCCCGACCATCCGCCGGCCTGGTTCGTCTGGCGCGGCCAGCGTCGCCGGGTGCGGCGCGCCGACGGACCGGAGCGGGTGTTCGGCGAATGGTGGAAGCGCGACGCCGAGAGCGTCACGGTGCGCGACTACTTCCGCGTCGAGGACGATGCCGGCGAGCGCTACTGGATCTTCAGGCAAGGCGACGGCGAACGGGTCGAGACCGGATCGCATCGCTGGTTCCTACACGGCATCTTCGGATGAACGGGCGGGGGACCGATCGGCGGGCGGCGATGGCGGGCCCGGCACCGCGCTACGCCGAACTTCAGGTGACGACGCACTTCTCGTTCCTGCGCGGCGCCTCGTCCTGCGAGGAGCTGTTCGCCACGGCGGCGCTGATGAGGATCGAAGCGCTCGGCGTCGTCGACCGCAACTCGCTCGCCGGGATCGTGCGCGCGCACGAGGCGGCGAAGGCCTGCGGCGTCCGCGTCGTCGTCGGCTGCCGCCTCGATCTCGCCGACAGCCTGCCGGTCCTCGTCTACCCGACGGACCGGGCCGCCTATGCCCGGCTCTGTCGGCTGCTGTCGCTCGGCAAGTCGCGCGGTGGCAAAGGGCGCTGTGTGCTGCGCTTTGAGGACCTTGCCGCCTATGGCGAGGGCATGCTCGCGATCCTCGTGCCGAACGAAGCCGACGACGATCTCGCCCATCAGCTTCGCAAACTCCGCCAGACGTTCGGCGAGCGTGCCTATCTAACGCTGACGCTTCGGCGGCGCCCGAACGACCAACTCCGCCTTCACCAACTCGTCGAGATGGCGCAAGCGGGGCGCGTTCCGACCGTCGTCACCAACGACGTTCTCTTCCACCAGCCGGATCGGCGCATCCTTCAGGACGTCGTCACCTGCATCCGGCATGGGGTGTCGATCGATGACGCCGGGTTCCGGCGCGAGCGCCATGCCGACCGCCATCTGAAGCTGCCGACGGAGATGCATCGCCTGTTCGCGCGCTACCCTGAGGCGCTGGCCCGGACCGTGGAGATCGCCGATCGTTGCCGCTTCTCGATGGACGAGCTCTGCTACCAGTATCCCGAGGAGCGCGAGTTCCCCGAACTGTCGCCGCAGGCGGCGCTCACCAAACTCACCTGGGCAGGAGCCAACGGGCGTTATCCGGAAGGGCTGCCGGCGGACGTCCGGCGCAATCTCGAGCACGAGTTGCGGCTGATCGAGAAGCTCGACTATGCCCCGTACTTCCTGACGGTGAACGCGATCGTCCGCTTCGCCCGCTCGAAAGGCATCCTCTGCCAGGGGCGGGGCTCGGCGGCGAACTCGGCGGTCTGCTACGTTCTCGGCGTCACCTCGATCGACCCCGATCGCAACGATCTCCTGTTCGAGCGCTTCGTCTCCGAAGAGCGGCGCGAGCCACCCGACATCGACGTCGACTTCGAGCACGAGCGGCGCGAGGAGGTCATTCAGTGGGTCTACGAGACCTACGGGCGAGACAAGGCCGCGCTCTGCTCGACGGTGATCCGCTACCGCGCCAAGGGGGCGATCCGCGACGTCGGCAAGGCGCTCGGCCTGCCGGAGGACCTGACCAGGACGTTGTCGTCGCAGATCTGGTCCTGGTCCGAGGGCGTCGAGGAGAAGCACGTCCGCGGCATCAACCTGAACATGGAGGATCGACGTCTGCGCCTGGCGCTCGATCTTGCCTCGCAGCTCGTCGGCTTTCCGCGCCATCTCTCGCAGCACCCGGGCGGGTTCGTGCTGACGCGCGACCGCCTAGACGAGCTCGTTCCGATCGAGCCGGCGGCGATGGCCGACCGTCAGGTCATCGAGTGGGACAAGGACGACATCGACGCGCTGAAGTTCATGAAGGTCGACGTGCTCGCCCTCGGGATGCTCTCGGCGATGCGCCGCGGCTTCGACCTCCTCGCCGAACACAAGGGCATCGAACTCGACCTTGCGACGATCCCCGCCGAGGATCCACGCACCTACGCTATGATCCGCAAGGCCGACACGCTCGGCACGTTCCAGATCGAGAGCCGGGCGCAGATGGCGATGCTGCCCCGGATGAAGCCGCGCACCTTCTACGACCTCGTCATCGAGGTGGCGATCGTTCGGCCGGGGCCGATCCAGGGCGACATGGTGCATCCCTATCTGCGTCGTCGCGAGGGGCGCGAGGACGTCGTCTTCCCCAAGCCCGAACTCGAGCGCGTTCTCGGCAAGACGCTCGGCGTGCCGCTGTTCCAGGAACAGGCGATGCGGGTCGCCATCGAGTGTGCCGGCTTCACCCCCGGCGAGGCAGACCAGCTTCGTCGCGCCATGGCGACCTTCAAGTTCACCGGCGGCGTCTCGCACTTCCGCGACAAGCTCGTTCAGGGGATGGTGACCAACGGCTACGAAGCGGACTTTGCCGAGCGCACCTTCCGCCAACTCGAGGGGTTCGGCTCCTACGGCTTCCCGGAAAGCCATGCGGCGAGCTTCGCGCTGATCGCCTACGCGTCGTCTTGGCTCAAATGCTGGCATCCGGACGTCTTCTGCGCGGCGCTTCTCAACGCCCAGCCGATGGGTTTCTACGCCCCAGCGCAGATCGTGCGCGACGCGCAGGAGCACGGGATCGAGGTGCGGCCCGTCTGTGTGAATGCCAGCCGCTGGGATTGCACCCTCGAACCAGGCGGACCGGAAAACTTCTCCGATGCGGACGATGATCGTCTCGCCGTCCGCCTGGGTCTTCGCATGGTTCGCGGGCTCGGTAACGCCGAGGCGGCACGATTGGTGGCGGCACGCGGCGGCGTGCCGTTCGCCTCGGTCGACGATCTCTGGCGGCGGGCCCGGATCCCGCACGCGGCCCTCGTCGAGCTGGCCGAGGCGGATGCCTTCCGCTCCTCGCTGGGCTTATCGCGTCGCGATGCTCTGTGGGCCATCAAGGCATTGCGCGACGAGCCGCTGCCGCTGTTTGCGGCCGCCGCCGAGCGTGAGGCGGGCAGGGGGGCCGAACAGGTCGAGCCGCTCGTTCGGCTGCGGGCGATGCCCGAGGGCGGGGAGGTGGTCGAAGACTATGGCCATGTAGGGCTGACGCTTCGTCGCCATCCGGTGTCGTTCCTGCGCGAAGACCTCGCCCGGCGACGTGTTCTCACCTGCGCCGAAGCGATGGGCTCGCGCGACCGGCGCTGGGTCGAGGTCGCCGGGCTGGTGCTCGTTCGCCAGCGCCCCGGGTCGGCGAAGGGCGTCATGTTCATCACCATCGAGGACGAGACCGGGGTCGCCAACCTCGTCGTCTGGACGAAGGTGTTCGAGGCGCATCGTCGGATCGTCCTCGGTGCCGGCATGATGGGCGTTCGAGGCCGCATCCAGCGCGAGGGCGAGGTCGTTCACCTTATCGTCCACTCGCTTGCCGATCTTTCCGAGGAGTTCGCCAGTGTCGGGCGCCGGGGAGGCGAGGGGCGCGCGCACGATGTCGCGACAATGCCCACGCCGCGGATGCCGCCAGCGAAGTTCATGGCCGACCCTGGAAGGCGCGATGAAGGCATCCGGGTGCGAACGCGCGACTTTCGCTAATGCTCGACTTTCGCTGTTAGGGCATTCCCACTGTCGCCGTGAGCTTGGCGCCCGATCGACTCCCGACGGCCAGGTCGGGTCGAGAACGGATGAACCGTTTGCCACGTCCAGTTCAGAGGATGCTGCTGCGATACCCGTAGAGATCCATGCGATCAAATTGAGGCGCGCTCGGCAGCCGCTCGTGACATTCATCGAACACTTCGTCGGGTAGGAGACTGCGCCGCAGAGCCTAGTTTACATCCTATGACGATGGCGACGACACCACCTACCTCCGCCGCCCTGACGGCCGAGTGGCCGTTCCCGATGAGGGCGACGATAGGCTTGGCGGTGCGTGCCAAAGGCATCGAGCGCGAGATGAAGGCGCGTCTCGCGTTTGCCGACCGGAAACACCTCGCCGTCGAAGCCGGACAGGTTCGCTTGTCCTTCGACGCCGGGGACGACAAGCGCTGGAAGCGGTCGCGGCGGTGATCGCCGCCGTCCTCGACCGGATCGAAGCGCTGCCGGTGCTTCCCCGGGAGATCGAGGACATCCTCACCATCTCTGCGAGCGAGCGGATGAAGTGGCTGAAGGACGGCCGCCTGAAGAGCGCGGGAACTCGAACCGTGAAGCTACACGGCCGCGCCAAGGCCGTCACCTTCCATGTCTTCGAGCCGAACCATGTGGAGGACGTTCTCGACCGCGATCTCCCGGCGATCTGGCGGGCCGAGGACAGGCAGGCGGCGGCCGAGGCACGGCGACGCGCCGCGGGAAAGGCGGCGCTGACGCGGACGAGCAAGCGCAGGCCGGAAGCGAAGGCCGGAGTCTGTCGCGAACGACCCGAGCGGTCGGACGGCTCCGACCTCAAGGATTGGGAGGCCTTCGCTTCGCTGGGATGACTCAGGTAGCGCGGCCCGTCAGGAACGCGTCCGCGCTGCGCAGGCTCAGCGCCATGATGGTCAGCGCCGGGTTGGCGGCGAGAGCGCTTGGGAAGACCGAGTTGTCCGCGATCCAAAGGTTCTCGACATCGAACGACTTCCCGAACGGATCGACCACCGCGTCGTCGCAGTCCGTGCCCATCCGGCATGTGCCGATCGTATGGGCGGTGCGCTCCAGCACCCAGATGTCCGAGGCGCCGGCCGCTTCCCATATCGAGCGCATGAACGCGATGGCGTGCGCCTTCAGCGCCCGTTCGTTCTCGCCGTAGGAAAACCGCACGAGCGGCTTACCCATCCCGGTGTCGTCGCGTTCGTCCGATAGGATCATCCGGTTGTCGTCGCTCGGCAGGCATTCGCCGTTGATGCCGATGCCGGCGAGATGGTTGGAGCGCGCGAGGTAGTCGAGGAGATCGCGGCCCCAGAGCCCGCGTCCCCGCGTCACCTGGTCGGCGAAGGTCTGGAGGACGACGCCCAGACTCTGGACGAGATAGCCGCCGGCGAAGTCCGCGTCCTTCGGCCGGACCATCTCTTCGGTAATGATCGAGGACGGGTAGCCTCGGTTCATCCGCATCTCCGCGTCGAACGTCCCCCAGACCTGCGTCGCGACATGCGCCGTGTAGTTCCGCCGGATCTGACCGCTCGAATTGCCGACGCCGCTGTGGAGAAGCAGGCGTGGTGTCTCGATGGCGCCCGCACACAGGAAGACGGCAGCGCAGCGCTGGCGCCTGTCGCGACCGTTCTCCCGGTAGACGACGGCGGTGATGCGTCCGCTCCCATCCCGCTCGAAGCCGTGCGCCAGACAGTTCGGACGGATCTCGGCGCCATGAGCGACGGCGAGTGGCAGGTAGGTGACGTCCATCGACGCCTTCGAGCCGTTGCGACAGCCCTGGTGGCAGTATCCGCAACCGACGCAGGCATGGCGCGTCCCGTGCCCCTCCTGCTCGAACGGGCGGGAGACCAACGCCGCAGGCGCGTCCGCATGGCGGATACCCAGAGCGGAACAGGCTTCGGCCATGGCGCGCGCCGGCCCATTGCGGGCGACCGCCGGGTTCGCGTAGCGGCGGCGCGGGTCCCACGGGTAGTCGGCTGGCCCCGACACGCCGAGATACGCCTCGACCTCGTTGTAGTAGGGTTCGAGGTCGGCGTAGTCGAGCGGCCAGTCGACGCCGCGTCCGGTCTCGGTCCGCAGGCGGAGGTCACGCGGGTCCGCACGCGGCACGAAGGCGCCCCAATGAAGCGTCGAGCCTCCAACACCGATGCCGCTGTTGTTGGCACCGAACGCCTCCGGGGTCGCACCTCCGCTGATGCGTTCGCCCATCCAGTAGAGATCGGCCGAGGCGGTCTCGTCAGCGACGAACTCAGTCTCGGGGTGGCGGTTGGCCCCGGCTTCGAGCGCCACGACCTTCAGCCCCGCCCGGGCCAGCCGTGCCAGAAGCGGCGCGCCTCCTGCGCCCGTACCGATGATCACGGCATCGACGATTTCGTCGTCGCGGTAGCGTACCATGCGGTCGAGGTTCATCGGACGTCCTCGATCATGCGGTCGCTCCAGCCTTCGAAGGCTGCGCCGCCTGCCGCGCCGTTCGCATGCCCTTCGTAGTCGATCGCGGCCATCGCCGCAGGGTGGGCAACGTAGATCCGAGCCGCATCGGACCGGAGGTCGTCGAACCAGTCCTTCATCTGCCCGGCATCGAAACCGCTGTTCGCTGGTGCGATGAAGGTCCCCGCAGCGATCGACGTCAGCAGGGCGTGCTGCGTGTCGCCCGGTGCGGTCGCGAACGGCGATCCTTCGGCTTGTGCCGCCGCATCCAGCGTATCGAGGCCCTTGGCGTAGGCCCGCGCGTCGGCGGGAAGCGTCTCCGCGCGCCATCCATCCCCCGACCCTTTCGCAAGCTTCGCGTCGATGCGCCGGGCGATGTCCAGCCCCTCGATGGTGTGAGGGATGATGAGCGCCACGAACGCCCGGAGCACCTCGATCCGGGCGCGCGTCAGAACGACAGGTTCATAGGGTCCCTCGTCGCGTCGCGCACGATCATCGAGGATCGCGCGGAGGCGGGGGGAGATCCTCGCTTGGCGAGCGGTCGCCTCCGTGTGTCGATCCATCAGGTCGCGATCAGCCATCGAAGCCGCCCCTCCGGCTGGCCGCGCTCTTCGCAGTTCGACCCTCGCGGCCGTAAGCCGTGGACAGCGCCATCAGATGGGCGAGGTGGCTGAGGCCCTGCGGCATGTTACCCAGAAACGACCCGTCGTCGGGGTCGACGATCTCCGATAGGACGCCCGATCCGTGCGAAAGGGCCCGATCCAATTCGTCGAGCCGCTTGCGGGCCTTGTCGCCTTCACCGAGAAGGGCCCACGCCTCCGCCGTCCAGTAGGAGCAGGCGAGGAAGCAGCCTTCCTCCTTCTCCGCGCCCGAGTAGCGGAAATGGAACGGCCCGGATCCGAGCTCACGGTCGATGGCCTCAAGCGTCGCGCGCAACCGGTCGCGCCCGTCGAAGCCGAACCGGACAGCCAGCGCAAGCGAGGCATCGAGGCGCGTCGTTCCGGGATACATCACGAAGCTGCGAGCCTTCTCGGACCAGCAGTGTTCCTCGATCCAGGACGCGATCCGGTCCCGTTCACGCATCCAACGTTCCCGGCAGGTCGTCGGCAACTGGCCGCCGTCGGCCAGTTCCACGGCACGCGCGAGCGCCTGCCAGCAACTGATCTTCGACATCGTGTAGTGCTGGATGTCCTCCAGCTCCCAGATCCCCGAGTCGGGCGTGCGCCAGAGATCGGCGCATTCGTCGGCGATGCGCGAGAGGGTCGCCGCGCTCCGGGCGTCGAGGATGTTGCCGCGCTCCACGAAGCGCGACGCGGTCTCGAAGATGTCGCCATAAACGCCGTGCTGGCGCTGCTTGGCCGCGACGTTCCCGGTAACGACGGGGGTCGAACCGCGATAGCCCGGCATCGCCCATTCCTGGAGGTCCGAGACCAGCCCGCCGTCGAGCGTGTAGCAGACCTGCGTCCCATGCTCTTCGATCCGGTTGAGAAGCCATGAGAAGGCGGCCTTCGCCTCGGCCTCGGCGCCGGCGGCGAGGAACGCCTTGATCGTGTAGCCCGCGTCCCGCACCCAGGCGTAGCGGTAGTCGTAGTTCTTCGGTCCGCCGATCTTTTCCGGGAGCGACGTCGTCGGCGCGGCGGCAATGGCTCCGGACGGCGAGAACAGGAGGAGCTTCAAGGCGAGCGCGCTGCGCACGAACGCCTCGCGTCCCGGTCCGTCGTAGCTGACGCGCTCGGCCCAGACGCGCCACTCCTCGTCGGAGATGTCGATGCGCTCGTCGATCTCTTCGATCGTCGGGACGACGAGCGGCCCGTCGCTGCACGCGATGATCGCGAAGGTGCGCCTCTCGCCCGCTTCGACCGAGAAGCGCCCGGTCACGCATTCGTCGGACCAGTCGAACTCCAGATCTGCCGAATGAAGGAAGAGCCCGAGGACATCGCCGACGTTGAAGACCGTCTGCCGGCCGATCGTCGAATGGTAGGGGTTCACCGTGTCGCCGCGTCGGCCGGGACGCATGAGGACCTCGAAGCGCATCGAGCCCGCGACGCACTCGATGCGGCGCGCAAGCTCGGCCCAGGGCAGGCGGCCCGCCGTCCCGCTGTTGAGAGACTCGACGAGGACGGCCTTGCCGCTCGCGGTGGTGAACACCGTCTCGAGCACGTTGCTCGCCTCGCGGTAGCGCTGCTCGACGTCGAACGGCTCGTCCGGCCGGATGGAGAAGCGGCCGCCGTTCTCGCCGTCGAGCAGGCGGTCGAAGAGGGGAGGCGAGTCCATGTTCGGGACGCACCACCAGTCGATCGAGCCGTCGGTGCCCGAAAGGGCGACCGAACGTCCCTCGCCGATTGCGCCGTAGTCCTCCAAGGGAAGATACCCATCGGTGCGCCGGCCGCGCTTGCGCGGATTCTCCGCCCGGATGACGCCCGCCAACTGCTCGAGAACCGCACTCATCGGATGCGCCTCGCGGCAGCGTTACGGAGCAGGCCGCGCAAGGCCGCCCCCGCGAAGAGAAGCCCTCCGGCGCAGGCCAGCTTGAACGTCCGGACGTCGCGGCTGGTGACATACTCGGACGGCGAACCGACGACGTCCCCAACGCGAGGACCGTCGATCCTAGCGGGCCCCGCAGCGGGCTCGGCGAGGTTGCCCTCACGCGGGGGCATCGGGTCTCCCTGCTGCGCCTCGATCATGCCCGCGGCCTGCCGATCCGCGAACGACGGCGCGAGAGCTTGCCCGAGCGCCATCATGACGGTGGACCGGCCCACCCAGACCTCGCGCTGGGGGTCGAGCACCGATGAGAACACGGCTTCCGCGCAAAGACGCGGATCGAACAGCGGGTCCGGGATGACCTGCTCGTGGCCGGTGCGGTTGCGCGCCCAGGTGGGTTGCGGCGTGTTGACGCCGGGCAGGTAGACGACGGAAAGCGTGACGCGGGACTTCTCCGCAATGAGCTCGGCGCGCAGAGAATCCGTGAACCCGCCGACTGCGGCTTTCGCCCCGCAGTAGGCCGCTTGCAGAGGCGCGCTGCGGAACGCCAGCCCGGACGACACCTGGACGATCGCTCCGCAACCTTGCTTTCGCATCTGCCGCAGGGCCGCGAGAGTCCCGTAGACTTGCGACAGGTATGTCGAAGCGGTGACCTGCTGGTACTCCTCGGCGGTGATCTCGTCCGCCGGCGCGACGACCGTCGTCATCGCGTTGTTGATCCATGCGTCGATCCGGCCGAACGTCTCGATCACGCGCGCCGCGGCAGCGTTCACCTGTTCGGGGTCGGCAACGTCGGCCGGAATGTCGAGAACAGTGCCTCCGGCGCGCTCCAGCCGGGTACGGGCCTCACGAAGACGCTCCGGCTCGCGGGCGAGGATGGCGATCGTCCAGCCCGCTTTCGCGAAGCGCTCGGCGATCGCAAGGCCGATCCCGGCGCTTGCACCCGTTACGACGGCAACTTCCATGAATCGATGACCTTGTCCGCACGGCTTCACACGCCGACGGCATGGCCGACGCCCGAGCACAGTCCTGTTTCGCATCGCACAACGCCCGAGCTTGGCACCCGTTCGCTGGCAAACGGTCGCGAAGGGTGCGACACATGCGCCATCGGTGCTTCGACTTCGTCAGGCGAGCGAACGATGCGCGTCTTCCGGTGTTGCTGAGATCCAAGCCAATCTGCGATCGGATCCTCGTGCCCCTGAACCTCCTCGTCGTCTCCAGCGAAACCCCGGATCAGCAGGAGGCGCGTCGCCGATGGGTCGGTGAAGCTTCGCACGAGACCTACGCGTCCACGATCCGACAGCTCGCTCCGGACGCGAGCATCAGCCACTGCTCCTGCATCGATGGCTCGCCGCTCCCGAGCCTGACCGACATCGACGGCGTCCTCTTCGCCGGCTCGCCCATTCAGATGCACGAGGAGAACGACGAGACGCGCGCGGCTGCACGTTTTGGTGCTGCGCTGTTCGAGGCCGGCGCCAAGGCTTTCGGTTCGTGCGCGGGTCTTCAGATCGCTGCGGTCGCGTCCGGTGGGACGTGCCGGCCGCGCCGCCAATCGATGGAGGCGGGCTTCGCGCGCGGCATCGTCGCGACGCAGGCTGGGCGCGACCACCCGATGCTGTCCGGGCGGCCGCTGTCCTGGGATGCGCCTGCGATGCACTCCAGTGTCGTCGACACCCTAGGGGCCGGAGCGTCGGTTCTGGCCCAAACCAGAAGCACGTTCGTCGAGGCCGCCGAGATCCGGAGCGGCCGAGGCATCTTCTGGGGCGTCCAGTACCATCCCGAGCTGACGGTGAGCGAGATCGCGGCGACGCTGCGCCGTCAGGCCGGCGATCTCGTTGAAGCGCGAATGGCGCGCGACGAGCCTTCCGTCGAATCCTACGCGTGCCTCCTGGACGACCTCGGTTCGCCCGGTAGCCCCGACATCGCCTGGCAGGTCGGCATCGACGAGGAAATCACCGACCCCGTCAAGCGAACGAGGGAACTCTCCAACTTCCTTCGCTTCGTCGCCGATCGCTGAGGCGCGTCGGCCGGCTCGCCTTCGTTCGGGTCGCGGCGAGCGGGCTCATGGCGGAGCTTGACCGGCGCGACTATGGTGTGCCGACATGGCCTACGCTCCTGACCTCGCCGCGATCGACACGACGTCCTGCGACCGCGAACCGATCCACATCCCTGGATCGATCCAGCCCTATGGCTGCATGCTGATTGCGGACGCCGAGCTTCGCGTCGTCGGCCACGCCGGTCTCCCGGGCTCGCACGAGAGCGACCTCGTCGGCCAGAAGCTCCCGGATCTTCTGTCCGGGCGCCTCTCGCTGACACCGGAAAGCGTGCCCGCCAGCGGTCTCTACGTTCTCGGAGCCGTGACGTTCCGGGGAGGGGTCAAGGACGCCGTTGCCTTTCGCACAGGCGACTATGTCGTCGTAGAACTGACGGATCGGGATGAGGGTCCGGAGCTCGATGCGAGTTTCCTCGCCGAGATCGAAGCTGTCGGCGGGTCGCTCGATCGGGCCAATTCGTTCAGCGAGCTGTTCGACGAGGCCGCTCGAACGTTCCAGCATCTGACGGGCTACGACCGGGTGATGATCTACCAGTTCGTCGACGACGAAGCGGGCGTGGTCGTCGGCGAGGCGCTGTCCGACAGTGCGGCCAGCTTCATGAACCACCACTTCCCGGCCTCGGACATCCCGCGGCAGGCTCGGGCCCTCTACGTGCGCAATCGCGTCCGGGTCATCGCGGACGTGCATTACGAGCCTGCGCGGATCGTCGGAGCGCAGGGGCTCAGCCAGATCGACCTCAGCGACTCCACGCTTCGCAGCGTCTCTCCCGTTCACATCCAGTACCTGAAGAACATGGGTGTGGAGGCCTCCGCCTCCATGTCCATCGTTAAGGACGGCATTCTCTGGGGCCTGGTCGCCTGCCACCATCATTCGCCGCGGCCCCTGTGCCTGACCACGCGGCTCGCAAGCCAGACGCTCGCGTCGAGCCTCGCGCGCCAGGTCAAGGCCCGCGAGGACAGCGATCTCTATCGCGAACGGCTTCGGCTTCGCTCGCACGAGGACATCGTCCTGAGAAGGCTCGGCGGGGACCAGACCCTCGAGCGGTTCTTCGACGGGTCGGGCGAGGACCTCGCCCGCCTCATGCGCGCCGATGGCTTCGCGGCCGTGCAAGGAGGCGAGGTGTACTGTGCCGGCTCGTGCCCTTCTGCCGAGGACATCCGGGAGATCGCGTCCTTCGTGAAGGCACCGGGGGCGCTGAAGCCCTTTGCGAATGCGAGCCTTGCTCGCGAGATGCCGAACGCACGGGCCTATGCGGATATCGCGAGCGGACTCCTCGCCATCACCATGTCGACGGAAGTTCCGACGATCCTTATGTGGTTCCGGGCGGAGTACCTCCAGGTGGTGCAGTGGGCGGGTAATCCGCACAAGGACGTGCCGGCGACCCCGGGCGAGACCCTTCGCCCGCGGTCGTCGTTCGAAGCCTGGTCCGAGAGCGTGCGTGGGCGATCGAGACCTTGGACGATCGGCGAGAGTGAGGCCGCCACGCGGATCGTGCGACTTCTCCTCGATGCGCGGACGAACAGCCGGCTGGAGCGGCTGAACGAGGAGCTCGCGACGACGATCCGCGAGAACGAGACCCTGCTCCGGCAGAAGGACTTCCTCCTGAAGGAGGTCAATCACCGCGTCCAGAACAGCCTTGGTCTCGTCTCGGCCTTCCTTCGGTTGCAACGAAGGGAGGCGTCGGCTGAGGCCGCAGCGCACCTCGTCGAGGCCGAGAAGCGCCTGAACGCGGTTGGGCTGGTCCACAAGCGCCTTCATCAGGACGACAGCGTCGAGATCGTCGACCTGTCGCGCTACTTCGAGGAACTTGGCGGCGAGCTGTTCGGCAGCCTCGGAGAAGCATGGGAACGCCAGATCACGCAGGACTACGCGCCCATCCTCGTGACGACGGACCGCGCGGTCAGTCTCGGCCTCATCCTGAACGAGCTTGCGACGAACGCGATCAAATACGCCTACGGGAGCGAGCCCGGCCCGCTCGGCATCCACCTCATGGAGCATCGCGACCGGCTCCGCCTGACGATCTCCGACAAGGGCGTCGGTCGCTCGGGCTCGGTGAAGGGAAGCGGCTTCGGCACGCGCATGCTGGCCGCCCTCGTGGAGCGTCTCGACGGCACCCTCGAGTACGAGGACAACCATCCGGGCGTTCGTGCGATCCTTAACGCACCGATTCAGGCCGCCTCATAGGCTTCGGCCCGAATTTAAGAGGCTATGGATCGTTGGACGGCGCCCGGCGTTGGCACTCGGCAGTGGAGTGCGACGCGTGGAGCCGATGGCAAACGAGACGAACCGATATGCACTCGTTGCCGACGACGACGGTATCATCCGCATGGACGCTTCGGCGATCCTCGAGGACGCGGGATACGAAACGCTCGAAGCCAGCAACGTCGAGGAGGCGCTTGCCGAACTCGAGGAGCACGGGCACGATATCCAGATCCTCTTCACGGACGTGCATATGCCGCCGAGCGCGCGGGATGGGTTCGAGCTTGCGAGACTCTGCTCGAAGGGCTGGCCGCATATCGCGATCATCGTCGCCTCCGGCGCAGCGGAGCCGAAACCGGATGATCTGCCCGAGGGCGCGGTCTTCATCCGCAAACCGTTCTCGCCAGAAGTAGTTCAGGACCACCTGACGCGTGTCCTTCTGTCGTAGACAGCGGCTTAGGCCACCCAGCATCCGGCACGGTGCGACCGTTGTTCTGGTATCTGGTTCGGTATTGATCGGCCAATGCCGACCTTCCGATTGGGCACGAGGGAACGCTACGTTTCTTGTCCGCACTGGGTGGTAACCGGACAGTCCGCTTCCGAGCTGCCGCAATCGGAAGCGGCCATCTTCGGCTCCGCGTGAGCGTGCGATGTTTGCAGGAGCTCGAGACAGGGTTGCAGCTCTGCTCGACATCGGTGAGAAACGAGACGCTAGGTCCTCATCAGCGCCACGGCGTCCGGCCCGGCGGGCAACCGCATGGGGCAGTCGGAATCCGTCGCAGCCCGCCAGACGGCTTCCACCACATCCGACGGCCGGGTGAGCGGGCCGCCTGCCTCCCGCATGCGCGCGATGGTCGCCTGAGTGAAACCGGCATAGGCCTCCGGGAACCCACCGGCACCCTGAATGAGGGCGAAGGCGCTCTTCCCGAAGCTCGTGTCGGGTGCCTGGCCCGGCAGCACGATGCGGACGGCCACGCCGAAGGGTTCGAGCTCGAGCGCGACGGACTCGCTGAAGGCGTTCACGGCCGCCTTGCTGGCGGTGTAGACGGACAGGAGCGGCAGCGGCTTCAGCGTGACGGAAGAGGTCACGTTGACGATCGTGCCGGATCTGCGCTCGCGGAACTGCGGCAGCATGGCCTGCATGACCCGCATCGTCCCGATGGTGTTGGTCTCGAAGATGTCCCGCGCGATTCCTATCGGCGTGCCTTCGAGCGCGTTCAGCCAGCCGATCCCAGCGTTATTGACGAGGACGTCGATCGGACCGGCGGCATCGATCGCCTGCCGGACGCTTTCGTCGCTCCGGACGTCGAGAGGAAGGATGCGCAGGTTCTCCGAGGCGGGGAGGACGCTCGCGTCTGGCCTGCGCATCGTCGCAACGACCTTCCAGCCTTGATCGAGGAAGTGCCTGGCGATGTCGAGCCCGAAGCCGGACGAGCAACCCGTGACGAGGACGGTGTTCATGGTGTCTCCTTTCATGCGACCGCACGCCAGACATGTGGACGCTGAAAATCGGACTGGCTATCGTCAGAAGTCCTGTTGGCGTTCGAGAGCGTCCTGAAATGATCGATCCCTTCGCCGAAGTGGTGGCGTTGCTTCAGCCGAGGCTGCCCTTTTCGAAGCAGGCCAGCGGCGCGGGTTCGTGGCGGATCGACGTGGCGGTGACGGGCGACCCGTTGTTCTGCGTGATTCTCGAGGGAGCGGCGTTCCTTTCCGTTGACGGACATGCTCGAGCCGAACTCGGCGAGAACGATTTCATCCTCGTTCCGCCGACGAGTGCCTTTGTCATGTCGAGTCTCGACGGCGGTCCCCGGGAGCGGCAATCGGTCGTTTCCAGGCTGGATGATGAGACGAGGCACGGCGACCCCGACGGTCCGACGAACGTGCGCATGCTCGTCGGCCGCCTCGCCTTCGGGTCGCCAGACGCCGGGCTGCTCGTGTCCCTTCTTCCGGACCTCGTTCACGTTCGCGGTCTCAAGCGCATCGCCACGCTGGTGCAACTCATCAGAAACGAAGCGCAGGACGGAAGGCTCGCTCGGGAGATGGTGCTGGAGCGGTTGCTCGAAGTGCTGCTCATCGAGGCGCTGCGTGCGACCTCGCACAACACCGCCCAGCCAGGGCTCCTTCGCGGCCTTGCCGACGCCCGGTTGGCGAACGCGATACGCTCTATCCACGCGGATCCGCGACGCGGCTGGACCGTCGAGCAACTGGCCCGCGAGGCGTCCCTTTCCCGCTCGGTCTTCTTCGACAGGTTTCGCCGAAAGGTGGGCGCAGCGCCGATGGAGTACATCCTATCCTGGAGGATGGCTCTGGCAAGGAACATGCTGCGGCGCGGGGCGGGGAGCGTGAAAGAAGTCGCCGAGACCGTCGGCTACGGATCCGCAAGTTCCTTCAGCGTCGCGTTCAACCGGTTCGTCGGCATTCCTCCGGCGCAGTTTGCGCGCCAGGACGGCTCGAACATTGGTTAAGTCAGCTAACGCTATGTCCGCTCTCGGAAGATCGAAGATAGGGGTTCAATGGCGAACAGGGTCGAGAAGAGATGCTCTCGCAGGCTGGACGTCCGGCACGGCCAGAGAGATGAGTTTCAATCACCGCGTTCCTGCGTCGCCACGAAACGCCTGATCGCGTCCACGACCCCCGGTGCCAGGGGCAGGTCAGGATCGGAATAGGTCCGGAGGTTCGCGGCCGGATCGTTCGGCGGAGCGACCTTCAGTACGTGATTGGTGTCGGCGAGCAGTACGAACTCCGCCGTCGGCGTGGTGGCCCGGAGGGCTCGTGAATCCATCAGGCCGACCTGAAGGTCGCTTTCTCCCTGAAGGATCAGCATCGGCTTGTCCACGCTCTTCGCCAGCGCAGCGGGGTCGAGCGCGAACGCGCTGATGAGGAAGCCCTGAAGCGTAGGAGCGAACAGCGGCATCAGGGGCTCGGAGAGCCGGTCGCCGTCGATCCGTTCGCCATTCGTCAGAGCGTCGATCGCTGCGTCGGCCTCGTCTAGGAACGGCGCGTTGGCCGGGTTGGCGTGAAGCTGCTCCCTCAGGACCTCCCCCATCGGCCGTCCCGGTGCCGCGACGAGGATCAACCCGCAGACGTTTGGGTCTCGCCCGGCCGCCGCGAGCGCGACGAGCCCGCCCTCGCTGTGCCCGAGGAGCCAGACGCAGGGTCTGCCGGTCCGCTCGCGGATGGTGCCGACCCAGGAACGGGTGTCGTCCACGTAATCCTCGATCACCACGGCGTTTGGGTCGCCTGCGCTCGCGAACATCCCGCGCTTGTCGATGCGGATCGTCGAGACGCCGACCTCCGCCAGCCCTTCGGCGAGAAGGCGGTAGGCGTTGGCGGCGATGCCGAGCGGGCTGTTGCCGTCGCGGTCGGTCGGCCCAGACCCAGGAATGATCAGGACAACCGGAGCGTCCGGGTCGGACGCCTTGGTCCAGGTGCCTCTCAGATCGCCGGACGGGCCCGGTGCGGACAGTTCCTGTGCGGTGATCGCGGCAGCGAGCGCGAGGGCGGGGGCTGAGAGGATCATCAAGGTTCCTTCCTGGGCTCGTCTGCGCGACCGTGCGTCCCGCCGAGACCTTGCGGCACGGCGTTCCACGTCACGGTGAAGATGCTGCCGCGGTCCCCGTTCGGCGCGTGGGCGATGCGGCCGCCGTGGCTCTCGACGATCTGCCGGACCATCGCGAGGCCGAGGCCCGCGCCCGCGCCTTGCGGATTGATGCGGTAGAACGGTTCGAAGATGAGGTCGCTTCTGTCCGGTGGGATGCCGATGCCCTCGTCGTGAAACGAGACCGCGCCGTCTTCGGCCACGCGAACGGCGATCTCGCCCGTCCCACCGCCGTACTGGATCGCGTTGCGGATCAGGTTGCCGAAAGCCCGTTCAAGCGCTGCCTCGTCGGCGAGCCTCGTCACCAAGGCGGCATCGCAGTCGAAGGCGATCTCGTAGCCGGCGTCGACCGCCACGGGCGCCAGGTCCGCCACCACCTTCGAGACGAGGGCGCAGAGATCGACGTCCCGACGCTCGCGCGGCTTCTGGCGGTCGGTCTCCAGCTCGAGAAGCTGCTGCGCGAGGGCCGTCAGGCGCCTCACGCTTCTCTTGAGGGTCCGCTTCTCCTCGCTCTCGGCCAGGGTATCGATCCGGATCTGGAGCACTGCGATGGGCGTTCGCAGTTCGTGAGCGGCGTTGACGAAGAAGCGTTCGGTCCGCTCGAACCCTTCGTCGAGCCGGCGCAACGCCATGTTGATGCCTTCGACCACGGGACGCATCTCGCTCGGCAGTCCGTCCGCCTGGACCGCCTCGCCGCGGGCTGCATAGTCGACCCGAGCCATCCGGACGGTCAGATCGTCGAGCGAGCGAAGCGACCAGCGCGTCACCCAGGGCACGCCGAGAAGGGTTATCAAAGCGAGGATCGCCGCCGGCACCGCGATCGCGATGTTGCCGATCCAGAACATGATCCCGTGCTCTGTCATGGAGGCGCCGCCGGCGAACATCGTCACCTCGCCGACCTCGGTGTCGATGCGCTCCACCCGCCCCAGCCGCTCGGGCGCGTCGACATAGCCGCGCAGCTCGACGCTTCGGAAGCTTCGAAGGAACGGGGCCGCCTCGAGGATTTCGGCCGGCACGTCGCCGTGGCGGGCGATCGTGCCGCCGGAGTCTTCGACCAGAAACCAGAGCGAGGGCCAGGCCTCGATGGTCCGTGCGAGGGAGGGCGAGGACGCGAACACGGCGCGCTCGTCGGCGCCGCGCATCACTGAATCCGCGATGTCCTTCGAAAGCCAGACCGAGGGCAGGGCCTCGTCGCGGGGCAGGGAGGACGCCGAATAGAGGACGAGTGCGAACGAGACCGCGATCGCGAAGATCTGCAGGGCGATGAAGCCGAGGGTGAAACGCCAGCGCAGCGAAGAGGTCGTCATGCGGGCCTCGGCTCGTGCAGGAAATAACCGACGCCCCGGATGTTCTTGATCTCCAGGTCGCATCCGGCGTCCGAGAGCTTCCGACGAAGCCGCGACATGTTGGCTTCCAGCGAGTTCGACTGGATGTCGTCATCGTAGGAGTAGACGTTGTCCTCGAGCGAGGATCGCAACACCGTCCGTCCCCTGCTGCGCAGGAGTAGCTCGAGGATCACCAGTTCGCGCCGTGCAAGGGAGAGCTTGGCGTCCCCCACCGTCACGTCGCGGGAGATCGGGTCGTAGACGAGATTGCCGACCGCGAGGCGCTTGTCCTCGACCATGACGGAGGTGCGCCGTCGCACCGCGGTCAACCGAGCGACGAGTTCGTCGATTTCGAAGGGCTTGGGCAGATAGTCGTCCGCGCCCTCGTTGAGCCCGGCGATCCGGTCGCGGGTCGAGCCCAGCGCGGAGACGACGATCGTGCGGGTCGCGGCTCCCGTACGCTTCAACTCCGCAATGAGGACCTTGCCGTCGCCGTCGGGCAATTGCCGGTCGATCAGCAGAAACTCGTAGGCGCTCATGGCGATCGCCTCCCGGGCGATCGCCAGATCGCGAGCGACGTCGAGAACGATGTCGTGCCGTGCGAGCGCTGTGCGCAACGCGTCCGCCATCTCGGGATCGTCCTCGACGAGAAGGACCTTCATTCGCTCATTCCGTCTAGAACACGCCGCGCCGTGCCGTGGGCTGATGTCGGGGCGGCGGACGGCCGCGCGTCGACCGTCCGCGAGCCCGCGACACTACTGACCACGCGCGCGCCGCCGATCCTCGCGCATCTCGTGCGCGTTCCGGGCCATCTCCGACTGCATATGCGCCTGCTGCGTGAAACGGAGGAGTTCGTCGTCGCGGCGCTGCTGCTGTCGCAGCATGCACTGCGTGTGAGACGGCGACCCGTATCGCGCGCCCATACCGGCGCACATGTTCTGATCCTGCGCCATCTGCTCCTGCGGGGATACGCAGCCCGCCAACGCGATCGCGGCGAGGCCGCATGCGGCCATTCGCCAGCCTCGGTCGTAAGTGAACGTCATCGCACTCTCTCCTGTCCAACCGCGTCTCTTGCGCGGGGATCGAAGCTCGGTGTCGCCCTGGGGAATTACATGGAGATTACGCGTTCGTGATGTCCGGACCGGAAGATGTCTCGGACGTCAGCGCGCTCTGGCTGACGATGATCGGCGCGTGATGGGGCACGCGGTCGTAGAGGTCGATCACGTCCTGATTCACCAGCCGCACGCAGCCCGAGGACGCGGCCGTTCCCATGGTCCACCATTCGGGCGAGCCGTGCAGGCGGTATAGCGTGTCCTCTCCGTTCTGGTGGATGTAGAGGGCGCGGGCCCCTAACGGGTTCCGCACGCCGGGCTCCATGCCCCCGTTGGCGACCGAGTAGGGCTCGAGGTCCGGCTGGCGTGCGATCATCTCGGCGGGCGGCTTCCAACGCGGCCAATGCTGGCGCCAGTGGACCACACCGCGACCCTCCCACGTGAAGCCGATCCGACCGATGCCGACGCCGTAGCGAAGGGCGGTGCCGCCCTCCTCGACGAGATACAGGAAGCGGCTCGGCGTATCGACAACCACGGTTCCCGGGGCTTCCCCGGTCGGGTCCGGCACGCGCTGCCGGTAGTATTTCGGGTCGATGCGCCAGTAGGGCACTTCCGGAATGTCGTGCCCGCCGTCGTGGACTGCGGCATAGCGCGCATCGAGTTCGGGCGTGCGTTTACCGATGAACGGGTCTTGCGATGAAGGGGCGGCCGACGGCGGCGGTGCCGCGGCGGATCGAAGCATGGGCGTCGGAGACAGGAGGCCGCCGGACGACATGCATCCGGCAGAGGACGCGCCGGCCGCCAGGGTCCCGAGGAGGAAGCTACGGCGAGACAGGGAAGAGAAGGACAATTGGATGGGTCCGGACCGTTGAGGCTGATCGACCTCAATCCCCGAGGCGGGACGAAGCCGCAATACGGCTATGGATTATCGCATCCATAGCCGATACGAATGACCGCGTCGCCGGACGCGTCCGGCGACAAGCTCGGCCAAGTAGAGGAAGACGATGGATCTGACGGCGGCACTGCGCGCCTTCGCGAGGACCGTCGAGCGCGGCTCCATCACGGCGGCGGCGCGCGACCTGTCCTTGTCCCAGCCGGCGGTCTCGAAGCACATCGCCAATCTCGAACGCCGCGTTCGCGCCCGCCTGCTCGAGCGATCGGCCCGGCTCATCCGGCCGACACCGGAAGGGCAGGCGCTCTACGATGCAAGCCGGTCGGCGCTCGCCTCCATCGATGCGGCGGTCGAAGGCGTGGGGGCCATCGCGGGAACAATGGAGGGAGCGATCCGGCTCCATGCGCCCTCCTGTATTGGCGGAAAGCACCTCCACGGGCTCGTCCTCGACTTCCGCCGCATCCATCCCGGCATCACCTTCGAACTGGTGACCGAGAACAGGACTGTGGACCTGATCTACGAGAACTTCGACCTCGCGTTCGTTCAGGAGCGCCCCGGCGCGCAGGACCTCATCATCCGGCGGCTCGGGCTCGCGCGCCGGATCCTCGTCGCGAGCCCGGCCTATCTCGCCGAGCACGGTCCGGTCGACACGCTGGAGCGTCTGGCGGAGGTCCCGCTAGTCACGACCTCACGCTCGCTGACGACGAAGAACCATCTGTCGCTCGTGCGGGGCGAGACCGTCGTGGAACTGGAGGTGCATGCGATTCTTCAGAGCAACGATGCCCAAATCGTCGCACGCACGCTCCTTGGCGGTCATGCCGCCGGCCCGGTGCAGTTCCTGATGGTCGCCGACGATATCCAGGCCGGCCGGCTGGTCCGCATCCTACCGGAGTGGGAAGCTCGGCCCTCGGAGCTCTTCGTGTCCTATCCGTCCGTCCGCTACATGCGGCCCGCGGTCCGTGCGTTCGCTGATTTCGCGGTGGAACGTCTCCGGGCGGTCGAGGGGATCGATAAGAGCTGAGGCGTCGGCCTCGGCAATGGATGCTCAGCCGGGCGCCCCTGAGGGCACCCGGCTTGTGCCAGTCACGGTCACTCGGGGAGGCGAACGTCCAGCCCGGTCCAGTGCGCCGCAAAGGCCCATCGGTCCGCGACCTCATCGATCACCTTCTCCATGGGCTTGCCCATGCCATGCCCGGCCTGCGTCTCGACCCGTAAAAGGTGCGGCCGATCGCCCAGATCCATGCCTTGCAGCGTCGCGACGTACTTGAACGAATGCCCGGGGACGACGCGGTCGTCGGTATCGGCCGTCGTTGCGAGGATCGCCGGGTAGGTTCGACCGCCCTCGATGTTGTGCAACGGCGAGTAGGCGGCGATGGTTCGGAAGTCCGCCTCGACGGACGGGCTGCCGAACTCCTGCGACCAGAGGGAGCCGCCCGAGAAGGCCTCGAAGCGGAGCATGTCGAAGACGCCGACACCCGGAAGCGCCGCGGCGAAGAGGTCCGGTCTCTGGTTGACCACCGCGCCGACCAGAAGGCCGCCGTTGGACTCGCCGTGGATCGCCAGTCCGTCGGGTTTGGCAATCCCCTCCGCCTTCAGGAACTCGGCGGCCGCGATGAAGTCGTCGTAGCTGTTCTGCTTGTTTGCGAGCCGTCCGCCCTCGTGCCAGGCGCGCCCATACTCTCCGCCGCCCCGGATGTTGGCGACGGCGTAGACGCCGCCCTGTTCCACCCAGGCCATGGTGTCCGGCGAATAGAAGGGCACCATCGGGATACCGAAGCCGCCATAGGCGGTCAGCATGGTCGGCGCGGGGGGCGTCACATCGGTGCGGCGCACCACAAAGACCGGAACGCGCGTGCCGTCTTTCGACTGGTAGAAATGTTGCTCGACGGCGATCCGGTCGAGATCGACCTTGGCATCGGGTTCGGCCCAGACGGTGCGGGTGTTCGCGGAAACGTCGTAGCGGAAGATGCTCGTCGGGGCGTCGTGACTTGTGAAGACGAAGAAAGCCTCGTCGTCGCCGGGCCGTCCGTGGAAGCTTCCCGCGCTTCCGATGCCCGGCAGTTCGACCGTGCCGTCCGGTGTTCCATCGAGCCGGAAGCGCTCGATCTCGGTCTTCGCATCCACCGCGTAGGACAGGATCAGGCGATCGCCGACGAGCGATGCCAGGCGCAGGACGCGGTCCTCCCGCTCCGGCACAAGTTCCAAAGGCTCGGGGTCCGGATCGGCGAGATCGAGCGTGACCAGCCGCCCGCGCTCCGCCCCGTCCTGCGTCAGTAGATAGAGGGTCGTGTCGCGGCTTCCCGCAAGGGCCCAGAGCGCGTCGAACCGCTCCACGAGCGGGCGGACGGCCCATGTGTCGTCGGACAGATCGACAACCGAAAGCGCCGAGCCGCCCTGAAGCGCGGAGGTGTAGATCAGGAGGAAGCGCCCGTCCTGCGTCGTCTCGACCGTATGGATCAGGGGCCGGTCGTCCTGCGGCGCGTGCACGAGCCGGTCGTCCTCCTGGGGCGTTCCGAGGCGATGGAAGTAGACGGCATGATCCTTCACAGGCGCGCCGAACGCAGCGTCCTCGCCGGGCGCGGGATTGCGGGAGTAGAAGAAGCCTGATCCATCCTCCGTCCAGGCGATGCTCGTGAAGCGCGCCCAGCGAATCTCGTCACCGAGAATCTCGCCGCTGTCCACGTCGAGGACACGCAAGGTGCGCCAATCCGCGCCGTCCTCCTGCACCGCGAACGCCACATGGGTGCCGTCCTGCGAGGGCGCCCATTCGGCAAGCGCGCTCGTGCCGCCCTCGGACCATCCGTTGGGGTCGATCACGACGCGCTCGGTGCCTTCTGCGCCTTCGCGGACGTACAGGATGGGCTGCGCCTGAAGCCCGGTGTTGCGCGTGAAGAAGTAGCGCGAGCCACGCTTGTCGGGCGTCGAGAGGCGCTCGTGATCGTAAAGCGCTGTAAGCCGTTGCCGGAAGATGTCCCGTCCGGGAAGGCCGGCGAGGTAGGGCGCCGACAGGCTGTTCTGGGCATCGACCCAGAGCGCCAATTCGGGATCGCGCCGGATGTCGTTCTCCAGCCAGCGATAGGGATCGGGAATGCGGACGCCGAAGCGCTCGTCCGCGATCGCGTCGCGCCGGGTTTCGGGGTAGGGCATGGGGTGCTCCTCGTTGGCGAAGGCCCCGCTGCCAAGAGCGAGGAGGCCGGCGAGCGTCGCCGACGCTGTCGCCATCGCGATGAAGGCCGGTCCGTTTCTTCGGACGATACTGAGCGGCATGAACTGTCTCCGTTTCCGTCTGCCAGGCCAAGACGCGACCTTGACGGACGGCCTCTTCCTGCCGGGTTTGGGATGGTCGTCGCCCCGTCCGGCACGAACGGCCTGCACGGGGGACGGGCCCAAACTAACCGGCGCGATTACGGGGACGTTACGAGCGCGAGGGAACGAAGGAGGCTGCGAGCCGTCAGGCGGAGCGCCCTATCAGAGGCAGTTCGGCGAGGGCCTTCTTGAGGGCGATGGCATCCCAGGGCATCAGTTCGGTAATGCCCAGCCCGACGACGTCCGCCTGCTTGGCGACGTCGCTCAGCAATCGGACGATCTGAGGCAGCGTCGCCCGACCCGCACGGATGTCGTCATCGGTCTTCGCCGGCTGGCCGGGCTTGGTGAAGGTGAGCGACCGGAAGAGGTTGGCGTCGAGGACGTCGAGGTCGAAATGGACCGCGACATGCCGGGCTCCCGTCTCCCGGAGCCATGCGAGCACGGTCTCACTGTCGGCGGCGATCTCGTCGGCCGTCACCCTGCGGACCTGATGGCGTTCCGCCATCTCATCTTCGAAAGCCCGGAACTCGGCGTATCGTTCGGGAAGCGGCTGCCAGCCCGCGATCATCGCGTGACCCGGCTTGATCGGCTGCTTCACGGCGGATCGAAACGCGGCGTCGCCATCCCCCAGGAGCGTTCCCAGAACGTGGGCGTGAGAGTTCGGCATGACCGCCTTCGAGAAGAGGTCGCTGTGCGCATCGACCCAGAGGACGGCGAGATCGCCATCGTAGCGCTCGTTCAGATAGGCGAAGGGCGCGAGATCCACGCCGCAATCGCCTCCGAACACGACGATCCGGTCGGGATTGTGCTTTTCGATGAGGGCGCGGGCTTCGTCCGTCTGGCGCAGGACCGCATCGCGGCCGAGAATTCCATCGACGATCTCGAGGGGCGTGCCGTCCGGCTGGGCGACGGCCACCTCCTCGGTCGGGCCGCCGTCCTCGGGCGCCAGGAAGGCCAGCAGGCGTGCGCCGAGCATGTAGGACGGGTCGCCGCCTCCCTGCCACTGGGGGAAGAGAAGGCGAAGGGTCGTGGGACTTGTCATGGGTCTGTCCTGGTCGTTTCGTTCAGGTCCCAATATGACGATCGACGTGACGCAAACGAGATGCGTTTGTAGACATCCAGTCTACACAGAAGGGCCGGAGCCTCGCCAATGACGGTGCGCACGAGCGGAGCGAAGCTGAATGACATCGCCGTGTTCATGGCGGTGGTGGAGGCCGGGAGCATCTCCGGCGCCGCGCGCATGTCGGGCCTCACGCGCTCGGCGGCGGGCAAGGCGGTGACGCGCCTCGAGGACCGGCTGGGCGTGCGCCTGATGAACCGGACGACGCGGGCGCTCAGCCTGACGGACGAGGGGCAGTCCTTCTACGCGAACGGGCTGCGGATCTTCGAAGCGGTCGACGAGGCGGAGGCGGGCGTGACCGGATCGGGCGGCGTTCCAAGAGGTGTTCTGCGCCTGACCGCGCCACATGCGTTCGGACAGAGGCTCCTGATGCCGGTGATCGAGGAGTTCCTGGCACGCTGGCCCGAGGCGGAGGTCGAGGCGAGCTTCACCGATCGGCTGGTCGACCTTCTCGACGAGGGGGTCGACCTCGCCATCCGCTTCGGCGGGCTCGCACCGGACAGCCGGATGGTGTCGCGCCTTCTCGGGCGCGACCGCTCCGTTCTCGTCGCCTCGGCTGACTACGTCACCCGGCACGGCCGGCCGGGCAGTGTCGAGGACCTCGCGAACCACGCCTGCCTCCTCTTCAGCAATCGGGGTCATCGCCAGCGCTGGCGATTCCAGACGGCAGAGGGGCAGTCCGGGATCGTGCCGGTTTCGAGCCGGCTGCGGCTGGACAGCGGCGAAGCGCTCCACCGCGCGATCGGGCATCACCTCGGGATCGCCCTGATGCCGACCTTCCTCGTCGCGGACGAACTGGAAACGGGCCGCTTCGTCCGTCTTCTTCCCTACCTGAAGACCGAGGAAGTGGAGATCCGGATCGTCTATCCCCACCGCCGCCTGCTCAGCCCGCGCGTCCGGCACTTCATCGATCTGCTAATCGCGAGGCTGCAGAGTTGATCCGAGGAACCGGTTCCGGATCGGGCTTAACGCGCGGTTCTGTCAGCCGTAAGCTGGGCAAGCGGGCTCCGCCCGTTCAGTGTATATCGAAGGGGCGAAGCGGTCGACAGTGCGCCCTTTTCGCATGTCCGCTTACGGCGTGAGACTCGAAGCTTCTGTTTGTCCGGAAGGGGTCGATATCGGAAGTCGTCGACGCCACGTTAGACCATCTGCGGGCCCCGAGCTGGAGCCGAAAGCGGGTTGTCGACCGAAGCCAGGCGACCCAACTCACCCTTCTCGAACAGGGTCGGTTCGGCGATGTAGGCGCGCGCCATGGCCAGCGCGTCGACACCCCAGAAAATCTCCTTCCCGACCCTCAACGTCGGAACGCCGAAGGCGCCCACCTCTACTGCCTCGGCGGTGTTCTCGCGTAGGTCCTGCGGTGTCGACGCTGGAGCGCGCGCCTCGAGGTCGAGCTCCTTCAAAAGTCGATCCCAACTCCCGTCGTCGTTCGGATCGTTCCCTTCCCGCCAGATGTGGTCGAACACCCGTCGGGTGATCCGCGGATCGCCGTCGACCTCGCACAGCAGCCGAAGCGCCCGCAGCGGCTTGAACGGGTGAGACGGCGGGAACTTGAACGGGACCCCGCGCCGCTGCGCCTCGAAGGCACAGAGGCGGTAGGTGTGCGTCCGCTTGGTCGGGATCTCAGCCGGACCGAGCTGGCCGTGATGCTTGAGCAGCCCCGCGAACAGGATCGGCCGATACGTGATCGGAGCCGATCGAGCCATCTCTTCGATCTCGTCGAGCGCGAGGTAGGCATACGGGCTGATGACGTCGAAGTACCAGATGGCTTGCATCAATACGCTCCTCCTCCCGGCGCGGCTGCTACTTGATGAGGCCGACGACCTCTCGGAACCCGGGATGCTCGCAAGTGCCGAGCCACTCGAACACCACCATCTCCGTGGTGACGATCTCCGCGCCGTGCCGCTCCATCCGGCGCACCGCCGCCTCCTTGTTCTCGTCCCGCCGGGAGCCGACCGCGTCCCGGACGACGTAGACCGTCCTGCCGGCCCGCAGGAGCCCGAGGACGGTCTGGAGCACGCAGACGTGAGCCTCGCAGCCCGTCACGACGACAGCCTGGCCCTCCGGAACGTGGTCCAACATTCCCGGCGAACCGACCGCGTCGAAGGTCATCTTCGACAGGACGGGCCCGGAAGGCGAGAGCGCCGGAACCGTCCCGCCCAGCCCGGCCGGGTTCTGTTCCGTGAACACGCACGGGACATCGAGCTTGGCCGCCGCATCGAGGAGACGACGGGCGTTGGCGATCGCCGCGTCGGCGTCCTTGATGACGGGCATTAGCCTCGCCTGGAAGTCGACCACGAGAAGGGTCGACGCGTTCGCGTCGAGGATCGGCATCACTTCGCTCCCTTGGTGAGACGAGCCACGCGCTCGTCGACGTAGGCTTCCATCCGGTCGACGGCGGAGGCGTCGAACATTCGGATGCGCCCGGTATGGAGGAGAAGGAGCAGGCCGGTCGCGTGCGCGAACGTATCGACCACGAGATGCTCGCTGTCCGTGTCGGAGGCTCCGAGCTCGGAGGCCGCTTCCGCGATCGGATGCAGCGCCGACGCGAGGGCCCGGTTGAGATCCTCGTCGCGCTCGTGTCCGAGCCCCTTCGGCTTCATGCCACCGCGGAAGAGGTAGAAGCCGAGGTCGAGGTCGCCCGGGTTCTCGGCGTAGAAACGGAAGAACGCCATGGCGGCGGCGCGCAGCCTTGCCGTCGGGTTCGCGGCTCCGGACACCGCCTGTCCGACCTGGTCGCCGAGCGCAGCGAGTGAGCCTCGCAGCACCTCGGCGTAGATCGCCTCCTTCGAATCGAAGTGGAAGTAGAGCGCGGCGGGTGCGTACCCCGCGCGCATCGCGATCGCGCGCAGGCTCGCCCCCTCGAGCCCCTCCTGCGCGAACACGTCCCGCGCCGCGTCGAGGATCAGCGCGCGCTTGTGCTCGCTGACCGCCTGCTGCCGTTCCGACCGTCGTGCCGCCATGCCGTTCGCTCCGTTGACCTAACGCTTGACATAAATTCGAACACTGTTCAAGTTTCGAAGCATTCGAGACATCGTGCCGATCGGCCAGGGAGAACGCCATGTTGATGGATGCCGCCGCCTACCGGGAATCCCTGCGCGCCTACAAGCCACGCGTCTTCGTCGACGGCCAACGCGTGGAGAGCGTCGCCGACGAACCGCTCTTGCTTCCGGGCATCAACGGGGTGGGCGTCACCTACGAGTTCGCGCACCATCCCGAGCATGTCCCGATCATGACCGCCCGGCAGGGAACCTCCGGCAAGACGGTCAACCGGATGCTCCACATCAACGAGACCTCGACGGACCTCCTGTACAAGCTCGAAGCCGTCCGTCTCGTCTGCAAGGTCTCGGGTTGCGCCCAGCGCTACCTCACCCACGACGCCCTGAACGGCATCTTCCAGTCGACGAAGCGCACCGATGACGCGCACGGCACCGACTACGCCCAGCGCTTCCTCGCCTACCTCCACGAGGTCCAGGACAAGGACCTGACGCTCGGGGTCGCGATGACCGACGCGAAGGGCGATCGCTCGAAGCGGCCTGGGCAACAGCAGAACCGCGACGCCTACGTCCACATCAAGGAGCGCCGCCCGGACGGCATCGTGATCTCCGGGACCAAGGCGATCGTCACGGGGGCTCCGTACATGCACGAGTTCCTCGTCATGCCGTGCCGCACCCATACCGCGGAAGACGCCGACTTCGCCGTCTGCTGCGCGGTCCCGGTCGACGCACCGGGGGTGACGATCGTCGCGCGACGTGCCGGTCGTCCCGGTGAGGCCGCAGCGAAGTTCTCCGCCAAGTACGGCCAGTCGACGGGTGTCGTTATCTTCGAGGACGTGTTCGTGCCCCATGACCGCGTCTTCCTTGCCGGAGAGCACGAAGAGGGAGGGTTCCTGACCACCTCCTACGCCAACCATCATCGCCACTCCTGCATCGGAGCGCGGGCCGGCTTCGGAGACCTCCTGATCGGGGCCGGTGCCCTGATGATCGAGGCGAACGGGCTCGATGCGGATCGACACGGCCACATCCGCGAACAGATGGTCGATCTCATCACGATCACCGAGAGCTTCTACGCCTGCGGGGTCGCCGCCTCGGTTTACTGCGCCAAGGACCCCGCAGGCTCCGTGATGCCGGACTCGGTGTTCTCGAACATCGGCAAACTGCTCCTGGCAACCAAGATCTACGACATGCACAAGGTCGCCCACTACGTCTCGGGCGGGCTCATCGTAGCGCTTCCGGGTCCGGACGAGGACCACAACCCCGAGACCAAGGCCTCGCTCTCAGCGGTTCTCGGTGGGCGGCCCGACATTCCGATGGAGCAGCGCATGGAGGTGTCGCGCTTCATCGAGGACCTGACCGTCTCCAACCAGGGCGGTTGGTACTCGGTGATCTCGCTCCACGGAGGCGGTTCGCCCGAGGCGATGAAGCGCGAGATCTGGCGCAACTACCCGGTCATGGAGAAGGTCGCGCTCGTCGAGAGCCTGCTCGACCGCGTCGTCGTGGATGACGGCAGGCGCGTCTCGAAGCAGCCGGGCCGTTGCTGCGTCACGGGTTGCGAGGTTCCGAAGCTTCCCGACGCACGCGACGCGGAAGAGGTCGCACTGTCAGCCGCAGGCTAGCGACGAGGCTTGCCCGGGTGCGGAAGGCGCCCGGCAAGCGGCAACGACATCCGCGCAGCGCTGGAGGAGACACGCGCATGGGCTACCGCGACACCTACAACCGCTGGCGGACCGACCCGGAGACCTTCTGGATGGCGGCGGCGCGCGCTGTTGACTGGTTCTCGCCGCCGACTGTCGCTTTCGACCCGGCCGCCGGCGTTTACGGTCGCTGGTTTCCCGACGCGACGTGCAATACCTGCCACAACGCGCTCGATCGCCACGTCGCGGGCGGGCGGCTCGACCAGCCAGCACTCGTCTACGACAGCCCGGTCCACGGGGCGAAGCGGTCCTTCACGTACGCCGAGCTCCTTCGCGACGTTCAGGCGCTGGCGCTGACGTTGACGGATCTCGGCGTGCGCAAAGGTGACCGGGTCGTCGTCTACATGCCGATGGTGCCCGAAGCCGTTGTCGGAATGCTGGCCTGCGCGCGGATCGGGGCGATCCACTCCGTCGTCTTCGGCGGCTTCGCGGCACGCGAACTTGCGACCCGTATCGACGACGCCACGCCCACGGTGATCCTGTCGGCCTCTTGCGGCATCGAACCGGGCCGGACGGTCGCCTACAAGCCGCTTCTCGACGAGGCGCTGGCTCTCGCGACCCATCGACCGTCTGCCTGCGTCGTCCTCCAGAGGGATCGTCTCGAGGCGGACCTCGTTCCCGGACGCGACCATGACTGGAAGGAGCGGCGGGAGACCGCGCTTGCCGAACTGGACGGCGGGCGCGCGAGCCCGTGCGTCGAGCTGGCTGCCACCGACCCACTCTACATCCTCTACACGTCGGGAACGACGGGGCGGCCCAAGGGGATCGTGCGCGACAACGGCGGACACATGGTTGCCCTCCGCTGGACGATGGAGGCCATCTACGGGATGGCTCCTGGCGAGACGTACTGGGCAGCGTCGGACGTCGGGTGGGTGGTCGGGCACTCCTACATTGTCTACGGGCCGCTTCTCCACGGCTGCACCACCGTCCTCTACGAGGGCAAGCCCGTCGGGACGCCGGACGCGGGGACGTTCTGGCGCGTCATCGCCGAGCATGGGGTGAAGGTGCTGTTCACGGCCCCGACCGCCATCCGGGCGATCCGCAAGGAGGACCCCAACGGCTTGGAGATTGCGAAACACGACCTTTCCGGGCTGCGAGCTCTGTTCCTCGCAGGCGAGCGGGCGGACCCTGAGACGATCCGATGGGCGGAGCGGCTGCTGAACGTTCCGGTCGTGGATCACTGGTGGCAGACGGAGACGGGATGCGCCGTCGCCGCCAACCCGCTCGGGCTCGAGCGGCTTCCTGTGAAGCATGGTTCGCCCGCGGTGCCGATGCCGGGATACGGCATCCGGATCCTCGACGCGGAGGGCAGTGCGGTCGTCGCCGGCACGATGGGCAACATCGCTCTAGACCTTCCGTTGCCGCCCGGCGCCGCGGTCACGCTCTGGAACGCCGATGATCGCTTTCGTTCGAGCTATCTCGCCCCACAGCCCGGGTTCTACGACACGGCCGATGCCGGGTCCGTCGACGAGGACGGATACGTATGGGTGATGGGCAGGACGGACGACGTCATCAACGTCGCGGGACACCGCCTGTCGACCGGGGCCATGGAGGAAGCTGTGGCGGCCCATCCGGCAGTGGCCGAATGCGCGGTGTTCGGATGCCAGGACGAGCTGAAGGGCGAGGTGCCGTTCGGGCTCGTGGTCCTGAATTCGGGGGTCGACACTCAGGCGACGGACGTGGCGAGGGAGATCGTCGCCACCGTGCGCGATCGCATCGGTCCGGTGGCGGCCTTCAAACGCGTCCTCGTCGTCGACCGACTGCCGAAGACGCGATCGGGCAAGATCCTGCGCTCCACGATCAAGCGGATCGCCGACGGGGAACCCTACACCGCACCCGGGACCATCGAGGATCCAGCGGTCCTGACGGAGATCGAGAGCGCGATCCGCGCCGCTAATGGTCGCTGACTTTGAACGTCCGCTCTCGAGATGAAGGGATTGATCGGCAAGCGACCTAGAAGGGTCGACAGAGGACGGACCGCTCTCGGACGTTCGCTCTCAGAGCGCCAATCGGCTCGACCGGGTGGAAAGCCGACAGTCCGCACTGGGTACTCTGTGATCGATAAGCTGCCGAGGGCCCCGTCAGCGAGCTCGGAGCCCTAGCCGTCGGACCGTTATGATGCAGGCGCCGTCGCCTGGGCTCCCCGATCACGAAGCGATTTCGCCGCGATGTCGAACGCCTCGAAGGTGCGGCGCGCCAGACTGCCCCCGACGCTGCACCGTCGCACTCCCAGGGACGCGAGGTGGGCGATGCGGTCGTCGTAGTTGTGGACCAGCACGTTGACCGGTTTGGGGGCGACGGCCGCGACCAACTCGCTGACGGCTCCGGGATCCAGGATGAACGGGACGAACAGGCAGTCGGCGCCGGCTTCGGCGTATGCGACGGCGCGGGCGATGCTCTCAACCGCGGGCATGCCGGGCACGCGGAAGTTCTCGTTGCGCCCGACGAGCATGACCGTCGGATCGATGGCGTCGACGGCGCTTCGGGCAGCGGCGATGCGCTCCACCGCCAGCCCCTTCTCGTAAATTCCGGCTTCCGACCAGTCCTCGATCGACAGCGCCGCGATCCCGGTCCTGACGGCCAGGGAGACGTTCGCCGCCACACCCTCCGGATCGTCCGCAAAGCCGTTTTCGAAGTCGGCGTTGACCGGGAGGGGCGTTGCTTCGACGAGCATGCGCAGATGGTCCAACGTCGCGTCGAGCCCGAGTTCGCCGTCTTCCTTTCCGACCGCCCCCGCCGCCCCGGAGCTCGTCGAGGCGATCGCCTGGAAGCCGAGCTGGGCAACCGTCGACGCTTGCCGTCTGCAAGACGAAGTATACGAGCCTTTTAGGGACGACGGGGGACCGGAGGTGCAGTCGCCCCCGCGCTGACATCCACGCATCGGACGCAGAAACCGCGCAGGCGGACGACCCTTCCGGGT
>JAEZXX010000085.1 GCA_023419535.1 Pseudomonadota bacterium | reverse complement strand
GGCTTCTCGCTGGCCTCGATCGCGGCGACCACCGCCGGCAGAAGCGGCTCCATCGGCGGCTTGCCGAACTCGGAGATGTCGGCGCCCGCCACGAAGTTCGCGCCCTCGCCGAGAAGGACGGCGATCTGCGCTTCGGGATCGGCCGAAAAGCGCCCCATCGCCTCCGTCAGCCCGGCCCGTACGGCGTGGCTCGCCGCGCTCACCGGCGGGTTGGAGATCGTCAGGAGCGCGACGGCGCCCTCACGTTCGTAGTGGACGGTGCCAGACATCGGATGCTCGGATTGGGAATGATCGGATCGAAGGATGAGGCGGCGAAACTGAGAATGACGCCCCGACGACCGAGCCGGGACGTCCTCGAAGGCGACACGACTCGCGCCTGGTCAGGGCCCGGCCGTCCGGTCGTTTAAAACGCCGTCCCCAGCGGCTGGCGACGGGGCCGCCGGGGTGATTCGACCGGGGCCTCCGGAGCGGGCACGGACCGGATGGCCTTCGCGCTAACGGATGTAGTTCGGCCGAAACCGGAACCGCGTCCGCTGGGCCTTCGGCATGTGCCGGTTCAGACGGCGGTTCACGATGCCGAACAGCGCGATGATCAGAAGCGTCAGCCCGATGAAATAGACCGCCACGATGGGGTAGCTGACGAAGGGGTTGAAGGTCTGGTCGGAGAAGTAGCGCGCATAGTAGAGCGCGTCGCCCGACTGCTGCCAGGCCGGAAAGCCGGAGAAGAACACCAGCGTCGTCGCATGGGTGAGGAAGATCGCCTCGTTCGTGTAGGACGGCCAGGCGAGCCGCAGCATGGTGGGCCAGAGGATGCGCCGGAAGCGCGAGAAGCCGGTCATGCCGTAGGCGTCGGCCGCCTCCAGATCGCCCTTCGGGATCGATCGCAGCGCCCCGTAGAAGATCTCCGCCGCATAGGCAGACGTGTTCAGCCACAGCACCACGAGCGCCCCGGCCGTCGCGCGGGCGAGCCAGCGCGTCTCCACCGTGATCGTCGTGAAGAAGAGGTCGATGTCGATCCCGGCGCGCGGCAGGAGGATGAAGGCCTCGTAGGCCAGGAAGAACTGGATGAAGAGCGGCGAGCCGCGGAACAGGAAGATGAAGCCGCTGGCCGGCTTGTTCAGGATCGGGGACGTGCTGAACTTGGCGAGCGCCAGGAGCGTCGCCACGAGGAAGCCGGCGGCCAGCGCGACCGCCGCGAAATAGACGTTGAGGATGAGGCCCGAGGCGATCAGGAACACCTGATCGCAGAGCGTGATGTCCAGACCCCGCGGCAGGAGCTGCTCGCCGAAGTCCCGGCCGAGCGCCCGCAGGATGTAGGCGTCGAAGCTTTCGGCGCAGGTTCTCACGCCATCGCCTTTCGCATCCGCTCGCCCGCCGCCGTCGCCTGGCCGCGCGAGAAGCGCGAGACGAGCCGCTCGAAGACGCGCTCGCTGACGGCCGTCAGCGCGAGGTAGAAGACCAGGACGGCGAGGAAGTACCACAGGCGCCAGTCGGGATGGGGATAGGCGAAGAAGCCGGTCTTCTGCCCGCCCAGCTCGCGCGCCCAGAAGACGATGTCGCGGATGCCGAGCAGGAACAGGAGCGGCGTCGCCTTCACCATGATCATCCACAGGTTCGACAGGCCGGGCAGCGCATAGGCCCACATCTGCGGAAGCAGCACGCGCCGCAACGTCTGCCCGCGCGTCATGCCGTAGGCCTCGGCGGTCTCGATCTGGGCGCGGGGCACCGCGTTCATGGCGCCGGCCAGCGTATGGGCGGCAAAGGCGCCGAAGACGATGGCGAAGGCGACGAGGGCGAGCGAGAAGCCGTAGAGATCATGCACCCAGGCGGGCGAGGTCGCGAGCGGAACCTTGGCCGCGGCGCAGACGACGAAGTCGTTTCCCTGGCGCACCGGCGCGTCCCAGTCGGGACAGCGGACCTGATGCAGGAGGTATTCCAGCACCTGGTCGATCGCGATCGGCACGAACAGGAAGAAGACGACGTCCGGAACGCCGCGCACCATGGCGGTGTAGCCCTGGCCCACGAGGCGCGGGGCCGCGAAGCGCGAACGCATGGCGAGCGCGCCGACGAGCCCGAACAGAAGCGCCAGCGGCGCGGCCAGGAAGAGAAGGACGATGACGGTGCCGAAGGACTGATAGAACGCCAGATGCGTCCCGCTCGTCAGATAGCAGGCGAACCACTGCCAGTCGGGCAGGATCGACGGGTCGGCGCAGAAGGCGAACATCGAGAATACTCGGCCGGACGGGCCGGCGGGCCACCAAGCCCGCCGGACTGTCGTCTCAGGCGTGGATCAGAACGTCTCGCCTTCCGGGCCGAACCACTTGAGGATCAGCTCGTTCAGCGACCCGTCCGCCTTGGTCTCGGCGATGGCCGCATTGAACGTGTCGCGCAGCTCGGTATCCGACTGGCGCAGGCCGATGCCGAGGCCCTCGCCGATCGGAACCTCCTCGCCGACGAAGATCAGCTCGCCGTTCGATTCCTCGACGAAGGGCGTCAGGAAGTCGCGGTCGGCGAGGACGGCGTCCGCCTCGCCCGAGCGCACCGCCGCGATCGTCTCGTCCGGCGTCGGGAACTCGACCAGCGTCGCGTCGGTCTCGGCGAGATAGCCGGCCTGCATCGTGTTCGACTGCACGGCGACGACGCCCTCGCGCACGCTCTCGTCGTTGCCCTCGAGCGTCACGTAGGCCGAGGTGTCGGCCGGCTGATAGTTGTCGGAGAAGGCGATCACCTCGCGGCGCGCGTCGGTGATCGACATGCCCGCCATGATCGCATCGTAATTGCCCGAGACGAGGTTCGGGATGATGGAATCCCAATCGTTGATGACCCATTCGCAGGTCAGCCCGGCGCGCTCGCACAGGAGGTCGCCATATTCGCGCTCGAACCCGTCGAGTTCGTTCTGCTCGTTGACGAAGTTGTAGGGCGGATAGGCGCCCTCCGACCCGATGCGCACCACCTCCTGCGCGAGCGCGCTGGAGGAGGCGAAGGCCGCGAGGGCGGCGAGGAGGATGGTCGTCTTCATGGGCAGGGTCCTTTGTCCTGGTTCGTTCGGGATGGATGTCAGGCGGCGGCGCTGAGGAACCCGCGCAGCCGCTCCGTCTTCGGCGCCCCGAAGAGCGCCTCGGGCGGCCCCTCCTCCTCGATGCGCCCCTGATGGAGAAAGACGACGTGGTCCGACACGTCGGCCGCCAGCCGCATGTCGTGCGTGACGAGGATCATGGTGCGCCCCTCCTCGGCCAGGGCCTTGATGACGCGCACGACCTCCTGCTCCAGCTCCGGATCGAGGGCGGAGGTCGGCTCGTCGAACAGGAGGGCGCGGGGCCGCATGGCGAGCGCCCGGGCGATCGCGGCGCGCTGCTGCTGCCCGCCGGAGAGCTGGGCCGGGAAGGCCTCGGCCTTATCGCCGATGCCGACCTTGGCGAGAAGCGCGCGCGCCCGCTCCTCCACCTCGCCGCGCGGCTCCCGCAGGACCGTGACCGGCGCCTCCATGACGTTCTGCAGGATCGTCATGTGGGACCAGAGATTGAACTGTTGGAACACCATGGAGAGGTTGGTGCGCATGCGGATCAGCTGCGCGCGGTCGGCCGGATGGCGGTGGGCGCCCGAGCCGGCCCAGCGGACCGCCTCGCCCTCGAAGAGGACGTCGCCCTCCTGGCTCGATTCCAGAAGGTTGCAACATCGCAGGAGCGTGGACTTGCCCGAGCCCGAGGACCCGATGAGGGAGACGACGTGCCCGCGAGGAGCCACCATGTCGACGCCCTTCAAGACCTCCAGCGGACCGAAGCTCTTGTGAAGATTGCGCAATTCGAGGACGGGAGAGGAATCTGACTGCACGAAGGCCTTTTCACCACGGAGCTCGGACGCGCCGTACCCAATTGTGCGGAAAATGCAGCGCAACGCAACGCCGCATGGCGCCGTGACGCAGAGTTCGTTGTCGGCGGCAGCGCCGAGCCGGCCGGGCAGCACGCGGCGCGGCGGCCGGCATGGCCTGCGGTGGCATGGGGAAGAGGTGCCGGCCAACGAGAAGAGGCCGGGTCCGCGACCCGTGCGCCGGGGGCGTCGTCAGGCGGGAGCGGCCATGAGCCACGACAGCGCCACGACCCACAGCGCGATCACCCCGCCCGACACGGCCGCGAACCCGCCGTTCCAGACGAGACCCAGCCGCCGCGGCCCGACATTGCCGAGCGAGGCGGCCCAGAGCACCGAGGCGGTGAAGGGCGAGGTCGCGCCGCTGATCGCCCAGCCGGCGGTGATCGCGGCGACGAGGACGACGGGATGAAGGCCCATGGCCGCGGGATCGGGAAGGATCGGAATGATCAGCGAGACCGACAGGATCGGGTTCATGCCGAGCTGGCCGGTCAGGGGGATCAGCCAGATCATCGACAGCACGAGGAGCATCGGCGGCACGCCGGACAGGTCGAGACCCCAGGCCTGCAGGACGGGCACCAGAAGGAAGGAGCCGAGGCTGCCGATGAAGCCCGCCATGAACAGGAGGACGAGCTCGTTGCGCATGCCCGGCAGCTCGCGTCCGACGAAGGCGCCCGCTCGCGCGATCGTGGCGCGCACAGGGTTCGGCCGGGGCGCCTGCAGCGCGATCCAGCCGAGCGAGATCAGGGGCACCATGGCCATGACCGCCACGACGATCTCCTGGCCGGACAACCAGTAGATCACCGACGCGCCGGCCACCACGACGGCCAGAAGCGCCAGCAGCGGCCACAAATGCGCGAACCAGCCGAGGACCCGCAGGGCCGGCTCCGCCGTCATGGGCGCCGGCGGCCGCCGGGGCTTGAACAGCCAGTCCAGCACCCAGCCCGTCGTCATCATCAGGAGTCCGCTGACGAAGCAGGGAACGGCGGCCTCCGCCCAACTCGCCCCCGGCACCAGCGCCACGCTCAACGCCAGCGAGAAGGCGATCGGCGACCAGCAGAGCGTGGCCACGAACCCGCGCTGCACGGCAAGCATCATCCGCCGGAGCCGGATCGTGCGCCGGACCGCGTCGGGCTCGTCGCGGGTGCTCTCGGCCGCCAGCGAGCCGAGCAGCGCGATCGAGCCGTAGAGGAGGACGAGCCCGAAGAGATGTCCGCCGACCGTCAGCGCCAGGTAGCGCAGGCCCGGCGGCTGCCGGGTCAGGAAGCGACCGCAGTCGACGATGCGCGCCGAACCCATGGCCGCCGCACGGATCATTCCCAGCGCCGCCATCAGGGCAATGACGAAGCCGCCGTTGCGCAGGGCGCGCATCACCCCCTCGGCCCAGTCGGGACGGCCGACGACCGCCAGGAGGAACAGGGCCGCGCCGAGCAGCAGGAACAGTCTGCTCGTCGTGCGGGTGCCGGGCGCCAACACGCAGACGGCGAGCAGCGGCACGAGGCCGGCCAGAAGAGCCGGCAGCGGCGCGGCGGTGAACTCGAAGGAGAGGATCGAGAACAGCGACAGGATGGTCAGCAGCCCACCGAGGGCGTCCGCGCGAGGCATCCCTTCCCTTTCCCGAATTCATGCGGGCGCCCCGGTCGAGGGGCGCCGTCGAAGGCGTCGGGCGAATCGGGACCGATCGAGCCTTCGCGTGCGCTTTAGACGCTGGGGGCCGGTGGCGCGAGGCCGAGGGGACGATCGCAGGTGCTGGACGGCACGATCTCGTCGATCCCCTCGTGCCCGCGACGCCGCCCTGCAGGCGCCGAGGCCTCCTGAGGCGGCCGGGCTAGCGGCCCGCCTTGGCGCGCCATTCGGCGAAGAGAGCCAAATTGGCCTCGTCGGTCGCGGGATAGAGGCCGGTGATCGTGTGGCCGGCCCGCACGCGCTCCACCACGAAATCCTCGTAGGCGGTCATCTCCACCGCCTCCTCCGCGATCTCGTCGGCGATCTCGGACGGAATGACGATGACGCTGTCGTCGTCGCCCACCACGACGTCGCCCGGGAAGACCGGAACGTCGCCGCAGCCGATGGGCACGTTGATGTCGATCGCCTCGTGCAGCGTCAGGTTGGTCGGGCTGGACGGTCGGTGGTGATAGGCGGGCATATCGAGCTCGGCGATCGCCATGGAATCGCGGAAGCCGCCGTCGGTGACGACGCCCGCGCCGCCCCGCACCATCAGGCGGGTGATCAGGATGTCGCCGGCGCTCGCCGCGCGCGCGTCCTTGCGGCTGTCCATCACGAGGACCGCTCCTTGCGGGCAGGTCTCGATGGCATGGCGCTGCGGGTGCTTGGGATCGCGGAAGACGCTCATCGGATTGCGATCCTCGCGCGCGGGCATGTAGCGCAGCGTGAAGGCGGGACCGACCATGTTGCGGCCCTTGGGCCGGACGGGGCGCACGTCCTGGATCGTCTGGTTGCGCAGGCCCCGCTTGTAAAGCGCCGAGCACAGGGTCGCGACCGAGACGCCCATCAGCTTGTCGCGCGTCGCTTCGTTCATCGTCGTCATCGGTCCGTCCTTCAGTTGATCGCCGGCTCGGGCGTCGGGCCGCCGTAGTCGGCGCGCAGGAAGTCGAAGTCGCAGCCCTTGTCGGCCTGCTCGATATGCTTGGAGAACATCAGCCCGTAGCCGCGCCCGTAATGGGGCTCCGGCGCCTCCCAGGCGGCGCGGCGCGCCTCCAGCTCGGCGTCCGGCACCTGCATGTTCAGGGAGCGCGCCGGAACGTCGAGCTCCACCATGTCGCCGGTCCGCAGAAGCGCCAGCGGCCCGCCGACGTAGGATTCGGGCGACACATGCAGGACGCAGGCGCCGAAGGACGTGCCGGACATGCGCGCGTCCGAGATCCGCACCATGTCGCGTAGGCCGAGCTTGAGGAGCGCCTTCGGCATCGGGATCATGCCCCATTCGGGCATGCCCGGCCCGCCCTGTGGCCCGGCGTTGCGTAGGACCAGGACGGTGTCGGGCGTCAGCGGATAGTCGGGGTCGTCGATGATCGCCTTCATCTGCGCGTAGGAATCGGCGACGAGGGCCGGGCCGACATGGCGGTGGAACTTCGGGTCGCAGGCCGCCGGCTTGATGACCGCGCCGTCGGGGCAGAGATTGCCCTTGAGCACCGCCAGCGAGCCCTCGCGATAGACCGGGTTCGAGAGCGGCCGGATCACGTCCTCGTTGAAGACCTTCGCGTCCTCCAGTCCCTCGACGAGCGGGCGACCCGTGACGGTGATGGCGGAGGAATCGAGCTTGTCGCCGAGCTGCCGCATCAGCGCGCGCAGGCCGCCTGCATAGTAGAAGTCCTCCATCAGATAGGTGGTGCCGGAGGGCCGGATATTGGCGATCACCGGGGTCGTGCGGCCGATCCGGTCGAGATCGTCGAGTTCGAGCGGCACGCCGGCGCGCCGCGCCATGGCGATCAGGTGAATGATGGCGTTGGTCGAGCAGCCCGTCGCCATGGCGACGGTCACGGCGTTCTGGATCGCCGCGGGGGTGAGGATCCTCTCCGGCGTCAGGTCCTCCCAGACCATCTCGACGATCCGGCGGCCGCACTGGGTCGACATGCGCTTGTGCCCCGCATCCGCCGCGGGGATCGAGGAGGCGCCGGGCAGCGTCAGGCCCATGGCTTCCGCGATCGCGGTCATGGTGGACGCCGTGCCCATGGTCATGCAGTGGCCGTAGGAGCGCGCGATGCCGCCCTCGATCCCGGTCCACTCCTCCTTGGTGATGGTGCCGGCGCGCCGCTCGTCCCAGTATTTGAAGCCGTCGGTGCCCGACCCGAGATACTTGCCGGCGTAGTTGCCGCGCAGCATGGGCCCGGCGGGCAGGAAGACGAAGGGCAGGCCCATCGACACCGCGCCCATCACGAGGCCGGGCGTGGTCTTGTCGCAGCCGCCCATCAGCACCGCACCGTCGACCGGGTGCGAGCGCAGCAGCTCCTCGGTCTCCATCGCCAGCATGTTGCGGTAGAGCATCGTCGTCGGCTTGACGAAGTTCTCCGAAAGCGAGAGCGCGGGCAGCTCCATGGGAAAGCCCCCGGCCTGCAGGATGCCGCGCTTCACCCATTCCACGCGGTCCTTGAAGTGCATGTGGCAGGGCTGCGCGTCCGACCACGTGTTCAGGATCGCGATGATCGGCCGCCCTTCCCAGTCGGCCGGATCGTAGCCCATCTGCATGGTGCGCGAGCGGTGACCGAAGGAGCGCTGGTCGTCGGGGACCATCCAGCGGGCGGAGCGAAGGTCGGAATAGGTCTTGCGGTCTGTCATGGGTCTTCGTGCTCCGGCAGGGCGGCGCTGCGTGGTTCGGGGCGGCCCGCGCCCGGAGGCGGGGCCGCGGCATGGGTCAGAGGCGGACCTCTAGTTCTGCATTCCCCATTTTCGGACGGTTCGGTTTTCGATGGTCTGGAAGATGACGTTTTCGACGAAGAGTCCGATGAGGATGACGGTGAGGAGGCCGGCGAAGACGGTGGGGATGTTGAGGAGGTT
>JAEZXX010000081.1 GCA_023419535.1 Pseudomonadota bacterium | reverse complement strand
GGCTTCTCGCTGGCCTCGATCGCGGCGACCACCGCCGGCAGAAGCGGCTCCATCGGCGGCTTGCCGAACTCGGAGATGTCGGCGCCCGCCACGAAGTTCGCGCCCTCGCCGAGAAGGACGGCGATCTTCGCCTGCGCGTCCGCCGCGAAGCGATCCATCGCCTCCGCGAGGCCGGCGCGCACGCTTTGGCTCGCCGCGTTCACCGGCGGGTTGGAGATCGTGAGGAGGGCGACGGCGCCTTCGCGTTCGTAGCGCACGGTTCCGGACATGAGCGGCCCTCAGCTCGACAGGGGAATCAGAAGCGAGATGACCGGGAAGGCGATCAGCAGGATCAACACCACGATCTCCGAGACGAGGAAGCGGGAGATCCCGCGGAAGATCGTGTCGATGCCGATTCCCGACGGCACCACCGACCCCACCACGAAGACGTTCAGCCCGACCGGCGGCGTGATCAGCCCGATTTCCAGAAGCTTCACCACGATGACGCCGAACCAGATGAGGTGCAGCCCCTGGGCTTCGACGAGCGGGATCATGAAGGGCAGCGTCAGGACGAGGATGCCGATCGGATCGAGGAACATGCCGAGGACGAGATAGACGACGACGATGCCGAACATCAGCGCCAGGAACGACATGTCGGGCGAGGACACGGCGTCGACGACGACCGGCGCGATGCCGGTGAGCGCGACGAAGGCGACGAACATCTTGGCCGAACCGGCGATGAGGAAGACCGCCGCGGTCTGGACGGAGGAGTCGCGCACCGCCTGCCAGAGCTTGCCCCAGGTCAGCTGACGCTGGGCGAAGCCGATCAGGACCGTGAGGACGACGGAAACGGCCGCCGCTTCCGTGGCGGTGAAGTAGCCGCCGTAGATGCCGACGATGATGACGAGGAAGAGGAGCACCGCCGGCCAGGCCGCGAGGCCGGCGCGCCAGCGCTCGGCGGCCGGCACCGGCTCGGGCGAGCGCGGCGCGATCGAGGGGTTCGCCAGCACCCAGAACCAGATGACGACGAGGAAGCCGACCATCGAAACGATGCCCGGCAGGATTCCGGCGAGGAACAGCTGCGAGATCGAGGTCTCGGTGAAGATGCCGTAGAGGATGAAGAGCACCGAGGGCGGGATCAGCGCGCCGAGCGTGCCGCCGGCCGCGACGCTGGCGGTCGCCAGGCGCGGATCGTAGCCGAGGCGCAGCATCTCGGGCGTGCAGATGCGGCCCATTGTGGACGCGCAGGCGATCGACGATCCCGAGATCGCCGAGAAGCCGCCGCAGCCCAGCACCGAGGCCATGGCGACGCCGCCGGGGACCTGCCGCATCCAGACATTGGCGGCGTGGTAGATCCGGGTCGTGATCCCCG
This sequence comes from Pseudomonadota bacterium, assembly GCA_023419535.1. Lineage (GTDB taxonomy): Bacteria > Pseudomonadota > Alphaproteobacteria > Rhizobiales > Rhizobiaceae > Aureimonas. Next base: position 146,189 of record JAEZXX010000081.1, on the reverse strand, counting down.
TGTGATAGGCGATGTTCCCAAGCGCGATGAAGAGCGGGATCATGCTCAGATCATAGGAATGCACGAGATTGAAGAAGTTCGAGGTGATCACCGACCCGGTCGGGTTGATCGCGCGCTCGGGCTGGAAGGAACCGCTGCGCGTGGCGTAGACGAGAAAGGTGCCGACGGCGGCGACGCCGGCCAACGTGAAGGCGATGGGCACGCGGATGGCGAGAAGGAGAACGACGACGGCGCAGGCCACGAGGCCGATGGTGACGGGATCCATGTCCGGCTCTCCTCAGTGCACGCCGTCGAGGCCGTCGATGCGGCCCGTTCGCCGCAGGACCGCGATGTCGCGCACCGCCTGGATGGCGAGGCGCAGCCAGAGAACCAGCATTCCGAGGAAGAAGGCGAACCGCCCGATCCATTGCGGGATGTCGAAGTCGCCCTGATAGAACTCGCCCGAGCCCCACGCCGAGGCGAAGCCCCGCCATGCGGCGTAGAGGATCGGCAGGATCGCGAGCGTGCCGACCATCCAGCCGAAGACGGCGAAGCGGGCCTTGGCTCGCTCCGAGAGGAAGTCGGTAAAGAAGGTGACGGCGACGTGCCGTCGCTCGGCCGTGGCGCGCGCGAGCGGGAAGAGGATCGCGACCACCATCAGGTCGCGGACCATGACGACCGAATCGGGAATCTCGGCGCCGAAGACATGGCGGCCGACGACGTTGCCCGCGACCAGGAGGCCGAGGACGAAGACCGAGGCGACCGCGATGTCGAGAAGAATCTGCTCGAGGCGATGGAGCATGGCTGGGACCTCCGAAAGGACCGGACGGAAGAGGCGGCGGGCCGTCAGTCGGCCGCGCGCTCCCAGGGGTAGCCCTCCGTTTCCCGAACCTGCGTCCAGTGGGCGACGCGCTCCTGGAACTCGGCGAGGAGTGCCGCGCCGTCGAGCCCCTCCTGGTCGGCTCGCGCCTGCCACTGCTCGATATAGCTGCCGCTCGCCTCGATCAGCCGCTGGCGCTCGGCCGGATCGAACTCGATCACCGGCGTGCCTTGGGCGCGCAGGATCTCGATGCCCTCCTCGTTCGCCTCGAAGACGCGCGAGCCCATCTGGTCGGCCAGCGCGCGTCCGGCCTCCATCATCGCCTCCTGCTCGGCGGGCTCGAGGAACTCGTACGCGTCCTTGTTCATGAACAGCGTGACCGACCCGATCTGGCCCCAGTCGAGCAGCGTGTAGGAGGACAGGACCTCGTCGAAGCTCATGGCCTGGACGAGGTAGGAATAGACCTGCGTGCAGTCGAGAAGGCCGGTCTCCAGCGCCTGATAGGCTTCGTAGACCGACATGTTGACGAGCGAGGCGCCCAGATCGCGGAAGACCTGCCCGTAGGTGCCGACGCCGCGCATTCGCAGGCCCCGGATGTCCTCCACGGTGCGCACCTCGCGCCCGCGGCAGCCGAGCTGGACCGTCGAGGCGGTGAAGGTTCCGAGATAGACGAGGTTGCGGCGCGCCAGATCCTGCGTGACCGCCTCGGTGCGCATCACGTCGTCTGTCGCCCGCATGCCGACCCAGCTGTCGGGATTGTCGAGCGGCAGGTCGGCAACGCCGAGCGCGGCCATCTCCTGCGGGAAGTACACGCCGATGACGGTGCCGAGATCGGCGACGCCGTCCCGCAGGGCGCCGAGCGCGGCGCTGTCACCGTAGAGCGCTCCGCCCCAACGCATGTCGATGGTGACGGCACCGTCGGTCAGGCGCGACACCTCTTCGGCGTACCACCGCATGGTCTCTGCGCGGGCGCCGCGGTTCGGGCCGGGCTCGCCCCCGATGAGGACGGTCTGCGCGCCGGCCTGCGGAACGAGGGTCGCGACGGCGAGCATGCCGGCCATGGTGATTGCCGATCGATGGAACATGGACTTCCTCCCAAGGCTCTCCCTGAGCCGTCTTGCGACCGATCCCGCCTCCGGGCTCCTCCACGATCGCCGGAATGTTTTTAGACCGTCTGGCCGGTATGTAAATAAGGATCAGGTGTTTTCGGCGTCCGCGATGATGATCGGCGAAGTCAGATTCGCGGCGGCTCGGGCTCGTTGCGGCGTCGCGCGCGGAGAGTCCCGCCTTCGGCGATAAGATCGGACACGAGGCCGGCATAGTCCCGGCGCGACATGCCCCGCCCCTCCCGGAACCAGAGATAGTGCCAGTTCAGCATGCCGAAGAGCGACATGGTGAGCGGCCGCAGAAGCCCGCGGTCTTCGCGGGCCTGCGGGATGAGATCGGCGATCGCGCCCGAGAAGATGTCGACGAGCCGGCGCTCCAACGCCTTCAGATGCTCCTGCCGCTCGGCCGGCAGCAGCCGGAGCGCCACGAGCTGCACCTGATGCTCGGCGTCGGCATCGCGGTACTCTTCGAGAAGCGCAGCGCACAGGAGTTCGAGGCGCGCGCGCGGGTCTCCTTCCGGCACGTCCGCAGCCTCTTCCACCGCCTGGACGAGACCCCTCAGATGCGCGTCGAGAATGTCGAAGAGCACGGCCTCCTTGTCGGGATAGTAGTGATAGAGCAAAGCCTTGGAGATGCCGCAAGCATCCGCGATCATCTTGACCGAGGCGCCGGCATAGCCGCGTTCTGCGAAGAGCCGGGCCGCACCCGTGAGGATGGCGCCGCGCTTCTCGTCGTAGTCCTGCGCCCTGGTTCGAGCCATCGCGCGTGCCTCCCCGACCCCCAGTGATCAGCCGCCCTCCCGGCCGCCCAACCCGCCGTCGGCGGGCTGCTCGTCCACCGGCTTCTCCGACGAAACCAGCTTGCATTGACCGTCCGATTGGTCAATCATAACGGGATCGCCGCGGGGAGCAATGCTCGGAACGTTCCCGATCGACGCGGCGCGCGGATGCTTCGGGAGAGCGTCCGGAAACGGTCGGGCCGGAGCCGGGCGCCGGTCCGCGGGGAGGTCACCATGAAGCTTCTATTTGCCGCCCTCATGGGGTCGGCTCTCGTCGCCATGCCTGCGAGCGCGCAGACGATCCGGATCGGCGCCGTGGTTTCGGAGACCGGCCCGGGCGCTTCGCTCGGCATTCCCGAGGCGAACTCGCTGCGGCTTCTGCCGACCGAGATCGGTGGCACGCCGGTCGAATACACGATCCTCGACGACGGCTCCGACCCGACCCGCGCCGTCACCGCGATGCGCCGCCTCGTCACCGAGACCAACGTCGACGCCGTGATCGGCTCCACCGTGACGCCGGCCTCGCTCGCCATGGTCGAGGTCGCGGGCGAACTGGAGGTCCCGACGATCTCGCTCGCCGGCTCGGCCGCCATCGTGACGCCCGTGGAGGGCCCGCGCCGCTGGGTCTTCAAGACCGCGCAGAACGACGCGCTGATGGCCGGCGCCATCGCCGACCACATGGCCGCCAACGAGGTGAAGACGGTCGGCGTCGTCGCCTTCTCCGACAGCTACGGCGACAACTGGATCAACGTCATCACCCCGCTCCTCACCGAGCGCGGCATCGAGATCGTCGCGACCGAGCGCTATGCGCGCACCGACACGAGCGTCACCGGCCAGGTGCTGCGCGTGACCTCCGCGCGCCCCGACGCCGTCTTCGTGATCGCGGCGGGCACGCCCGCCGTGCTGCCGCAGCAGGGCCTTCGCCAGCGCAACTTCGACGGCCCGGTCTACCAGACGCACGGCGTCGCCAATGCCGACTTCCTGCGCGTCGGAGGCGAGGCGGTGGAGGGTGCGATCATGCCGGTCGGCCCGGTGGTGGTGGCCGAGCAGCTGCCCGACGACCATCCGTCCAAGGCGGCCGCGACGGAGTACAAGGAGGCCTACGAGGCCGCCCACGGCGAAGGCTCGGTCTCGGCCTTCGGCTCCTACGCGCACGATGCCGGCATCCTTCTCCAGAACGCCGTGCCGGTGGCGATGGAGACCGCCGAACCCGGAACGCCGGAGTTCCGCGCCGCCCTGCGCGACGCGCTCGAGGGCCTGTCGGACGTCACCTACGTCAACGGCGTCGCCACGATGAGCGAGAGCGACCACGTCGGCCAGGACGAGCGCGCGCGCGTCGTGGTCACGATCGAGGACGGCGGCTGGAAGCTCCTCCCGTAACAGAGCGACGCGCCGGGGCTCGACCGCCCCGGCCACCCTGCCCGACGACGAACCGGACGCCCCGATGGATTTGTCGATCTTCCTGATCCTCCTCGCCGACGGGGTGGTGAACGGCGCCATCTACGCGCTGCTCGCCCTCGGGCTCGTCCTGATCTTCACGGTGACGCGCATCGTCTTCGTGCCGATCGGCGACTTCGTCTCCTACGGGGCGCTGACGCTCGCGACGATCGAGGCGGGGCGCACGCCGGGCACGACGACGCTTCTCGTCGTGCTCGGCCTCGTCTCGACCCTCATCTCCTTCGTCTTCGCGCGGAACGCGCTCACCGTCGGCCGGGCCCTGCGCATCCTCGGGGAAGGCGTCGCCCTGCCGCTCGCCGTGTTCGTGCTCGTGCCGCTCCTGCCGCTTCAGGACGCCGGCCCCGTCGCGCGGGCCGCCGCCGCGATCCTCATCGTCGCGCCGATGGGTCTCTATCTCTACAACATCGTCTACCGCCCGATCGCCCACGCCACCGTGCTGGTGCTCCTCGTGGTCTCGGTCGCGCTGCACCTCGCCATGGTCGGGCTCGGCCTCGTCTTCTTCGGCGCCGAAGGGTCAGGAACCGAGCCGCTGTCGCGTGCGAGCTTCGAGTTCGGCCCGCTGTTCGTGCAGGGGCAGGCGATCGCGGTGCTCGCCGTCACCGCCGCGCTGATCGTCGCGCTCTATTTCTTCTTCGGGCACACGCTGCTCGGCAAGGCGCTGCGGGCCACCGCGGTGAACCGTCTCGGCGCACGCCTCGTCGGCGTCTCGCCGGTGCTGTGCGGCAAGCTCGGCTTCGTGCTCGCCACCGCGATCGCGACGCTCGCCGGCATCCTCGTCTCGTCGCTGACGACGATCTACTACGACACCGGCTTCATCATCGCCCTGAAGGGCTTCGTCGCGGCGATCGTGGGCGGGCTCGTCTCGTACCCGATCTCGGCGCTCGCGGCCCTCTTCGTCGGTATCCTCGAGGCCTTCTCCTCCTTCTACGCCAGCGCCTTCAAGGAGGTGATCATCTTCATGATGATCATCCCGGTGCTGCTCTGGCGCTCGCTGCGCACCCCCGTCCTGGAGGACGAGGAATGAGGCGCGCGCTCCCCGTCCTTGCGCTCGGCGCCCTCGCCGCGCTCCTGCCGCTCGTTCCCGGCTTCCCGCCCTTCTGGGTGACGCTTCTCTGCTACATCGCGATCTTCTCGATCGCGGCGATCGGCATCGTCGTCCTCACCGGCATCGCAAACATCCTCTCCTTCGGGCAGGCGATGTTCGTCGGCATCGGCGCCTACGCCGCCGCGCTCGCCTCGACCCGCTACGGCCTGTCGCCCTGGCTCGGCCTGCCGATCGCGCTCCTTGCCTCCGGCCTCCTCGGCCTCTTCGTCGGCGCCATCACGCTGCGTCTCCACGGCCACTTCCTGGCGGTGGCGACGATCGCCTGGAACATGAGCTTCTTCTACCTCGCCGGAAACCTCGACGTTCTGCGGCGCTTCGACGGCATCACCGGCATCCCGCCGGTCTTCGCCGGGGACTTAAGCCTCGCCGATCCGCGGCTCTACTGGTACCTCGTGCTGGCCGTGCTCGTCGGCGTCGTGCTCCTGACCGCCAAGCTTCTCGACTCGCGCACGGGGCGGGCGATCCGATCGTTGAAGGGCGGCGCGCTCGCAGCCGAATCCTTCGGCCTCTCGACCTACCGCACGCGCGTCCTCGCCTTCGTCTACGCGGCCGTCCTCGCCGGGCTCGCGGGCTGGCTCTACGCGCATCTCCAGCGCGCGGTGAACCCCTCGCCCTTCCACCTCAACGCCTCGATCGACTTCCTCCTGATGGCGGTCGCGGGCGGCGTCGGCCATATCGGCGGCGCGATCCTCGGCGCCGGCCTCGTCACCATCCTGCGCGACCAGCTCCAGAGCCTCCTGCCCGGCCTCATCGGGGCACAGGGCAATTTCGAGATCATCGTCTTCGGTCTGGCGCTCGTCCTCATCCTCCAGTTCGCGCCGAACGGGCTCTGGCCCTTCCTCGCCGCGCCCTTCCGCCGCAAGGCGAGGCCCCGCGACCTGTCCGACGCCGCACCCCTCGCGGCATCGGATCGCTTGGTGACCGGCATGCCGCTTCTGCAGATCGAGGGCCTTCGCAAGCAGTTCGGCGGCCTCGTCGCGGTGAACGACATCGGATTCGAGGTGAAGGCCGGCGAGATCGTGGCGCTGATCGGCCCGAACGGAGCCGGCAAGTCGACGACCTTCAACCTCGTCACCGGCGTGCTCGCGCCCACCGCCGGTTCCGTGCGCCTCCTCGGCCAGGACGCCACCGGCATGGCCGCGCGCAAGGTCGCCCGGCGCGGGGTCGCGCGCACCTTCCAGCACGTGAAGCTCGTCCACGGCATGAGCGTCGTCGACAACGTCGCGATCGGCGCGAGCCTTCGCGGCCGCGCCGGCGCGATCCGCGGCATGCTCGGCCTCGACGCTGCGGAAGAGCGCGCGCTCTATGCCGAGGCGCGACGGCAGATCGCCCGCGTCGGTCTCGGCGCGCACGAGACGGACGTCGCCACCGATCTGGCGCTCGGCCAGCAGCGGCTCGTGGAGATCGCCCGCGCGCTGACGCTCGACCCGCGCCTGCTCCTCCTCGACGAACCCGCCGCAGGGCTTCGCCATGCCGAGAAGGACGCGCTGGCCAAGCTCCTCTGCGAGCTTCGCGCCGAAGGCATGGGCGTCCTCCTCGTCGAGCACGACATGGACTTCGTCATGAACCTCGCCGACCGCATCGTCGTGATGAACTTCGGCTCCGAACTCGCGCAGGGCCGGCCGGCGGAGATCCGCGCCGATGCCCGCGTCGTCGAAGCCTATCTCGGAGCGGCGTGATGGAGACCGCCCTCGACGTGTCCGGCCTTCGCGTCGCCTACGGGCATGTCGACGCGATCCACGGGCTGGAGCTGACGCTCGCCCGCGGCGAGATCGTCACCATTCTCGGGCCGAACGGCGCCGGCAAGTCGACGCTCCTCAACGCGCTGATGGGCTCGCTCACCGCCAAGGCCGGCGAGGTCGCCCTGTTCGGCCGTCCGATTCGCCGGCTCGACGTCGAGGAGCGCGTCGCGCTCGGACTCAGCCTCGTGCCGGAGAAGCGCGAACTCTTCGTGACCATGAGCGTGGAGGACAACTTACGCCTCGGGGCCTTCCGCCTGCGCCGCGAGGGCCGCATGGACGTGCTGCTCCGGCGCATGTGGGACCTCTTCCCCCGCCTTCTCGAACGCCGCACGCAGCTCGCCGGCACCTTGTCCGGCGGCGAGCGGCAGATGCTCGCCATGGCCCGCGCGCTGATGGGCGAGCCGAAGGTGCTGATGCTCGACGAGCCCTCGCTCGGCCTCGCGCCGCTGATCGTCCGGGACATCCTCGCGATCGTCTCGAATTTGAAGGAGCTCGGGGTCTCGACGCTTCTCGTGGAGCAGAACGCCCGCGCGGCCCTTCGCGTCGCGGACCGCGCCTATGTACTGGAAGGCGGGCGCATCGTCCTGCAGGGCGGGGCGAGCGACCTCGCCGACGACCCGCGCATCATCGACGCCTATCTCGGGATGAAGGCCGCGGCGGGGTAGCCGCCCGCGCGCCGAGAATGCGCTTTCGCCCTTGGGCTTGACCGAGCAGACACGTATCGCGCAACGCTCGTCATCCTAGGGCTCGACCCGAGGATCCAAACCGTCCGACGCTTCTGTGACGCATCCGTCGTAGATCCTTGGGACAAGCCCAAGGATGACGACGCATAGGGTGGATGACGGTGTGCGAGGGAGGTGACGGCGGAATAGAGGGACCAGCGGCGGGCCGCCGCCCTCACCCCCGCTGCGTCTTCGCCACCAGCGTCAGCACGTCGTATTGCGCGACCACCGAGCCGTCATCGCGGATCACAGTGCAGTCCCAGCGCACCTCACCGTAGTCCTCGCTCTCGCGCGGCGTGATCTCCTTGGCCGTCAGCTGCACCTGCAGCGTGTCGCCGGCGTTCACCGGGGTCATGAAGCGCAGATCGTCGACACCGTAATTGGCAAGCACCGGCCCTTCGGAGGGTTCCACGAACAGCCCTGCCGCAAAGGAGACGATGAGGTAGCCGTGCGCGACGCGGCCCTCGAAGAAGGGGTTCCGCTTCGCCGCCGCCTCGTCCATGTGGGCGTAGAAGGTGTCGCCCGTGAAGCGCGCGAAGTGCTCAATGTCCTCCAGCGTCACGGTGCGGCGCTCGGTCAGAACCGTGTCGCCGATCTCCAACTCGGCGAGCGACTTGCGGAACGGGTGCGGCCCGTCCGTCTTGCGCGCGGCACCCGGCATCCAGCGGCCGAGAACCGCCGTCAGGAGGTCGGGCGTGCCCTGCAGCGCGGTGCGCTGCATGAAATGATGCACGGCGCGGATGCCGCCGAGCTCCTCGCCACCGCCGGCCCGGCCCGGCCCGCCATGGACGAGCTGAGGCAGCGGCGAGCCGTGCCCGGTGGAGCTCTTGGCCGCTAGCCGGTTGCCGAAGAGAATGCGCCCGTGCAGGCGGGCGATGCCGAGACCCAGCGCACGCGCGTTCCCGGCGTCGTCCGTGAAGACCGAGGCGACGAGGCTGCCCGAGCCGCGGTTGGCGATCTGCACCGCCTCCTCGATCGAGCCGTAGGGAAACAGCGTCACCACCGGCCCGAACGCCTCAATTTCGTGCGGCGCGACCGCCGTCAGCGGCTCGTCGCAGACGAGGACGCATGGCGCGACGAAGGCGCCCACCGGCACGTCCGCCGTCTCCGGATCGCCGATCACGATGCGCGCTTCCGCCCCGATCCTGGCGATGGCGCCGCGCACCTCGTCGCGCTGGCCCTTCGAGGAGAGCGGGCCCATGCGCGTGCCCTCCTCGCCGGGCGCGCCCATCGTGGTCTTCGCGATCCGCTGCCCGAGCGCGGCGACCACCGCGTCGAGATGCTGGCCCGGCACGATGGCGCGGCGGATGGCCGTGCACTTCTGCCCGGCCTTGGCCGTCATCTCGCGGTGGACCTCGCGAACGAAGAGGTCGAACTCCGGCGTGCCCGGCGCGGCGTCGGGCGCGAGGATGCAGGCGTTCAGGCTGTCGGCCTCGGCCGTGAATCGCACGGAGTTCTCGACGATCGCCGGGCTCGACCGCAGCTTGCGCGCCGTCGCGGCGGACCCGGTGAAGGTGACGACGTCCTGGCAGGTCACATGGTCGAGCGCGTCGCCGAGCGACCCGCAGACGAGCTGGAGCGCGCCCTCAGGGACCAGCCCGGTCTCCAGGATGCGGCGCACGACGAGTTCGGTCAGATAGGCCGTCTGCGAGGCGGGCTTCACCAGCGCCGGCATGCCGGCGAGCCAGGTGGGCGCGAGCTTCTCCAGCATGCCCCAGACGGGGAAGTTGAAGGCGTTGATGTGGATCGCGATCCCGTGCATCGGCGACCAAACATGCTGGCCGATGAAGGTGCCGTCCTTGGACAGGATCTCCGGAGGCCCGTCGGCGATCACATGCCCGTTCGGCAGCTCGCGGCGGCCCTTCGAGGCGTAGGAGAGGAGCGTGCCGATGCCGCCCTCGATGTCGATCCAACTGTCCGAGCGCGTCGCGCCGGTCGCGGTCGAGAGCGCATAGAACCCCTCCTTCATCTCGAGAAGCTTCAGGCCGAGCGCCTTCATCATCAGGGCGCGCTCGTGGATGCGCATGGCGCGAAGAGCCGGTCCGCCGACCTCTCGGCCGTAGGCGAGCGCTGCGGCCATGTCCAAGCCCGTCGTGTCGAGCCTGGCGACGGGAAGACCGGTGGTCGCGTCCTCCACGGTCGCGCCGGCGCCCGTCCCCTCCCGCCACCGCCCGGCGAGGAAGGAGGGAAGAAGGCGCGTTTCGGCCGCGTCGAGCATGTCAGTGACCCCCGTATTCGATCGTCACCGCATCGGTGACGGGCCGCGCCTGGCAGGTGAGCACCAGCCCGCGCTTCACCTCGTAGTCCTCCAGCGCATAGTTCTGCGCCATCTCCACCTCCCCTTCGACGACGCGACCGATGCAGGTGGAGCAGACGCCCGCCCGGCAGGAGAAGGGCGCGTCGAGCCCTTCGGCCCGCGCGGCGTCGAGGATCGTCTCCTCAGCATCCATGGCGAAGGAGTGCGGATTGCCGTCGATGACGATCGTCGCGCGCACGGCCTTCGCTTGCGCCTCGCTCGACACCGGTCGCTCCGCCAGCCGCCCCGGTTGGGCCGCGCCGAAGAGCTCGAAGCGGATCCGGTCCTTGGGCAGGCCCGCCTCTTCCAACGCGCCGGACACTTCGCGCGTCATCGTCTCCGGCCCGCAGATGAAGGCAGCGTCCACCGTCTCGATCCGCACCCAGGCGGCCAGGAGTTCGCGCGTCTTTTGAGCGTCGATCCGGCCGGAGAAGAGGGGGATCTCTCCGCCCTCCCCCGACAGGACATGGATCAGCGAGAAGCGGCCGAGATAGCGGTCCTTCAGATCGCCCAGCTCGCGCCGGAACATGATCTGCGAGACGGCGCGGTTGCCGTAGACGAGGGTGAATTTCGCCGTCGCGTCCGCGCCGAGCACGGCCTTGGCGATCGACAGCACCGGCGTGATGCCCGAGCCTGCCGCGAAGCCGAGATAATGCCGGCCGCCGACCTCTTCCGGCGCTGCGAAGCGGCCCTGCGGCGGCATCGCCTCCACGATGTCCCCGACTGTCAGATCGCTCTTGGCGAAGGAGGAAAACGCCCCGCCCGCGACGCGCTTGACGCCGACCTTCAAACCCTCGCCCGGCCCCGAGCAGATCGAGTAGGAGCGGCGAAGCTCCGTGCCCTCGAACTCGCGGCGCAGCGTCAGATACTGGCCGGGGCGGAAGCGGAAGCGCTCCTTGTCCTCAGCCCGAGGCTCCAGTGTTACCACCACGGCCTCGCGTGTGTCGTGCGCGATCTCCGCGACCCTCAAGGGATAGAAATCGGCCAATTCAGATCACCTTGAAATAGTCGAAGGGCTCCAGGCATTCGCGGCAGCGGAACTGCGCCTTGCAGGGCGTCGAGCCGCGCGCGGCCAGCATTTCCGTGTCCGCCGAGCCGCAGCGCGGGCACGAGGCCTTCTGGCGCGACATGAGGCCGGCGCAGGTCGCAGCCGTGCCCGAGGGCGGTGCGATGCCGTACTCCGTCAGCTTTCGGCGCCCGTCCGCGCTGATCCAGTCCGTCGTCCAGGCGGGCGAGAGCTGCTGGCGCACCGTCACGTCGCCCGCGCCGCGCCTGAGCAGTTCGGTCTCGATGTCGAGCGCGATCACCGAGGTCGCCGGACAGCCGGAATAGGTCGGCGTCACGGTGACGACGAGGCGCTCGCCCTCGTAAGTGACACCACGCACGATGCCGAGATCGACCAGCGAGACCGCCGGGATCTCCGGGTCCGGGATCTCCGCAAGCCAGCCGCGCACCGCGTCGAGGTCGGGTCGCATGGCGGCCTACCAGCGCGCGCCAGGATGCGAGCGATGCAGGTGCTGCATCTCGGCGAGAAGGTAGCCCATATGCTCGGTGTGGATACCCTTGCGGCCGCCGGTGCGGGGCGCGCGGCGCTCGGGCAGTTTCAAGGTCGCCTCGGCGAGCGAACGCGACAGCTCGGCCTCGAAGGACCGCGCCGTCTCCGCCGGGTCCGGGATCAGGCCCTTTTTTGCAAGATCGCGCTCCAGGTCGTCGGCGGCCAGCAGGTCGAGCGAGAACGGGTAGAGCGCGTCGAGCGCACCCTGCATGCGGCGATGGCTCTCCTCAGACCCGTCGCCGAGCCGCACGAGAAGGTCGCGCGAGCGGTCGAGATGGTAGCGCACCTCCTTCACCGCCTTTTCGGCGATGGCGCGGAAACGCTCCTCGCCCGAGGCGGCGAGGCCGGTCAGCATGGGCAGGTGCCAGGCGTCGAACAGATACTGGCGCACCAGCGCATGCGCGAAATCGTGGTTCGGCTGCTCCACCAGGAGAGCGTTCACGAACTGGCGCTCGTGGCGCAGGAAGGCGAGATCGTCGGGGACGCGCGTCTCGCCCTCCGCCTCCGACACCACGGCGTACCAGAGCTGCGCCTGACCGAGCAGGTCGAGCCCGACATTGGCGACGGCGATGTCCTCCTCCAGCACCGGCGCGTGGCCGCACCATTCGGCGGTGCGCTGGGAGAGGATGAGGGCGTTGTCGCCCATGCGGAGGGCGAAGATGGTTTGCGGCGTCATCACATCGCTCCGACGTCGCCCGGAATGTCGAAGAAGGTCGGGTGCCGGTAGACCTTCGATTCCGCCGGCTCGAAGAAGGCGCCGGCGTCTTCCGGGGAAGAGGCTGTGATCGCTGCCGAGGGCACCACCCAGATCGACAGGCCCTCGTTGCGGCGGGTGTAGACGTCGCGGGCGTTGCGCAGCGCCATGCCGGCGTCCGGCGCGTGGAGCGAGCCGACATGCCGGTGCGCCAGCCCGTGCTGACCGCGCACGAACACCTCGAAGAGCGGCCATTCGGTGCTGGCCGGACGCTCGGAGCTCGGCATCGCGCTCACTCCGCGGCCTCCGCCAGAGGCGCCTGCTTGGCGGCGTGGGCGGTGAGGCCCTCGCGGAACCAGGTGCCGTCGTCCCAGGCCTTGCGGCGGGCGGCGAGCCGCTCGGCGTTGCAGGGACCGTTGCCCTTGATGACCTCGAAGAACTCCGCCCAGTCCGGCTCGCCGAAATCGTAACCGCCCTTGTCCTCGTTCCAGACGAGCTGATCGTCGGGCACGGTCAGGCCCAGCCATTCGGCCTGCGGCACGATCTGGTCGACGAACTTCTGGCGCAGCTCGTCATTGGTGTTCTGCTTGATGCCCCAGCGCATCGACTGCTCGGAGTGGACCGAATCCTTGTCGGAGGGGCCGAACATCATCAGCGAGGGCCACCACCAGCGGTTCAGCGCGTCCTGCGCCATCTCCTTCTGCTCAGGGGTCCCCTGGCAGAGCGCCCGCATCACGTCGAAGCCCTGGCGCTGGTGGAAGCTCTCCTCCTTGCAGACGCGGATCATGGCGCGCGCATAAGGCCCGTAGGAGCAGCGCTGCAGCGGCACCTGATTCATGATCGCCGCGCCGTCGACCAGCCAGCCGATAGCGCCCATGTCGGCCCAGGTCAGCGTCGGATAGTTGAAGATCGAGGAGTATTTGGCCTTTCCCGACAGGAGCTGTCCGGTCATCTCGTCGCGCGTGACGCCAAGCGTCTCGGCCGCGCAGTAGAGATAGAGGCCGTGGCCCGCCTCGTCCTGCACCTTGGCGAGGAGGATGGCCTTGCGCTGCAGCGTCGGCGCGCGGGTGATCCAGTTGCCCTCGGGCAGCTGCCCGACGATCTCGGAATGGGCGTGCTGGGAAATCTGCCGCACCAGCGTCTTGCGATAGCCGTCGGGCATCCAGTCCTTCGGCTCGATCTGGATGCCGGCATCGATGCGCGCCTGGAAGGCCTCTTCCTGCGGCGTCGCCTCGGCGCGGCCGGTCTCGACGAGCTGTGCGTACATGGCTGACCTCCTCGGCGCCGCGGTAATGCGTCACGCACTTTACCGCAAACAACCCTTTGCTGTGACATATCGCACCGAACGCGTCACATGACAAGGTCCGGCAGCGCCTGCCGCGTGACGCTTTCAGCGCTCGGACAGGTCGGCGATGCGACGGGAGATGCGCGTCAGCTCCGCTCGGAGCGGGCCGTCCGCCGCTTCGAAACGCCGGGCGATCGCCTCGTCGGCGGGTGCGGCGAGGTCGAGGTAGAGGCGGGCGAAGAGTTCGCGCGCCTCCCGCCCACGCCAGCCGTCGGGCAGGAAGGTGCTCGGCAGTTCCGGGTCGCTGAGCGCGATAGACCGGAAGACGTGAACGAGCAGAAGCCGCAGGCCGATCGCCTCGATCCCGGAGGCGCGGATGCGGCCGAGCGGCTCGAAGACCCCGACGAAGCGCTCGATCGTGTCGCCGAGATCCGCCAGCGCGAAGGCCTCCGCGACGAGCGAGCCGATGTCGGTGGCGCTGGACGCGGCGAAGACGGGAACGCCGAGCCGGGGCAGCGCTTCGCCCCGGTCGGGTCGGAGCGCGATCGAGGCCTGGGGAAAGCCGAAGCGCAGCGCGGCCAGCCGTGCGGCCACGGCCTCGCGCTCCGGGCCGGCGGGGAGGATCGCGATCTGCCAACCCCGGAAGGGCGCGGGTTCGGGCGCGCGGTAGATGCGCCGGGCCGCGGCGGTAAAGACCTCCTGCGCCGCCGGCGTCAGACGGTAGTAGCTCTTGCGCCCGATCCGCGTCGCCTCGATCTGGCCGGCGGCGACGAGGCGGGAGACGGCGGTGCGCACGCGGCTTTCCGAGATGCCGACGATGGCGCAGGCCTCGACGATGTTGCCCATCCAGAGCTGCCCGCCGCGCGGCGCCACGACGTCGCCGTAGAGCGTGACGACGAACGCGCCGGCCCGCAGCGGGAAGGCAGTGGTGATCGCCGCGATGGCCTCGCGCGTTTCACTCATTCCTTCGGCGTGCCCGCGGATCGCTCGGGACGTCCGCCCTCGTCGGCGAGCGGAGGCGTCAGCGGGTCGACCCGGTCCCGGAACGCCGCGATGCAGGGTTTCAGGCGCGAGGCCAGACGGCGGGCAGCCTCGATCGACGGCCCGGCAAGCGTCGGCTCGAAATTGTCGTAGTCGTGCATCGCACGATGCCGGAAGCGCCGCGACTCGTCCACGTCGCGGCTGACGTCCGGCGTTAGGATCGCGGGCCGCAGATGGCCCGGCCTGTCGACGGCACGCGACACGCGCCGGACGAGGTCGGCATGGGAGTTGCTCCCGACCGGCGGCTCCTCTCCCAGAATCTCCAATATTCGGTTCAATGCCGCCTCGAGGGACGTGTGAGCGGACTGCATCGCATGCATGAGCGCCATCCGGGCCCGGTAGCCCGGCAGCCCCTCCTCGTCGAACCCCCCGTCGTCGGCGAGCGAGGCCGCGTTGGCGAAATGGCGGGACGCCGCCTCCAGGTCGTCCTCGACCTCGATCCACCGCGCGTCGGTCACGACAGGACGAGACCTTGGCTCAGAACCCTGTCAAGGAACACGCTCTTCGTCGTGCGCGCGTCGTGCAGATCCGGAGGGAGCGCGTTCACCGCGCAGGCATCCTCGGCGAACAGCCAGGCGTCCACGGCCCGCTCCGGCGGGAAGTCGATCAGGATGTCAAGGTCGCTGTCGTAGCGCATCGTGCCGGACGCGTAGGAGCCGAAGACGACATACCGGCCGCCGTGATCACGCGCATGATCGCGCAGGGCGCATACGATGGAGTTTGCAGCGTCCTTCCGGCGCCTCGCCTCGTTCGCCTTGCGCTCGGCGAGGGTCGTGACACCAAGAGAGGTCGGATCGCGACGGGACATCCATACGCCTTCACGGGTTGAGCGACGGGCCGAGGCTCGGCATCGCAAGGCTCTCGGCAGACGGCCAAATGTAGACGACGGCGGCGCGCAAATCACCCCGCGCCCGGCGGCCTACCGCTTCGGCCGCTCGTCGCGCACGCGCTTGGCCTTGCCCTCCGAACGCGGCAGCGTGGCCGGCTCGGCGATCTCCACCGCCGCCGTGACGCCGATCACGCTCTTGAGGCGGTGGGCGAGGTCGCGCGCGGCGGCCTGCACCTCGCCCTCCCCGGTGCCCGGCTCGCGCTCGCAGCGCACCAGCATCGTGTCCATGCGGTCCTTTCGCGACAGCACGATCTCGAAATGGGGGCTGAGGCCGGCGCAGCGCAGCACCTGCTCCTCGACCTGCGTCGGGAAGACGTTGACGCCGCGCAGGATGATCATGTCGTCGCAGCGGCCCGTCACCTTCTCCATGCGGCGCATGGTGCGGGCCGTGCCCGGCAGAAGCCGCGTCAGGTCGCGCGTGCGGTAGCGGATGATCGGCAGCGCCTCCTTGGTGAGCGAGGTGAAGACGAGCTCGCCGAGTTCGCCTTCGGGCAGAACCTCTCCGGTCTCCGGATCGACGATCTCGGGATAGAAATGGTCCTCCCAGACGTGCAGCCCGTCCTTGGTTTCCACGCACTCCTGCGCGACGCCGGGGCCGATCACCTCCGACAGGCCGAAGATGTCGACCGCGTCCATGTCGAAGGCCGTCTCGATCTCCTCGCGCATCGCGTTCGTCCAGGGCTCGGCGCCGAAGATGCCGACCTCGAGCGGCGAGCGGCGCGGGTCGAGACCGGCGGCGCGATAGGCGTCGAGGATCGACAGCATATAGGAGGGCGTCACCATGATGATGCGCGGCCTGAAATCCTCGATCAGCATGATCTGGCGCTCGGTCATGCCGCCGGAGACCGGGACCACGGTGCAGCCGAGGCGCTCGGCCCCGTAATGGGCGCCGAGCCCGCCGGTGAAGAGGCCGTAGCCGTAGGCGACGTGGACGATGTCGCCGGGGCGCCCGCCGCCGGCGCGGATCGAGCGCGCCACGCAGTCCGCCCACATGGAGATGTCGTTCGCCGTGTAGGCGACGACGGTCGGCTTGCCGGTGGTGCCCGACGAGGCGTGGAAGCGGGCGACCTTCTCCTGCGGCACGGCGAGCATGCCGAAGGGATAGGTGTCGCGCAGGTCCTGCTTGACCGTGAAGGGAAAACGGGAGAGGTCGGACAGCGACTTCAGATCGTCTGGGTGGACGCCCGCCGCATCGAACTTCTGCCGGTAGAAGGGCGCGTTCGCGTAGGCGTGCGCGAGCGTCCGCTTCATCCGCTCCAGCTGGAGCGCCGCGATCTCATCGCGCGAGGCGGTCTCGATCGGGTCGAGCTTGGGCGTTCGGCTGGTGTCGAGCATGCGTGTCCTCCTCCCGAGAGGTGCTCGGCGCGCGTTCAGAAGAGCGTGCCGGAAATCGTGCGCGAATGGCCGTGGAAGGTCGCGACGAGCGTGCCGTCCTCGCGGGCGACGCGGACGTCGTAGAGGCCGGACCGTCCCGCCTGCGTCACCTCAAGCGCCTCGGCGATCAGCGTCTCGCCGAGACGGGCGGGCGCGTGGAACGTCACATCGCAGTGCTGCGCGACGGTCACCTGGTTGCGGCTGTTGCACGCGAAGGCGAAGGCACTGTCGGCCAGCGAGAAGATCATGCCGCCATGGCAGGTGCCGACGCCGTTCAGCATGTCGCCGCGCACCCTCATGCGAAGGGTCGCCGTTCCGGGCCCGACGGAGACGATCTCCATCCCGAGGGCGGGGCTCAGCCGGTCGGCCGCCCACATCGCGGCGGCCGAGCGCTCGGCGACGGCTTGCGGTGGGAGCGGCGCGCCGTCCATCACTCGACCCCGGAGAACCGCGCCGGGCGTTTGCCGAGGAAGGCGCGAACGCCCTCCGCATAGTCGGCGCTGCGGCCGGCACGGCGCTGGAGGTCGCGCTCCATGTCGAGGCTCTCGTCGAGGCTCATCGTGGCGGAGGCCTGCACGGCCTCCTTGATCAGGCCGAGGCCGAAGGTCGGCCCCTCGGCGAGGCGCGCGGCGATCGCATGCGCCTCCTCCATCAGGCTTTCACCCGGCACGGCGCGCCAGATCAGGCCCCATTCGGCGGCCTGTTCGGCAATGATCGGCTCGGCGAGCAGGAACAGCGCCTTGGCGCGTGCCTCGCCGAGGAGCCGCGTCACGCTCCAGGTGCCGCCGGAATCGGGCACCAAGCCGAGCTTGGAGAAGGACTGGACGAATTTGGCGCCTGCCGCGGCCAGCACGATGTCGCAGGCGATCGCGATGTTGGCGCCAGCGCCCGCGGCGACACCGTTGACCGCGCAGACCACGGGTTTGGGAAGCGCACGGATCGCGCGGATCAGGGGATTGTAGAAATCCTCCAGCGTCTGCCCGAGGTCGGGCGGGCCGTCCATCGCATCGGGGTTCCGGTCGCCGAGATCTTGGCCCGCGCAGAAGCCGCGCCCCGCCCCGGTCAACAGGACGGCTCGCACCGCAGGATCGGCGGCCGCCTCGTCGATCGCGGCCTTCAGGGCACGGTGGAGGGCCGGGTTGAAGCTGTTCAGCTTGTCGGGACGGTTCAGCGTCAGCACGAGCACGCCGCCGCGCGTCTCCCGAAGAAGCGGTTCCTCGCCCATCGTCCGTCCTCCAACGGCGCGCGGATCGACGGACCGCGCGAATTTCACCGCGCCATCTACTCATGGACCGACCAACCGGTCAATCAATTCGTCACGCCGAAGGAGGATTGGGAGATTTCGCGTGATGCTTCTGGTCAGGCGGCCCGGCGCCGATCCGCCAGCGCGGAGAGCTTCTCGGCCATGCGCACCTTCACCGCTTCGGCCGCCTCCTCCTTCACGGGGCCGTAGCCGCGGATGTCCATCGGCAGAGCGGCGATCGCGGCGAGGTCTTCGGCCGGCGCCGTGCCGATCCTGGCGAGCAGCGTGTCGACGATATCCTCGTACCAACCGATCAGCGCACGCTCCATCCGCCGCTCGGCCGTGTGGCCGAAGGGGTCGAGCATCGTCCCGCGCAGGCGCTTGAAGTGGCGCAGGACCGCGAACGCCCCGCCCATCCACGGGCCGAACGCGCGCTTAACCGGCCGGCCCCGCGCATCGCTCTCGCCAGGCAGGAGCGGCGGGGCGAGATGGTAGTTCAGCCGGTAATCGCCCTCGAACTGGCGGGCGATGCCGGCGGCGAAGGCCGGATCGGCATGAAGGCGGGCGACCTCGTACTCGTCCTTGTAGGCCATCAGCTTGAAGAGCGAGCGCGCTACGGCCAGCGTGAGCGCGCCGCCGTGGTCCTGTTCGCGCACCCTTCCCACCGAAGCGCGATAGCGCCGCGCATAGGCGGCGTCCTGATACGCTTCGAGAAAGGCCACGCGACGTTCGATCACGGCGTCGAGCGTCTCGTCCTCGCCCGTCTCGGCCTCTTCGCCCGAACCTGCCACCATCGCGGCGAAGCCTGAGCGGTCGGCCGAGGCGAGCCGCCCGAGCGCGAAGGCCTCGCGGTTGCGCTCCACGGCGACGGCGTTGAGTTCGATCGCGCGGGTGAGCGCCTCGAGCGAGACCGGTACCAAGCCGGACTGAAAGGCGTGCCCGAGCATCATGACGTTGGCGAAGACGGTGTCGCCGAGAAGCGCTTCCGCCGCGCGGTTGGCGTCGAAGGCCTCGACGTTCCCCTCGCCCATCACCTTCCGGATCGCCGACAAGCGGCGGCGCACGTCGAGATCGACGTCGCGAAGGCGCACGACGTCCCCCGTCGGCATTTCGGCGAGATTGACCACCGCCTTCATGCCGGCGCGGTAGGTGCCGGACGCCTTGGGCGAGGAGGAGACGACGATGTCGCAGCCGATCAGCGCGTCGGCCGAGGCCGCATCGATCCGCACCTGATGGATCGATTCCGGGTCGGCCGCGAGCCGCACGAAGGAAAGGACGGGTCCGAATTTCTGGGCGAAACCGGTGAAGTCGAGCACCGATGCGCCCTTGCCCTCCAGATGCGCCGCCATGGTGATCAGCGCGCCGACCGTGATGACGCCGGTGCCCCCGACCCCGGTAACGAGCAGATCGTAGGGCTCGGCGAGATCGCGCGGCGCAGGGGCGGGAAGCGCGGCCGCCCGGCGCACGGCGTCGGTCTCGACGCGCTCGGGCGTCCGGCGCGTTCCGCCCTCCACCGTCACGAAGGAGGGGCAGAAGCCGTTGAGGCAGGAGAAATCCTTGTTGCAGTTGGACTGGTTGATGCGGCGCTTGACGCCGAAGGGCGTCTTCTTCGGCTCGACGCTCAGGCAGTTCGATTCCACCGAGCAGTCGCCGCAGCCCTCGCAGACGAGATCGTTGACGACGACGAAGCGCTTCGGGTCCTCCATCGTGCCGCGCTTGCGGCGGCGGCGCTTCTCGGTGGCGCAGGCCTGCTCGTAGATGAGCACCGTCACGCCGGAAATGTCGCGAAGCTCGCGCTGCACCGTGTCGAGGTCGCGCCGGTGGTGGATCGTCGTGCCGTGCGGCAGGTCGGCCGCTGAGAACTTCTCCGGCGCGTCGGAGACGAGCGCGATGCGGGAAACGCCTTCGGCGCGCACCGAATGGGCGATGGCGTGGACCGAGATCGGCCCGTCCACCGGCTGGCCGCCGGTCATCGCCACAGCGTCGTTGAAGAGGATCTTGTAGGTGATGTTGGTCTTCGCGGCGATCGCCTGCCGGATCGCCATCGAGCCGGAGTGGTAATAGGTGCCCTCGCCGAGATTCTGGAAGACGTGACGGTTGCCGGTGAAGGGCGAGGAGGCGATCCAGTTGACGCCCTCGCCGCCCATCTGGATCAGCGAGGTGGTGTCGCGGTCCATCCAGCTCGCCATGAAATGGCAGCCGATGCCGGCGAGGGCCTGGCTCCCCTGCGGCACCTTGGTCGAGGAGTTGTGCGGGCAGCCCGAGCAGAAATAGGGCGTCCTCACCGCCCCCGGCACCAGGATCGTTCGCTCGGGCGAAGGATCGAGCGCCTCGGCCCGCGCGGGAAGGTCGAGGTCGGGGAAGAAGGCGTGGAGGCGCTTGGCGACGAGCGGCGCGAGAAGGCGCGGCGACAGTTCCCCCGTCCAGGGGATCAGCCGCTCGCCGGCTTCGTCGCGCTTGCCCACCATGCGCTCGGGCTTCTCGCCGGGGAAGTCGTAGAAGTATTCCTTGAACTGACTCTCGATGATGCCGCGCTTCTCCTCCACCACGAGGATCTCGCGCTTGCCGCGCACGAAGTCGAGCGCGGCCCGGCGCGCCAGCGGCCAGACCATGCCGACCTTGTAGATGGCGATGCCGAGGCGCTCGCATTCCCTTTCGTCGAGACCCAGCAGACGCAGCGCCTCCATCAGGTCGAGATGGCCCTTGCCGGTGGTGACGATGCCGTAATGCGCGCTCTCGCCGTCGTAAAGGCGGCGGTCGATGGGGTTGGCGTCGGCGAAGGCGAAGACGGCCATCTTCTTGGCCTCCATCCGCTCCTCGATCTGCGGCCCCGGCAGGTCCGGCCAGCGATAGTGCAGGCCGGTGGGCGGCGCGAGGAAATCGGGGCGGACGAAGACGCGCGGGGCCGCGAGCTCGATCGAGCCGGCGGCCTCCACCGTCTCCGAGATCGCCTTGAAGCCGACCCACATGCCGGAAAAGCGCGACAGCGCCCAGCCGTATTCGGCGAAGGCGAGATACTCGGCAAGAGAAGCCGGGTTCAGCGTCGGCATGAACCACGCCATGAAGGCGACGTCGGACTGGTGCGGCATGGAGGAGGAGACGCAGCCGTGGTCGTCGCCCGCCACGACCAGCACCCCGCCATGCGGCGAGGAGCCGTAGGCGTTGCCGTGCTTGAGCGCGTCGCCCGAGCGGTCGACGCCCGGCCCCTTGCCGTACCAGAGGCCGAACACGCCTTGGACCGTACGGTTCGGGTCGCTCTCCACCTGCTGCGTGCCGAGGATCGCGGTCGCGGCCAGATCCTCGTTGACGCCCGGCTGGAAGGTGATGCGCCGCTCGGCGAGGAGCTTTCGCGCCCGCCAGAGCTCCATGTCGACCGAGCCCAGCGGCGAGCCGCGATAGCCGGACACGTAGCCGGCCGTGTCGAGCCCGGACGCGCGGTCGCGGGCCGCCTGGTCGAGCACAGCGCGCACCAGCGCCTGCGTGCCCGTCATGAAGACGCGGCCGCTCTCGCGGGCGTAGCGGTCCTCCAGCCGGTAGGCCGGATCGAGGATCGGACCGGCCCCGAGGGCAAGGGCGTTCGACATGCGGCTTCCTCCCGATCATCCCGAAGGACCATCCTCGCGCCGATCCGCCGAAGAATCTCACCGATTTTCGCGCCCTCGCGTCTTCGGCTGGACAATTCGTGTCAGAAGGACACTCTGATCTGGAATGGTTCTTCAAACGGCGATCGGACGATGACGACTCTCAGCGATGCCGACCGGCGTATCCTCACGCTGCTGCAGGCGGACGGGCGGCTCTCCACCGCCGAACTCGCCGCGCGGGCGAACCTCTCTCCCTCCTCCTGCTGGCGCCGCGTGAAAGCGCTGGAGGATGCCGGCATCATCCGCGGCGTCGTCGCGCTGGTGGACGGCGAGCGCGCCGGGCTCCTCTTCAGCGCCATCGTCCACGTCACCCTGACGCGGCACGACGCCGGCCATGTCGAGGCGTTCATCAGCCGCGTGGTGCGCCGGCCGGAGGTGGTGGAGTGCTTCTCCACCACCGGCGACGCCGACTATCACTTGCGCGTCGTCTGCGCCGACAAGAACGCCTACAACCGGTTCCTCGAGGAGTTCCTGTTCCTCCTGCCCGGCATCGCGCAGGTGAAGACCAATCTTGTCCTGAAGGAACTGAAGATGACCACCGCCCTGCCGATCGGCTGATCCACACCGACGAACGAGGATCTTCGGCGCCGACGGACCTTCGACCGACCATCCTCCAGCTTGCGGCAGCGCACTCGGAATCCGAAGCTGGCAGCTCGAGACCTCACACGCATCTTCACCGCGTAGACGCGGCGGCCGGACCGGATCGGCGCGGCCGCCGTGATCGGGCACGGCGGCGGTCAGATGAGCGAGATCGCGACCGCCCAGAGGGTGGCGAGGGGCCCGGCGAATTCCGAGAGGCCCGTCCGCCGCGCGGCCGCCGTCCGCCAGACGCAGAGGCAGAGGAGCGCGTTCAGGGGCCAGGGCAGCATCCAGACGGAGACGGCCAGCCAGGTCGGGGCGTCGCCGGCGAACAGCGCCAGCGCCGCGCCCGACGTCGTCAGGTTCAGGATCGAGCCCCAGATCAGCATGTCGACGAAGAAGAGACGGGCGAGCGGGACCTTCCCTGCCCAGGCGCGCCGACCATGGTCGGCCAGGCGCCGGCCGGCCCCGCGCCGAGCCTGCAGGAGTTGCGTCATGAGGAGGCGGGACCTTTCCCGCCTTCGACGTCCGGCTTCGTCCCGGCCTGCATCCCGTCTCCTCGCGACCCGCGCGCCCGTTCCAAGGCGCGTTCCGGTCTTCCTATAGCACCGTTCGGCGGGCGAAACCGGTCGGCTTCGCGAAAAGGCGCCGCGTCCGTCCGGGAGCCCTCGTCGAAAACCGGACGCGGCATCCGCTGGGCGGCGCCGCGTCTCGGCCGGCCGGAGGTCCGGCACGCGCGCCGAGGCGACTTCCGCCGAACGCGCCGGGTCCGTCCGCCCGCGCCGGTCAGCGCCGCCGGAGGACCATTCCGCCATGGTGGAGCGTGTTTTGGTCGACGAAGTCGCCATCGGCGGTGAAGCCGGTGTCGTCCCAGTATTCGATGTGGGTGCCGGTCACCTCGTAGCGCCCGCGATAGGCGCTCTCGCGGGTGCCGCGCGCTTCGTCGTAGCGCCCGTCGGCCAGAAGCTCGTGGCGCACGCGGCCGTCGTCGGTCACCCAAAGGCCGACATAGGGATGGTCGGGCATGGCGGTTTCCTCTGCACAGGCGGGAAGGATCGACGCGGCCAGGAGCGTCGCGCCGGCGATCGCGCGGGCGCGCATCAGTGAGCCGACCGCAGCGGGCGCACGACGATCTCGTTGACGTCGACGTCCTCCGGCTGCTCCAGGGCGAACCGGACGGCCCGGCCGATCGCGTCGGGCGTCAGCGCGATCGAGCGGTAGCCCTCCATCAGCTCGGCCGCGTCCCGGTCGGTGATGGTGGAGGCGAGTTCGCTCTCGACGACGCCCGGATGGATGCAGGTGACGCGGATGTCGCGCCGCTCCTGCCGCAGCCCGTCGGAGATGGCGCGCACCGCGAACTTCGTGGCGCAGTAGACGGCCGCCGTCGGCGAGACGGCGAGCGCGCCGATCGAGGCGATGTTGACGACGTGGCCGGAGCCCCGCGCCGTCATCTCCGGGAGCACCGCGGCGATGCCGTAGAGAACGCCCTTCACATTGACGTCGATCATCCGGTCCCACTCCTCCACCTTCAGCGAGGCGAGCGGCGAGAGCGGCATGATGCCGGCATTGTTGACGATGGCGTCGACACGGCCGAAGGCGGCGCGACCGGCGTCCGCGAACGCCTCGACGTCGGCGCGGTCGGTGACGTCGAGCCGGCGGGTGGCGACGGTGGCGCCGCGCCCGCGCAGCTCCTGCGCCAGGGCGTCCAGGCGGTCCGTCCGACGGGCGCCGAGAAGGAGCGTCGCGCCGGCAGCGGCGAGTTCGCGGGCGATGCCCTCGCCGATCCCGGACGAGGCACCGGTGACGAGGACGGTCTTGTCGAGAGCCATGAGGGCCTCCCAGCGTTCGTGTGGGTCTCCCGCCCGGCCATCCGGGCCCGGCGGTTGCACGACAGGTAGACCCGGCCCATTGTCGCCGGAAGCCGCCCTTTCCTGCACACGGTGGCAAGCGGAACTTTCCAATGCGCGACGATCTCAACGCCCTCGCCGTGTTCGCCGTGATCGCGGAAGAGCCGAGCCTTCGCGCCGCCGCCGACCGGCTCGGCGTCACCCGCTCGGCGGTCAGCCAGTCCCTTCGGCGGCTCGAGACCGAGATCGGCGTCGCGCTCGTGCGGCGCACGACCCGCGCCATGAGCCTGACCGAGGAGGGCGCGCGGCTGCGCGAGGAGATCGCCCCGGCGATCGCCGACATGCGCGCGGCGCTGGACGGCGTGCGCGGCCATCGCGGCGAGGTGCGCGGCCAGCTGCGGCTGGCCGTCTCCTCGATCGCGGAGAGCGTCCTCTCGGGTCCGCTCTTGACGGCCTATTGCGACGCGCACCCCGCGGTGCAGCTCGACATCCTCGTCACCGACGAGGAGTTCGACATCGTCGCCGAAGGCTTCGACGCCGGCGTGCGCCTCGGCGAAGTGATCGAGGAGGACATGGTCGCCGTCCCGGTCTCGGCGGACCAGCGCCATGTCGCGGTCTGCGCGCCCGCCTACCTGGAACGGGAGGGCGCGCCCTCCCATCCCCGGGAGCTCGTCTCCCACCGCTGCATCGGCTGGCGACCCGCGCCGCGTGCCGCGCCCTATCGCTGGGAGTTCACCGAGGACGGGCGCGACTTCGCCGTCGCCGTCGAGCCGGAGATCACCACCAACGACATGGCGTTGATGGTGAAGCTCGCGCGATCGGGGGCGGGCATCTCCTTCGGCATGGAGGAGACCTTCCACGAGGATCTGGCCCGCGGAACCCTCGTCCCGCTGCTCGAACCGTTCTGCCCGCCCTTTCCGGGCTTCTTCCTGTATTATCCGAGCCGGCGGAACATGCCCGCTCGCCTTCGCGCCTTCGTCGAGATCGCGCGCCGGCACCGGGGCCGTCCGGGTCCCGGCGCCCCGTCGCGTCAGGTCAGCTGACCGCCGTCGACGTTGAGGACGGCGCCGGTCACGTGGCGTGCGGCGGGGCTTGCGAGAAACGCCACCACCGCCGCGACGTCCTCCGGCCTGCCGTAGCGCCCGAGCGGGATCAGGCTGCGCTGGAGCTCGGCGAAGGGACCGTCGGCGGGGTTCATGTCCGTGTCGGTCGAGCCCGGCTGGACGAGGTTCACCGTCACGTCGCGGCTCCCGAGCTCGCGGGCGAGCCCGCGCGTGAAGGTCTGCAGCGCGGCCTTGGTCATGAAGTAGATCGTGCCCTCGTCGCCGACGATGCGATCGGCGCCTCCCGAGCCGATGGTGACGATCCGCCCGCCGGCCGGCAGATGCGCCATCGCGGCCTGCGAGGTCAGGATCGGACCGCGCACGTTGACGGCGAAGAGGTCGTCGATCGTTTCGGGCGAGACGTCGGCGATCCTCGCATAGGTCGCGATCGCCGCGTTGTTGACGAGAATGTCGAGCCCGCCGAGGGCGGCCGCCGCCTCGTCCACCGACCGGCGGATCGCCGCGGGATCGGCGGCGTCCGACTTGAGGGCGAACGCCCTGCGGCCCTTCGCCTCCACCGCCTTGACGACCGCCTTCGCAGCCTCGTCGGCGCGGCTGTAGGTGATCGCGACGTCCGCACCCTCCTCGGCGAGAGCGAGCGCGATCGCGGCCCCGATCCCCCGCGATCCGCCAGTCACCAGCGCGCGCTTGCCTTCGAGTCCGGTCATGGAACGTCCTTTCTGTATCGTTCGATACGAAATTAGCTAGTCGGCTTGCCGGCTTTCGTCAATGGAATTAAATATCGATCGATGAAGAATTCTGGAAATGACGGAAACGGTCAGGAGACGAGCCCGCGTCCCCGTGGGCGGCCGCGCGCCTTCGACCGCGACGCGGCGCTGCAGAAGGCGGTCCGGCTCTTCTGGTCGCGCGGCTACGAGGCGACCTCGATCTCGGACCTGACGGCCGAACTCGGCATCGGCGCGCCGAGCCTCTACGCCGCCTTCGGCTCGAAGGAGGCGCTCTACGCCGAAGCTCTGGGGCGCTACGTGGCCGACAACGAGGCCTATGTCTGGGCGCCGTTCACCTGCGCCGCGACGGTGCGCGAAGCGGTGCGCTCGCTCCTGTCGAATTCGGCCGCCGCCCTGACCGGCTGCGTCGCCGACATGCCGCGCGGCTGCATGGTCACCCTGTCGCAGGTGGGAAGCGAGGGGCACGAGGCGCTCGGCGAACTCGTCCGAACCGCCCGTGCCGAGACCCATGCCCGTCTGAAGACGCGCATCCAGGACGGCGTCGCGGCCGGGGAAATTCCGGCGAAGGCCGATGTCGACGGCCTCGCCCGCTTCGTCCAGACGGTTCAGGCCGGGATGTCGATCCTCGCCCGCGACGGTGCGAGCGGTGCCGAGCTCCAGACCGTCGCGGACATGGCCATGACCGCCTGGGACGCGCGAACGGGAGCGGAGTCGTCCGAATCCTAGAGCGCCGTCCCGTCCATTCGGGTGCGCAAGGGCCGCTCGATCCCATCGGACCGTCGCATCGGCCTGTCCGAAGGTCGGTTCCGTTCTTCGGACCGATGCCGGCCGAGGCGTGACCCGGCATCCGGGTCGAACCCGCGCCTCGTCGGCGGCGCGTCTCACCGTCCGGCGTCGACCTCCGCTGCCGGAGCCGCCCCGCCGACGAGGCGGAGGCGCCGCGGGGAGACGAGGGCCAGGTCG
Organism: Pseudomonadota bacterium; assembly: GCA_023419535.1. Taxonomy (GTDB): domain Bacteria; phylum Pseudomonadota; class Alphaproteobacteria; order Rhizobiales; family Rhizobiaceae; genus Aureimonas. The sequence goes on along the minus strand of JAEZXX010000081.1, from coordinate 119,279 downwards.
TGGGCGCTCTGGCGGACCGCCTCGATGGCGATCCTGGCGAGCGGCGACGGCCGCTCGTCCCTGCGGCTGACGACGCCGAGCGACCGGACCGGCGCGTCGTCGAGATCGAGCAGCCGGAGGCCCTGACCGCCGATCATCATGGCGGCGAGCGCCGGAAGGAAGGCGACGCCGAACCCGCGCTCCACGAAGCGGCCGATCGTCGCCAGATGCTCGAACTCCATCACCGGGCGGAACTGGACGCCGCGCTGGAGGAAGGCGGCGTCCGCATAGAGCCGCGCGGCCGTCCCCTTCGGCATCGAGACGAGCCCGAGCGCCGGAAGCGCGAGGAGATCGGCGGGCGCGCCGTGCGCGAACCGTGCGTCGTCCTCCCGGGCCAGAAGCACGTAGCGGTCCCGCAGCACCTCGTCATAGGCGATCTCGTGCTCGGACGGGTCCGCCGAGGTGAGCGCAAAATCGACCGCCCGCGCCCGCACGAGGTTGAGCGTCGCGTCGGAGAGGACGTCGCGGATCTCGATCTGCGCCTCGGGTTCGCGCGCGCGCACGGCCTCGGCGACGCTCGGCAGGAGCATGGCGGCCAGCGAGGGAAGCGCCGAGATGGAGAGGCGGCGCGACTGGCGCACGAGGATGCCGCGCATCGCCCGCAAACCGTCGTCGTAGTCGCCGACCAGCCGCTCGGCGAGGCCGACGAGCGAGGCGCCCTCCGGCGTCAGGCGGACCTGTCGTGTGGTGCGCAGGAACAGGCGTGCGCCGAGCTCCTCCTCGATGCCGCGCACGATCCGGCTGAGGGCCGGCTGGGTCAGATGGAACAGTTCGGCCGTGCGGCTGAAGCTCAGCGTCTCGGCGAGCGACACGACGATCCGCAATTGCCGGGGAGAGATATTCATACCCAGTCCGTCTCAAACCATTCTAATGATGAATTTAACATACGAAAGCGGGGCGGCTAGCGTCCCTCTCGACGACGGAAGGGAACGACGATGGCGGGCGACGGCGAGACGGAACGGGGCATCCGGCGCGGGCTGACCAATTACGGCGATCGCGACTTCGCGCTGTATCTGCGCCGGTCCTTCGCCTCCTCCATGGGCTACACCCGCGAGGCGCTGGACCGCACCGTCGTCGGCATCAACTCGACGCCGTCGGGCTTCAACAACTGCCACCGTTCGATGCCCGAGCTCGTGGAGGCGGTGAAGCGCGGGGCGATGCTGGAAGGCGCGCTGCCGATCGAATTTCCCACCATCTCGCTGGGCGAGCCCTATCTGACGCCGACCAGCCTCAAGTTCCGCAACCTCATGTCGATGGACGTGGAGGAGATGGCCCGCGCGCAGCCGATGGACGCGCTGGTCGCCATCGGCGGCTGCGACAAGACCGTGCCCGCCCAGATCATGGGCGCGATCTCCGCCGACCGGCCGACCGTGATCCTCGTCACCGGCCCGATGATGACGGGCCGCTACAAGGGCGAGCGGCTGGGCGCCTGCACGGACTGCCGCCGCTACTGGGCGCGCCACCGGGCCGGCGAGGTGGATGCCGCGGAGATCGGCCGCATCGAGGGCAATCTCGCCACCACCGCCGGCACCTGCGCCGTGATGGGCACGGCGAGCACCATGGCCTGCCTGACCGAGATCCTCGGCTTCGGCCTGAAGGGCTCGGCGAGCGCGCCCGCCGTCCACGCCGACCGCTTGCGGATCGCCGAGGAGAGCGGACGGCTCGCCGCCCGCATGACGCTCGACCCGAACGCGGTGCGGCCGGCCGCTCTGGTGACGCCGCAGTCGCTCGACAACGCGATGCGGCTCCTCCTCGCCCTTTCCGGCTCGACCAACGCCCTCGTCCATCTGGCGGCCATCGCCGGGCGCGCGGGCCTGAAGCTCTCGCTGCAACGGCTGAACGAGCTGGCCGAGACGACCCCGGTCCTGGTGAACCTCAAGCCCGTGGGCGCCAACTACATGGAGGATCTGCATGCGGCGGGCGGCGTCACGGCGCTGATCTGGGAGCTGCGCCACCTCCTGAACCTCGACTGTCCCACCGTGACGGGCGAGCCGCTGTCCGCGCGGCTGGAGGGCTTCGATCCCGCCGACATCGACCGCAACATCATCCGCCCCTTCGACGACCCGATCGAGGCGCAGGGCGGCCTCATCGCCCTGTTCGGAAACCTCGCACCGGACGGCGCCATCCTGAAGCGCGCGGCGGCGACGCCCGAGCTCCTGGAGCGCGAGGCCCGCGTCGTGGTCTTCTCCTCGCCCGAGGATCTCGCCGCGCGCATCGACGACCCGGACCTCGACGTCCATGCGGACGACGCTCTGGTGATGCAGCTGGCCGGTCCGAAGAGCGCCGCCGCCATGCCGGAGGCGGGCTATCTGCCGATCCCGAAGAAGCTCGCGGCGCAGGGGGTGAGGGACATGATCCGCATCTCCGACGCGCGCATGAGCGGCACGGCCTTCGGCGCGATCGTGCTCCACGTCTCGCCGGATTCGGCGTCCGGCGGCCCGCTGGCGCTGGTGCGCACCGGCGACCGCATCGCGCTCAGCGCCTCGCGCAACTCGATCGAGCTTCTGGTCGCCGAGGAGGAGCTGGAGCGCCGCCGCGCCGACCTGCCGCCGCCGCCGGTCGAGGCGCCGCGCGGCTACGCGGCGCTCTACGACCGCCACGTGACGCAGGCCGGCGAAGGCTGCGATTTCGATTTCCTGCAGCACCCCGAGGTGCGCCGAACGCTGTAGGCACGAGTGGCGCATGGGAGGAGACCTGAGTTGCGCAACTGGATCATGAAAGCGGGCATCGCCGCCGCGGCCCTGGCCGCGACGGCGGGCCTCGCGGCTGCCCAGACCGAATACCCGTCCCGGCAGATCACGCTCGTCGTGCCCTATTCGGCCGGCGGGGCGACCGACATCATCGGGCGGATCGTCGCCGAGGGGCTGCGGGCCGAACTCGGCCAGACCGTCATCGTGGAGAACGTCGCGGGCGCGGCCGGAAGCCTCGGTGCCGGCCAGATCGCCCGGTCCGAGCCCGACGGCTACACGCTGCTTCTCGGCGCGCTGACGAGCCATTCGATCAGCATGAACCTGCCGCCCGCTCCCGGCTTCGACCTGCGCACCGACTTCGCGCCGGTCGGCCTGGCCGGCAGCGTCGGCCTCGTCCTCGTCACCCGGCCGGACCTCGAAGCCGACAGCGTCGACGCCTTCCTGGCGCTCGCGCAGGGCAATCCCGGCGGGCTGACCTACGCCTCCTCCGGCGCCGGCTCGCCGCAACACCTCGGCATGGAGATGCTGAAGGCCGCCGCCGGTCTCGACCTCGTCCACGTGCCCTACCAGGGCTCGGCGCCCGCCATCACCGACCTGATGGGCGGACATGTGGACGTGATGATCGACACGGTCCCCTCCGTGCTCACCCATGTCGGGTCCGATGCGGTCAAGGCGCTCGCGGTGACGACGCCCGAGCCCTCGCCCTTCCTGCCCGACCTCCCCACGCTCGCGGCCTCGGGCGTCGAGGGCTTCGAGGTGCAGTCCTGGTTCGGGCTCCTGGCGCCCGCCGGCACCCCGGACGAGATCACCGGGCGCCTGAACGAGGCGCTGAACGCCGCGCTCGAAAGCCCGGAGGCCGTCGCGGCGCTCGAGCGGCAGGGCGTCGTTCCGGCCCCGGGCCCGCGCGAGGCCGCCGGCGATCTCATCGAGGCGCAGATCGCCCAGTGGGCCGGCGTGATCGAGAACGCCGGGCCTCTCGAATAAGGAGCACGACAGATGGCGAAGGCGGGCGATGCCGTGGTGGTCGTCGGCGGCGGGACGATGGGGGCGGATGTCGCCGTCGTCTTCGCCCGCGGCGGCTGGACGGTGAGCGTGGTCGAACCGGGGCAGGCGCGCCGAACGGCGCTCCCGGACTATTGGACGGGCGAACTGGCCCGGTCCGGACACGAGACGGCCGCCGGGCCGATCGGAACCGTCGAACGCCTCGCCGATGCGCCTTGGGAGCGCGTCCGCCTCGTCGTCGAATGCGCTCCCGAGCGCCTGGAGGTGAAGAAGGCGGTCTTCGCCGAGGCCGCCCGCCTCGCCGCGCCGGACGCCATCCTCGCCTCCAACTCCTCGAGCTTTCCGATCTCGCGCATCGTGGACGGCCTTCCCGGACCGGAGCGCTGCATCGGGCTCCACTTCTTCATGCCGGCCCATCTCGTGCCGCTCGTCGAAGTCGTCTCGGCCGAGGCGACGAGCGCCGGGACGGCGGCCGATCTCGTCGCCATCATGCGCGACTGCGGCCGCGTGCCGGTGCATGTGAAGCGCGATCTGCCGGGCTTCCTTGCCAATCGCATGCAGCATGCGCTGGCGCGCGAGGCCTTCGCGCTGATCGAGGAGGGCGTGGCGAGCGCCGAGGACGTCGATGCGGCGGTGCGCTTCGGTTTCGGCTTCCGGTTCCTGGCCGCCGGCCCGGTGCTCCAGCGCGACCATGCCGGGCTCGACGTCCACTGCGCGGCGGCCGCCACCATGTATCCCTCCCTGTCGGCCGCGCGCGAGCCGAGCCCGGAACTGTCAGACCGCGTCGCGCAAGGACGGCTCGGCATGAAGGCCGGTGCGGGCTTCTACGCGTGGACGCCCGAGACCATCGCGGCCGAGCGCGGACGCTACCAGGCGGCGCTCGCCGCCGCGCTCGCCGTCATCGAGGCCGACCTGCCGCCGATCCGCCCGATCGGAGAGGCGCGATGACCCACCGGCCCGTCGCGGTGACCGTCGCGCCGAACGGCTCCTACAAGCAGAAGACGGACCATCCCGCCTTGCCGGTGACCATCGACGAACTCGTCGGCTGTGCGAGCGCCTGTCGCGAGGCCGGCGCGGCGATGTTCCATCTGCACGTACGGGACCGGGAGGGCCGCCATCTTCTCGATGCGGACGCCTATGTCGAGGCGACGCGCGCGATCCGCGCGGCCGTCGGAGAGGACATGGTGATCCAGGCGACCTCCGAGGCGGCGGGCCGCTACGCGCCGGTCGAGCAGATCGCCGTCATCGAAAAGACCCGGCCGGAAGCCGTGTCGGTCGCCGTGCGCGAGATCGTGCGCAGCGAAGCCGACGTGGCGGCCGCCTCGTCCTTCATGGAGGCGCTCGACCGGGACGGCACCCTCGTCCAGATCATCCTCTATTCGCGGGAGGATCTGGCGGCTTGGCGCGATCTGCGTCGCCGGGGCGCCTTCGGGGCGCGCCCGCAGGCCCTGCTCTTCGTGCTCGGGCGCTACGCGCAAGGGCAGGTCTCCGCGCCGGTCGACCTCCTCCCCTTCCTTCACGAGCCGGTCGCCGAGCCGTTCAGCGTGTGCGCCTTCGGGCCGGCCGAACGGGACTGCGTGATCGCGTCGGCGCTTCTGGGCGGCGACATCCGCGTCGGGTTCGAGAACAATCTCTTCATGCCCGACGGGACGCGTGCGCCGGACAACGAGGCTCTCGTGTCCTCGGTCGTCGAGGCCTTGGACCGGCTCGGTCGGCGGACCGCCACGGCGGCCGAGCTGCGCGCCTCCTATGGCCTGTAGGTATCGGATCGTCCGGTCCGGCGCCCGCCGGAACCCAGCCCGGCGGTCGCCCTCACGGCACCTCGGGATGCTCCTTGATCGGCATGTCGTCGGTCATCGGCACGGTCTGGCGCTCGATCATGCGGTGGACGCGCGGGCGACCGGGCCCGCGATGCAGCGCCAGCAGCCGTTCGTTGATCTCTGCGTCCGCCTTGGTCCGCCGCGTGTTGTGGCGGACATACTCCACCCAGGTCGGCACGTGGTACGTCTCGGTCCAGATGCCGGGATTCTCCAGGTCGCGCAGGAGCGCCCACTGGCGCGCGCCGTCCCGGATGCGCACGCGGCGGCGCTCGGCCATCGCCACCAGGAAGGCCGTCACGTCCCGCTGCTCGATCTCGTAGTCCACCATCACCATGATGGGCCCGCTGCGCGAGCGGATGTCCAGCCGAAGCGCGGGCTCGCGGAACTGGTCGAGAGGATCGAGGTCGAGCGCGACGAGCGGCGGGATCGCGAAGCGCAACCCGACGATGGCGCCGAAGGCGAGGAAGGCCGCCGCGGCCGCCAGCGCCGTCGTCGGATCGTAGGCTTCGGCGAGGACGCCCCAGAGCCCGCTGCCCGCCGCCATGCCGCCGAAGGTGGCGGTCTGGTAGATCGACAGCGCCCGGCCGACCACCCAGCGCGGCGTCGACAGCTGCACCGTCACGTTGAAGAGCGAGAGCGCCAGAACCCAGGACGCGCCGGCCGGCAGCAGGGCGAGGCAGGTGAGCCACGTCTCGCGGCTCGCGCCCACGAGCAGCGCCCCGCCCGCGAAAGCCAGGAAGGCGCCCCGCGCGATCGTCTCGCTCGTGAAGCGCTCGCGCAGCCGCGTGTTCAGGAAGGCCCCGGCAATGGCGCCGAGCCCGAAGCTGCCGAGGAGCAGGCCGTAGGTCGCCGCGCCCCCCGCCACGAGGTCGCGCGCCACCAGCGGGAGCAGCGCCAGAACCGCCACGGCCCCGAAGCCGAAGAGGAAGGCGCGGCCGATGACCCGCACGAGGTTGGGCGACATGGCGACGAAGCGCAGGCCCGCCGACATGGCGACCCCGAAGCCTTCGCGCGGCAGGGCGGAGGGCGCGCGCCGGCGCTTCCAGCGGGCCAGTGCGGCGACGAGCGGCACGTAGCTCGCCGCGTTCAGCGCGAAGGCGCCGGCCGCTCCGACCGAGGCGACGATCAGGCCGCCGATCGCCGGCCCGATGCTGCGCATCAGGTTGAAGGCCATGCTGTTCAGCGTCACCGCCGAGGGAATGTCCGCGCGGGGCACGATGTCGCCGATGGAGGCCTGCCAGGACGGGTTGTGCAGCGCCGTCCCGCAGCCGATCAGGAAGGTGAAGAACAGGAGCAGCCACGGCGTCATCCAGCCCTGGAACGTCAGGACGGCGAGCGCGACCGAGGCCGTCATCATCAGCGACTGGGCGACCAGCATGACCGTGCGCCGGTCGAAGCTGTCGGCGAGCGCGCCCGCGGCCAGCGAGAAGATCATGATCGGCAGCGTCGTCGCGGTCTGGACGAGGGCGACCATGTCGTCGGAGGCGGCGATGCTCGCCATCATCCAGCCGGCACCGACGGCCTGGATGAGGCCGCCGAGATTGGAGATCAGGACCGCCGACCAGAGGATCCTGAAATCGTCGCTGCGGAACGGCTGGAAGAGCGAGGAGCGCTGGGGCACGGGCGGGATGCGAAGGGTCTTCGAGGGGCGGTCGGGAGCGACCCTTCGGGCCTGAATGGCTCGAGGGCCGCCGGATCGGCGCGCGAAGGGCCCGCCGATCCTCCGGACAATTAGGCGGGATCCGGCCTTTGACGAGCGGCGGAAACGGTCGGGACGGACCTTCGCCGGAACGAGGCGGGCCTAGCCCGCCGAGCGGCGATGCCGGCCGCCCATGTCAGGGCCGCGCGAGGCCCCAGTCGGGCTGCGCGGGAAAACTCCGGATCTCCCGGTGCTCGTAGCGCCCGTCTTGCCTCACGACCTCGCGCAGATACACGGTCTGGGTGATGTGGCGCGTCTGCGGATCGATGCTGACCGGCCCGCGCGGGCTCTCCCACGAAAGGCCCTTCACGGCCTCGACGGCGGCGGCGGCGTCCTGCCCGGCGTCGGTCGCGTCGATCATCTCGTAGATCAGCCGCGCGCCGTCGAAGGCGGCGACCGCCGACATCGCGACGCGGTCCCGCGAGGCGCCCACGGCTTCGAGCGCCTCGACGAACGCGGCGTTCTCCGGCGAGGCATGGGCGAGCGCGTAGTGATAGGTCGAGCGCAGGCCGAGCGCGGTGTCGCCGAAGGCCGGCAGGTCCGGCTCGGGCAGGAGGTCGCCGGTCGAGATCAGGTCGACGCCGCCCTCCCGCAGGCCGTTGCCGACATAGGCGCGCATGAAGCCGAGCGTCGGAGCGCCCGACGGGAAGAAGACGAAGGCGAGGTCGGCGCCCGATTCTCGGATCCGCAGGGCGACCGGGTTGAAGTCGGTCGTCGACAGCGGAATGCGCACCGCCTCGACGACCTCGCCGCCGGCCGCCTCGAAGGTGGCGCGGAAGGCCGTCTCGGCGTCCACGCCCGGACCGTAATCGCTGACGACGACGATCGCCCGCCGGCTTCCCTGCTCGGCCGCGACCTTCGCCGCCGGCACCGTGTTCTGCCACATGGTGAAGGAGGTGCGAACGACGAGCGGGCTCGCCTGCGTGATCGAGGAGGTGGCCGCGTTCAGGACGACGAGCGGCACGTCCGCCTCTTCCAGCAGCGGCGCGATGGCGAGCGCGTTCGGCGTGAAGTAGATTCCCGTCAGATAGCGGACCCCGTCCGAGACGATGAGCTCCTGGGCGAGCGAACGGGCACGGGCGGGATCGACGCTCGGCAGGTCGCGATAGACGAACTCGATCTCGTGCCCCTCGCGCGTCGCCCCGTTCGCCTCGACGAAGGCCTCCAGTCCCCACCGGAAGTTCTGCCCGTAGAGGGCATTCGGGCCGGACAGAGGCCCGATCACCCCGACCTTCACCGTCTCGGCCTGCGCCCCCGCCGTCAGAAGCGCCAGCGCGCTCGCCGCGAACGCCGCCCCGCGATATCGATCCGACATGGCGTCTTCCCGTCCTTGCGCCCCGTGCCGGGCGGGAACAGCCTATAGCAGGCGGGATGTCGGATTGGCGACGGTCGGCGCACCCTTCAGGGCCGCAACGGCGGTTCGTGGCGCCGGTCTCAGCCGGCCGGCTGCGCGCCGATCTGCGCCAGGACCTTCTCGCGGACGTCGACCCGAGCGCGCAGCCGTGCCGCCAGGAGGGCCATGCCGCTGATCTTGCGCTGGACGAAGAGCGTGTCGGTCGGCGGGACGTGCCAGGCGGCGCGGTCGCTGGCGACGGACGCGGCCTGCTCGCGCACGATCTGCAGGAACCGCCGGTCGGCGAAGTTGAACGGTCCCTCGCGCGAGGTCTCGGCGACGATGACGTCGACCATGCGCTCGATCAGCGGCCCGTGCCGCCGCACCGCCGCCTCGCCCACGAAGCCCGCGGCGACGGCCGCCTCCATCACCGCCGCGCGATCTCCGGAGAGGCCGGCGGAAAGCAGCGTGCGATAGGCCTGCGCCGTCTTTTCCGAGACCGGACGCGTCGCCCCGAAGTCGAGAAGCACGATCCGCCCGGTGGAGGGCTGGTACCGGAAGTTCGCGAAGTTCGGATCGGTCTGCATGACGCCGAACCGGAAGAGCTCGTCCAGCACCAGATCGATCAGAAGGCCGGCGATGCGGTCGCGCTCGCTCTGCGACGCGCCCGCCATCTCCTCGATCGGCAAGCCCTCGGCATAGGACATGGCGAGGACGTTGGCGGTCGTGAAGTCGGGCGCGAGCGAGGGCACGAGGAACGCGTCGTTTCCGGACAGACGACGTCCGTAGGCCTCCATCTCGGCCCCTTCCCGCGGGTAGTCGGTCTCCTCGTGCAGCTGCGCCTTGGCCTCGGCGAGCAGCGGCGCGATGTCGAGGTCCGGCGGCAGGAGCCCGGAGACGCGCAGCAGCGTCGCGACGTTGTCGACGTCGGCGTCGATGCTGCCGCGAACGCCCGGATACTGGACCTTGATCGCCAGTTCCCGCCCGTCGCCCGCGACCGCGCGATGGACCTGCCCGATGGACGCGGCGGCGATCGGCCGGTCCTCGAACCGTTCGAACCGCACGCGCCATTCGCGTCCCCATTCGGCGGCGAGCACGCGTTCGAGCTGGGGGGGCGGCATGGGATCGGCGTCGGCGCGCAGCCGCGCCATGATTTCCGAGAGCTCGGCCGGCAGAGCGTCGCCCGCGTCGAGGGAGATCATTTGCCCGAGCTTCATCGCCGCGCCGCGCAGATGCGACAGGCGGTCGGCGACGCGCAGGAGATTGCCGGGCGTCAGGAGCATGTCCTGCATCTTCGGGCGCTGCCCGTCCGCCAGGCGCCGCGCGCCCTCGGCGAGCATGCCGCCGGCGAGCCCGCCGGCCAGCCGCCCGAACTGGCCGAGCCGCGACAGCCGCCCGCTCGGCACGCGGCGGGTGCGCCTGTCGTCGTCGAAGCGGCTCATCGGCTCACCATCCGGCACTGCCCGGACCGCCCTTGAACGGTCCGGCGAACCGATCGGTGATCCAGCCGCCGTAGAACGGACCGGCCTGCGGCGTGACCTCCTGCCCGTCGACGAGGCAGCGGTCGAACGGCCCGGCGTAGAACGCGACGTGGTCCTTGAGGGCGAGGAAGGCAGGCGTCGGCGAGGGATAGCTCCAGCCGACCCCCTCCAGCACCGTTCCTCCGACGAGCACGTCCCAGTAGACCGCCGCGCCCTTCCACTCGCAGAAGGAGGAGCTGCCTGCCGCACAGCGCAGCACGCCCGGCGCGATGTCCTCGACCGGGATGTAGTAGCTCGGGGGATGGCTGGTCTCGAGCGTTCGGATCGTCCGTCGGCTGTCGGCGATCCGCCGGCCGCGGTGCTCGATGACGATGCGGGCGGCGGTGGCTTCGGCGACGGCCGGCCGGGGGAACGACCAGACGCTCTCCTGGTCGGGAGCGGCGGGTTCGGGCTTCGGTCTCATGAGCACTCCAGGCGGACGGCGAGGGACTGCATCGCGGGACGCGCCCTGAGGAAGGCGCGGTAGAGGCGCTCCAGAACAGCGAGCGCGAGCCGCCCACGGAACACGAGCCCGAGCGGACGCAGGAGCGGGATCGCACGCCACATGGCAGCGAAGGCCGCCGCGCCGCTGAGGAGGCGCCCCTTCTCGGCCGCATGGAAGCGCGCGAGCAGTTCGCCCCGGTCGAGCGGACAGGCCGATCCATCCGCGTCGTCGACGTCGACGAAGCGGATCGCGCCGCGACGGTCGAGCCGGCGCATCAGCGCGATCTCCCGTCGACACAGGGGACAGGCCCCATCGTACCAGACCGTCAGTTCAGCCATGTACGGAAGATAATGCGTCCGGGCCGCACGTCGCCCCCGCCTCCTGCGACAGATCGCATCGCGGCCGGGGTCGCCGCCGGCTTCGTCCTTCAGACCCTTTCGGCGACCCGCAGGATGCAGGGGATGCGGATCGTCCCGCGATCCATCTCGGGCGCGTCGTGAAGCTCGAACACCCGGTCGAGCATGGCCGAGGAATCCTGCTGCACCATCGCCACCGACCCCGGAAGCCGGAAGGCGAAGGGGTCGAAGTCGAAGCAGCCGTAGCGCACGCGCGCCGCATCCCGCGGACCGATGTCGGCCAGCCAGTTCACGACGCCGTCGAGGGCGATCGTGGAATTGACGAACAGCCCGATCGGCTCGCCCCGGGCGAGCGCGCGCAGCGACTGCTCGGTCTTGACGCCGGAATAGCCCGGAAGGAGCAGATTCTCCGGCGGGACGCTGAGCCCCTCGTCCCGGTGGGCGTCCAGGAACCCTTCGAGGCGCGCCCGCGTGTTGTGATCGTTGCGCCGGCCGCCGACGAAATGCAGCGGCCCGGCAAGCCCGAGTTCGGAGCGGCAGCGCCGCAGCACGATCTCCACGAGGGTGCGCGCGCCTTCGTAATTGTCGGAGATGACCGAGGGCGCCTTCGTTCCCGGCAGGTCGAGATTGATCGAGCGCACGCCCGCGGCCGCGCACAGCGCCGAGATGCGGTCCGGATCGGTCGCGCCGGTCGAGATCAGCGTCTCGGCGCGGAAGGAGATCAGCTCCTTGGCGGCCTCCACCTCCAGCTCCGGTTCGCGCTGGGTGCAGGTCACGACGGGGAACAGGCCCCTCGCCCGCGCCATGGCCTCGAAACGCTCGGCGATCGCGGCGAAGTAGCGGTTGTCGTATTTCGGGACGATCATGCCGATGACGTTCGAACTCGACCGCCGAAGAAGGCTCGCCTGCGCATGCGCGGTGTAGCCTTCGCGCTCGGCGATCGCACTGACGTGATCGGCGAGGCGTTGGCTGATGCGCCGCTTGCGCCAGGTTCCGTTGAGCACGGAGCTGACCGCGCTCGGCGAGGTCTCCGCGAGCTTGGCGATGTCGTAGATCGTGGTCCGCCGGGACGGCTCCGGTCGTTCGTCTGGCATGGTCGCCGAATCCTCCTCAGCGCGCGGAGCTTGACACCAAAGCGGAAGGCTGACAACGATGCACCATCGATTGAGCAACTGCGCTCAACCGATGGTGCATCGTTGGGACGGTGTATCGGGAGGCAGGGAGAGAGCGTGGCCACGACGCCTTGAGCGCGGGCCCGACCGACATCCTTCCGACGCCGACGGATCACGCGGACAGGCCGAAGCCCAAGGGCACGGCCGACGACGGAGGAGAGCAATCATGTCGAACAAGATGACCCTCGCGGCCGGCACGGCGATCGCCGCCGCGCTCGCGCTGACCGGGGCGGCGCCGGCCCTCGCGCAGGAGGCGACCACCATCGCCTTCCTGATGCCGGACCAGGCCTCGACCCGCTACGAGGAGCACGACTGGCCGGGCTTCCAGTCGGCCATGCAGGAGCTGTGCGCCGACTGCACGCTCATCTACCAGAACGCCAATGCCGACATCGCGCTGCAGCAGCAGCAGTTCAACTCGGCGATCGCGCAAGGGGCGACGATCATCGTCCTCGACCCGGTCGATTCGGCGGCGGCCGCCGCCCTCGTCGAGATCGCCCATTCGCAGGACGTGAAGGTCATCGCCTATGACCGCCCGATCCCCGACACCCCGGCCGACTACTACGTCTCCTTCGACAACGAGGGTATCGGCTACGCCATCGCCCAGTCGCTGACCGAGCACCTGCAGGCGACGGGCGTCGAGGAGGGCGCGGGCGTCCTCCAGATCAACGGCTCTCCCACCGACGCGGCCGCCGGCCTCATCGCCGACGGCATCTCGCGCGCCATCGAGGAAAGCCCCTACGAGAAGCTCGCCGAGTTCGACACGCCGGAATGGGCGCCGCCGCGCGCGCAGGAATGGACGGCCGGCCAGATCACCCGCTTCGGCGACCAGATCACCGGCATCGTGGCGGCCAACGACGGCACCGCGGGCGGTGCGATCGCGGCCCTCGTCTCGGCCGGTGTCGATCCGCTGCCGCCGGTGACCGGCAACGACGCGACCATCGCCGCGCTCCAGCTCATCATCGCCGGCGACCAGTACAACACGATCTCCAAGCCCTCCGAGATCGTCGCCAAGGCCGCGGCGGAGGTCGCCGCGAGCTTCCTGCGCGGCGAGACGCCGACCGCCGAGACCACGCTCTACGACACGCCCTCGCAGCTCTTCACGCCCGACGTCGTGACGCGCGAGAACATCAAGGAGCTGATCTTCGACGCCGGCATCCAGACGCCGGACGAGGTCTGCACCGGCGAATACGCGGCCGGCTGCCAGGAGCTCGGCATCACCAACTGAGGCCCGGCGGGGCGGCGCGGACCGGTCCGCCCGCCCCGTTCCCATCGTCGAGGGAGGAAGCGACATGACCAGCGCAGGCATGCCGGCGAAGGGCGAACTGCTCCTTCGCCTCAGGAACGTCTCCAAGCAGTTCGGCGCCGTGACGGCCCTCGCCGACATCGAGCTCGACATCCATGCGGGCGAGGTCGTGGCGCTCGTCGGCGACAACGGCGCCGGCAAGTCGACCTTGGTGAAGGTGCTCGCGGGCGTGCACCAGCCGACCTCGGGCACGCTCGAATTCCTCGGCAGACCCGTGGCGCTCGACAGCCCGGCCAAGGCGCTGGAGCTGGGCATCGCCACGGTCTTCCAAGACCTGGCGCTTTGCGAGAACCTCGACGTCGTCGCCAATCTCTTCCTCGGCCACGAGGTCTCGCCCTGGCGCATGGACGAGGTGCAGATGGAGGTCCGCGCCTGGCAGCTGCTGCAGGAGCTGGCCGCGCGCATCCCCTCCGTGCGCGAGCCGATCGCGTCCCTGTCGGGCGGTCAGCGCCAGACGGTCGCGATCGCCCGCTCTCTGCTGCTCGATCCCAAGATCATCATGCTCGACGAGCCGACCGCAGCGCTCGGCGTCGCCCAGACGGCGGAGGTCCTGAACCTCATCGAGCGCGTGCGCGACCGCGGCCACGGCGTCATCCTGATCTCCCACAACATGGAGGACGTGCGCGCCGTGGCCGACCGCATCGTCGTCCTTCGGCTCGGGCGCAACAACGGCGTCTTCACCGCCGATTCCACCCATCAGGAGCTCGTCGCCGCCATCACCGGCGCGAGCGACAACTCCGTCTCGCGCCGCGCGGCGCGCAAGCAGGACGCACTGGAGGAGCGGGCATGAGCAATCCGGTTTCGACGCCCCCGCAAGCCCGGCTCGACACGGCCGACACGCGCGTTCGGCGCGACGAGGGCATTTCCGGCGCGGTCCGCGACTTTGTCGACCGCGTGCGCTCGGGCGACCTCGGCATGCTGCCGGTCATCGTCGGGCTCGTCCTCATCTCGGCGGTCTTCTCGTTCCTGAATCCGGTGTTCCTCGCACCGAACAATCTGACCAACCTCCTCTTCGACGCGGCGGCCGTCGGGCTCATCGCGCTCGGCATCGTCTGCGTCCTGCTGCTCGGCGAGATCGATCTGTCCATCGGCTCCATGAGCGGGCTTTCGGCGGCGATCCTCGGCGTCCTCTGGGTGCAGTCGGGCGTGCCCTTCCCGGTCGCCATCGCCGGCTCCCTCACGGCCGGGATCATCACCGGCCTGCTCTACGGCTTCCTTCGCAACCGCTTCGAGATGCCGAGCTTCGTGGCGACGCTCGCAGGCCTGCTCGCGCTTCTGGGCATGCAGCTCTACATCCTCGGGCCGACCGGCTCGATCAACCTGCCCTTCGCCTCGCCGCTGGTGCGCTTCGGCCAGATCTACATCATGCCGATGTGGCTCTCCTACGCGCTGGCGATCGTTCCGGGCGTCCTGATCGTCCTCGGCGGCCTTCGCACCATGAAGCGTCGCGCCGAGGCGAACCTCTCCTCCGCCGGTCTCAGCGTCGTGATCCTCAAGGCGGCGATTTTGACGGCGGCGCTCCTCTTCGCCGTCTTCTATCTCGGTCAGGGCCGCGGCGTGCCCTGGATGTTCGCGGTCTTCGTCGCCTTCGTGGTGGTGATGGACTACGCGCTGACGCGCACGAAATGGGGCCGCTCGCTCTTCGCCGTGGGCGGCAACGCGGAGGCGGCGCGCCGCGCCGGCATCGACGTGAAGCGCGTTCGCCTGTCCGCCTTCGTGATCTGCTCCTCCTTCGCCGCGCTCGGCGGCGTGTTCGCCGCCTCCCGGCTCGGCTCTGCGAGCCAGCAGGCCGGCACCGGCGACGTGAACCTGAACGCCATCGCGGCGGCCGTCATCGGCGGCACCTCGCTCTTCGGTGGCCGCGGCTCCGCCTGGTCGGCGCTGCTCGGCGTCCTCGTCATCCAGGCGATCTCGAACGGTCTGACGCTCCTGAACCTCTCCTCCTCGCTGCGATACATGATCACCGGCGGCGTCCTCGCCATCGCCGTGATCGTCGACTCGCTCGCCCGGCGCTCGCGCGCCAGCCACGGCCGCGCCTGAAGAAGGACACTTCGCGATGAACTTCAGACTGGACGGAAAGACCGCGGCGATCACCGGCGCGGCATCGGGGATCGGGCTCGCCTGCGCCAAGGCGCTTCTGGACGCCGGGGCGAGCGTCGTCCTGATCGACCGCGCCGAGGACCGGCTGAACGCCCTCTGCGCCGAACTGGGCGAGAAGGCCAAGCCGCTCGTCCTCGACCTCTTCGACGGGGCGGCGGTCTCGGCCATGGACGGACGGATCGCCGATCTGGTCGGCCCGCTCGACATCTTCCACGCCAATGCCGGCGCCTATGTCGGGGGCCCGGCGGCCGAGGGCGACCCGGACGTCTGGGACCGGGTGCTGAACCTCAACGTCAACGCGGCCTTCCGCTGCGTGCAGGCGGTCCTGCCCGGCATGATCGAGCGCAAGACCGGCGACGTCCTCTTCACCAGCTCGGTCGCGGGCGTCGTGCCGGTCGTCTGGGAGCCGGTCTACACCGCGTCCAAGTTCGCGGTTCAGGCCTTCCTGCATGCCACGCGGCGCCAGGTCTCGCAGCACGGCATCCGCATGGGCGCCGTCCTGCCCGGCCCGGTCGTCACGCCGCTCGTCGACGACTGGCCGAAGGCCAAGCTCGACGACGCGCTCGCCAACGGCTCCCTGATGCAGCCGCAGGAGGTGGCCGAGGCCGTCCTCTTCATGCTGACGCGGCCGCGCGGCGTCGTCGTGCGCGACCTCGTCCTCCTGCCCAACAGCGTCGACCTCTGACCATGTCCGCCATCCAGCGCCATGTGGTCGGCGTCGACGTCGGGACGGGAAGTGCGCGCGCCGGCGTCTTCGACCTCGACGGCCGGCTCCTCGCCTCCGCCAAGCGGGACATCTCGCTCCACCGGGCGCCGGGCAGCCATGTGGAGCAGTCGAGCGCGGAGATCTGGCAGGCGGTCTGCCAGTCCGTCCGCGAGGCCGTCGCCTCGTCCGGCATTGCGCCGGAGAGCGTCGTCGGCCTCGGCTTCGACGCCACATGCTCGCTGGTCGTGCTCGGACCGGACGAACGGGGTCTGCCGGTCGGAGACCCGGACCGGCCCGACCGCGACATCGTCGTCTGGATGGACCACCGGGCGGTCGAGCAGGCGGAGCGCATCAACGCGGGCGGCCACGACGTCCTGGCTTATGTCGGCGGCGCCGTCTCGCCCGAGATGGAGATGCCGAAGCTTCTATGGCTGAAGGAGAACCGACGCGAGACCTTCGAGGCCGCGCGGCACTTCTTCGACCTGACCGACTACCTCACCTTCCGGGCGAGCGGGAGCCTGGCCCGCTCCTCCTGCACGGTGACGTGCAAGTGGAACTATCTCGACCACGAGAGCCGCTGGGACCTCGGCTATCTCGCCGCCATCGGCCTGCCCGAGCTGGCGGACGATCTCTCCCGCATCGGCGAGGAGGTGGTGCCCGCGGGAACGCCGCTCGCCGCCGGCCTGACGCAGAAGGCCGCCGACGAGCTGGGGCTGAGGCCCGGCACGGCGGTCGCGGCGGGACTGATCGACGCCCATGCCGGCGGCATCGGCACGGTGGGCGCGGTCGGCGAGGTCACGCAGAACCTCGCCTATGTCTTCGGCACCTCCTCCTGCACCATGACGACGACGACCGAGCCGGTCTTCGTGCCCGGCGTCTGGGGTCCCTATCATTCGGCGATGGTGCCCGGCCTCTGGCTGAACGAGGGCGGGCAGTCGGCCGCGGGCGCGGCGATCGAGCATCTCCTGAAGCTCCATCCGGCCCACGCCGAAGCGCGCGCGCTCGCGGCCGCAGACGGGCTCTCCCTCCCCGACTGGCTAGGCCGCCGGGCGAAGGCCGATCTCGGCGAGCGGCCGCCGGCGGCGATCGTGGAGCGCGTGCGCGGCGTCCACGTGGTGCCGGAATTCCTCGGCAACCGGGCTCCGCACGCCGACCCGCACGCCCGCGCGATCCTCGCCGGGCTGGGCCTCGATTCCGACGAGGACAGTCTCGTCACCCTCTACCTCGCGGGCCTGTGCGGGATCGGATACGGCCTTCGCCAGATCATCGTGGCGCAGGCCGCCGCGGGCGCGCTCGTCGAGCGCATCGTGATCAGCGGCGGCGCCGGCCGCTCGGCCCTCGTGCGCCAGATCCTGGCGGATGCGGCCGGCAAGCCGCTCGTCACCGTGACGTCGCAGGAGCCGGTCCTCCTCGGCTCGGCCATTCTCGGCGCGGTCGCCGCCGGCGCGTTCGAACACGTCCCGGCCGCCATGCAGGCGATGAGCCACCAGGAGGGGATCGTCGAGCCGTCCGGCGGAGCGTGGGCGGCCTTGCACGACGCGCGGTTCGACGCGTTCGAGCGCCTGCAGGCGCTCGGCCGGGAGGTGAGGCGGGTCTAGGTCGTCCGCAGCGCCCGGACGTCGCGTTCGGCGCGCTTCAGGATGGCGTAGGCGCGGCGCTTGCGCTCGTGGAACCCGGCGAGTGCAGGGTCCGGCGCGATCTCCTCGCCGGTCCGGCTCATGGCGGCGGCGGCCGCGCGCAGGTCGGCGAAGGCCCCGGACGCGACCGCGCCGAGCATCGCACTGCCCAGAAGCACCGGCTCGGGCGACCGGGGCAACGCCACGCGCAGGCCCGTCGCGTCCGCCAGGATCTGCCGCAGCAGCCGCGAACGCGACGCGCCGCCGGAGACGACGATCGTCCCGAGATCGACCCCCGCCGCGCGCAGGCTCTCGACGATGTCGCGCGTGCCGTAGCACAGGCCGCAGAGCCCGGCGACGAAGAGCGCCGCGAGCCCGTCCGGCGTCGTGTCGAGCCTGAGGCCGGCGATCACGGCCGTCGCGTGCGGGTCCGCGTCGGGCGAGCGGTTGCCCAGGAACTCGGGCACGACGTGCAGGTCGGCGGCGAGGCGCGCCGCGTCCGCGACCGATCCCGCGAGGCGGACGGCCTCGCCCTCCAGATGGTCGAGCACGGCAAGCCCGGCGGCACGCGCGGCCTCGCGGACCGCCTCGGCCGCGGGGTGCATGTCGACCAGATGGTCGATCGCGGCCCCGTAGGCCGAATGGCCGCCCTCGATCAGCCAGCTTCCTGGAAGGAGCGCGCTGTTGTAGGGCCCCCAGACGCCGGGCACGAAGAGGGGATCGGGCGTCACCGCCATCACGCAGGCGGAAGTTCCCATGATCAGCGCGAGTTCGCCGCTCGGATCGGCGACGATCCCGTCCTTTCGCCGTCCGCCGAGCGTGCCGAGCGCTCCGGCATGGGCGTCGATGAGAGACGCCCCGACGACCGTGCCGGGCAGAAGCCCCAGCGCTTCGGCCGCGTCCCCCGTCAGGCCCCGGCCGATCGGCGTCGCGACGTCGACGATCTCGGTGCCGATGCGGCCGAAGCCCTCCTCGGCGAGTTCGGCGAGCCCGATGGCCCGGAAGTAGCCCGCGTCCCAGCGTGCCTCGTGGGCGAGATAGGTCCATTTGCAGGTGGTGGTGCAGACCGAGCGCGCCCGCGAGCCCGTCGCGCGGTGCGAGAGATAATCGGCGAGGTCGAAGAAATCGGCGGCCGCCGCGAAGACGTGCGGCCGGTTCTCCTTCAGCCAGAGAAGCTTCGGCGTTTGCATCTCGGGCGAGAGCGCGCCGCCGACATAGGCCAGAACCTCGTGGCCGAGCACGTTGATCCGGTCGCTCTGCCCGACGGCACGGTGATCCATCCAGACGACGACGTTGCGCTCGCGCTCCTCAGAGGGTCCGACCGCCAGCGGTCCGCCTCCGGCATCGAGCACCACGAGCGAGCAGGTCGCGTCGAAGCCGATCCCGGCGATGCGGGCCGGATCGGCGTCGGCGGCGCGCAGGGCCGAGCGCACGCAGGCGCAGACCGCGCGCCAGATGTCGTCCGAGGACTGCTCGACGATCGCGCCCTCGCCGCGCCAGATCCGGATCGGGTCGCGGGCCGAGCCGAGGAGCAGGCCGTCGCGGTCGAACACGCCGGCGCGCGCGCTGCGCGTTCCGACGTCGACGCCGACGAACAAGTCCGACATGGGTCCGCCCCCGCGCTCAACGCCTGACGGGGAATTAGACCATCGCGGCGGGACGGGGAAGGCGCGGGCGCCCGCCGCGCCGGCAGATCACCCGATATAGGCGGCCAGGGTCTCCTCCACCCCGCGCTCGTAGAGCGAGGCGAGCTGACGGGCGAAGGCGTCCGCGAAACGCCGGTCGTCGCCCGTCTCTCCGTAGATCTCGCGCAGCGAGAGCCAGGCCGAGGGGTCGGTCCGCGCCTGCTGCGCGACCGGGCGGAGGCGCTCCAGATTGGGGTCGACCAGCGGCATCTCGCGTCCCGATTCCGACGCCCCCCCGAGCGCGCGCGCCCAGAGCGCGGAGACGAGCGCCAGCCCGTCCACCGTGCCCCCCTCGCGCAGCCGGTCGCGGATGGTCGGCACGATGAACTTCGGCTGGCGGTTGGAGCCGTCGAGCGCGAGCCGCGCCACCGTGTCGCCGATCTTCGGATTGGAGAAGCGGCGATCGATCAGCTGGCGATAGTCCTCCAGCGAGGTGTCCGGCACCGGCGGCACGACGGGAATGATCTCGTCCTTCGTCAGCTTCTCCAGGAAGGCCCGGATCAGCGGATGCTCCATCGCCTCGTGGACGAAGTGGATGTCGAGGAGGATCGCGGGATAGGCGATCGCCGCATGACCCCCGTTGAGGATGCGGATCTTCATCAGCTCGTAGGGCGCGACGTCTTCGACGAAGGTCACGCCGACCTTTTCCAGCGCGGGGCGCCCAGCGGGGAAGCGGTCCTCCAGCACCCACTGGCGGAAGGCCTCGCAATAGACCGGCCAGCGGTCCTCGATGCCGAAGGCCTCGCGCAGATGCTCGATCTCCCGGGCGCTGGTGGCCGGCGTGATGCGGTCCACCATCGAGTTGGGGAACGCGACGCTCTCGTCGATCCAGCGGGCGAGTTCGGGATCGGAGAGTTCGGCCGTGCCGGCGACGGCCGCGCGCGTCACGGCGCCGTTGTGCGGGATGTTGTCGCAGCACATGACGGTGAAGGGCGCCTCGCCGGCCGCGCGCCGCGCCTTCAGGCCCGCCACGATGAGGCCGAACACGGTCTTCGGCGCGTCGGGGTTGGCCCCGTCGGCGGCGATGGCCGGATGGGAGGGATCGAAGCGTCCGTCGGAATCGATGAAGTAGCCGCCCTCGGTGATGGTCAGCGAGACGATGCGGATCGCCGGATCGGCGAGGCGCTGCACGATGGCGCCCGCGTCGCCGATCGGCAGATAATCGACCATCGCGCCGGTGACGCGGGCGGCGACGTGGTCCTTCTCCTGCTCCACGACCGTCGTCAGAAGGTCCTGCGCGAGGAGCTTCTCTCGCGCCGCGGCCTCGGCGGGCAGGATGCCCGCGCCGACGATGGCGTAGTCGTGCCCCTCCCCCAGGGCGAAGAGGTCGTCGAGATAGACCGCCTGGTGGGCCCGGTGGAAGTTGCCGACGCCGAAATGCAGGATGCCGCCCTTCAGCGCGGCGCGGTCGTAGGACGGCACGGCCACCTCGCCCGCGATCTGCAGCAGGGTCTTCTCGGAAAGGGTGACGCTCATCGGGCGCTCCTGCGGGCGGGATGTCGGAAGGTGGAAGGGACGGCGCGGACGGCCCGTCAGCTCATCCAGTTGCCGCCGTCGACGTTGTAGGTCTGGGCGACGACGTAGTGGCTCTCCTCGGAAGCGAGGAAGATCGCCATGCCGACGAGGTCCTCCGCCGTTCCCATCCGGCCGAACGGGACCTCGGCGGCGACCAGACGCTTCTTCTCGCCGAGCGGCCGGTTCTCGTACCGGGCGAAGAGGGAATCGACGTGGTCCCAATGTTCGCCGTCGACGACGCCGGGCGCGATGGCGTTGACGTTGATGCCGTGCTGGATCAGCGCCAGCCCGGCCGACTGCGTCAGCGAGATCACCGCCGCCTTGGTGGCGCAGTAGACGGTGACCAGCGCCTCGCCGCGGCGCCCGGCCTGGCTCGCCATGTTGATGATCCGGCCCCCGCGCCCCGCCTCGATCATGGCGCGGGAGACGGCCCGCATCATGAAGAGCGGTCCCTTCACGTTGACGGAAAAGAGCCGCTCGTAGGACGCCTCCTCGACCTCGTTCACCGGCGCCATGTCGAAAAGCGCGGCGTTGTTGATCAGGATGTCGATCGGGCCTTCGGCGGCCAGTTCGCCGACCACGACGTCGATCTCGTCCGGCCTCGTCACGTCGAGCCGGCGGCTCGTCGCGGCCGGGCCGATCTCGGCCGCGGCGCGCGCCGCCGCCTCGCCGTCGATGTCGAGGAGGACGACGCTCGCCCCCTCGCCGGCATAGGCCTTCGCGAAGGCGAGGCCGATGCCGCGCGCCGCGCCCGTGATGACGGCGCGCTTGCCCTGCAGCCGCTTCATCGGATCGCCATCCCCTTGTCGTCGAAGCGGTGGAGGCGGCTTTCCTCCGGCGTCAGCGCCACCCGGTCGCCGTGGCTGACGCGGTAGTCGCCGGGCGAGCGCGCCGTGATCTGCTCGCCGTTGTCGAGCCGGACGTGGACGAAGGTGTCGGAGCCCAGATGCTCCGAAACGCCGGCCGTGCCCGTCAGCGCGCCTTCCCCGCTGGAGATCGCCAGATGCTCGGGCCGGATGCCGACGGTCGCGGCGCCGAAGCGCGAAGCATAGTCGCCGCGAACGAGGTTCATCTTCGGCGAGCCGATGAAGCCGGCGACGAAGAGGTTGTCGGGCTTGGAGTAGAGGTCGAGCGGCGAGCCGACCTGCTCGACGCGGCCCTTGTTCAGGACCACGATCTTGTCGGCCATGGTCATCGCCTCGACCTGGTCGTGGGTGACGTAGATCATCGTCGTCTTCAGCTGCTGGTGCAGTTCGGACAGCTCCAGCCGCATGTTCACGCGCAGCGCCGCGTCGAGGTTCGACAGGGGCTCGTCGAACAGGAAGCCCTTGGGCGCTCGCACGATCGCCCGGCCGATGGCGACGCGCTGGCGCTGGCCGCCGGAGAGCTCGCGCGGGCGCCGGTCGAGATAGTCGGTGAGATTGAGCGTCGCCGCCGCCTGTTCGACCTTGCGCGCGATCTCGTCCTTGGACTGTCCAGCCATCTTCAGCGGGAAGCCGATGTTCGCCCGCACGCTCATATGCGGGTAGAGCGCGTAGGACTGGAACACCATCGCCAGTTCGCGCTTGGCCGGCGAGACGTCGGTGACGGGCTTGCCGTCGATGCGGATCTCGCCGCCCGAAACGTCCTCCAGCCCCGCGATGAGGCGCAGCAGCGTGGACTTGCCGCAGCCCGACGGCCCGACGAAGACGACGAACTCGCCGTCGGCAATCTCCAGGTCCAGGCCCGGGATGATGACGACGTCGCCGAAGCGCTTGGAGACGTTGGAAAGCGTGATCGATGCCATGGATCGTCTCCCTTACTTGACGGCGCCGAAGGTCAGGCCGCGCACGAGCTGCTTCTGGGAGAACCAGCCGATGATGAGGATGGGGGCGATCGCCATGGTGGACGCCGCCGAAAGCTTGGCGAAGAAATTGCCCTGCGGGCTCGAGAAGGACGCGATGAAGGCGGTCAGCGGCGCCGCGTTCGTGGTGGTCAGGTTCAGCGTCCAGAACGCCTCGTTCCAGGCGAGGATGATGGAGAGCAGCACGGTGGAGGCGATGCCGGGGACGGCCATCGGCGCCAGCACCTGCGTGATCTCCTTGGCGAGCGTCGCCCCGTCCATGCGGGCCGCCTCCAGGATCTCGCCCGGGATCTCGCGGAAGTAGGTGTAGAGCATCCAGACCTGGATCGGCAGGTTGATCAGGAACAGGACGATGACGAGGCCGATGCGCGAGTCGAGCAGGCCGATGTCGCGGAAGATCAGGTAGATCGGCACGAGGACGCCGACGGCCGGCAGCATCTTCGTCGACAGCATCCAGAGGAGGACGTCCTTCGTGCGCTTGGTCGGGTTGAACGCCATCGCCCAGGCGGCGGGCACGGCGAAGAGGAGCCCGAGCGCGGTGGAGCCGAGCGCCAGGATCACCGAGTTCATCGCGAAGCGGAAATAGTTCGAGCGCTCCTGGATGGTGACGTAGTTCTCCAGCGTCCAGTCGAAGTTCAGGACACGCGCGGGGATCGCGATCGCCTGGAGCTCCGGCTTGAACGAGGTGAGGACGGTCCACAGGATCGGGAAGAAGATCAGGAAGCCGACCGTCCAGCCGAGGATGGTGAAGCCGATCTTGCGACGGGTGGAGACTGCACGGGCCATGTCGATCGCCTCCCTTACGCGTCCAGATTCTTGCCGATGAGGCGGATGAGGAAGAAGGCGACGATGTTGGCGAGGATGACCGCCACGATGCCACCGGCCGAAGCGCCGCCGACGTCGAACTGGAGGAGCGCCTGGGAATAGACGAGGAAGGGCAGGTTCGTCGTCTGCAGGCCCGGGCCGCCGGAGGTGGTCACGTAGATCTCGGCGAAGATCGAGAGCAGGAAGATCGTCTGGATGAGGATCACGACGGTGATCGCGCGCGCCATGTGCGGCAGCGTGATGTACCAGAAGATCGACAGCGCGCCGGCCCCGTCCATCTCGGCCGCCTCCTTCTGGTCCTCCGACAGGGACTGCAGCGCGGTGAGGAGGATCAGCGTCGAGAAGGGCAGCCACTGCCAGGCGACGATGATGATGACGGCCGTCAGAGGATATTGCGCGAACCAGTCGATCGCCCCGATGCCGACCGCGTTGAAGAGCTGCCCGAGCACCCCGTAGACCGGGTTCATCATCAGGTTCGACCAGACGAGCGCGGCGACCGTCGGCATGACGAAGAAGGGGGCGATGACCAGCAGGCGCACGATGTTGACGCCGTAGAAGGCCTGATCGAGCAGGAGCGCCAGGAGGATGCCGCCGAAGACGGTGATGCACAGGACGCCGACGACCAGCGTCAGCGTGTTGCGCAGGGCGGTGAAGAAGGCGGGGTCGGACAGGAAGAACTGGTAGTTCGTCAGCCCGATGAAGGGCGTCTGGCCGGGATTGAAGAGGTTGTAGTTCAGCGTCGAGAAGTAGAGCGTCAGGGACAGCGGCACGATCATCCAGATCAGGAGCGCGATCACCGAGGGCGCCATCATCAGGCGCGCGGCCGATTTGGTCTGGGTGGTGGCCATAAGACGCATCCGGAAATGGAGGAGGAGCCGAGGCAGCGAGCAATGCCGAAGAGGCCGCCATTCTTCTCCCCGACGGGGAGAAGGTGGCGCGAAGCGCCGGATGAGGGGTCGGCGAAGCCGAGCGTCGTTCAGAGAGCGTTTGCCTGAAGGCGACGGCGCTTCGCGCCGCCCCACATCGGCCAGCCGGGACCTTCTCCCCGCAGGGGAGAAGAAGGCGACTGGACTGCCGCGCCTTTATCGGCGCGGCGCCTTTTCGTGCGCTACTGGATGTAGCCGGCGCGGGTCATCTCGCGCACCGCTGCCTGCTGAGCCGCCGCGAGCGCCTGGTCGACCGGCATGGAGCCGGAGACGGCGGCCGACATCTGCTGGCCGACGACGGTCCCGAGACCCTGGAACTCCGGGATCGCGGCGAACTGCAGCCCGACATAGGGCTTGTCGTCGGTGATCGCGGGGTCGGCGTTGTCGATCGCGGTCAGCGTGGCCGCGGCGAAGGGCGCCTCGTCGAGATAGGTCTGGTTCTCGTAGAGCGAGGTGCGGGTGCCGGGAGGCACGTTCGCCCAGCCCTCGTTCTCGGCCACGAGCTCCAGATAGGCCTTGGAGGTCGCCCAGGAGATGAAGGTCTGCGCGGCTTCCGCGTTCTGCGAGCCGGCCGGGATCGCGAGCGACCACGCCCAGAGCCAGTTGGCGCCGTTGTTCGGGCAGTTCTCGACGCCGCAGGGGAACTGGGCGAAGCCGACGTTCTCGGCGACCTGGCTCTCCTCGGGGTTGGTCACGAAGGAGGCCGCGACGGTCGCGTCCATCCACATGGCGCAGCGGCCCTGGTTGAAGAGCGTCAGGTTCTGGTTGAAGCCGTTGGACGAGGCCCCCGGAGGCCCGACTTCCGTCATCAGCTCGACATAGAGGTTGACCGCGTTGCGCCAGCCCTCGCTCTCGAACTGCGGCTGCCAGGACGCGTCGAAATAGTTGGCGCCGTAGGAGCGCGCCATGGAGCCGAGGAAGGCCATGTTCTCGCCCCAGCCGGCGAGACCGCGCAGGCAGATGCCGTAGACCTCGGGGTTCTGCTCGTGGATCGTGCGGGCGCTCTCGGCGATGAAATCCCAGGTCGGGTTCTCGGGCATCTCGATGCCGGCGGCCTCGAAGAGGTCGGTGCGGTAGAGCGTCATGGCGCTCTCGGCGTAGAAGGGCGCGGCATACAGCGTGCCGTCGGCCGACAGGGCCTCGCGGATCGGCGGCAGGATGTCGTCGGCGTCGTAGTCGTCGCCCAGATTGTCGAGCGGCAGCAGCCACTCGTTGCCGGCCCAGATCGGAACCTCGTAGGTGCCGATCGTCATCACGTCGAACTGGCCGCCCTGCGTGGCGATGTCGGTCGTGACGCGCTGGCGCAGCACGTTCTCTTCCAGCGTCACCCAGTTGAGCTGGATGTCGGGATGCTGTTCCGTGAAGTCCGCCGTCAGACCCTGCATGCGGATCATGTCGCCGTTGTTCACCGTGCCGATCGTGAGCGTCGTCTGCGCCGCTGCGGCGCCAGCGAAGGCCCCAAGGGTCAGTGCCGCGCATCCGGCAAGCTTTGCGATCCGGTGTCTCATTCCCGCGTCCTCCCACGCCTGTTCCAGCCTTGCCCGGCCCAGTGCGAGCAAATGCCAACATGGTGGGCATTTACTCTTCGGTTCCGCTTCACTGTCAACCGACAATCGTCGCTGCGATGCGGGAGGTTGTGGACAGGATAGGGCGTGGCCGCCGTCAGGCGTCTCCGAGAAGGCGACGTGCGACATGTTCGTCGGTCACGATTCCGTTGACGAGCCGGCCCGCCAGCGCGGCGGCGATGCCCGGAAGCTTTCGTTCGCCCTTGCCGATCGCGATCACCCGGTTGCCGTGCGTGGAGGGAATCGGGGCGCTGGCGACTCGCGCGTTCGTCAGCCCCGGCACGAGGCGCCCTTTGGCGTCGAAGGCCCAGCCGACGATCTCGGCGACGGCGCCGGCGGCCGCCAGTTCGTTCACTTCGGCACGCGAGAGGAATCCGTCGACGAAGAGCGGCGCGTCCGGCCCCAGTTCCCCGATGCCGACGAAGGCCGCGTCCGCCTTCGCCGAAAGAGCGAGGGTCGAGCGGATCATCGGCTGGCCGTGCAGGAGGTCGCGCTCGGCCGGAGACGAGGCGATGACCGGCAGCGGCATCGGGAAGGAGCGGCACTTCACCTTGTCGGCCATCGTGAAGATGACGTTGAAGAAGGCGGCAGAGCCGTCCGGCGCGATGTTGCCGGTCAGGGACACGACCTGATGGTGCGGACAGTCCATCGAGGGAAGCTTCTCGATGGCCGCCTTCAGGGTCCGCCCCGTCCCGATCGCGATCGTCAGCGGCTCGGGCGACAGGAGCAGCCGTTCCAGTTCGGCCGCCGCAGCCTCGGCGACGCCCACCGTCGAGGAGGATTCGGGGTCGCTCGGCACCACCTCCGCATGGACGAGGTCGAACCGCTCCTTCAGCCGGGCGCCGAGATCGAGGCAGGCCGCGATCGGGTGGTCGATGCGCACCTTCACCAGTCCCTCGCGCACGGCGAGCGAGACGAGCCGCTGGGCGGACTGACGCGAGACGCCGAGCTTGCGGGCGATGTCGTCCTGCGTGTTGCCGGCGACGTAGTAGAGCCAGCCCGCGCGCGCGGCATCGTCGAGACGCAGGCTGCTGGCCATCGAAACACACCCCAGGGAACCGGTCGGACCCTGCGGCTTACATCGCATCGCCCGTTTGTCAAAGACGGGGCGCCGCGAGGCCCGCACCGGCCGGCGGGGACGGACGGGGTCGGCTTCCGCAACCCTCGTCGGCGCCTCTCGCCGTTGGACCTCGACAGCGCCTCGGCTCGAGGCGTTCCGCCTCCGCGAGGCAGGTCCGCGCGGCCGCGCTCTCAGTAGATCGTCAACGCGGGCAGGTAGGAGATCAGGAGGAGCACCGCGAGCGCGACCGCATAGAACGGCAGGAGCGCGCGGATCACGGTGAAGATGTCGGTCTTGGCGATCGCCGCGGAGATGAAGAGCGTCGTCCCCACGGGCGGCGTGTAGAGGCCGATGGAAAGGTTCACCACCATCATGAGGCCGAGCTGCACCGGATCGAGCCCGATCGCCTGCCCGATCGTGACGAAGATGGGCCCGAGCAGGAGGACGGCCGCCGGCAGATCGAGGAAGGCGCCGACGATCAGCATCACGACGTTCAGCGCCAGGATCACCATCCAGGGTTCGCTGAGGGCGGCCGTGACCCAGAGTGCGAGGTCCTGGGGCACGCGCTCGGCCGTCAGCACCCATTGGGTGATTGACGATGCCATGATGATGATCATGACCGCGCCCGTCATCACGCCGGTGTCGACCGCCGCGGTCCAGAGGCCCTTCAGCGTGAGGTCGCGATAGAGGAACGCCGACACGAAGAGCGCGTAGGCGACCGCCAGGACGCTCACCTCGGTCGGCGTGGCCACGCCGAACCGAAGCGTGGCGATGATGAAGACGGGCATCAGGATCGCCGGCAGGGCAACGAGGATCTGGGACCGGAAGGCGGCAAAGCCGCCTTCGAGGGGCGAACGCGGCAGGTTCCGCCGGGAGGCGACGAACCAGACCGCGCCGAACATGCCGAGGCCGAGCATGACGCCCGGCAGGATGCCGGCGACGAAGAGATCGATGATCGAGACGCCGGAGACGAGCCCGAAGAGGATGAGCGGAATCGAAGGCGGAATGAGGACCGAGATGGTGGAGGACGAGGCGTTGACCGCGGCAGCGAAGCCCTTCGGATAGCCCTCCTTCAACTGCACCGGGATGAGCGCGTTGCCGATCGCGGTGGCGTCGGCGACCGCCGAGCCGGAGACGCCGCCGAACATGAACGAGCCCATGATCGAGACGTGCCCGAGGCCGCCCTTGAAGCGGCCGACGACGAGGCGCGCGACGTCGATCAGGAGGATTCCGAAGCGCCCCGACATCATCAGGGCGCCCGCCATGATGAAGAAGGGGACCGCCAGCATCGGGAAGCTCTGCGTCGGCGTGTAGAGCCGCAGCGCCATGACCGAAAGCGGCTGGCCCTCGAGCCACAGGGCGAGCGCCGCCCCGCCCATCAGGGCGAAGGAGATCGGCACGCAGAGCGCCATGAGGGCCAGAAGGCCCCAGATCATCGTCGCGGTCATGGTCGTTCCTCCCGGAATGGGGCGGGGCCGGCCGCATCGCGCGCGTCCCGTCCGCCGGCCCCGCTTCGTGTGCTGCGCGCTGCCGGAGCGGGTTTCAGGACAGGCTCTGGTCGGCGGCGTCGGGCTTTTGGATTGGCTCGCCCGACAGAAGGCGAAGCGCGTCGAGCGCGGCGACGAGCCCCATTCCGGCGAAGGCGTAGGCGAGGCTGAGATACCCCCAGAACCGCGTGACGCCGAGCGCCGGTATGCGCTGATGGCTCGCCGCCGACAGGATCGGCAGGCTGCTCCAGAACACGCCGGCGGCGATGACGACGACGACGAGCTGGATCAGGAGCATGAGCCGGCGCGCCGGGACCGGACCGAGCGCGTCCTGCAGGAGGGTGATGGCGATATGCCGCCCCTGGACGGCCGCGACGACGATGCCGCCTCCCACCAGCCAGGGCAGGACGATCGCGTGGATCTCGTAGGCCCAGCCGAGCCCCGATCCCGCGACGTAGCGCAGGAGCACGTTGGCGAGCAGCGCCGCGAAGAGGACGGCGAGGCAGAATGCGCACAGGACACGGCCCGACAGATCGAGGGCGCCCGTGAGCGTCTCGGCAAGGCGCGGGAGGCTGCGGGCGGCTCCGTCGGCCTGGAAGCGCGGGCGCATCAGCGGGCCGCCGCCTGGACGAGAGCGGGGACGAAGTCGCCGAGCCGCCTCTCGTAGTCCGCATAGACCGGCGCGGACGCCGCGATGAAGGCCCCCCGATCCGCGACCTCGGAGAAGATCGCCCCCTCCCCGGCCATGGTGGAGAGGAGTTCCGCGTTGGCGTCGCGGGAGAGTTCGCGCTGGTACCGGCCGGCCTCGCGGGCCGCGTCCCGGACGCAGGATCGCGACGCCTCGTCGAGCGAGGTCCACCAGTCGAGCCCGGCGACCACGGGTGTCGCCTGGTACTGATGGCCGGTCAGCGTGATGTGCGGCGTGATCTGGTGCAGCCGTGCCGAGTGGATGTTCGTCAACGGGTTCTCCTGCCCGTCGAAGGCCCCCGCCTGGAGCGCAGACGGGAGTTCCGAGAAGGCCAAGGGCGCCGGCGAGGCGCCGAGCGCCTCGAACATGGCGATCGTCATCTCGTCGGACGGCGTGCGAATCTGCATCCCCGACAGGGCGGCCGGCGTGTCGACGGGCCGGTTCAGATGGCTGACATGGCGGATGCCGTTGTCCCAGAAGGCCAGGATCGTCAGCCGGTTCTCCCGCGCCAGGGCGTCGAGCCGCCCGCCGATCTCGCCGTCGAGCACGGCCCACGCGGTCTCGGCGTCCTCGAACAGGAAGGGCAGCCCGATCGCCCCGGCCTCCGGCACGATCTGGGCGAAGGGGCCCTGGCTGTTGGCGGTGATCTGAACGATGCCGGCGATCGTGGCCGTCAGCATCTCGACATCGTCGCCCATCGTGGCCGAGGGCGCGACGTTGACCGTGAGGTCCGATCCCTCGCAGGTTTCGACGAGCTCCGCGAAGCGCTCGGCAGCGAGATGGCGCGGGTTTCCGGGATTCTCGCCGTGGGCGAAGATGATCTCGTCAGCCGCGGCGGAGCCGGCGAAAGCCATGGCCGCCGCGACCGTCCCGATGAAGGGTCTCATATCGCTTCTCCTCCCGTTCGACGGCTCCCTCCGTCGCGCTGCGGGTCGTCCCCGCCGTCCTGGTCAGTGGATCAGGGATCCTCCGTTGACGTCGATTTCCGTGCCCGTGCAGTAGGCCGACAGGTCCGAGGCGAGGAACAGCGCGCAGCCGGCGACGTCGCTCGCCTGGCCGACGCGAGCCATCGGGATGCCGGCGAGGATCGCCTTGTCCATCTCCGGCGTCAGCTTGCCGGCGGTGATGTCGGTGGCGATGAAGCCCGGGCAGATGGCGTTGGAGCGCACGTTGTCGGGGGCGAGCTCGCGCGCCATCGCCTTGGTCAGACCGAGGACGCCGGCCTTCGCCGCCGAGTAATGCGGGCCGCCGAAGATGCCGCCGCCGCGCTGCGCCGAGACCGAGGACATGTTGACGATGGAGCCGGCGCGCTGCGCGCGCATGGCCGGGATCACCGCCTGGCTCATGTAGAGCGTGCCGCGAAGATTCACGTCGAGGACGGCGTCGTAGTTCCGCGCCTCGATCTCCATCAGCTTCAGAGGCTGGGTGATGCCGGCGTTGTTGACGAGAACGTCGATCCGGCCCCAGCGCTTCAGAAGCGCCTCGGCCGCCGCTTGGCAGGCCTCGGCCTTGGTGACGTCGCAGGCAAGGCCGACATGGCCTTCGCCGAGACCGGCGGCGGTCTCTTCGGCCGCAGCGCCGTCCAGATCGAGGATCGCGACCTTGGCGCCGTGCTCTTGGAAGAGCGCCGCGGTCGCCCGGCCGAGGCCGCGCGGCGAGGCGGCGCCCGTGACGATCGCGAACCGTCCTTCAAGAAGTCCCATGTGCTTCACTCCCTCCCTCGGCCGGCTCCTCAGAGCCAGCCCTTGATGCTGGCCGCGACCTTCTCGGCCGTGATCCCGTACATGTCGTGCAGCGTCGGCAGCGCGCCGGCCTCCAGGAATTCGTCCGGCAGGCCGATCATGCGGAAGGTCGGCGCCTGACCCGCGGTGAGGAGCGTGCCCGCCACCGCCTCGCCGAGGCCGCCGACCACCGTGTGGTTCTCGGCCGTCACCACGAGGCGCCCGCCCTTGCCCGCCTCGGCGAGGATCGTCTCGCGGTCGAGCGGCTTGATCGTCGGCGTGTGCAGCACCGCGACGTCGACGCCGTCCCTGGCCAGAAGCTCGGCGGCGTCGAGCGCGCGCATCGTCATGATGCCGGACGAGATGACGAGCACGTCCCGGCCCTCGCGGATCATCTGGGCGCGGCCGAGCTGGAACTCGTAGTCCGGCTTGTAGCGCGTCAGCACGACCGGCACCTTGCCGCGCAGCAGGCGCGAATAGACCGGCCCGGGATGGGCGGCCATCGCCGGCACCGACTGGCGGATGTCGACCGCGTCGCACGGGTCGATGATCGTCATGTTCGGCAGGCCGCGGAAGATCGCCAGGTCCTCGGTGGCCTGGTGGCTCGGGCCGTAGCCGGTGGTCAGGCCCGGCAGGGCGCAGACGATCTTGACCGGCAGGTTCTCCTCCGCGATCGCCATGGCGATGAAGTCGTAGGCCCGTCGCGAGGCGAAGACGGCGTAGGTGGTGGCGAAGGGCAGGAAGCCCTCGCGCGCCAGACCCGCGGCGGCCGAGACCATCACCTGCTCGGCCATGCCCATCTGGTAGAATCGGTCGGGCATCGCGTTGGCGAAGATGTGCAGGTCGGTGTACTTGGCGAGATCGGCCGACAGGCCGACGATGCGCTCGTCGGTCCTGGCGAGTTCGACGAGGGCGTTGCCGAAGGGGGCGCTCTCGGTGTCGTAGCCTTCGGCCGCCAGGGAGGCGATCATCGCCGAGGTCGCCACGCGCTCGCCCTTCGGGACGACCTTGCGGGCCTCGTGCTTGCGGGCCATGGACGCGATGGTCATTGGGGCTTGCCCTCCTCCAGGACGCTCAGCGCCTTGCCCCACTCGTCGGGCTCCACGCGCACGAAATGGGTGATCTCGCGGCTCTCCAGGAAGGGCACGCCCTTGCACATGACGGTGTCGAAGACGATCGCGCGGGGCTGCCGTCCCTCGTGGGCGCGCGCGGCGTCGAAGGCCTTCACGACGGCGTCGAGGTCGTTGCCGTCGACGCGCTGGCAGTGCCAGCCGAAGGCGGCCCACTTGTCGAGGAGCGGCTCGGCGGACAGCATCTGGCGCGACTTGCCGTCGGCCTGCTGGTCGTTGAAGTCGACGAGGCAGATGAGGTTGTCGAGCCCGTGATGGGCGCCCGACATCGCCGCCTCCCAGGTCGAGCCCTCGCCGAGCTCGCCGTCGGACATGAGGTTGTAGACGAAGGCCTTGGACGACTTGCGCTTCAGGCCCATCGCCATGCCGACGGCGATGCCGAGGCCGTGGCCGAGCGAGCCGCCGGTGATCTCCATGCCCGGCGTGTAGGACGCCATGCCCGACATGGGCATGCGGCTGTCGTCCATGCCGTAGGTCTCGAGCTCGTCCTCGGGCAGGATGCCGGCCTCCATCAGCACCGCGTAGAGCGCGATGGCGTAATGGCCGATGGAGAGGAGGAAGCGGTCGCGGCCCTCCCACTCCGGGTCGTCCGCGCGGTAGGTGAGCGCATGGAAGTAGGAGGCCGCAAGGACATCCGCGATGCCCAATGCCTGGCCGATATAGCCCTGGCCCTGGACCTCTCCCATCAGGAGCGCGTTGCGGCGGATGTTCCAGGCGCGGCGCGCCAAAGAGACGTTGGACAGCGCGTGGCCGTCTGCAGAACTCATCTGCTCCTCCCAGCTTCGAGTTGCCGGAAGGCTAGACAAAAGCTTCGCGCAGCGATTGTTCGAATTCGTAACGGGCTGATTAGCCCAGCTTCATGAAACCGGTCGGGCGCGGCGACGAAACTTCATCGTCGCCGGCGCGGGGGCGGTCAGTCGCGCGCGACGAAGTTCGCCCGGCGCTCCAGCGTGGTGCCCAGTCCCTGCTCCGCGAGATAGGCGCGCGTGCGCTCCGCGTCGCGCCGCCCGATCCGCGCCACCCATTCCGAGAAGAGGCGCACCGCCCGCCGGTTCATGTGCCGCGAGGGGCAGACCAGCCAGTAGCCGGGGAACTCGATCGCCCCGAACTCGTCCGTCAGGGGCACGAGCAGGCCCGCCTCGAGGTCGTCGAAGGCGATGCTGGTGCTTTCCAGGACGACGCCCGCCCCGTCCTTGGCGAGCTGGATCGACATGGAGGACCGGTCCAGCCGGAACGGATAGGTCATGCGCGCACCCTGGACGCCGTTGCGGGGCAGCCAGTAGTCCCAGCGGAAGTAGGTCTTGGAGCTGTCGATCAGCCGGGCTTCCAGGAGCTGGCGGCGCGGGTCGGGCGAGAGGGCGCGCAGCTCCTCCCGATAGGCCGGCGAGCACATGGGGAAGATGAAGTCGCTGAGGACGCACTCCGAATGCAGCCCGCCCCAGCCGCCGTCGCCGTAACGAAGGTCGAGGTCGATCACCTCGGTCTCGAAATCGGAGAAGTTCGGCGTCGCGTCGATGCGCAGCTCCCAGGTCGGGAACTCGGCGGCGAACTCGGCCAGACGCTTGGTCAGCCAGCGCTCGCCGAAGGACGGGCTGACGCGCATGGAGAGCTGGAAGCTCTCGCGCTGGCGCATGATCGCGTTGCGCACCTCGCGGATGGATTCGAAGGCCTGCGTCGTCGTCTGGTAGAGCCGCTCGCCGTCGATCGTCAGCGACAGATGCCGCTTCTCGCGCCGGAAGAGCTTCACCCCGAGCTGCTGCTCCAGGAGGCGCAGCTGCTGGCTGACGGCCGACGGCGTGATCTTCAGCTCTTCGGCGGCCTTGGCGACGCCGCTGAGGCGCGCGACCGCCTCGAAATAGGCCATGGCGTTGAGGTTCAGCTCTCTCATGATGTGTAGCCTAGCTACATAGACCGTAAAGAATCAAGAATTGTCGCAAGCGCCCGGGCGGCTGCATCCTCGCTTCGGGAATGGGAGGAGGAAGGCGGATGCGGGCCGGCGCGGATCATGCGTTCGGCGCCGAGGGCAGAGTGCGCGAGAGCGCGGGCGACGTCCTTCTGGCGGCCACGGGCATCGTCAAGAGCTACGGCGCGACGCGGGTCCTGCGCGGCGTCGACCTCACCATCCGCAGCGGCCAGATTCACGCGCTGCTCGGCGGCAACGGGGCCGGCAAGAGCACCCTCATCCGCGTCATCACCGGCCTGACGCCGCGCGACGGCGGCGAGATCGTGCAGTCGTCGGGCCGTCCGGGCCGGGCGACGCCGACCGTCGCGGTCGTCCATCAGGAGCTGTCGCTCCTGCCCGACCTCAGCGTCGCCGAGAACATCGGCCTCGTCCACGCTCCGCGCGGCCTGTCGCTGTCGAGCCAGCGCGTCATGCGCACGATCGGCGCCGAGGCGCTGAAGCTCATCGATCCCTCCATGGTCCCGATCCTCAACCGCCCCGCCGGGGCGCTGTCGCTGCACGAGGGGCAGATCGTGGAGATCGCCCGCGCGCTCTCCACCGGCGCGGAAATCCTCCTCCTCGACGAGCCCACCGCCAACCTCACCTCCGGGGAGACCGCCCAGCTCTTCGCCGTCCTCAGGCGCCTGGCGCACGAGGAGGGGATCGGCATCGTCTTCGTCTCCCACCGCATGAAGGAGATCCGCGCGCTCTGCGACGTCTGCACCATCCTGCGGGACGGAGCGACGGTGGAGAACGCCCGACCGCTCGCTTCCCTGAGCGACGCCGACATCGTGGGACAGATGGGCCAGCCGGCGCAGAGGGCCGCCGCAGCCACGCGGCGCTGGCACTCGCAAAGCCTCTCGCCGAGCGTGCGGCTCGACGGCCCGGCCGGCACCGCCATCGAGATCGCCCCAGGCACCATCCTCGGCTTCGCAGGGGCGCCGGCGGGCCCGACCGGCCTGATCGCGACCCTCGTCGGCGCCTCGCGCGAGGGCGAGTGGCGCCTGTCGATCGACGGGCGCGAGCGGCGCTTCGCCTCGCCCGCCGAGGCCGTGCGCAGCGGCATCGGCTTCATCTCCGGAGACCGCGCCGCCAAGGGCATCCTCGCCAAGCTGCCGATCGTCGACAACGTCCTGGCCGGGCGCCGCGTTCGCGAGCGTCGCCGCCTTGTGCGCGAAGACGAGCGCGGCGAATGCGCCTCGCTCGTCTCCGCGCTCAAGCTCAAGGCCGGTTCGATCTGGGATGCGCCGGCGTCGCTGTCGGGCGGCAACCAGCAGAAGCTGCTCGTCGCGCGCTGGCTCGGGCTGAAGCTGCGGATGGTGGTGCTGGAGGAGCCGACGCGCGGCGTCGACATCGGCACCAAGCGGGACATCTACGACCTCATTCGCCGCATGGCCGACGACGGCGCGATCGTCGTCTGGTGGTCGACGGAGAACGTCGAACTCCTCGAACTGTGCGACCGGATCTTCGCCTTCGATCCCGAAGGGCGGCCCTGCGGCTTTCTGTCCGAAGCGCGCCGCAGCGAGGACGGCATCGCCGAACTCAAGGGAATGGAGGCATGAGCGAGACCACCAACGGGCGCAATCGCGCCGATCGCGGCGAAGCGCGCACGCGGATGCCGGGCATCCTGCAGTCCTACAGGACCGAGATCGCCATCGCGCTCGCCATCGTCGCGCTCATGGTGTCGGTCAGCTTCTTCGTGCCCGCGGCGCTTTCCTCGGGGAACCTCCGCAACATCGTCCAGGCGGCCGCGCCGCTGATCATCATGTCGCTCGGCGTGTTTCTCGTCGTGCTCACCGGCGGAATCGACCTCTCCGTCGGCTCTGTGTTCTCGCTGACCGGCATGGTGACCGCGCTCGCCATGGCGAACGGGGCGGACGGGGTGACGGCGGGCCTCGCGGGCCTGTGCGTCGGTCTCGTCTTCGGCGCGATCAACGGCTTCCTCGTCACGGTGGTGCGGCTGGCGCCCTTCGTGGTGACGCTCATCACCTTCGCGGTGGCGGCGAGCCTCGCCTTCATCGTCACCAACGGGCGCTCCATGCCGATCGGCGACCCGAACTTCTGGCTGCTCAACTCCGGCGAGATGGTGCCGGGCATCGCCAACCATCTCCTCTACTGCATCGTCCTGATGGTGGCGCTGGAGTTCGTGCTCAGAAAGGTCGTGGTCGGGCGCTGGTTCTACGCGGTCGGCTCCTCGGCGGGCGCCGCGCGCCTCCTCGGCATCCCCGTCCTGCGCGTCACCTTCGCCGCCTACGTCGCCTCCGGGGTTCTGGCCTCCTTCGCCGGGCTGATGACGGTCAGCTACATCCTGAACGCGGAGGCCACCGCCGGCTCGAGCCTGATGCTCCAGGCCATCGCCGCCGTCGTCATCGGCGGGGCGAGCCTCTTCGGCGGGACGGGCAGCGCCATCGGCGCGGTCCTCGGCGCCCTGATGATCACCTGCATCCAGAACGGCGTGAACCTCATCGGGGTCAACAGCTTCTGGCAGGGCTCGGTCACCGGCGTCGCCATCCTGCTCGCGGTCCTCATCGATCGCTTCAGCAACACCCAGCGCATCTGACATCTTCAACGGGAGGAACCATCATGAAGACGAGGACAGCATTGATCGCGGCGCTTCTCGCCACGGCCGCCTTCGGCGGGACGGCGAACGCCCAGGACGAGAAGCGGACGGTCGCCTACATCGCGCCTTCGCTCGACATCTCCTACTGGCAGTGGGTCGGCTACGGCGTGCGCCAGAAGGCCGAGGAGCTCGGCATGGACTATGTCGAGTACACCTCCGAGAACTCGCCGGCCAAGCAGATGGACAACGCCCGCACCGCGGTGACGCGCGGCGTCGACGCCATCGTCATCGGCCCGGTCTCGTCCACCTCGACGCCCCCGCTCCTCAACTATCTGGAGCAGGAGGAGATCCCGGTCGCCTTCGCCGGCATCGGGCCGCAGCCGGGCCTGACCAACTACACCTCGGCCGTCACAGCCAACAATCTGGAGACCGGCCGCGCGCAGGGCAAGTTCACCTGCGAGCTCGCCAAGGAGCGCGGCGGCAACCAGGTCGGCATGCTGTCGCTGCCGCAGGACCGAGAGAACGCGCAGAAATACCTCGCCGGCGCCGAGGAGGCCTTCGAGGCCGAGGGCTGCGAGCTCGTCCAGATGCTGGAGACGCGCGGGCTGACCGTCAACGAGGCGGTGACGCAGGCGAACGATCTCCTGACGGCGAACCCGGACATCAAGGCCATCTACGGCATGTACGACGAGGCCGGCACGGGCGCGGCACGCGCTCTGGAGACGCGCGGCCTCACCGGCCAGGTCGGCATCACCGTCGCCGACGGCTCGCCCACGACCATCGCGCTCCTGCGCGAGGACGCCATCCAGGGCATCTTCTTCCAGGAGGCGGTCGGCCAGGGCATCGACGGCACGCAGCAGGTCTACAACGCGCTGACCGGCGCGCCGGTGGAACAGGTGCTGGAGCTGGTGATGCCGCTCGTCACCGCGCAGGACGTGGAGAGCCCCGAGGCGCAGGCCGTCATCGCCCGCGTCTTCCCGCCGCAATAAGCCGCGAGCGCGGCTCGCCGGCCTTCGGGGTCGGCGGGCCTTGCCCGCCCCGCCATTCCGGGAGGATTTACCGTGTCCGACGCCATCCCCTTCATCGATCCGCACCACCACCTCTGGGATCTCGAGGAGAACTACTATCCCTGGCTGTCCGACGGCGTGAAGCCGTCCGCCTTCGGCGACTACACGGCGATCGTGAAGAGCTATCGGATCGAGGACTATCTGGAGGACGCGAAGAACCAGAACCTCGTCAAATCGGTGCATCTCGACGTCGGCTACGACCCGAAGGACCCGGTCGGCGAGACGCGCTGGCTGCAAAGCGTGGCCGACCGCCACGGCTTCCCGCACGGCATCGTCGGCTATGCGGATCTGTCGAAAACCGACGTCGGCGAGCTTCTCGACCGGCACATGGAGCACGCCAACTTCCGCGGCATCCGGCAGTCGATGAATTATCACGCCGATCCCGCCAAGACCTATCAGGCGCGCCCCGAGGTCTCGCGCACGCCCGAATGGCGGCGCGGCTTCGAAGAGCTCACCAAGCGTCGCCTGAGCTTCGACCTCCAGCTCTACTACCCGCAGATGGGCGAGTTCGCCGAACTCGCACGCGCGTTTCCCGACACGCAGATCATCCTCAACCACACCGGCATGCAGGTCGACGGACCCGAGCATTTCGAGGGCTGGCGCGAGGGCATGAGGACGCTGGCGGAGGCGCCGAACGTCGCCTGCAAGATCTCCGGCCTCGGCATGGGCGACTGGAACTGGACGACGGAGTCGATCCGCCCCTATGTCGAGGAGGCGATCGCGATCTTCGGCGTCGAGCGCTGCATGTTCGCCACCAACTTCCCGGTCGACAAGCTGTTCTCCAGCTACGACGCGATCGTAGACGCCTTCAAGGCGATCACCGCCGACTACCCCCGGTCCGACCGCATGGCCCTCTTCCACGACAACGCCGAACGCTTCTACCGCCTCTGAGATGGGCTCTCGATCGAGGGCCACCAGCCCCGCCTGCTTCGAGGATCGTGTAGCCAAGCTACCGAGACCCTAAAGAAACGAGAATTGTCCCGTTCGTGCGGGGGTTGCATCCTCTTCACCGGGAGGAGAGTGCCATCGGGCGCGGCGAGCGGGAGGACGGCCTTGCGGTCGCCGGCAGCGCCGACCGCCACGCTCCGGCTTGGCGCAGTGCGTCCGCTTTCAACGACGCGATCGATCATCCCGACAAGAACGAACGGCGCGGCGCAGCGAGCCCTCGCGCCCAGCATGGCCCGCCCTCCGCGCGGCCGAACCGCGAACTGCCGGATGCCGCGAGCGGGAGGACATCGCTCGCGGCCATCTCCGAGACATGCACCGAACACCGTCTCCGTCCCGGAGGCGGCAGGACGACAAGGGAGGACCATCCGCATGACATCCACTCACCTGACCCGCCGCGCGCTGCTCACCGGAGCGGCCGCGCTCCTGGCCGCGCCGGCGGTGCTCTCGCTGCCGCTGCGCGCCCGCGCCCAGACCACGCTGACGCTCGGCCACGGCGCCGCGCCCGGCAACCCGCGCACGGTGGCGGCGGCGCGCTTCGCCGAACTCGTCGCCGAGAAGACGCAAGGGCGCATCACCATCAACGTCGCGGGTTCCGAAACGCTCGGCTCCGATTCCGCCATGCTGACGAGCCTGCGCACCGGGGCGCTCGACATGACGGCCAACAGCCAGGGCGCCGTCTCCTCGCTCGTCCCGGAGATCTCCGCACTCGGCCTGCCCTTCCTCTTCGAGGATTCCGCCAAGCCCATCTCGATCCTGGAGGGCAGCGTCGGCGAGACGCTCGCCGGCAAGTTCGAGGCGCTCGGCCTCGTGCCGCTCGGCTACTGGAACAACGGCATCCGGCACCTGACGAACTCGCGGCGCGCCGTCGCGACGCCGGCCGACGTTTCGGGCCTGAAGGTCCGCACGCCCGCGGACCCGATGACGATCGACATCTTCCAGGCGCTCGGCGCCTCGACCGAGCAGATCGCCTTCGGCGAACTCTACGTCGCGCTCCAGCAGGGCGTGGTCGACGGCCAGGAGAACCCGCTCGTCAACATCGCCAGCTCCAAGCTCTTCGAGGTCAACCGGTTCGTGAGCCTCACCGCCCACAAATGGGAATCGAACCCGTTCCTGATGTCGCAGATCGCGCTCGCACGCATCGGCGGCGATCTCGACGCGGTGCGCGAGGCCGCGAGCGAAGCGGGCCAGCTGCAGCGCGAGTTGTCCGAGAAGGGCGCGGCCGACACGCTCGCCGAGTTCCGGGCGAACCCGGAGATCGAGGTCACCGAGGTCGACCGCGCGGCCTTCGTGGAGGCGACCGCCTCGGTCGCCGAGGCCTGGAAAGGCAAGGAGTTCGGAAGCTTCGTCGCCGAAGTCCAGGAAGCGGCGCAGGGATGACCCCCGATCGCGAAGGGCGGCCGGATCCGGCCGCCCGCTCCGGCCGGGAGAGGCGCGGCCTGTTTGTGCTTCTCGACGGCATCGACCGCGCGCTGGGGCTTGTGTGCCGGGTGATCATCGTCGTCACCGGCACGGTGCTCGCGGCGGTGATGACAGCCAATGTCGTCGCCCGCTACGCGCTGGAATCGGGGGGCTTCCGCTTCGCGCAGGAGCTGCCGATGCTCCTGTTCCCCTGGTTCATCGTCGCCGGCGTCGCCCTGGCGGCGCAAGGGGGCGCCCACATGGCGGTGGAGTGGCTCTACGACAAGCTGGCCGACCGCGGAAAGGCCGCGCTCTTCGTCTTCAGCCATCTGTGCGCGGCGGCGAGCTTCGTCGTCCTCGCCTATCAGGCGGTCGTCGTGGCGCAGATCGCGGGCTTCGAGCACAGCCCCATCCTCGGCGTGCCGAACAGCGTCGGCTACTACGCGCTCGCGCTCGGCGCCGGTCTCGTCGCCGTCGTCACCGTCCTCGCCGCGATCCGCGTCGCCCTTCTCGGCTTTTCCGCCCGTCCCCAGTCGAACGTCGAGGAGATTCCGCTGTGACGCTCGTCATGATCGCCGTCTTCTGCGTCACCATGATCCTCGCGATCCCGGTCGGCTACGGGCTGATCATCGCAGCCGGTGCCGCGGTGCTGTGGCACGGCTTCCTGCCGCTCTCGGTCGTCGCCCAGCAGGTCTACGACCAGACGCAGTCCTTCCCGATGCTGGCGTTGCCGTTCTTCATGCTGGCCGGCACGCTGATGCTCGGGGGTCGGCTCGGCCAGCAGCTTCTGGAGCTCGCCAGCCACGCCATGCAGCGCTGGCGCGGCGGCCCGCTGTCGACGACCGTCGTCTCCTCGGTCGTCTTCGGCGGCGTCTCCGGCTCGGCGGTCGCCAACGCCTCCGCCCTCGGCTCGGTGCTCATCCCCTGGCAGAAGCGGCAAGGCTATCCCGCACCCCTGTGCGCGGCCAACAACGCCACGTCCTCGGTGATCGACGTGCTCATTCCGCCGTCGATCCCGATGATCCTCTACGCTCTCGTCAGCGGCGTCTCCGTCGCCGACCTCTTCGTCGCCGGCCTCCTGCCCGGCATCCTGATGGCGGTCGGGTTCATCTTCGTCTGCTGGGCGATCTCCAAGCGCCGGAACTATCCGGTCGGCGAGAAGCGCGTGCCGCGACGCGAGCTCGCGATCCTGGCCCTG
Organism: Pseudomonadota bacterium; assembly: GCA_023419535.1. Classification (GTDB taxonomy): domain Bacteria; phylum Pseudomonadota; class Alphaproteobacteria; order Rhizobiales; family Rhizobiaceae; genus Aureimonas. The sequence continues at coordinate 77,920 of JAEZXX010000081.1, read as the reverse complement.
CGCAGCTTCCCCGCCGTGCTCCTGCCGATCCTCATCATCCTCGGCCTGCGCTTCGGCTTCGCGACCCCGACCGAGGTCGCGGTGCTGGCGGTCGTCTATTCGCTGATCCTCAGCATCGTCTTCTACCGCGACCTCACGGTGAAGCGCTTCTGCACCAACATGATCGAGGCCGGGACGGCGACGGGCGTCGTCATGCTCGTCATCATGGGCAGCTCGGCGGTCGGCTGGATCCTGACCTTCGACCAGGTGCCCCAGCATTTCGCCGAACTGGTCGCGACCTACATCTCGAACCCGATCCTCATCATCCTGATGATGAACGTCCTGATGCTGCTGGTCGGCATGCCGCTCGACCTGCCGCCCTCGATCCTGCTGCTCGGCCCCATCTTCGTGCCGCTCGCCGCCACGATCGGGCTCGACCCGGTGCAGCTCGGGCTCATCATGGTCCTCAATCTGGGGATCGGCCTTTACACGCCGCCGATCGGGACGACGCTCTTCATCTCGTCCTCGATCGCCAAGTCGCCGCTCGGCGCGACGACGCGGGAGCTGATCCCCTTCTTCGCGGTCGCCATGCTCCTCCTCCTGGCCGTCAGCTACATCCCCGCGCTGACGATCTACTGAGCGGGGGACCCTGCGAACGGGCCCTGCGGCGCGCCCGCAGGGCCCGTTCGAGCCGTCCCTCACGCGTTCTCCGGCAGATGCAGGACGAAGCGCGTCTCGACCGATCCCGGCACGCCGTCGAGGCGGCCGAGAAGGCGCGCCATGGTCTCCACCGCGATCCGCGCCTCGAGCTCGGGCTGCTGGTCGATGACCGCCGCGATCTCGCGGGCCAGGAGAAGCGCCCGCCGATCCTCGGTCAGCTCGTGGGTGACGAAGACGGTGTCGGCCGTGCGGCCGAGACGACGCAGCACCTCCACCACCGGTTTGGCCCCCGCCGTCATGTGGTAGATGCCGCGAAGTCCGCGGTCCTGCGTCAGCGCCTCCAGGACGATGCGCCCGGCCCGCCCGGCATCCTCGCCGCTCTCGCGGATGCAGGAGATGGTCACGCCCGGATGCCGTTCCGCCAGGATCTCGCGGAACCCTTCGGCGCGGGCGCGCTGGCCTGCGATGTCGCTGCGGCCCGCGATCAGGAGCACCCGCCCTTCGCGGGGCCGCAGGAACAGCCCCATCAGATCGCCGGCGAGGCGCCCGGCTCGGCGCTCGTCCGGCCCGATGCAGGCGGCACGCCCGCTCGTCGGGAGATCGGTCGCGAGCGTCACCACCGGACGGCTCGCCGCGAGCCCGGCGACGGCCTCGGCGATCCGCGGCTCGTCCGGCAGGGTGAGGATCAGCCCGTCGAAGGCCGCGCCCTGCCGCGCCAGGGTGCCCGCGACGGCTTTCGGATCGTTCGGGTCGATGTGGTGGACCAGGCACTGGATGTTGAGCTCGGCGTGAAGGCGCGCCGCGCGCCGCACGCCCTCGCCCAGCGCGGCGTGGAACGGGTTGTCGGGCGCCTGGAGGAAGACGCCGACGCGCAGCATGCGCCGGGGCCGCACCGTCAGCGCCCGGTCGAGCTTCAGCCGCCGCGCCGCCTCCAGGACCCGCCGTTCCTTGTCCGTCTCCACCCCGCCGCGCCCGTTCAGCACGCGGTCGACCGTCGCCGGCGAGACCCCGGCCTCGCGCGCCACGTCCGCCATCGTGGTCTTGCGTCCCATCGCATCTCCTCCCGGCCTGATGGATTCCCATCAAATCGACGCTGAGGGAAGCGGGGCGAAGCGCGTACTCCTCGGACCGGGGAGGATCTGCCGGCATGACGATCACCATCACCACCGCGCCCTGTTCATGGGGCGTCGACGACGTCGCCAACCCGAACCTGCCGCCGTGGAGCCGCGTCTTCGACGAGGCGCAAGCCGCCGGCTACGGCGGGCTGGAACTCGGCCCCTACGGCTACGTGCCGCTCGATGCGCCGCGCGTCTCGGACGCGCTGGCCTCGCGCGGTCTCTTCATCGTCGCCGGCACGATCTTCGACGATCTCGTCTCCCCCGCCAACCGCGGGCGGCTCCTGCGCCAGACCGACGAGATCTGCGCGCTGATCACGAGCCTGCCGCGGCCGCCGATGGTTCCCGGGCAGCGGTACCCCGCCCCCTATCTCACGGTCATGGATTTCGGCGACGCGGACCGCGACTACGCCGCCGGCCATTCGGACCGCGCGCGGCGGCTGCCCGACGAGGCTTGGAACGGCATGGTGGCGACCATCCGCGCCATCGCGGACCTGGCGCGCGAGCGCCACGGCGTGCGGGCCGTGATCCATCCCCATGCCGGCGGACACATCGAGTTCGCCGACGAGATCGAACGGATCGCCGCCGACATCGCGCCGGACACTGCGGGTCTGTGCCTCGACACCGGCCACACCTTCTATGCGGGCATGGACCCGGCCGAGACGCTGGCGCGCTACGCCGACCGGCTCGACTACGTCCATTTCAAGGACATCGACGGCGCCGCCTTCGAGCGCGCGATGGCGAGCCGCATCCGCTTCTTCGAGGCGTGCGCCCAAGGCGTCATGTGCCCGATCGGGCGCGGGGTCGTCGACTACGCCGCGATCCGGCGGGCCCTGTCGACCATCGGCTACGCGGGCTTTGCCACCGTCGAGCAGGAGCGCGACCCGGCGAACGCCGACGGCAGCCTCGCCGACGTCAAGGCGAGCTTCGACCATCTGGCCGCGATCGGCTTCGGCAGGCAGGGAGAATGACGATGACCCGTTTCGAGACGAGCGAGGCGGCCCCGATCCGCTGGGGCATGGTGGGCGGCGGCCGCGGCAGCCAGATCGGCTACAGCCACCGCTCCGCCGCCTTGCGCGACCGGACCTTCGAACTCCTCGCCGGGGCCTTCGACATCGACGCCGAACGCGGCCGCGCGTTCGGCCGCGAGCTCGGCCTGGACCCCGCACGCTGCTACGGCGATTTCGCCGAGATGTTCTCCGCCGAGGCGGCCCGCCCGGACGGCATCCGCGCCGTCACCATCGCGACGCCGAACAACACGCACCATTCCATCGCCAAGGCCGCCCTCGAACAGGGGCTGCACGTCGTCTGCGAGAAGCCGCTCTGCTTCACCGTGGCGGAGGCCGAGGAGGTGAGGCGCCTGTCGAAGGAGAAAGGTCTGATCGTCGGCGTGACCTACGGCTACGCCTTCTACCCCATGATCGAGCAGGCGCGGGCCATGGTCGAGGCTGGCGAACTCGGCGACATCCGCCTCGTGAACCTGCAGTTCGCCCACGGCTTCCATTCGTCGGCCGTGGAGGAGAGCGACCCGGCCGCGCGCTGGCGCGTGACGCCCGCCTTCGCAGGGCCGAGCTATGTCCTCGGCGATCTGGGCACCCATCCCTTCTACATCTCGCAGGTGATCCTGCCCCGGATGCGGGTGACGCGGCTCCTGTGCGCGCGCCAGAGCTTCGTGGCGACCCGCGCCCCGCTGGAGGACAACGCCGTCACGCTCACGCAGTACGACAACGGCGCCTTCGGGACGGCCTGGACGAGCGCGGTGAACGCGGGCTCGTCCCACGGCCAGAAGGTGCGGATCGTCGGGTCCCACGCCAGCATCGAATGGTGGGACGAACGGCCCAACCAGCTTTCCTTCGAGGTGCAGGGCGAGCCGGCGCGCGTCCTGGAACGCGGGATGGGCTATCTCCATCCGTCCGCGCGCGCGCTCGACCGTATCAGCACCGGCCACGCCGAAGGGCTCTTCGAGGCCTGGGCGAACATGTATCGCGGCTTGGCACAGGCGATCGCAGCGAGCGAGCGGGGCGACGCCGAGGCGCTCGCCGCGATCCGCTATCCGGATGTGGATGCCGGCGTGGAAGGCGTGCGCTGGGTCGAGGCCTGCGTGCGCTCGGCCGACGCCGGCGGCGTCTGGGTCGACTACCGGTAGGGATCGGGGCCGAGGCCGGCGCATCCCGGGCGGGCAAGAGACTGCCTGTCCGGGTCGCAGTCTGGCGCGAGGTTGAACAATCGGAGCCGCCCGTCCGCGCGATGACCGCCTGATCCGCTGGGCTCGGGACGTTTGGCACGGAACTTGCAACAACCGTTGTATGCAAACTTCGCGCCCCTCGCCCGGCCCCTCTCCCTCGATCGACGCGACGATCCTCGCGGCGATCTTCGCCCACCGCATCCGGCCCGGCGACCGGCTCGGCGAGAGCGAGGTGGCGGCCCTCTTCGGCGTGTCGCGGACGCGCGTCCGTGAGGCGATGAAGCAGCTGGAGGCGCGCCGCATCGTCGAAGTGCGGCCCCGCCGGGGCTGGTTCGTCGTCGAGCCCTGCGCCCGCGAGGCCCGCGAGGTCTTCGAGACGCGGCGGGTGCTCGAAAGCGGGTTGATGCGCTCGCTGCCCGCGGTCCTGCCGCAGGCGGGGCTCGAGGCCGTCCGCGCCCATCTGCGGCGCGAGGCGACCGCGCTCGCCGCGGGCGAGCGGCCGACGCTGATCTGCCTGATGGGCGACTTCCACATCCGCCTCGTCGATCTCTCAGGCAATGCCGTCCTCGCCGGCATCCTGCGCGATCTGACTGCCCGCACGATCCTCATCTCGACGCTCTACCAGTCGGGCGAACACGCCGAGGAATCCCATCGAGGCCACCGGTCGATCTTCGAGGCGATCGAGGCGGGCGACCGCGAGGCCGCCGCCGCCCTCTCCATCCGGCATCTGGACGAGGTCGAGGCCGGTCTCGAACTCGACATGCGCCAGGATCCGCTCGCCGACCTGCGCCGCTCGCTCGACCTCCCCCTTCCCGAGCTTTCCCCACCGCCTCGCGGGACGGTGGGGACGCGTTCCGCCCTTCCCGCCCGGCCTTGAAAGGTTGTCCATGATCCATCGCCGCCATCTCCTCGCCGCCCTCGCCGCGCTCGGCTTGTCCTTCGCCGCCGCGCCCGCCAGCGCCGACGCGCTGGAGGACATCACCCAGCGCGGCACGCTGCGCGTGGCCGTCCCGCAGGACTTCCCGCCCTTCGGCTCGGTCGGCACCGACATGACCCCGCAGGGCTACGACATCGACATGGCGGCGCTGATCGCGGAAAAGATGGGCGTCGAGCTCGAACTGGTGCCGGTGACCTCGGCCAACCGCGTGCCCTATCTCCAGACCGGGCGCGTCGACCTCGTCATCTCCTCGCTCGGCAGGAACCCGGAGCGCGAGGCGCTGATCGCCTTCTCGCAGGCCTACGCCCCCTTCTACAACGGCGTCTTCGCACCGGCCGACATCGAGGTCGCGGACGCCGCTGGCCTCTCCGGCATGACGGTCGGCGTCACGCGCGGCTCGGTCGAGGATCTGGCGCTCACCGATCTCGCGCCCTCGGACGCCGAGATCCGCCGCTACGAGGACAACAACGGCACGATCTCGGCCTTCCTGTCGGGCCAGGTCGAGACGATCGCCACGGGCAACGTCGTCGCCGCGACGATCCTGGAGCGCAACCCGCCGCGCCGGCCCGAGCCGAAGTTCCTGATCCAGAACTCGCCCTGCTACATCGGGATGGCGAAAGAGGAGCCGGCGCTCCTGGAGCGCGTCAACGCGATCGTCGCCGAAGCGAAGGCCGACGGCACGCTGAACACGATCTCGCAGACCTGGCTCGGCGCGGACCTTCCCGCCGACCTCTGAGGCATCGCCCGTCGCTCCGCCGCCCGTGCCGCGCGGCGGAGCCCCTTCGGCGCCGAGCCAGGAGGCCCGCCTTTGAGTTACCAGTTCCAGTTCGGCTGGATCGCCGACTACGCTCCGCTTCTGATCAGCGGCATCGGCGTCACGCTTCAGCTCATCCTGATCGGCGCCGTGTTCGGCATCGCGCTCGGGATCGTCTGCGCCTGGGTGCGCGCGCTCGGGCCCGCCTGGCTGCGCCCGGTGGTCGCGACTTATGTCGAGCTGATCCGCAACACGCCCTTCCTGATCCAGCTCTTCTTCATCTTCTTCGGCCTGCCCTCGCTCGGGGTTCAGATGTCGGAGCTGCAGGCGGCCAACCTCGCCATGATCGTCAATCTGGGCGCCTACAGCTGCGAGATCGTGCGCGCCGGCATCCAGGCGACGCCGCGCGGCCAGTTCGAAGCGGGCGCGAGCCTCGCCATGACGCCCTTCGAGACCTTCCGTCACGTCGTCCTCGTGCCGGCGCTCGGGCGGATCTGGCCGGCGCTCTCCTCGCAGGTGGTCATCGTCATGCTCGGCTCGGCGGTCGTCTCGCAGATCGGCGCGGAGGACCTGACCTATGCGGCGAGCTACATCCAATCGCGCAACTTCCGCGCCTTCGAGACCTACATCGCCTCAACGATCATCTACCTCGCCCTCGCCATCCTCATCCGCAAGGCGATGAACCTCGTCGGCGACGCGGTCCTGGCGCGCCGGGAGGAGGCCCGATGATGGTGGAGTTCACGCTCTGGGACATCCTGCGCAACCTGCTCCTGGCCACGCGCTGGACCATCCTGCTCTCGCTCGCGGCCTTCGCCGGCGGCGCGCTCGTCGGGCTCGCGATCCTTTTCGCGCGCATTTCCAAGCGCCGCGCCACGCGCCTCCTCGCCGAGGGCTATATCGAGCTCTTCCAGGGCACGCCGCTCCTGATGCAGCTCTTCCTGGCCTTCTTCGGCCTGTCGCTGTTCGGGGTGAACCTGCCGGCCTGGTTGGCGGCGGGTCTGGCGCTGATCCTGTGGACCGCCGCCTTTCTCGCCGAGATCTGGCGGGGCTGCGTGGAGGCGGTCCAGAAGGGGCAGTGGGAGGCTTCCGCCTCGCTCGGCATGGGCCGGGTGCAGCAGATGCGCCATGTCATCCTGCCGCAGGCGCTTCGGATCGCCGTTCCGCCCACCGTCGGCTTCTCGGTCCAGGTCATCAAGGGCACGGCGCTGACCTCGATCATCGGCTTCGTCGAGCTGACGCGCGCCGGCACGGTGGTCACCAACGCCACCTACCAGCCCTTCCTCGTCTACGGGCTCGTCGCCCTCGTCTACTTCGCGCTCTGCTGGCCGCTGTCGAAGTCGAGCCAGATTCTGGAAAGGAAGCTGAATGTCGCTCATCGCGGTCACTGAGGTTCGCAAGCGCTTCGGCGACAACGAGGTGCTGAAGGGGATCGACCTCGACATCGCGCCCGGCGAGGTCGTGGCCATCATCGGCAAGAGCGGCTCGGGCAAGTCGACGCTGCTTCGCTGCATCAACGGGCTGGAGATGATCGACGGCGGCTCGATCATGGTGGCGGGCGCCCAGCTCCTACCGGACGAGACGCATCTGAAGGCGCTGCGGCTGAAGGTCGGCATGATCTTCCAACAGTTCAACCTGTTCCCGCACCTCACCGCCGGGCGCAACGTGATGCTGAGCCAGATGGTGGTGAAGAAGGCGGGCAAGGCCGAGGCCGAGGCGATGGCGCGCCGCCAGCTGGAGCGCGTCGGGCTCGGCGCGAAATTCGACGCCTATCCCGACCAGCTCTCCGGCGGGCAGCAGCAGCGCGTCGCCATCGCCCGGGCGCTCGCCATGGAGCCGATGGCGCTTCTGTGCGACGAGATCACCTCCGCGCTCGACCCCGAGCTGGTCGCCGAGGTCCTCGCAGTGGTGCGCGAGCTGGCGGCCGAGGGCATGACGCTGGTCATGGTCACGCACGAGATGAAGTTCGCCCGCGACGTCTGCAACCGCGTCGTCTTCATGCACCAGGGCCGCGTCCACGAGATCGGCCCGCCGCAGGAGGTCTTCGCGAACCCGAGGACGCCCGAGCTGCGGCAGTTCCTCGGGGTTTCCTGACGGCCCCACCGAACGCGAAAAGGCCGGCGCAGGACGCCGGCCCTTCGATGCACTCCGTGGTTTAGAGCGGTCAGACCGCGTAGAAGGCGGGGCGCTCGGGCAGCGACACGGGCTCCACTGCGCCGGTCTCCTGCGCCTTGACGCAGGCGTCGGCCGCGATGGCCGCCGCATAGCCGTCCCAGGCCGTCGGGCCGGACGCCGTGCCGTTTTTCGCCGCCTCGATGAAGTCCTGCAGCTCGACATCGTAGGAGGCGATGAAGCGGTCCTTCCAGTCGGTGAGGATCGGGGTCGAGAGACGCGCGTCCTTGCGCAGCACCACCGGCATTGGGTCCGGCAGGCGCGCGATGCCCGTCTCGCCGACCACCTCGCACTGGATGTCGTAGCCGTAGACGCAGTTGACGAAGATCTCGACGTCGATGCGCGTGCCGTTGACCGTCTCGATCAGGACGATCTGCGGGTCGCGCAGCGCCGCGTGGGCGTTCGGCGACTTGCGCGGGAAGACGACCTGGACGGACTTGTAGTCCTCCTCGATCAGCCAGCGCAGGACGTCGAGTTCGTGGATCAGCGTGTCGTTGATCGCCATCGGCGTCGTGTAGGCCTCGGGCACCGAGGGGTTGCGGTGCGCGCAGTGGAGCATCAGCGGCTCGCCGATCGTGCCCGCGTCGATCGCCTGCTTCAGCGCGACGTAGCCCGCATCGTAGCGGCGCATGAAGCCGACCTGGACGAGGCGCTTTCCGCCCGCCATCTCGGCGTCGACGATGCGCCGGCACCCTTCGGCGGTCGTCGCCAGCGGCTTCTCGCAGAAGACCGGCTTGCCGGCCTTCACGGCCGCCAGAACGTCGGGCTCGTGCGCCCCGCCCCAGGAGGTGACGAGGACGGCATCCACGTTGGCCGAGGCGATCAGCGCCTCGCCGTTGCCGTGCAGCTCGGCCTCGATCCCGAGGCCGTCGAGCGCCGAGCGCGCCGCCTCGCCGTTCACGTCCGTCACCGCCGAGATGCGCGCCCCGGCGAGCGTGCGCGTGATGCGCCGCATGTGATCGCGGCCGATGGCCCCGGTCCCGATCACCCCAATCCGCAAAGTCATGACTGCTTTCCCTGAAAATGCCGGTCCACATATTTCTGGATCTCGGCGCGCATGAACCGCCCGGAGGCGTCGGCCCGCTCTTCCCAGCCGAAGACGCAGGCGGTGACGATGCCGTCGAACCCGACCTTGGCGAGCGAGGAGAAGAAGACGTCCCAGTCGATCTCGCCCTGGTGCATGTCCATGTGCTGGTGCACCGTGACCTTCGCGCCCGGCGGGTTGACGATGTAGCGAAGGCCCGACGAGGCCTTGTGATTGTAGGTATCGGCGACGTGGACGTGGGCGATCAGGTCGCCCGCCTCGGCGATCATCTTGGCCATGTCGTCGCCGAAGTAGAAGGTGTGCGGCGCGCAGTAGAGAAACTTGACGTTTTTGGAGCCGATCGACTTCAGCATGTCGATCGCCGGGTGCAGCGTCTCGCACCAGTCCTCCGGGTGCGGCTCCATGTTCAGCGTCACGCCCTCCTTCTCGAAGACGGGCACGAGTTCCTCCATCGAGCGCCACCACGCGGCTTCGGAATGCTCGTGCGTGTGGTGGCCGCCGCAGCAGTTGGAGCGGTGCGAGCGGTCGGGCGAAGGGCCGCGGCCGAACTCCGAGTTCATCGTGTCGCAGCCGAGTTCGACGGAGAGGCGGATCGCCTCCTTCCAGTAGCGCACCGCCGCCTGCCGCTCGTCCTCGTGCGGGCTCGCCCAGCGGTACATCGGCAGGACGGAGGCGAGCTTCACGCCGTGGTCGGACAGCGCCTTCCTGAACTCGGCGACGCGCTCCTTGTGCGCGCGCGGTCTCACCCACCAGGGAAACAGATCCTCGCGCGGGGAAAGCTCCATGTACTCGTAGCCGAGCTCGGCCGTCTTGCGGCAGAGCGCGTCGAGCGGCAGGTGCCGGTGCATGTAGGGGTCGAGCGCGATCTTCATCGTGGACGTCTCCTCCTCTTCAAAGCCTAGGACCGGTCGAGGCCCGCTTCGCGCGCCATCGCCTTCAGCGAGCGGTGGCCGAGCGACTGGAACTCGAACGGGTCGCGCACGGCCGAGTCCTGCTCGGCCTCGATCACGAGCCAGCCCTCGTAGCCGTGCTCCGCGGCGATCCTCAGGACCGGCGCGTAGTCGACCGCGCCCTCCGGGTCGCCCGGCACGGTGAAGACGCCGCGGCGCACGCCTTCCAGGAAAGACAGCTTTTCCGCCTTCACCTCCTCGGCGATCTGGGGCCGGACGTTCTTGCAATGGATGTGCCGGACGCGGTGCATGTGCTTGGCGGCGACCTCGGCCGGGTCCGAGCCGCCGAACCAGGCATGGCCGGTGTCGAGCAGGAGCTTCAGCGCCGGCCCCGTCTTCTCCATCAGCCGGTCGATCTCCGCGCCCGTCTGAACGACCGTTCCCATGTGGTGATGGTAGACGAGGTCGATCCCCTGGGCGGCCGTATGGGCGGCAAGCTCCTCCAGGCCCTTGGCGAAGCGGTCGAACTCCTCGTCGGACAGGACCGGACGGTCGGCGAGCACGGCCTTCGTGTCGTCGCCGTGGACCGTGTTGGAGCATTCGCAGGCGATGGCGACCGTCGAGCCGTTGGCCTTCAGGAGATCGAGATGCGGCTGGATCGCCCGCTTCTCCTCCTCGATGTCGTTGACGAGGATGTTGGTCGAGTGCCAGCCGGAGACGAAGACGAGGCCGTATTCGGCGAGCGTCTCCTTCAGCTCGATCGGGTCGGAGGGCATCAGATGCCCCTTCTCGATCCCGTCGAAGCCGATGCGCCGGCAGTCCTCCAGGCAGTCCTGAAGCGTCAGATGCCCGCCGATCGACCAGTCGTCGTCGTTGGTCCAGGCGATGGGGTTGGTGCCGTAGCGGATCATGAGGGGACCTTGCGCGTTCCGGATGACGATGGGCGGCGCGGGCCAGTCCCGCGACGCCGAAGCTTCGATTCTTCTCCCCTGCGGGGAGAAGTGGCCGGCAGGCCGATGAGGGGCGGCGCGAAGCGCCGTTGGCGGGCGGCGAGCAATCGCAGCGGGCCACTCGGCTTCGCCGACCCCTCATCCGCCCCTTCGGGGCACCTTCTCCCCGCCGGGGAGAAGAAGGGCACCCCTTTCGGGCAGGAGCGGCCGGGTCACCCCACCCTCTGGAACATCCGCGCCTTCTCGTAGCCCTTGCGCGCCTCGGCCACCTGTTCGCGCTCGGAGATCTCCGGGACCACGACGTCCCACCAGTGGCCGCCGGCTGTCGTGGTCGCCAGATGGTCGGTGTCGATGCGGATGAGGGTCGTGCGCGGCTCGTCCTTGGTCTCGCGCAGGGCGGCCTCCAGCTCGGCGACGGTCGAGACGGTGCGGCTCGCCGCGCCCATCGATGCGGCGTGCGCGGCGAAGTCGATGCGCGGCAGGTCGACATGATGGCTGTCGGCCAGCATGTTGTTGAAGTTCGCGCCGCCGCATTCCATCTGCAGCCGGTTGATGCAGCCGTATCCGCCATTGTCGAGAAGGACGATGGTGACCTTCGCGCCGACCATCAGCGAGGAGTAGATCTCCGAGTTCAGCATCATGTACGAGCCGTCGCCGACCATCACGACCACGTCGGCTTGCGGGCGCGCGAGCTTGACGCCGAAGCCGCCCGCGACCTCGTAGCCCATGGTCGAGAAGCCGTACTCCATGTGGTAGCCGCCGGGCGCCTCGGCCTGCCAGAGCTTGTGAAGCTCGCCCGGCAGGCCGCCGGCCGCGCAGACGAGCACGGTGTCCGGCGAGTTGCGCGCACGGTGCACCGCGCCGATCACCTGCGCGTCGGTCGGCAGTCCGTCGTTGGCCGGGGCGATGGCGGCGTTCGTCGCCTCCATCCATTCGGCCTTGGCCGCGCTCGCCTTCTGCGACCAAGCGGCCTCGAAGCGGTGTCCGGCAAGCCCCTTCGACAGCGCTTCGAGGCCGATCTGCGCGTCGCAGACGAGCGGGGCGGCGTCGTGCTTGCCCGCGTCGAAGGGCTGGACGTTCAGCCCGACGATCTTCAGGCCCGGGTCGCGGAACAGCGCCCAGGAGCCGGTGGTGAAGTCGGCGAGGCGCGTGCCGACCGCCAGGATCAGATCGCATTCGGCGGCCAGCACGTTCGAGGCCGAGGAGCCGGTGACGCCGATCGCGCCCATGTTGGAGGGGTGCGAGTGCGGCAGGCTGGACTTGCCGCCGTGCGTCTCCGTCACGGGAATCGCGTGCGTTTCGGCGAAGTCGCGAAGCGTGTCGCAGGCGCCGGAATAGAGGACGCCGCCGCCCGCGACCACGATCGGCCGCTTCGCCGCCTTCAGGAGGCGCAGCGCCTCGTCGAGTTCGGCCTCGTCGGGGCGGGCGCGGCGCGGCATCCAGACCTTCTCGGCGAAGAAGCTCTCCGGATAGTCGAAGGCCTCGGCCTGGACGTCCTGGCAGAGCGCCAGCGTGACGGGCCCGCATTCGGCCGGATCGGTCAGCACCTGCATGGCCCGGCGCAGCGCCGGCACGATCTGCTCGGGCCTCACGATGCGGTCGAAATAGCGCGAGACGGGCCGGAAGCAGTCGGTGGCCGAGACCGTGCCGTCGCCGAAATCCTCGACCTGCTGCAGCACCGGGTCCGGCAGGCGGTTGGCGAAGACGTCGCCGGGCAGAAGCAGCATCGGCAGGCGGTTGGCATGGGCGAGCGCGGCGCTCGTCACCATGTTCAGCGCGCCCGGGCCGATCGAGGTGGTGCAGGCCATGAAGCGGCGGCGGAAGCTCGCCTTGGCGAAGGCGGCGGCCGCGTTCGCCATGCCCTGCTCGTTCTGGGCGCGGAAGGTGGTGATCTCGTCGCGCACCCCGTAGAGCGCCTCGCCGATGCCGGCGACGTTGCCGTGTCCGAAAATGGCGAAGACGCCGCCGAAGATCGGCTGCTTGCGGCCCTCGATCACCGTCATCTGGCGCGTCAGGAACCGCGCCACGGCCTGCGCCATCGTCAGGCGCACCGTCGTCTCGACCATCTCATCCTCCCGCGGCGCCGAAGGCCCCGCTCCTTGAACGTCTCGTTCGCAGCGGCCCGTTCAGGCCGCCAGCCGTCCGGGTTCGCGCCACAGTTCGCACAGCGTTTCGAAGCGCCGGGCCATGTCGGCGACCGCCTCCTCGTCCGACAGCCCGCCCGCGAGCCAGCCGCGGGCGGCCTCCACCCAGATCGTGCGCCCGACGGCGAAACCCTTCACGGTCCGCGCCGTCCGGGCGGCGGCGAAGCCCTGGCCGAGCGCCTCGATGGAGGCCTCGAGCCCGAGCAGGAGAACGCCCCGGCAATAGGGGTCGCGCGTCTCGATCACCTGGTCGATGGCCGCCCAGGCGCGGGCGTCCGTCTGCGGCTCCAGCTTCCACCAGTCGGGCTTGAGCCCGGCGTCGTAGAGTTCGGTCAGGGCGCGGGCGATCGTCGTCTGGTCGAGGCTTCCGTGCTTGCCGGCGATGATCTCGATCAGGATCTCCCTCCCGATCTTCCGCGCCGCCTGATAGGCCGCGAGAAGCTTCTCGGTCTGCTCGGCCTTCAGCTCCGCCGGATCGTCCGGATGGAAGAAGGCGAGCACCTTGATGCAGTGGTCGACCGGCCAGTCGATCAGGCGCGAGCCGAGATCCTGGCCGAACTCGAAGCGCAGCGGACGCGAGCCCGGCAGTTCGATCGGCTTGCCGATCCAGAAGTCCGGCTGGCGGGCGGCGTCGAACAGGGCCTCGCGCCCGAACTTGTCGTCGATCAGCATGCCGAAGCCCGGCCGCCCGCCCGCGACGCGCGCCGCCGCCTGGACCGCGAGGCGCTTGAACTCGGGCACGCGCGCAAGCCGGCCCTCGTCGCCGCCGCACAGATCCTCGACCTGCGAGCGATGGTCGAAGGCGAGCGCCATGACGCCGGGATAGGCCTTGCGCCGGGTCGTCGCCCAGTGGATGTGGTTGATCGCCTCGTCCTTGCGCAGCGCCCGCTCCGGGCTGCCGTTCTTCAGGAAGTGGTCGAGCTCGGCGAAGGTCGGGATCTCCGGCGAGCAGAGCAGCCGCGACACGGCGAAGGCGCCGCAGGCATTGGCGTAGGTCGCGCTGGTCTCGTGCGGCTCGCCGCGCAGCCAGCCGCGCAGGAAGCCCGACAGGAAGGCGTCGCCCGCCCCGAGCACGTTGTAGACCTCGATCGGGAAACCGCGGCCGACGATGCCGTCCTCCAGATCGTCGCTGATCGGCCCGTCATAGACGATGCAGCCCATCGGACCGCGCTTCAGAACGATCGTTCCATTCGAATGCTGGCGGATGGTCTTGAGCGCGGCGAGAAGGTCGGACTCGCCGGAGGCGATCAGCACCTCCTCTTCGGTCCCGACGATGAGGTCGCAGGCGGCGAGGACCGTGCGCAGGCGCGCGGAGACTTCCGCCGAGGCGATATAGCGGTTGTCGCCCGCGTCGTGCCCGGCCAACCCCCAGAGGTTGGGGCGGTAGTCGATGTCGAAGACGACCTTGCCGCCGGCGGCCTTGGCGAGGCGCATGGCCTTGCGCTGCGCGGCGTCGGTGTTCGGCTTGGCGAAGTGGGTGCCGGTCACGAGAACCGCGGCGGAGCGGGCGATCAGCGCCTCGTCGACGTCGCTTTCCTCCAGCGCGTTGTCGGCACAGTTGTCCCGATAGAACAGCAGCGGAAAGGACTTGTCGCTCTCGACCGCCAGGATCGCGAGCGCCGTCAGGCGGGTCGGATCGGTGGCGATGCCGGCGGTCTCGACGCCCTCGCGCGCCATCTGCTCGCGGATGAAGCGGCCGAACTGCTCGTCGCCCACGCGCGTCAGGAGCGCCGAACGCAGGCCGAGGCGCGCAGTGCCGATGGCGATGTTGGCCGGGCAGCCGCCGACGGACTTGGCGAAGGAGGAGACGTCCTCCAGCCGGGTGCCGATCTCCCGCCCGTAGAGGTCCACGGACGCGCGGCCGATCGTGACGATATCAAGCTTCTGAAGGGTCTGTGTCACGCGCTGTCCTCCCATCGGTGACGCCCTCAACATAAATCATAAATTCCGAATGTAAGTCAATTCGGTTTCAATGTTCTATTTTGTCGGATCACGGCGATGTTCGGCGACCATGACGGTGAGGGCCATGGCGAAGGCCATGGAGGCCGACAGGAGCCGGAAGCCGGCATGGTCGGCCTCGGCCAGCTCGAACCATTCGGTGGAGATTTCGGCGAGCGGCGAGAACACCGTGTCGGTGAGCGACACGAGGGGCACGCCGCGCGCGGCGAGCCCCCTCGCCTGAGCCACGCTTTCCGAGGCATAGGGCGAGAAGCTGATCGCGAAGGCCGCATCGCCCGGGCCCGCAAGCGACAGGATGTCCTCGTCTATCCCCTGCGTCGTGCTAGCCAGGACGCAGCGGATGCGCATCTTTCCGAAGGCGTAGGCCATGTAGGCGCCGATCGGGTAGGAGCGGCGCTTGGCGATGATGTAGATCGTTCCGGCATTGGCCAGCATCGCCGCGGCGCGCGTGAAGCGCTCCTCGTCCACGCTCGCCGTCAGCTTGTCGAGCGAGCGATGGGCGGCGGAGACGAAGCCGGACAGGACCGATTCCCGGCCGTCGCGCTCGGCGTCGCGCACGGCGCGAAGGCGCTCCTCGTAACCGGCGTTGCGCTCCAGGAGCCGCGCGCGGAACAGCTCCTGCAGCCCGGAGAAGCCCTCGAAGCCGAGCGCCTGCGAGAAGCGGACAAGGGCGGAGGGCTGCACGTCGGCGGAGGCGGCGATGGTGGCGACCGTGCCGAAGGCGATCTCGTCCGGGTTCTCCAGCGAATAGGCCGCGATCTGACGCAGCCGCTTGGGAAGGCTCTCCTTGCGCTCGACGATGAGCGCCTTCAGGGCCATGAAGTCCGGAGGCGGCGCCAGATCGGATCGCGTCGGCATGGTCATCGTTCCCATCGTCTCCATCGAGGTCTCGATGGATTAGGCGTTCCAGACCTGGAACGCCATGCCGGCCTCGTCAGAGCGCTCCCTCGATCGCCCGGATGGATGCCTTCAAATCGGCCTCGATATCGGCCGAGCGGTGGACCGAGGCGGCGAAGGGTTCGAAGGAGTAGAAGCCGGTATAGCCCGCCTCGCGCAGCGCGCGGATCTGGCCGACATTGTCGAGGAGGTCCTTTTCGCCGACGAGCACGCGGTGTTCGTCCAGCATCTGCGAGGGCGTGAGCGCCGAATCCTCGACGCCGGAGATGTGGACGAGACCGGTCCGATCGGCGAACAACTCGGCCTCGCCTGCGAGGTGATGGTGGAAGGTGTCGTGGACGAGGCGGAACACGTCCCCGCCGTCGACGGCCCCGATCGCGTCCAGCGCCTCGCGCTTCAAGCGCAGCGAACAGATCTCGAAGCCGAGCGGTTCGACGAGGCCGGTCACGCCCGACTCCTTCAGGATGGGCGCGAGATGGGACAGCGCCTCGCGCAGCCGCTCCTGCCGCCGCCCGTCCTCGCGGTTGGTGCCATCGTTCAGCGGCACCATCACAAGGCCTTCCGCCCCGCATTCGGCGGCGTAGCCCGCCAGGCGCTTCGCCTGCTCGGCGCGCTCGCCCTCCCAGATGTTGAAGGGATAAAGCGCGTTGATCGAGAGGATGCGAAGGCCGTGCGCCTCGGCCGCCTTGCGGACATCGGCCGCCGCGGTCCCATCGGCGATCGCGTTGCCCTTCAGATCGTTGCGGATCTCGACCCCTTCCGCTCCGAGCCGCGCGGCGAGGCCGAAGAAGGCGTCGAGCGCAAGATCGGGCGTGGTCATGTGGTTGATGGCGAATTTCAGGGACGGCATCGGTCTTTGAACCTTCGGGGGTCGGCTTGGAGGGTGGGTGCCGGGCGCCGGCTACTTCTTGGCCCGGCGCTTCTGGCGGTAGACATCGGCGACGACGGCGGCGACGATGATCACGCCCTTCACGATCTCCTGGTAGTAGGCGTCGATGCGAAGGAAGGTGAAGCCGGAGGTCATGACGCCAAGGATCACCACGCCGATGACGGTGCCGGCGATCCGGCCTACGCCGCCGGCGAGCGAAGTCCCGCCGATGACGGCCGCCGCGATGGCGTCGAGCTCGTACATGACGCCCATGCCGGCCTGCGCCGTCTGGGCGCGGGCGGCGGTGACGACGCCGGCGAGGCCCGCCAGCATGCCGGCGATCATGTAGACCTTCACCAGATGCGCCTCGACATTGATGCCCGAGACGCGCGCGGCCTGGCTGTTGGCGCCGATGGCGTAGGTGAACTTGCCGTAGCGCGTGTAGCGCAGCGCGACGTGGAAGATGACGGCGACGACGAGGAAGATCACCACCGGCCAGATGCCCGAGCCGATCCAGGTGAATTCGGGCGTCAGGCCCGAGACCGGCTGGCCGTTCGTGTACCATTTGGACACGCCGCGCGCCGAGACCATCATGCCGAGCGTGGCGATGAAGGGCGGGATCCGCGTGTAGGCGATGAGGAGCCCGTTCACGAGGCCGGCGAGCAGGCCGACGCCCACGCCGATCAGCACCGGCACGAAGGCCGGCAGGTCGGTCAGCGAGGGGTAGAGCGCCCGCGCCCAGGTGGAGGACTGCGCGAAGCTCGCCGCCACCATCGCCGTCATGCCGACGACCGAGCCCGAGGACAGGTCGATGCCCCCGGTGATGATGACCTGCGTGACGCCGACGGCGATGATGCCGATGACGCTGACCTGCAGGATCATGATGGTCAGGCGCTGCTGGTTGGCCAGGAAGCTCTGGCCGATCATCATCCAGCCGAGCACCTCGTAGATCAGCGCGATGCCGACGAGCACGAGGAAGATGTTGAGCTCCGGCGGGGTGCGCCGTCTCCCGCGGATGGTTTCGGCGCGCGTGGCGTCGGCGCTCGCAATGTCGGTCTTCATCGTCCAGTCTCCTCCCTGCGGCGCCGGCGCGTGCCGGCCGCCCGTGGGGCCGCCTAGCGGGCGGCGAGTTCCATCACCTTGACCTGGGTCGCTTCGCTGCGGTCGAGGAAGCCGGTCACGCGGCCCTCGTGCATCACCATGATCCGGTCGCTCATTCCGAGCACCTCGGGCATCTCCGAGGAGATCATCAGGACGGCGACGCCGTTGCGGGCGAGCTCGGTCACCAGGCGGTGGATCTCGGCCTTGGCCCCGACGTCGATGCCGCGCGTCGGCTCGTCGAGGATCAGGATCTTCGGCTTGGTCAGGAGCCAGCGCCCGATCAGCACCTTCTGCTGGTTGCCGCCCGACAGGTTCTCGATCCGCTCGTAGAGGTTCGGGGTCTTCACCCGCAGCTTGCCCGCCATCTCCTGGCAGACCTTCGTCACGGCGCTCTCGGAGACGAAGCCGCCCTTGACGAAGCGGTCCTGCAGGACCGCCATCTGCATGTTCTCGAGGATGTCGAGGTTCAGGAAGCAGCCCGTGTCCTTGCGGTCCTCGGTGAGGAACGCCATGCGGTGCGCGATCGCCTTGGTCGGCGTATCGATCGAGACCGGACTGCCGTCGATCCAGACGCTGCCCGAACTGGCCGGCGTCACCCCGAACAGGGTCTCCGCGACGTTGGAGCGCCCCGAACCGACGAGGCCCGCGACGCCCAGGATCTCGCCCGCGCGCACCTCGAAGGAGATGTCGGAGAAGACGCCCTTCAGGCTGAGATTCTCGACCTTCAGGACGACGTCCCCGATCGGCACCTCCTCCTTGGGGAACATCTGGGTGATCTCGCGCCCGACCATCATGCGGATGATGTCGTCGCGCGTGACGTCGCTCGCGGCGTGGGTGCCGATATACTTGCCGTCGCGGAACACCGAGAACTCGTCGGCGATCTCGAACAGCTCGTTCATCTTGTGGGTGATGTAGACGATGCCGATCCCTTGCGCGCGCAGGTCGCGGATGATCGTGAAGAGATGGTCGACCTCGGTCTCGGTCAGCGCCGAGGTCGGCTCGTCCATGATGAGGACGTCGCTCTCGTAGGAGACGGCCTTGGCGATCTCAACCATCTGCCGGCTGGCGACCGACAGCTCGCCGCAGCGCGCCTGCGGGTCGAGGCGGATGTTGAGGCGCGCGAACAGCTCCTCCGTCATCGCGTTCATGCGGGCGTGGTCGATGAAGCCGAGCCGGTTCTTCGGCTCGCGGCGGATCCAGATGTTCTCGGCCACCGTCATGAAGGCCATCAGGTTCAGCTCCTGATGGATCATGGCGATGCCGTTCTCGAGCGCGTCCAGCGGCGAGGCGAGGCGCACGCCGACCCCCTTCAGGCGGACCTCTCCGCCGTCCGGCTGGTAGATGCCGGCCAGGATCTTCATCAGGGTGGACTTGCCGGCCCCGTTCTCGCCCATCAAGGCGTGGACCGTCCCGCGCCGCAGACGGAACTGCACGTCGTCGAGCGCGATGACGCCCGGAAACTCCTTGCGCACGTTCTCGGCGGTCAGGAGGTATTCGGCTCCCGGTACCGCACCGGACTGGCGGACCGCCGCCATGGTTCTCGGACTGACCGTCATCCCATCCTCCCGAACGTCGAGCTTTGAAAGCTCGCGCCGCTTCGTGGGCGGCGCGAGGGAAGGCGTCGTCAGTTGCGCGAGGTGTAGTCGGCCAGGTTCTCGGGCGTCACGAGTTCGAAGGGCACGAACACCTTCTGCTCCACGGCCTCGCCGTTCACCAGCTTGAGCGCGGTGTCGACCGCCCCCTGGCCCTGGCCCGCCGCGTTCTGGAAGACGGTCACGTCGAGGTCGCCGGCCTCCATCGCCGCCAGCGCGTCCTGCGTGGCGTCGATGCCGGCGACGATCACGTCGTCCATCGAGCGGCCGGCCGCCTTCAGCGACTGGATGGCGCCGATGGCCATCTCGTCGTTGTTGGAGATCACGGCATCGAACTCGACGCCGGCCGAAAGCCAGTTCGTCATCAGGTCGGCGCCCTGCGTGCGCGACCAGTTGGCGGTCTGCTCCTCGACGATCTCCAAGCCCGAGCAGGCCTCGGTGGCGATCACGTCCTTGATGTCCTGCGTGCGCACGCGCGCCGCTTGGTTAGAGAGCTCGCCCATCATCACGACGACGCGGCCCTCGCCCTCCATCAGCCGGCAGACCTCCTGCGTCTGCAGCGTGCCCGATTCCACCTCGTCGGAGGCGACGAAGGCCTGGTTCTCGGGGAGTTCGTCGACGTTGACCGGCTGCCGGTTGACGTAGACGAGCGGGATGCCGGCGTTCTCGGCGAGCGCGGAGATGGCCGCCGTCGCGTCGGTGTCGACCGGATTGACGATGATGGCGTCGACGCCCGAGGCGACGAAGTTCTGCACCTGGCTCTGCTGGCGCGACACGTCGTTCTGGGCGTCCTCGACCTGCAGCGACACGCCGTCGAGGGTCGCCGCATGCTCCTGCATGCCGGTGCGCAGCACCGTCAGGAAATTGTCGTCGAACAGCGCCATCGAGACGCCGATCGTCTGCGCCTGGGCCGCGCCCGACATGAGGAGCGCGAGCGCCGTTCCGGCAAGGATCGTCTTCATGGGCATTTCCTCCGTTTGACCCCTCCTCCCGAGGGGTCTTCAAGCTGAAAGGCTGGACGCGACGGACCGGACGTTCGGATCCGATCTGGAATATTCGTTCCGCCGAACCCTAGCGATTGGCGCTAGCGTACCGGTCCATATTGTCCGGGGTCACGAGTTCGAAGGGCACCCAGATCTCCCGCTCGACCGGTTCGCCGGCGATCATGGCGGCGGCGGCCTTCACCGCCTCCTCGCCCTGACGCGTGCCGTTCTGGAAGACCGTGACCTCCAGGTCGCCGGCCGCCATGGCGCCGAGCCCGTCGGGCGTGGCGTCGATGCCGGCCACGACCACCTCGTCGAGCGGATGGCCGGAGGCCTTCATCGCCTGGATGGCGCCGATGGCCATCTCGTCGTTGTTGGCGATGACCGCGTCGAAGCCGATGCCGGCCGACAGCCAGTTCGTCATGATGTCGCTGGCTTCCAGCCGGTCCCAATTGGCGCTCTGGCGCTCCACGATCGTCATGCCCGAGCAGTCCTCGGTCGCGATCACGTCCTCGATGTCCTGCGTGCGGATGATCGAGGAGTGGTTGTTGAGCGGGCCCATCAGGACCAGGACGTCGCCCTCGCCGCCCAGCAGCCGGCAGACCTCCCGCGTCTGCAGGGTGCCGGAGTCGATTTCGTTCGAGCCGACGAAGGCGGTGTTCTCGGGCAGCGCCTCGAGCTCGGCCGGCGGATGCAGGACGTAGACGAGCGGAATGCCCGCGTCCGCCGCCATCTGCGTGATCACGCCCGTCCCGTCCGAATCGACGGCGAGGACGACGATCGCATCGACGCCCGCTGAGATGAAGTTGCGGACCTGATCCATCTGGCGGCTGGGGTCGCTCTGGGCGTCCTCCATCTGCAGCGTGACGCCGTCCATTCCGGCAGCCGCATCCTGCATGCCGTTGCGCACGATCGTCTGGAACGTATTGTCGAAGCGCGCGACGGCGACGCCGATGTTCTGGGCCTGTGCCGCGTGCCCCCAGCCGCAGGCCAGCAGGCCCGCACACCCCAAGGCGAAGATCGACCCCGTGCGCATGAACGCTCCTCCCGATGCCGGCCGGCGACCTTCTCTCCCTCGCCGGCCAATATGAAATCTTTGATCCAACTCTTTGACGCTGTCAACAGTTCATTCTATTTTTGTCCGAACAGTCCAACGGGAGAGACCGAATGTCCGAGCTTCACCTCAAGCCGAAGGCCGGGAACGGCGAGATCCACGCCGTCACGCCGCAGAGCGCCGGCTGGACCTATGTCGGGTTCGATCTCTTCCGCCTGGCGCCGGGCGAGACGCTGGCCCGTGAAACCGGCGGCCGGGAGGTCTGCCTCGTGCTCGTGTCGGGCCATGCGAGGGTGCGCGCCGGCGGACAGGATTTCGGGACGATCGGCGAGCGGATGAGCCCCTTCGACGGCGCGCCGCATGCGGTCTACGTACCGGCCGACTCCTCCTTCGAGGTCGAGGCGGCGGACGATCTGGAGATCGCGCTCTGCTCGGCTCCCGCCGCACCGGGCGGGACGGCGCGGCATCTGCCGCCCGGCACCCATGCGACGACGACGCGCGGCATGGGCTCGAACACACGCTACGTCACCAACATCACGCCGGAGGGCGACGGTGTGGCGCAGTCGCTGCTCGTGGTCGAGGTCGCGACCCCCGGCGGCAACACCTCGTCCTATCCGCCCCACAAGCACGACGAGGACGACCTGCCGCGCGAGAGCTATCTGGAGGAGACCTACTATCACCGGCTCAATCCGCCGCAGGGCTTCGCCTTCCAGCGCGTCTACACCGACGACCGGTCGCTGGACGCGGCGATGGCGGTCGAGGACGGCGACGTGGTGCTCGTCCCGAAGGGCTACCACCCCGTCGCGACGATCCACGGCTACGATTCCTGGTACCTGAACGTCATGGCGGGGCCGACGCGGACCTGGAAGTTCCACAACGCGCCGGAACACGAGTGGCTGTTCACGGGCGTCTGAGACGCCCGCGACCGGTCGCCCGCCCCCGACCCTGGCCGCCCCGCGCCGGCCAGTCCAGCGGCCTTTTCAGGCCGCGAGCATCTGCGGTTCGGGGGACCTGGCCCCCGTCATCAACGCCACCGCGTCCGACATGGAGATTGCCTTCGGGTCGACCACGCAGAGCCGCCGGCCGAGCCGGTGGATGTGGATGCGGTCGGCGATCTCGAAGACGTGCGGCATGTTGTGCGAGATGAGGACGATCGGCAGGCCACGCGAGCGCACCTCGAGAATGAGGTCCAGCACCCGGCGCGACTCCTTCACGCCGAGCGCGGCCGTCGGCTCGTCGAGCATCAGCACCTTGGAGCCGAAGGCGGCGGCCCGGGCCACCGCCACGCCCTGCCGCTGGCCGCCGGACAGCGTCTCGACCAATTGGTCGATGTTCTGGATCGTCGTCAGCCCGAGGTCGAGGAGCTTTTCCCGGGCGATCTTTCGCATCTTCGGCTTGTCGAGCATGCGCAGCCACCGTCCCGCCACGCCCCCCCGGCGGATCTCACGGCCGAGGAACATGTTGTCGGCGATCGAGAGCGCGGGCGACAGCGCCAGGTTCTGATAGACGGTCTCGATGCCGAGATCGCGCGCCGCCTGCGGATCGGCCATCGCGACCGGCCGGCCGTCGAGTTGGATTTCGCCTGCATCGGGCTGGGCCGCGCCGGTCAATGCCTTGATGAGCGTCGACTTGCCCGCGCCGTTGTCGCCGATGACGGCGAGGATCTCGCCGGGCATCAGGTCGAAATCGGCGTTGTCGATGGCGACGACGCGGCCGTAGCGCTTCTGGAGACCCTTCGCCGAGAGAACGGGGGCGGCGGAGACGGGAGCGCTCATGCCGAGACCTTTCTGATCCACTGGTCGATGGCGACGGCGAGGATGATGAGGCCGCCGACGGTCAGGCGCGTCCATTGCGGGTCGGTGCCCCAGATGCGCAGGCCCATGGCGAAGACACCGACGATCAGTGCCCCGATGAGGGTGCCGACGACAGAGCCGCGCCCGCCGAAGAGCGAGGTCCCGCCGATGACGACGGCGGTGATCGACTGGATGTTCGCCTCGTAGCCGGAGGTCGGCGAGACCGAGCCGAGGCGCCCGATCAGCGCCCAGCCGGCAAAGCCGCAGATCAGCCCGGCGACGGCGTAGACCGAGACGAGGACGCGGCTGGTCTTGATGCCCGACAGGCGCGCCGCGTCCGGCTCGTCGCCGATGGCGTAGACGTGCCGGCCCCAGGCCGTGTGGTTCAGGACGTAGTAGAAGAGCACGACGAGGAGGATGGCGGCGACCACGGCGTAGGTGATCACGGCGCCCCCCACCCGGAACGTCGTGCCGAGCCATTGCAGGAGGGGAGCTGCGGCCGCCACGTCCTGGCTTCGGATGGTCTCGTTCTGCGTCCATATGAAGTTCGCCGCCTCGAAGACGAACCACGTGCCGAGCGTCACGATGAAGGGCGGCAGCTTCACGAGCGAGACCAGAAGGCCGTTGATCACCCCGCACAGCACCCCGACGATCAGCCCGCAGAGAAGCGCGAGCGGCGCGGGCATGCCGTAGTTCACGGCGAACTGGCCCATCACCACCGAGGAGAGGACCATGATCGCCCCGACCGACAGGTCGATGCCGGCGGTCAGGATGATCAGCGTCTGGGCGATGCCGATGATGCCGACGATGGCGACCTGCTGGAAGATCAGCGTCAGCGTGAAGGAGTTGAAGAAGCGCTCGCCCACGATCATGCCGAAGATGCCGATGCCGAAGATCAGCACCAGCACCGGCACCATGGTGGGGTTGGCGTGCAGCATGTGCTGCAGGCGACCGAGCGGCGTCGTCTGGGGCGCGAACTCGGCGACCTGGGCGCTTGCGCCCCTCACGCCGGCGGTCTCGTAGTCGGCGCGGCCCGCGCGCCCCTCGCTGGTCTCGGTCATGGGCAGGGCTCCCTCCCGGCTCGCGGCGTCGGATGGACGAACGGGCTCTTGTGCCGAGCCGCCGACCGGTGGCTTCCAGAGGCGTTCGGGCGTCCCGCCCGCTCAGGCGGAGGGGACGGCACCGGCGCTGGATCGACAGGACCGGTCGGATCCGGCCCCGCCGATCCCGATCAGCCCCAGCAGAGGTCCTTCGCCTCCGCCGACGTCATGGAGTCGACGCCCTCGGCCGGCTCGTCCGTGACGAGATCGACGCCCGTGTCGGTGAAGTCGAGGCCTTCGCTGGTCTGCGGGGTCGCGCCGCTTTCGGCGAAGGCCGCCACGGCCTCGACGCCGAGCGCCGCCATCTGCAGGGGATACTGCATGGAGGTCGCGCCGATGATGCCCTCCTCGACGTTCTGGACGCCTGGGCAGCCGCCGTCGACCGAGACGATCGTCACCTGCCCCTCGAGCCCGACCGAGCGCAGCGCCTCGTAGGCGCCGGCGGCCGCCGGCTCGTTGATCGTGTAGACGAGGTTGATGCCCGGATCCTGCTGGAGGAGGTTCTCCATCGCCTGGCGACCGCCCTCCTCGTTGCCGTTCGTCATGTCGTGGCCGACGATGCGCGGGTCGTCCTCGTCGCCGACGACGTTCCCGTCCTTCACGTCGATGCCGAAGCCTTCCATGAAGCCCTGGTTGCGGAGCACCGCGACGGAAGGCTGCGAGGGCGTGAGGTCGAGGAAGCCGATGCGCGCATTCGCGGCCTCCTCGCCCATCGTGGCGGCGGCCCACTCGCCGATAAGAACGCCGGCGGCGCGGTTGTCCGTCGCGAAGGTCGCGTCCGCGGCGTCCAGCGGCTCGAGCGGGGTGTCGAGCGCGATAACGATCAGGCCGGCGTCGCGGGCCTGCGTCACGGCCGGCACGATGGCCCGCGTGTCGGAGGCGGTGATCAGGATGCCCTTGGCGCCGGCGGCGATGCAGCTCTCGATCGCTTGCACCTGGGATTCGTGATCGCCGTCGATGCGGCCGGCATAGGACTGCAGATTGAGACCGAGCTCGGCCGCCTTCTCCTCGGCGCCCCGGCGCATGGTGACGAAGAAGGGGTTCGTGTCGGTCTTGGTGATGAGGCAGACCGTCGTCTGGTCCTGCGCCAGGGACGGAACGGCGGACAGGGCGGCCAAAGCGGCGCCGAGCGCCAGCGAACGACGAAGCATGATCTCGATTCTCCCATTGGCCCGTCGGCCGGCGATCCCTGCCGGCCCATTTCCTCCCGCGGGCTCGGCGTCATGGAACGCCCTTCCCGAAGCCCTGTCAACTTAAATCAATTCGATTTACTTATTGGCCTGCGACGGCCTACCGTCGCCCCATGCACCCGAACGAGGCGTCCCTCGACCCGACAATGCGCACGTCTCTCGCGAACGAGGCCCCCGCTCCCGCGCTTCATGCGGCGATCCGCGGCTCCAACCAGGCCGGGGTGCGCGCGCACAACGAACGGGTGGTCCTGTCGCTCATCCGCCGGCACGGGGCGCTCGCCAAGGCCGAGATCGCCCGCCAGTCGGGCCTGTCGGCGCAGACCGTCACCGTGATCATGCGCGCCCTGGAGGCCGACGGGCTGGTGCTGCCCGGCGCGCCGCAGCGGGGCCGTGTCGGCCAGCCCTCGGTGCCGATGCGGCTGAACGCGCGCGGCGCCTTCTCGCTGGGCCTGAAGATCGGGCGGCGCACCAGCGAGACGGTCCTGATGGACTTCTCGGGTGCGGTGCTGGGACACGACGCCGTCGTCTACGACTACCCGCGGCGCGGCGCGGTGATGGAGTTCGCGCGCACCAGCGTCAGCGCCCTGACGGCCGGCCTGCCGGAGGCCGAGCGAGGGCGCATCGCGGGTCTCGGCGTCGGCCTGCCCGCCGAACTCTGGGCCTGGGCGGTCTCGCACCGCGCCAGCGAGGCGGAAGGCGACGAATGGCGGCGCGGCGGGATCGCGGACGAGCTCGCCGCGGCGGTCGGCCTTCCGGTCTTCGAGGCGAACGACGCGACCGCCGCCTGCGGCGCCGAGCAGGCCTTCGGGACGACCGGGCTGTCGGACTACGTCTATGTCTTCGTCGGAGCCTTCGTCGGCGGCGGCATCGTCATCGACGGACGGCTCGTTCCCGGCCGCAGCGGCAATGCCGGCGCGCTGGGATCGCTCCCCGTGCCGAGCAGGAGCGGCGGCGTCTGCCAGCTCATCGAGGAGGCCTCGATCCACGTCCTCGAACGGGACGCCCGCGCCGCCGGCCTTCGCGGCAACGACCTCTGGCGCGCCGACGCCCGGTGGGAGGAGCTCGGCGCCATCCTCGACGACTGGATTCTTCGAGCCGGCCGGGGGCTCGCCCACGCCGCGCTCGCCGCCAGCGCCGTCTACGATTTCGAGGCGGCGATCGTTGACGGCAGCTTCTCGCCCGACATCCGGCGACGGCTGACCGGCGCCGCGGGAAGCGCCTTCTCGTCGCTCGATCGACGCGGGCTTTCGGATCTGCGCTTCGAGGAGGGGACGATCGGGCGGGCCGCGCGAGAGATCGGGGCGGCGAGCCTGCCCTTCTTCGCGCGATACTTCCTCGACCACCGCGTCCTGCACGCCGAGAGCGGCGGCGCGGTCCGGACGTGACGGCGCTTCGGGATCGAGCTCAACGATCCCAGGGCGGGACGAACCGCGTGTCCTGATAGTCGGACAGGAAGCCGGTGTGGACGGGATCGAGCCAGCGCTCGTCCTTCATGAAGCCGACCGCCTCGACCGTGGCGTCCCCGTCGACGACCTCGACCCTGGATCGGAAACTTCCCGGCCGGCCGACATCCTCCAGCTCGTCGAGCTTGGGGAGCCGGTCGGGGCGGACGGAATAGAGCTCGCCGGCGACCCTCAGGCCGCGACCGGGCTCGTCGAGCATCATCGGGCCGAAGAACGAACCGGCGATCACCATCGGATACGGATGGACCGTCGTCACGGCGGACACGAAGGTCGAATCCGACAGGCCGAGCGGATGGAAGGGGAAGCCGCGTTTGAGCGTCCCGTAGACGAAGACTGGAACCATGGCTCGTCAAGATGCGCGGACCCGCATCCGTTCCGGCCGCGCGGCGCCGATGCCGTGAGCTTCATTGTCGCAGCCGAAACCGGAACCGATCCCGCCGGGGCGGCCTTCACGCTGCAACGACAACCGGAGATGCGAGATGTCCGAGATCGACAAGAGAACCAAGGACGGGACCGAATACCGCGACGACGGCTCGAAGGTCGCGACGCAGGACGATCCGTCCGGCCAGACCGAGACCGAACACATGCGCCGGGAACAGAGCAAGCTGCCCAATGGCGGGCGCTCGCCCGAATACGACGACTCCGACGACGGCGACATCGCCGCGCCCTCCCCTCCGACCGGCGCCTGAACCGTCATCGGCGAAAGGAAACGAGCCGGAACCGCAAGGGCGCGCGGTCGATGGTGCGGGTGGTCGGAATCGAACCGACACTCCTTGCGGAACCGGATTTTGAGTCCGGCGCGTCTACCAGTTTCACCACACCCGCAATGCGCGGGCCGAGGACGGAGACGGCGCGCGCGAAGCGCCTTATAGCGCAGGAGCGGAAGGCTCGCCAAGCCGTCCGGCTCAACTCGCCGCCTCGGGCACGCGCTCGGCGGCCGGCTCGTCCTCGGGCGGCGGCGTGACGAGGCGGTATTCGCCCATCTCCTCCGGCGTCAGGACGTAGAGCTCCTGCGGCGGGGTGCGCATGGCATGGATCCAGAGGCGCGGATCGACGCCCATCTCGATCAGGAGGTCCTGCGCGTCCGCGCTGGTCGACTGGATGTCGGAGATCGACCGGTCGACGTCCCGCTCGCGGATACCGCCCTCGATCTCGGCCGCATAGACCTGATGGACGCCGATCCAGGCGCTCTCGCCGGCGGAGCGTTCCACCCCGCCCGAGAAGACCAGCGGGCAGGCCGAGGCGCAGTAGCCGTTCGCCGGAACGAACGTCGAAAGTCCAGCCTCGCGGGTCGCGCGCGCCATGGCGATGGCATCGGTGACCGAGCCGCCCGGCGAATGGAGATGGAGCGCCGTCGCTCCGTCCCCCTCCCCGGCGAGGAAGGCGTCGAGGAGGCCGGCCGTGCCCGGGTCGATCCGGCCGATGGCCGAGATGTCGGTCGTGCCGGCCGCGCGGACGAAGACCATCGGCTCTCCGGTCGTCTCGCCCTCCACCGGCCCGTGGCCGGGCAGAAGCGGGACGCCGCGCTCGGGCCCGAGCGGCATGGTGCGGGGCAGATAGGGCCTGCGCTGGTCGCCCGGCGCGGGCCGGCGCAGGGGCAGCGGGTCGGTGCGCGTCAGGCGCGCCGCGTCCCGCTCGCCCTGCAGGACCGCCGAGAAGTCCTGGTAGAGCACCCAGCCGGTGAGCGCGACGATCGACAGGAACAGGCCGCGCAGGATCGCTCCGTCCGGGATCGACAGGACGGCGCGCTCGAAGGCCGAGGGCGGCGGACCGTCCGCGATCACTGCGGGCCGGAGCCCCGCCGCAAGGGGAGCGGGACCGCGCCGGGCTCGTTGCGCTGGACGACCTCGTTCTCCGGATCCGGATCCGGCCTCGCCGGGGGCGGCGCCGGACGCTCCTCGTCCTCCGACCGGGCGGCCGTCAGGGAGCGCTGGAGGCGCAGGGCGCGGATCATGTCGGCCGCGCTCATGTCGGCATATTCTTCCTCGTCGCCCTCCTCGCGGCGGATCTGCTCCTGCGTGACGACGAGGATGAGGACGAGAACCGCCGGCATCAGATCGATGGCGATGGCGCCCGCCCAGGAGGGCAGGAAGTCGCCGGCGTAGCGGATGACGGCGTCCGGCTTGGAAAGCGGCTGGAAGCGCACGGTCTCGACCACCGGCCGGGCGAGGATCTCGTCGGCGGCCGATGCGAGCGCCGCGCTCTGCTGGCGCACCGATTCCTCGACGCGCGCGAGCACCTCGCTCTGGCGCAGGCGCAGGTCCTCGGCCAGACCGCCCGCGACGGGTGCGATGTAGCTTCGGCCGAGGTCCTCGGCCGCCCGGCGCACCGCGGGGGCGACCGAGGTCTGCTGCAGCGAGGCGACGATGCCAGACAGCGCGGTCGCCTGCTCGGCGAAGGCGGTGGAGCGCTCGTTCACCGGTCCCTCGCCCGCCACCAGACGGCGCATCTCGCCGAGCCGCGTGCCGCCCTCCTCGAACAGGGTCTGGACCTGGCCGCGCGAGGTCTCGATCTCGGCGGACAGGCCGTCGAGCTGCACCGACATCTGGCTGAGCAGCTGGACCACCGTGCCCGAGCCGGACGTGCCGGTCAGCGCGCCGGAGGAGCGCTCCTCGTCGGCGAGCCGCGAGAAGCGCTGGGATGCGAGCTGGATGTCGGGGATGAGGCTCTGGGCCGCCAGCGCGTTCTCATGCGCCTGGTTCAGCCGCTCCTGGTACTCCTCGGTGGTGACGGAGAGATGCTGCTCCAGCGCCGCGCCCCCGGCGAGCGCGGCCGCGTTCAACCAGGCCGACATGGCGATGATCATCACGATGCCGATGCCCATGGAGAGGTAGAGCATGGCCCGCCCGCGCGCCGAGCGCACATGCGGCATGATGCGCATCAGATAGGTCCAGAAGCCGTAGATCGCGACCGAGACGGCGACGGAATAGATGATGGCGCCGAGGAAGACGGTGGTCGGCGACCCGTCGATCAGGTCGCTGACGCCGATATAGGTGAAGACGCCCGAGCCGGTGGCGAGGATCGCCAGCACCATGCGCGACAGGAGTTCGAGCCGGCCGATCTGGCCGCGCAGCGCATGGGAGTGCGATTGTGCCATTCGCGATCGTCGCCCCGTCCGGCTCGCCTCAGTTCCGGTCGGCCCCGCCGGGAGGGAGCGACGGGCAACTGGAGCATGCAATTGCGGCGGAGGATAGGGCGACGGCGGCGGTCGCTCGTCCAGCCGGCCCGTCAGCGGTCGCCCGCGGCCGACCGGGACAGGCCGATCCCGACGAGGACGAGATGGAGGACGGCCACCGCGGCGAAGAAATAGGGGATGACCGCGACGCCGAAGGCGCCGCCGAGGAAGCCGGCCGCGGCGGGAAGCGCGACACCGCCCATCATCGCCGCCGAGACCTGGAAGCCGATCGAGTGGGAGGCGAGGCCCGTGCCGAGCATCCGCGGCGTGCGGTGCATCAGCATCGGGAAGATCGGCGCGAAGGCGAAGCCGGCGGCGATCAGTCCGACCACGCCGAGGCCGAAGGGATCGACGGCGAAGAGGATCATCGACAGCACGGCGACGATGGACCCGAGCCGGATCAGCCGGTCGGGCCCGATCGCGTCCGCCCCGAAGCCGAGGAGCAGCCGGCCGGCGAAGAGGGCGAACCAGAAGCCGCCCGTCCACAGGCCCGCGGTCTCGATCGAATGGCCGCGCGCCTGCGTCAGAACCGCGAAGGCCCATTGCCCCGCGCCGATCTCGATCCCGGCATAGACGAAGAAGGTCAGCGTCTGCAGCCAGACCAGCGGGTGCTTCAGCGCCGCCCCGACCGGAACGCCCGGCGCGGGTTCGGCGGCGGCCGCGTCCTCGGCGCCGTCGGTCCAACGCCTGCGCGTCACGACGAAGAGGACGGCGAGCGCGCCCATGAGCGCCGCGATCGCGACATAGCCGAAGCGCCAGCCGCCGCCGGTGAGGGCGACGGTCATGGCGAGCGGCCCGAGCGCGGCGCCGAAGCCGAAGGCGGCATGCAGCCAGTTCATCTGGCGCGCCGAATAGTGGCGGGCCGCGTAGGCGTTCAGCCCGGAATCGATGGCGCCGCCGCCGATGCCGACGAGAAGCCCGGCGGCGAGGAAGAGCGGCCAGGAGGGCGAGGCGGCGAAGGCGACGAGCCCGGCCGCCGAGGCGAAGGTGGAGACGGCGAGGAGCCGGCCCGCGCCGAAACGGTCGAGCAGCGTTCCCGCCGCAAGACTGGAGAAGAAGAAGCCGATCGCGACCGTCAGGAGGCCGAGGCCGAAGGCGCCCTGCGGCAGCCCGAACTCGGCGCGCAGCGACGGCCACGCGACGCCGTAGGCCGCGTCCGGAAGGCCGAGGCTGACGAAGCCGAGATAGGTCAGCACCAGGAGGAGGCCGGCCGCAGCCGCCGGGCGCCCGGTCGGCATCGAGGAAGATGTCATGGAAGGGTCCGCCGCATCCAGGATCGAGGGTGCCGGATCGGCGACCCTCGATCGGATCGGCGCGTGGCCGGCACCCTCGCTTAGCGCAAGCCGTCCGCCGTGGCGAATTCGGCCTCGGTCGCGGCCTTCACCTCCTCGACGCTCACCCCGTCGGCGAGCTCGACCAGCGTCAGCCCGCCGCCCTTCTCGTCGACCTCGAACACGCCGAGATCGGTGATCACGAGGTCGACGACGCCCTTGCCGGTCAGCGGCAGCGAGCACTCCTTGAGGATCTTGGGGCTGGTCGAGCCGTCCTTGGCCTTCGCGACGTGCTCCATGACGACGACCACGCGCTTGACCCCGGCGACGAGGTCCATCGCCCCGCCCATGCCCTTCACCATCTTGCCGGGGATCATCCAGTTGGCGAGATCGCCGTTCGCGGCCACCTCCATGGCGCCCAGGATCGACAGGTCGATGTGCCCGCCCCGGATCATCCCGAAGGAATCGGCCGAGGAGAAGAAGCTGGTCGAGGGCAGCTCGGTGATCGTCTGCTTGCCGGCGTTGATGAGGTCCGGGTCCTCCTCACCCTCCAACGGGAACGGGCCCATGCCGAGCATGCCGTTCTCCGACTGGAGCTGAACGCTCATCCCTTCGGGGATGTAGTTCGAGACGAGCGTCGGGATGCCGATGCCCAGATTGACGTAGAAGCCGTCCTGCAGCTCCCGGGCGGCCCGCGCCGCCATCTGTTCGCGCGTCCAGGCCATCAGACTTCCTCCCCCGCGGCCGCCGGTGCCGGCGCGTCGGCGCGCTTCCTCACCGTGCGCTGCTCGATGCGCTTCTGTGCGTCCTTCACGTGGATCATGCGCTTGATGAAGATGCCCGGCGTGTGGATGTGGTCGCCGTCGAGTTCGCCGGCGCCAACCAGATGCTCGACCTCGGCAACGGTGACCCTTGCGGCCGTCGCCATCATCGGATTGAAGTTGCGCGCGGTCTTCCGGTAGACGAGGTTGCCCTCCGGGTCGCCCTTCCAGGCGTGGACCACGGAGAGGTCGGCGAAGAGCCCGCGCTCCATCACGTAGTGCTCCCCGTCGAACTCGCGCGTCTCCTTGCCCTCGGCGATCTTCGTGCCGTAGCCGGTCTTGGTGAAGAAGGCGGGGATGCCCGCGCCTCCCGCGCGGATGCGTTCGGCGAGCGTTCCCTGCGGGTTGAACTCGACCTCCAGCTCTCCAGCCAGGAACTGCTGGGCGAACATCTTGTTCTCGCCGACATAGGACGAGATCATCTTCCGGATCTGGCGGGTCTCGAGGAGGGCTCCCAGCCCGATGCCGTCGATGCCGGCATTGTTGGAGACGACCGTCAGGCCCTTCACGCCGGACTCTCGGATCGCGCCGATCAGGACCTCCGGAATGCCGCAGAGGCCGAAGCCGCCCGCCATGATCGTCATGTCGTCGTGCAGGAGCCCCGCGAGGGCCTCCGTCGCGTCGGAATGGAGTTTTCGCATCACGTCTCCCGTCGTTTGGCGTCGCCCGACTATAAGGGCCACATGGGCCCGGCAGGCAAGCGCGGCAGCCGTTTCGGACGATGCCGAAGGTCGCGCCGCCCGGGACAACCGTTTGCATGCGTGCATTCACGCCGCGATTGCAACCGCTCCTTAAAGCTTCTGTTTCTAGATGTGCCACGCCTGCTGTTTCGAAGGAAGGTCGCGGTGGACCGACAGCCGTTTCTGATCACGCTCGGCCGGACCAACGTCCTCATCATCATCGCCGCCGTCAGCGGAACGCTGGGCCTGTTCGCGGCCTTCATCCTGGACGTCGCCCACCGGCAGGACGCGCAGGCCGAGGATCAGGCCTTCTCCTTCGTCCAGACCCTGCTGTCGGACCGCGCCGAGGCGCTTGAGCGCTCCGTCATCGACTACGCGGATTCGGGCGCCGGCTACGCGAACCTCCATCTCAACGTCGACCTCTCCTGGGCCTACATCCAGAACAATTTCGGGGCGTCCCTCTACGAACATCAGGGCATCGAATACGCCGCGGTCATCGATCCCGAAGGCCACGAGCGCTATTCGCTCGTCGAGGGCCGGATCCGGTTCGGGCCGCGCGTCAGCTCTCTCGAGGGCGGCGCCCGCGCGCTCATCGAGGCCGCGCGCAACCTGCCCGAACACGAAGCCGTCAGCGGGCTTCTCGTCTCGCCCGACGGCGAGCCGATCCTGGCCTCGGCGAGCCCCCTGTCTCCCGGGGACGACCACACGGTTTTGCGAGACGACCGCCGGCCCTCGGTCATCGTCTTCGGCGACCGCCTGACGCAGGACGAGCTGTCGGGAATCGAGCAGGAGCTCTTCGTCACCGATCTCGGACTGAAGCACCGCAGCTGGCCGCGGTCCGGAGGCGAGGACCATTGGTTCTCGACC
This sequence comes from Pseudomonadota bacterium, assembly GCA_023419535.1. GTDB lineage: Bacteria > Pseudomonadota > Alphaproteobacteria > Rhizobiales > Rhizobiaceae > Aureimonas. Next base: position 44,278 of record JAEZXX010000081.1, on the reverse strand, counting down.
TACGACGGCGAGCAGCACTTCGTCCTTCACCTGAAGGCGCCGACCCCCGGGCGCGACATGCTCGAGGCGTTGGCGCCGGGCGCCGCGACCATCGTCGTGATCCTGCTCGGCTCGCTGCTCCTCGTCGCGCTGCAGGGCCGGCGGATCGCGGCGATGAACCGGCGCAGCGAACAGGCGCTGGAGGCGGCCCACCGCCACGCCGAGCATCTGGCGCTGCACGATTCGGTCACCGGCCTGCCCAACCGCCTGTCGCTGGCGCGAAGCGTGGAGACGGCGGCGCGCGGCGACGCGAGCTCGATGCGGATCCTCTATCTCGACCTCGACCGGTTCAAGCCGATCAACGACTATTACGGCCACGCCGCCGGCGACCTCGTCCTTCGCACCATCGCCTCGCGCATCCGCGCCACCCTGAACGAGGACGAGATCGGCGGACGGATCGGGGGCGACGAGTTCGTCATCCTGGCGCGCCGGGCCGACGACGAGGCGGTCGCGCGGCTCTGCCGCACGCTCATCGCCCTGGTCGCCAGACCCGTCCTCTACGAGGACCGGGCGCTGGCCGTCGGGGTGTCCATCGGTGTCGCCGCCCTCCACCCCGGCGAGCGCTTCGAGGAGGCGATCCACCGCGCCGACGTCGCGCTCTACGAGGCCAAGCGCAGCGGGCGAAGCTGCCATCGATGGGCGGAGGGGCTCGGCTCCCCCGGGATCGCGCTCGTGGTGGGCGGGCAGTCCTGATCCGAAGTCCCCGGGCGGACCGCCCCCGGGGCGGCCCGCCGCGGCGATGTCGCGTTTCTACAGGCCAGACGCCATTCCGTCATGGCCTCGCCCATTTCCTCGGTGCGATTGTGCGCGCTCGAAGGATGGGTGAGGCAGATGCAGCGCTTCTCAGGCTTCCGGATCGTCGCCAACGCCTTCCGGCGCAAGAGCGACTGGGGACCGCAATGGCGGGACGCAAGTCCGCGCGACCGGTATGACGCCGTCATCGTGGGCGGCGGCGGCCACGGGCTCGGCGCGGCCTATTATCTCGCCAAAGAGCACGGCCTCGCCAACATCGCGGTTCTGGAGAAGGGCTGGATCGGCGGCGGCAACACCGGCCGCAACACGACGATCATCCGGTCCAACTACCTGTTCGAGGAATCGGCCGCGCTCTACGACCATTCCGTGAAGCTCTGGGAGACGCTGTCGGAGGAGCTGAACTACAACGTCATGTACTCGCCGCGCGGCGTGCTCATGCTCGCGCATAACATTCACGACGTGCAGGTCTTCAAGCGACACGTCCACGCCAACCGGCTGGCCGGCGTCGACAACGAATGGCTGAGCGCGCAGGAGTGCAAGGCCTACTGCCCGCCCTTGAACATCGACGCCTCGACCATGCGCTATCCCGTCCTCGGCGGGGCGCTGCAGCGGCGCGGTGGCACCGCCCGCCACGACGCGGTCGCCTGGGGCTACGCGCGCGCCGCGTCCGATCTCGGCGTCGACATTATCCAAAACTGCGAGGTGACCGGCATCGACCGCGACGCCTCGGGCGCGGTGACGGGCGTCCAGACGAGCCGGGGCGCCATCAGGACGAAGAAGATCGGCGTCTCGGCGGCGGGCAACTCCTCCGTCGTCATGGCGATGGCCGGCCTTCGCATGCCGCTGGAGAGCTACCCGCTCCAGGCGCTCGTCTCCGAACCGGTGAAGCCGGTGTTCCCCTGCGTCGTCATGTCGAACACGATCCACGCCTACATCTCGCAGTCCGACAAGGGCGAACTGGTGATCGGCGCGGGCACCGACGCCTACACCAGCTACACCCAGCGCGGCGGGCTCCACATCGCCAATCACACGCTCGACGCCATCTGCGAGCTCTTCCCCCAGTTCCGGCGCATGCGCATGCTGCGCAACTGGGGCGGCATCGTCGACGTGACGCCCGACCGCTCGCCCATCATCGCCAAGACGAGCGTTCCGGGCCTCTACGTCAATTGCGGCTGGGGCACGGGCGGCTTCAAGGCCACGCCCGGCTCGGCCAACCTCTTCGCCCACACCATCGCCCGCGACGAGCCGCACCCCATCAACGCCCCCTTCACCATCGAGCGCTTCCGCGACGGGGTGATGATCGACGAGGCGGCCGCGGCCGCCGTCGCGCACTGAGGGTCGACCACCGATGCTCCTGATCCACTGCCCCTATTGCGGCCCGCGCTCCGAGCTCGAATTCCGTTACGCCGGCGAGGCGCATGTCGTTCGCGCGCAGACCCCGTCCGAGGTCGAGACCGACGCCTGGGCCGACTATCTCTACCACCGTGCCAATCCCCGCGGCCTGCACGCCGAGCGCTGGCGCCACATCCATGGCTGCGCGCGCTTCTTCAACGCCGTGCGCGACACGCGCGACGACACGTTCAAGGCCTTCTACAAGACCGGCGAAGCGCGGCCCGACCTCGACGGGCCGCCCGTCGGCGAGCAGCAGCCCGGCCTGTCGGGCGACAATTCGGGCACATGGTCCTCGGAGAGCGAACGATGAGCCAGGCCGCCTTCCGCACCGAGACCGGCGGCCGCATCGATCGCGCCCGCACGGTCCGCTTCACCTTCGACGGCGTCGCCTATCGCGGCTATGCCGGCGACACGCTCGCCTCGGCGCTGCTGGCGAACGGGGTGCATCTGATCGGCCGGTCCTTCAAGTACCATCGGCCGCGCGGCATCGTGACGGCCGGGTCCGAGGAGCCGAACGCGCTCGTCTCCGTCGGCCGCGGCAAGGCGACGATGACGCCGAACCTTCGCGCGACCCAGGTGGAGATCTTCGACGGGCTGGTGGGGACAAGCCAGAACCGCTGGCCGTCGCTGCGCCACGACGTCGGCGAGATCAACGACGGGCTGGGCCGCTTCTTTTCGGCCGGCTTCTACTACAAGACCTTCATGTGGCCGAAGGGCGCCTGGGACAAGGTCTACGAGCCGATCATCCGGCGCGCGGCCGGCCTTGGGCAGGCGCCGACCACCCCGGACCCCGACCGCTACTCGCAGCGCTTCGCCCATTGCGAGGTGCTGGTCGTCGGCGCGGGCCCGGCGGGGCTCGCCGCCGCTCTCGCCGCGTCGGAGGACGGCAAGGCCCGCGTGATCCTCTGCGACGAACAGTCGGAACTCGGCGGCTCGCTCCTCTTCGAGCGCGAGGCGACGATCGACGGCGAACCCGCGGCCGCCCGCCTCGCCGAAACGGTGGCGATCCTCGCCGCCCGGACGAACGTCACGCTGCTGCCGCGCACCACCGCGTTCGGCTACTACCCGCACAACATGCTCGGGCTCGTGGAACGCGTGACCGAGCACGAGGCGCATCCCTCCCCCGACGCCCCGCGCGAGCGCCTCTGGCAGGTGCGTGCGCGCGAGGTCGTCCTCGCGACCGGCGCGATCGAGCGCCCGCTGGTCTTCCCGGAGAACGACCGTCCCGGCGTGATGATGGCCGAGGCCGCGCGCCATTTCGCCAACCGGTACGGCGTCCTGCCCGGCAAGCGCGCCGTTGTCTTCACGGCCGGCGCATCGGCCTATCGCGCCGCGCTCGACCTCCACGCGCAGGGCGTCGAGATCGCCGCCATCGCGGATCTGCGGGAGAAGGCGGAGGGACCGTGGGTCGACCGCGCCCGCGCGGCCGGGATTCCCGTCTACGACAACACCGCCGTCGTCGGCACGCGCGGCCGCTACCGCGTCGCCTCCGCGATCCTTGGCCGCGTCGGGTGGACGAGCGGCGAGACCATCGTGTGCGACTGCGTGCTGATGTCGGCGGGCTGGACGCCGAACGTGTCGCTGTTCTCCCAGTCGCGTGGGCGCCTGCGCTGGGACGAGGGTCTCTCGGCCTACCTGCCCGGCACCTCGATCGAGGCGGAGCGCTCGGCGGGCTCGGCGAACGGCCTCGACGAGCTCGGCGAGGTGATCGCGGACGGCTATGCCAAGGGGGCGGCGGCCGCAGGCTCCGACGCATCGCGCACCTTCGCGGTCGAGGCGCTGCCGGTCGGCAATTCCGGCTTCGCCGGCGCCGTTCCGCACGGCCGAAAGGCCGGCAACGTCAAGGCCTTCGTCGACTTCCAGAACGACGTGACCGCCAAGGACCTGAAGCTCGCCGTGCAGGAGGGCTTCCAGTCCATCGAGCACGTCAAGCGCTACACGACCAACGGCATGGCCACCGATCAGGGCCGCTTGTCGAACATCAACGGATTGGAGATCGCGGCACAGGCGCTCGGCCGACCCGCCCCGCAGGTCGGCCTCACCACCTTCCGCCCGCCCTACACGCCGACCACCTTCGGCACCTTCGCAGGTCCCGCGCGCAAGGAACTCTTCGATCCGGTGCGCGTGACGCCGATCCACGGCTGGGCGGTGGAGCACGGCGCGCTGTTCGAGGACGTGGGCCTGTGGAAGCGCGCCCACTACTTCCCGCAAGGGGGCGAGGACATGCATGCGGCGGTGGCGCGCGAGTGCCGGGCGGTGCGCCGGTCCGTCGGCATCTTCGACGCCTCGACGCTCGGCAAGATCGAGGTGGCCGGACCGGACGCCGCCGAGTTCGTGAACCGCCTCTACACCAACCCTTTCCTCCAGCTGAAGCCCGGCTCGCTGCGCTACGGCATCATGCTGCGCGAGGACGGCTTCGTGATGGACGACGGCGTCATCGCGCGCCTGGCGGACGACCGCTTCCACGTCACGACGACGACCGGCGGCGCGCCGCGCGTCCTCAACCACATGGAGGACTACCTCCAGACCGAGTTTCCGGACCTGAACGTCTGGCTGACCTCGACCACCGAGCAGTGGGCGGTGATCGCGCTGCAGGGGCCGAACGCGCGGAAGGTCCTGGAGCCGCTCGTCGAGGGCATCGACCTCTCCCGCGAGGCGATGCCGCATATGACGTGGCGCGACGGCACCGTCGCCGGGCGACCGCTGCGTCTCTGGCGCGTTTCCTTCACCGGCGAGCTCGGCTTCGAGCTGAACGTGCGTCCCTCGGACGCCCGGCTGGTCTGGGAGCGCCTGATGGAGGCCGGCAAGCCGTTCGACATCACGCCCTACGGCACCGAGACGATGCATGTGCTGCGCGCCGAGAAGGGCTACATCATCGTCGGCCAGGAGACCGACGGGACGGCCGTTCCGGACGATGTCGGCGTCGGCTGGGCGGTCTCGAAGAAGAAGCGGGACTTCGTCGGCATGCGCTCGCTGGCGCGGCCCGCGATGAGCGCGCCGGGCCGCAAGCAGATGGTCGGGCTGCTGACGAAGGATCCCGCGATCGTCCTGGAGGAAGGCGCGCAGATCGTCGAGCATGCGAGCGACGCGAACGCCCCGGCGAGCGTGCCCGCGCTCGGCCACGTCACCTCCTCCTATCGCTCCGAGGCGCTCGGCCGCTCCATCGCACTGGCGTTGGTGAAGGGCGGACGGGCCCGGATCGGCGAGACGATCGATGTTCCGATGCCCGGCGGGCGCATTCCCGTGACCGTCGTGGACCCCGTCTTCTACGACAAAGAGAACGAGCGCCTGAATGGCTGAGACCCCTCTCCCCCATGCGGCGCCCGGGGCGCCGGGCGAGCCCGTCGCGACGGCCCTTCCTTCCGCGCTGGCTGAACTCATCGCGGGGGCACGGCCGTTGCCGGACGCCCAGTTGTCGACGCTGACGCTCGGCACCCGGCTGAGCCTGCGCCTGCGCGACGAAGCGGCCATCGAGCGGGCCGGGGACGCGTTCGGCGTCGCGCTGCCCCGCAAGGCCTGCACCTTCGCGTCGAGCGAAACGGCGGTCGCGGTGTGGCTCGGCCCCGACGAATGGTTCCTCGCCGCGGATTCCGCCGATCCGTCCGGTGTCGCCGAGACGATCGCGGCCGCGATCGGGGACGCCGCCTCCAGCCTCGTCGACGTGACCGAACGCTCCGTCACGCTCGTCCTGTCGGGCGCCAAGGCGACGCAGGTCCTGAACGCGGGCTGCCCGCTCGATCTCGCCGACGCGGCCTTTCCGGTCGGCTCGGGCACGCGCACGGTCCTCGGCAAATCCGAGATCGTGCTCTGCCGGGCGGGCCCGCAGGAGTTCCACATCGACGTCTGGCGCTCCTTCGCCCCATACGTCTTCGGCCTTCTCGACGAAGCCCGCCGCGACCTGCGGGCCTGAGACGGCCGATGGTTTCGGTCTTCGACCTCTTCAAGATCGGGATCGGCCCCTCCTCCTCGCACACGGTCGGGCCGATGCGAGCGTCCGCCGAAATCGCCGAGCGTCTCGCCCGGCACGAACGCATCGCCGATCTCGTGCGCCTCGAAGTGCGCCTCTTCGGCTCGCTCGCCTTCACCGGCAAGGGGCACGGCACGGGCGAGGCGATCGTCCTGGGCCTCGCCGGCGAGCGTCCCGAGACGGTCGACCCGGACGCGGTCGCGACGATCGTGGCGACCGCGCGCGAGACGGGACGCCTGCGTCTGGCCGGCCGCCGAGACATCGCCTTCCGGCCCGAGTCCGACATCGTCCACGATTTTACCGGCGAGGCGCCGCACCACCCGAACACCATGGCCTTCACCGCCCTCGACGCGGGCAACCGCGTCCTCTTCCACGAGCGCTGGTGCTCGGTGGGCGGGGGCTTCATCGTGCCGGAGGAGGAGGTCGAGCGGCCGCCCGCCGAAACCGGTGCGAACGTGCCCTTCCGCTTCCGCTCGGGCCGGCTGCTTCTTGCGATATCCGCCCGCGAGGCGATGTCGATCGCCGGGATCGTGCGCGCCAACGAGGAGGCGCTGCGGCCGGCGGACGAGATCGAGATTCACCTCTCCCGTGTCCTCGACACGATGATGGGCTGCATCGACCGCGGCCTGGCGAACGGGGGCGAGCTGCCGGGCGGCCTCCGGGTGAAGCGCCGCGCCAAGGCGCTTGCCGAGAAGCTCCAGGCCGACGCCTCTCGCAACGACCGCGACCCGCACGAGGTGATGGACTGGGTGTCGCTCTACGCGATCGCGGTCAACGAGGAGAACGCGGCGGGCGGGCGGGTCGTGACCGCGCCGACCAACGGTGCCGCCGGCATCATCCCGGCCGTTCTCCGCTACTACCGCGACCATTGCCGCGGGGCGAGCCGGGCCGGCATGGAGACCTTCCTCCTGACCGCCACGGCGATCGGCGGCCTCTTCAAGGAGAACGCCTCGATCTCGGGCGCCGACGTGGGCTGCCAGGGGGAGGTCGGCGTCGCCTGTTCCATGGCCGCGGCGGGCCTGTGCGCGGCGCTCGGCGGAAGCCCCGAACAGATCGAGAATGCCGCCGAGATCGGCATGGAGCATCATCTGGGCCTCACCTGCGACCCCATCGCCGGCCTCGTCCAGGTCCCCTGCATCGAGCGCAACGCCTTCGGGGCGGTCGCGGCCGTCCAGGCCGCCTCCCTGGCGCTGCGCGGCGACGGGACCCACATCGTCTCGCTGGACAAGGTGATCGTCACCATGCGCGAGACAGGACGCGACATGGCCTCGAAATACAAGGAAACCTCGCTCGGGGGCCTTGCGGTGAACCACCCGGAATGCTGATGGGGCGGCGGGCGAGGCCATGGCGCAATTCCGACGAATTCTGTCGGTTGTGAGAAGGCATTGGGCCCGCCGGTCCCACAAGACTCGGGTCACGTAACGGCGCCGCATCGGAGTGGACGTCATGCTCGACAGTCACCAGACACCCCTCGTCTCGCTCCTGCGCCGTCGCCGGCCCGGCTATTCGCTGGAGGCGCCCTTCTACACGAGCCCGGAGATCTTCCAGGCCGACATGGAGGGCATCTTCGAGCGGCATTGGATCTATGTCGGCATCGAGCCGGACGTGCCGGAGGCGGGCGACGTGATGGCCGTCGACATCGGCCGCAACGCCGTCCTGATCGTGCGCGACGACAACGACGAGGTGCGGGCCTACCACAATGTCTGCCGCCACCGCGGCGCGCGACTCTTCCACGAGGAGAAGGGCACGGTCGGCAATCTCGTCTGCCGCTACCACTCCTGGACCTACAATCTGGACGGCGAACTCATCCACGCCGACCACATGGGCACGGAGTTCGACCCGAAATGCTTCGGGCTGAAGCCGATCCACATCCGCTCGGTCGCCGGCCTCCTCTTCATCTGCCTGTCGGACGAGGCGCCGGCGGATTTCGATGTGATGGCGGACGCGATGCGCCCCTATATCGCGCCCCACAACATCGCCAACACGAAGATCGCCCACCAGAGCGACATCGTCGAGCAGGGCAATTGGAAGCTCGTGATGGAGAACAACCGCGAGTGCTACCACTGCGGCGCGAACCATCCCGAACTGACCGTGCCGCTCTTTGCCTACGGCTTCGGTTTCGCGCCCGAGCAGCTCGACGAGGCCGAGCGCGAGCAGGCGGACCGCTACGCCTGTCTCGTCACCGACAGCCACGGCGAATGGGAGAAGGCGGGCATCCCGTCGCGCATGCGCGAGCATCTCGACGACATGGTCTCGGGGTACCGGACCGAGCGCCTGCCGATCGACGGCGACGGCGAAAGCCAGACGATGGACACCAAGGCGGCCTGCGCCAAGCCGCTCGGCGCCTTCGCCTCCGCCAAGATGGGCGGCCTCACCTTCTGGACGCAGCCGAACTCGTGGCACCATTTCATGGGCGATCACGTGGTGACGTTCACGGTCATCCCACTCTCGGCGGGCGAGACGCTGGTGCGCACCAAATGGCTCGTCCACAAGGACGCGGTCGAGGGCGTGGACTACGATCTCGCCAACCTCATCGAGGTGTGGACGCAGACCAACGCGCAGGACGCCGAGCTCGTCGGCTTCTGCCAGAAGGGCGCGGTCGATCCGGCCTACGAGCCGGGCCCCTACTCGCCGCACACCGAGATGCTCGTCGACAAGTTCTGCAACTGGTACGTCGCCCGGATGCGGGCGCATTTCGATCCCGAACCGGCGGTGAAGGCCGTCGCGGCCTGACGACGCCGCCGCCCGGCCGGGTTCGCGCCTCCCTCCATGCCCTCGTAAGAAGCGTTCCCGTCCGATGAGCGAAGCCGCGCCCGTTCCCTCCCGCTTCTTCGAGTGGAACCCGGAGGAGGACGACGTCCTGATCTGCCGCGCCAAGCGGCAGGAGACCCACGACGTCACGACCTTCGTCTTCGCGCCGCGCTCCGAGCGCCGCTTCATCTTCAAGCCCGGGCAGTTCCTGACCTTCGAGTTCGAGATCGGGGGCGAGACGCTCCACCGCTGCTACACGATCTCCTCGGCACCGAGCCGCCCGGACGTCGTCTCGATCACGGTCAAGCGCGTGCCGAACGGCCCGGTGTCGAACTGGCTGCACGACCATTTCGTGCCGGGCATGATGCTCAAGGCCACCGGGCCGATGGGCGAATTCACCTGGACCGACCACACCTCGCGCACCGGCAAGTATCTGCTCATCTCCGGCGGCTCGGGCGTCACCCCGATGATGTCGATGGCGCGCACCGCCTACGATCTGGCCGAGATCCGCGACACGATCTTCCTGCACGCCGCGCGCACGCCCGACGACATCGTCTTCGACGACGAGATCGCCATGATCGCGCGGCGCAACCGCTCCATCAAGGCGGCGCACGTCGTCGAGAACGACAGCGCGCTGCGCGCCTGGCCCGGCTTTCGCGGCCGGCTCTCGCGCGCCCACATCGAGGCCGTCGCCCCCGACTTCCGCGAGCGCGAGATCTTCGTCTGCGGTCCGTCCCCCTTCATGCGGGCGGTCAAGGACATCCTGCGGGAGGCCGGCTTCGACATGAGCCGCCACCACGAGGAGAGCTTCAATTTCGAGGAGCTGGCGCCGGCCGAGCAGGCGGCCGTGGAGGAGGCCGCGGCCGCGCTCGAGAGCGAGGTGAAGAGCTGGAAGATCGAGTTCACCAAGACGCGGCGCGTGGTGGACTGCCCCGAGACCATGACGATCCTCGAGGCGGCCAAGCGCGCCGGCATGCGCCTGCCCTCCTCCTGCGCCAAGGGCATGTGCGGCACCTGCAAGTCGAAGAAGGTCTCCGGCGACGTCGAGATGAGCCACCAGGGTGGCATCCGCCAGCGCGAGGTCGACGCCGGCATGATGCTGATCTGCTGCTCCAAGCCCCGCTCCGACGTGGTGGTGGAGCGCTAGCCGGTCACGCTGCCCGAACCGTCGGGATGCCAGCGTCTCGACGATCGGGAGCGGACGGAACCATCCCGGTACGACGCGCTTGAAGAAGGATCGAACGGACAGGAAGCCGCCGATGATGCGCATCGTGACAGCCGTCTTTGCCGCGCTTCTCCTCGCCGCCGGCACGAGCGGTGCCCGCGCGCAGGCGACCGACGATCCGATGGCGGTTCCGATCGAGGTCCTGGAGCGGACGGCCTGGAGCGAGCACCCCCTCAACCTCTTCATCCTGGCGATCCGCAAGTTCGAAGCCGGGGAGCAGGAGGAGGCCGTCCGCTGGCTCTACGTCGCGCAGATCCGCACGCGTTTCCGCCTCGCCGTCACCCCCGACCTCGACCCGAGCGAGGAGCCCGCGCTCGCGGGCTCGTTCATGGAGGTCATCGGGCGCCCGATCAACGAATGGGCGGGCGGGGATGTCGACCTCTGGACGCGGCAGATGCAGGCCGCGTTGGACTGGGACGAGGCCAACGAGAACGCCTTCACCTCCAAGTCCGAGCATCCGGAGGAACTGGAAACGGTGCGCGCCGGCCTTGCCGAGTTGATCGTCTCCACCCGCGCGGCACGAGACAACATCCGCGCCGCGCGCGAGGCGAACGGTTTGGAGAACCGGACGCCGTGAATTCGCGTCCAGCCGGGTAGACGCGTCAGACTCGCCGCCCGTTCGAAATACCGTTCACGCTGACCCGCGGACGGTCCGCCAGCCGAGGGCGCTCGCCGCCCATCCCGCTCCCACCTCGTCCGTCGCCACCCGCCTCGCGGGTCGGCCTTGAAGCGGGCGGACCGATGTAGCATCTTTCTGGGAGGTAGAGACTACATCGGAGAGCGCTCATGAAGACGATCAGCGCGCGAACCCTCAATCAGAACGTCAGCGCCGCCAAGCGCATGGCGGCCGTGGAGCCCGTGCTCATCACCGACCGGGGCAAGCCCTCGCTCGTCCTGATGTCGCATGCCGAGTTCGAACGACGGACCGCTAGGCCGTTCGTCTCCGTGGTCGACGCGATCGCCGACCGCCGGCCGGAAGCGGATTTTGATTGGGAGCCGCCGTCCCGAGACTGGACGCCGCGCCCTATCGATTTCGATTGATGGCCTATCTGTTTGACACCAACGTCCTGTCGGAGTTGCGGCGCAAGGAGCGCATCGACCACACCGCGCTTTCCACTCTCTCGACAGTCGATCTGGCAGGCAGCTTCATTTCGGTGATCTCACTTTTGGAAATCGAGATTGGGGCACTAGGAATGGAGCGCCGCGATCCGCAGCAAGGCGCAGTCTTCCGTGCTTGGCTCCATCAGGTAGCTGAGCGCCATACTCCGGATCGCATTTTGGACGTGACGCCGGACATCGCGTCCTGCGCCGCGCGGCTTCAGGTGCCCAATCGGCGCAACCCTTACGATGCGTTGATCGGTGCGACAGCCATCGTGCATAATCTAACGCTGGTCACGCGGAACGTGCGCGACTTCAGGATCGAGGGGCTGCGCATCCTCGATCCCTGGACCAGTTGAAGCGGCTTCGCTCAGGCCGCCGACACCCGCTCGTCCCCCTCCCGCTTCACCTCCTCCGTCGTCGCGCGCATTGCGGGACGGCCGCGGATCGCGTCGGCGAGCTTCTCGGCCAGCATGATCGTCGGGGCGTTGAGGTTGCCGGTGGTGATCGAGGGCATGACCGAGGAATCCACCACGCGCAGGCTCTCGACGCCGTAGACGCGACCCTCGGCGTCCACCACGGCCATGGGATCGTCCCTCGCGCCCATCTTGGCGGTGCAGGACGGATGGTAGGCGCTTTCGACATGCTCGCGCACGAAGGCGTCGATGTCGGCATCGCTGGTCACGTGCTCGCCCGGCGAGATCTCGCGGCCGCGCCAGCGCCGGACGGCCGGCTGAGCGAAGATCTCGCGCGTCAGCCGCACGCAGGCGCGCATCTCGGTCCAGTCGTCCTCGTGGCTCATGTAGTTGAAGAGCACCCGCGGCGCCTCCATCGGGTCGCTCGAGGCCAGCCGCACATGGCCGCGCGACTTGGAGCGCATCGGGCCGACATGGGCCTGGAAGCCGTGCTCGGAGGCGAGAGCGCTGCCGTCGTAGGTCACCGCCAGCGGCAGGAAATGGTACTGGATGTCCGCGTGCTCGACATCCGGCCGCGACTTGATGAAGCCGCAGGTCTCGAAATGGTTGGTCGCCCCGAGCCCGTTCTTCAGGAGCAGCCACTGCGCTCCGATCCGCCCCTTGGCGGCCAGCCCCTGCGCCGAATAGAGCGTGATCGGCTCCTTGCAGGCGAGCTGGAAGTAGAACTCCAGATGGTCCTGCAGGTTCTCGCCGACGCCCGGCCGGTTTGCGACGACCTCTATACCATGTCCGGCGAGCTCTTCCGCCGGCCCGATGCCCGACAGCTTCAGGAGCTTGGGCGAATTGATCGATCCGGCCGAGAGGATCACCTCGCGCCGGGCGCGGACCTCCACGGTCTGCGACCCGAGGCGATAGGCGACGCCGACGGCGCGGCCCTCCTCGATCAGCACCCGCTCGGCCAGCGCGTGGGTGGCCACCGCGAGGTTCGGGCGACTCATGGCCGGACGCAGATAGGCGTTGGCCGTCGACCAGCGGCGCCCGGCATGGACCGTCATGTCCATCCGGCCGAAGCCTTCCTGCGTCGCGCCGTTGTAGTCGGGGTTCTCCGGGTAGCCGGCTTCCTTGGCGGCATCGACGAAGGCCTTGTAGAGCGGGTTCGTCAGCGTGCCGTAGCTGGTGTGCAGCGCGCCCTCGCTGCCGCGGTACTCGTCGCCGCCCGCCGCGCGCCGCTCGGCCTTCTTGAAGTAGGGCAGGACGTCCCGGTAGGACCAGCCGCTCGCTCCCTCCGCCTCCCAGCGGTCGAAATCCTCGCGCGCGCCCCGCACATAGACCATGCCGTTGATGGAGGACGAGCCGCCGAGCACCTTGCCGCGCGGCAGGTTCATGCGCCGGCCGCCCAGATGCGGCTCGGGCTCCGAGACGTAGCCCCAATTGTACTTCTTCATGTTCATCGGGATCGACAGGGCGCTCGGCATCTGAATCAGCACCGAGCGGTCCGAACCGCCATATTCGAGGACGAGCACGCTGGTGCCGGGATCCTCGCTCAGCCGGTTGGCGAGGACGCAGCCGGCCGAGCCTGCGCCGACGATCACATAGTCGAATTCCTGCCTGTCCATGCGGGGTCCCTTCGCCGGCACCGGAGCGCCGTGCGACCTTCGAGCGGGTTGCGCCAAATCTATCACGGGAGATGGTCTTGGCGCAGCCGCTCTGCCATGCCTTCATGCCGACACTTTGACATCCCGCGCGGCTTGGGCAGATTTGAGGGCCGAACGGCCCGGACCGCCGGGACCGCAAACCCGAAGGAACGCCCCTTGAACCGCACCGCGCTGACGACCCTCCTCCTGACCTCGACCTTCGCCGCGGGCCTCGGGACGGCATCGGCCGCCGAGCCGGAGGCGTGCCGCGCCGTCCACTTCGCCGATGTCGGCTGGACCGACATCACGGCGACGACGGCGACCGCCTCGGTGGTCCTCGAAGCGCTCGGCTACGAGCCGCGCACGAGCGTGCTCGCGCTTCCCGTCACCTTCACCTCGCTGGCCAACGGCGACGTCGACGTCTTCCTCGGCAACTGGATGCCGACCATGGAGGCCGACATCGCGCCCTATCGGGAGGCCGGCACGATCGACATCGTGCGCACCAATCTCGAAGGCGCGCGCTACACGCTGGCCGTCCCGCGCTACCTCTACGAGGCCGGCCTGACGAGCTTTCAGGACATCGCGGAGTATCGGGACCAGCTGTCGGGCCGCATCTACGGCATCGAGCCGGGCAACGACGGCAACCGGCTGATCCTTTCCATGATCGAAGGCGACCAGTTCGGCCTCGGCGACTTCGAGATCGTCGAGAGCTCCGAGCAGGGTATGCTCGCGCAGGTGGCGCGCCAGACGCGCTCCGAGCAGCCGATCGTCTTCCTCGGCTGGGCCCCGCACCCGATGAACTCGAACTTCGAGATCGAGTATCTGGAGGGCGGCGACGACGTGTTCGGCCCGGACTATGGCGGCGCGCGCGTCGATACGCTGACGCGTTCGGGACTGGGGCAGGACTGCCCGAACCTCGGCGCGTTCCTCGCCAATCTCGAATTCTCGCTGGATCTGGAGAACGAGATCATGGGCGCGATCCTCGACGGCGGCGCCGACCCGGCGGCCGCGGCCCGCGAGTGGCTCGCAGGCCATCCCGACACGCTGACGCCCTGGCTCGAAGGCGTGACGACGCTCGACGGACAGCCCGGCGAGGCTGCGGTTCGCACGGCGCTGGGGCTCTAAGCGCGAACGTCCAAACCGCCTCCTTCTCCCCCTCGGGGGAGAAGGTCCGGCAGGGGATGAGGGCATCATCGGGCGCCGACGTTCGAGCCGCGACGCGGGCTGCGACGACAAACGCCGCGGCCCTCAGGCCCTCACCCGGCCGCTTCGCGGCCACCCTCTCCCCGCAAGGGAGAGGGATCGTGCCCTTTCCGGCATCCTCGACGCCTACAGACAGGTCGACATGGTGGTGACCATGAAGAAGTTGACGACCGTCGTTGCCAGCGCCAGCGCCGTCAGAGCGATGCCCGAGGTCCGCAGGAAGGGCGAAACGCCCTTGCCCTCGGCATAATACAGCCGGACGTTCGCCCAGAGCAGGGCGCCGATCCCGGCCAGGCTGACGATCCAGGCGAGCGTCAGGGCCGCCCGGTTCAGCGACACGGGCCCGACCGGCACCGCATCCCAGCCATAGGCGCAGCCGAAGGACAGGGTCGCGTACATCAGGGTGAAGGCCGCGCTCCAGGCGACGAAGCCCCCGATCATCAGGATCGTCGCGGGATAACGGTTGGTGGCCGGATACTTCATGCGCCCGGCCCCATGCGAACCAGCGTGGGAAGGAGCAGCGCCAGCCCGATCGCCAGGACCGTCACGATCGCCGTGTAGTCGTGCCAGAGCCGGCCGACCATCAGCGCGGCCCGGCGCGTGGGCGCGACGTAGCCGGCCCGCGCCCGCTGAAGCCCGACGCCCGCGAGCAGCAGCCCGACGAAGGCCTGCATGCCGACATAGACGAGGAGCGCCAGCACCGAGGCGCCGTAGGCATGGGCCGTCGGGTCCGGCAGGTGGTAGGCGATGACGATCGCCAGCGCCGACAGTGTCACGCCATGGCCGATCATCGCCGCCAGCAGCGAGACGTCGCGCCGCGACAGCCGTCCCCCGGCGTTGAGGAGCATCGCCTGCCGGCCCGCCCCGGCCGCGAAGAGCGCGGAGAGGATGGCGCCGAACAGCACCGCGCGTCCGCTCGTCATCATCTCCGGCGGCGGCCATGCGGGTGCGACGAGCCACAGGAAGAGGACGCCGAAGATCAGCGAGCCGAACAGAGAGAGGTTGGCGACGAGCGTCGCGGCCATCGCCATCTCGGGCGTCGAGCCCTCCGTCTCGGCCGCGGGCCTGGCCCTGAGACCGCGCCCGATCGGAAGCGGGCCGTAGTCGACGAGATGGCCCTGGCCGCGCGTCCAGGACAGGAGCATGGCCACGGTGGCGAGGATGGCGAAGGGCGTGACCCAGTAGAAGCCGAAGAGCAGGGACAGGAAGACCGTCGAGGTGACGAGCGCGGTCCACAGCGGCAGGAAGGTGGCGCGCGGCAGGATGACGATGCGCTGGATCTCGCCCGTGATCGGATGGACGCCGAGCGTCTCCTGCCAGTGGTTGCGGGCGTGTCCGAGATAGCCCTCGCCCCGCGCCAGGCGCTGGCCCATGTCCGGCACGGCGCCGAGCGGCTCGCGCGTGGCAACGTGCGGGATCGATGCGAAGGCGTAGGACGGCGGCGGCGTGGGCATGGCCCATTCCAGGGTCTTGGCCTCCCAGGGGTTGCGCTCGGTCTTCCGGCCGAAGCGCACCTGCATGAGGATGTCGACGACGAAGAGAGCGAAGCCCATCGTCATCAGGAACCCGCCGAAGGAGGAGAGGAGGTTGAGCTCGGTCCAGCCGGCCTCCGCCGGATAGGTCTCGATGCGTCGGGGCATGCCGCGAAGCCCCGTCAGGTGCATCATGAAGAAGGTGAGGTTGAAGCCGACGAAGATCAGCCAGAACGCCGCGTGGCCGAGCCCGAGCGTGGTGCGCTTCCCGCTCATGTGCGGGATCCAGTAATAGGCCGCCGCCAGCATCGGGAAGACGAAGCCGCCGACGAGCACGTAGTGCAGGTGCGCCACGACGAAATGCGTGTCGTGCACCTGCCAGTCGAAGGGCACGACGGCGACCATGACGCCGGTCAGGCCGCCGAGGACGAAGATGAAGAAGAAGCCGAAGATGTAGAGCATCGGCAGGCTCATCTTCGGCCGCCCGTCGAGAAGCGTCGCCAGCCAGGCGAAGATCTGCACCGCCGTCGGGATCGCCACCATGGCGGAAGCCGCCGAGAAGAAGGCGAGCGCCAGATGCGGGATGCCCACCGTGAACTTGTGGTGGACCCAGAGGCCGAAGGAGAGGAAGCCGACGGCGACCACGGCGACGACGATCCAGGTGTAGCCGACGATCTCGCGCCGCGCGAGCGCCGGGATCATGGTCGAGAGGAGCCCCGCCGCCGGCAGGAAGATGATGTAGACCTCCGGATGGCCGAACAGCCAGAACAGGTGCTGCCAGAGAAGGGAATCGCCGCCTCGCGTCGTGTCGAAGAAGGGCAGGTCGAAGGCCCGTTCCACCTCCAGAAGCACCGAGCCGAGGATCAGCGGCGGGAAGCCGACGAGCATCATCACGGCGGTGACGAGGATGTACCAGCCGAACAGCGGCATCTTGTCGAGCGACATGCCGGGCGCGCGGAGCGACAGGATGGAGACCGTGATCTCCACCGCCGCGCAGACCGCCGAGATCTCCACGAAGGTGATGCCGAGGAGCCAGACGTCGGAATTGATGCCGGGCGAGAACACGCTCGAAGAGAGCGGCGTGTACATGAACCAGCCGGAATCGGGCGCGACGCCGAAGGCCATGGCGGTGAGCAGGATCGAGCCGCCGAAGACGTAGCACCAGAAGCCGTAGGCGGTGAGGCGCGGAAAGGCGAGGTCCCGCGTGCCGAGGATCTTGGGCAGCAGGTAGATCGCGATCCCCTCGAACATCGGGATCGCGAACAGGAACATCATCAATGTTCCGTGCATGGTGAAAATCTGGTTGTAGAGATCCGCGTCGAGGAAGGCGGTGTCGGGCGTCGACAGCTGCGCGCGGATCAGCATCGACAGCACGCCGCCGATGCCGAAGAAGACGAAGGCCGCGACGATGAAGCGCCGGCCGACGATCGTATGGTTCACCGACGACAGGCGCCCCCAGCCGCCCGGCGTCTTCCAGATGTCGTGCAGCTCCTGGTGCAGGCGCACCGGATCGACGGCGGCGGACGAGGCGCCCGCGGCCGTCGACATTGCGGTCGCCGCCGGGATCGGGCCGGTGCCGGCGGTCGAGCTCATCGGCCGATCTCCCCGAGCGGATCGGCGAAGCCGCCGGCTCGCGCCGCCTCGTATTCGTCGGCTGCGTAGGCGACCACGTCGAACCTCATTCCGGAATGGCCGAAGCCGCAATATTCGGAGCAGATGCCGCGATAGATGCCGGGATTGTCCGCTTCGATCCGCATTCTGTTGGTGTGCCCGGGAATGGCGTCCATCTTGCCGCCGAGCCGCGGCACCCAGAAGGCGTGGATGACATCGCGCGTGGTGATGTCGACGTCGACCGGGCGCCCGGCGGGCACGTGCAGGACGTCGATGGTCTCGCCGATCTCGGGCGCGTCCGGATAGGTGAACACCCACTGCCAGCGCTCGGCCCGCGCCTCGACGACCACGCGGCCCTCCGCCGAGGGGTGGGCGAGAAGCCCCTCGCCGCGCGTCAGGGCGAAGACGAGGAGCGCGGTGAGGACGACGACGGGCATGACGAAGCCGCCATAGAGCAGCCAGGCGCGATTGGCGCCTTCGCTCCAGCGCCAGTTGGGCTTCCAGAAGGCGAGCGCGAAGAGCAGCATGACCATGAGGAACAGGACCGTTCCCCCGATCAGCATCACGTACCAGATCTCGGCGATCGAGGCGGCGGCCGGCCCGGCCGGATCGAGCGTCGAGAGCGGCCCGGCGCAGGCGGATAACGAAAGTGTCGAAGCGGCGAGGCTGCCAAAGACGAGGTGCCGCGATAGATTCGCCGAAAGGCCCGAGGAGTGCGCGCGATGTCGAAGTCCCCAACCGACCCCAATCCGGTGATCGCCGACGTCGCCAGGCACGACCTGCAGTCGGCGGTGGCCGTCGCCGGCCATCCCTTGCACGCGATGAGCGTTCATTTCCCCATCGTTCTGATGTTCGGCACGCTGGCGGCCGACCTCGCCTACTGGTTCTCGGCCGATCCGTTCTTCCTGCGCGTCGGCGTCTGGGCCGCGGGCTTCGCCTTTCTCTCCGGCGTGGCCGCAGGCATCGTCGGCACGGCCGAGCTGATCCTGGTGAAGGGCATCCGCGTGCGCGCCGCGAGCTGGACCCATGCGGTCGCCGCGATGACGCTGATTTCCATCGCCGGCGCCAATTGGGGCCTGCGCCTGACCGACCCGGACCAGATCCTGCCGGTCGGCCTGTTCCTGTCGATCGTCGGCGCGGGCGTCACGGGCATCGCCGGCTGGTACGGCGGCAAGCTGGTCTTCGATCATGGCGTCGGCATCCTCATGTCCAAGGACGACTGAGGTCCGGCGTAGGGCAGGTCCGCTCCGAAGCCGAGCGCCTCCCCGAGCCAGCCCGGCTGGAACATCGCCGGCGGAATGTAGAAGTCGCCGAGCGGCGGCTTCCACAGCACCACGACGAGGATGGCGCTGGTCGCGACCGAGGCCGCCGCGATCGCTCCGATGGCCTTCCAGGGCGGGAAGGCGCCCTCGTCCTTGAACACCTCGACGACCGCCGTTCCGGTGCGGATGTGGATCTTGGCGAGAATGCCGACGAAGAGGAGCTTCAGCGCGAACCAGAGCGTGAAGGTCTCCTGCGCGAAGATCAGCGCCGTTCCCGTTCCGATCGCGATGAAGGCGGCGGGCGAGATCACGATGATGAAGGCGAAGCGCGTCGCGCGCTGCAGCGCATAGAGCTGGTCGCCGACGATGTCGGGCCGGCGCAGCAGCATCAGCGGGATCGAAATCAGCCCCGCACACCAGATGGACAGGGTGGCGATGTGGATCGCCTTCATCCACGCGATCATGCGCGGCGCGGTCCGTCCACGCCCTGCCCGCCGCGGATGGCGGCGGCGGCCATGAGCAGCGAGGCGACGAGATAGGGCAGCGCGCCGGGCACCCACATGATCAGGCCCGCGAGCTGCTGGTCGGCCAGGGCCGTGATGCCGAAGGGCTCGCTCGAGAGGAAATGCGCGGCATAGAGCGGGCGCGGCGCGAAGGTGATGAGGGCGCCGAGAAGCCCCATCTGCATCATCGCCGCGAGGAGCACGATCGGCGCGGCCATGGCCCGGCGCGGATCGCCCAGCACCGATCCCCAGAAGAGGATGGCGGAGGCGAGCAGCGTCCCCTGCATCAGCCAATAGAGCGCATCGGAGCGCAGCGCCCATTCGTAGGGCATCGGCGCATGCCAGAACCACAGGGCGGCCGCGTGGACGAAGAGCCAGACGCCGGGATGGGGCAGGCGCATCCGCTCGCGATAGGGATTGGCGAGCGCCAGGAAGGGGGCGGCGACCGCCACGAGCAGGACATGATGGGCGACCCGCGCCGAGAACAGCGCCGCCGAGAGCGCGCAGAGCGGCGAGATGAAGGCGACGAGAAGCGTACCCCAGCCGAGCCAGAAATAGAGGTTGCGCCGCGCGTCGTCCGGGCCGGGCGGAACGCGGCGGCAGGCGAGGACGTAGAGAAGCGGCAGGAGCCCCAGCGAGGCCAGAAGGGCCGGGTCCAGCGTCCAGCGCAGCCACAGGTCGGACGGCAGCGGGGGCGCTCCGCAGAACGGCAGCGTCACGGTGTTCACGGCTTCATTCCCCTCAAGGCGTCGCGTCCGTCCCCATCTCGCGCGCGGGACCGCCCGGGGAAGCCGGACGCCGCGTGCGAAACCGTCAGCCGCACAACAGACATATCGCAACCGCAGGGGACGGGAAGCCGTCGCAGAGCCCGGTTCCAGACAGCGCCATGAAAATCGAGTGATCGCGTGCCCGAACGGCTCGGGCGGTCAGTCCTCTTCGAGCCTCGCTCCCACAACGCGCAGGGCGGTCGGCAGATCGTATCCGCTCGTCTCGAGCGCCGTTCGGGCGATTTGAGGATCGCAGCCGGTCATCTCGACGAGCATCAGCCGCGCCCGCTCGCGCAGCTTGGCGTTGGTCGCACGCATCGCGACCATCCGACCGCCGGCCGTGCGACCGAGCGCGATCATCAGGCCGGTGGAAAAGGCGTTGAGCGCGATCTTCTGGGCCGTGCCGGCCGCCAGCCGGGTCGAGCCCGCCAGCACCTCGGGCCCCGTGCGCAGGAGGATCGCGTGGTCGCAGGCGGCCAGCAGCGGCGCGTCCGGATTGTTGGCGATCCCGACGACAAGGGCCCCGCGGGACCTCGCCTCCCCCGCCGCGGCGAGCGTGAAGGGCGTGCGGCCGCTCGCCGCGACCGCGAGCACGACGTCGTCGGGGCCGACCCCCACGGCGCCGACCGCGGCCTTCCCGGCGGTCCCCTCGTCCTCGGCGCCCTCGCGGGCCTGCGTCAGGGCGCCCTCGCCCCCCGCCAGAAGCGCGAAAGCCCGCTCCTTCGGCCAGCCGAAGGTCGGCCCGAGCTCGGCAGCATCGAGCGTGGCGAGCCGGCCGGAGGTGCCCGCACCCGCATAGACCAGCCGGCCGCCGGCCCGGATCCTCGGAACGGCCGCGTCGAGCGCGGTCGTCAGCGCGGGCAGGGCCTGCCGGGTCGCAGCGAGGGCGGCCTCGTGCCCGCCGACGAGGGCCGAGAGGAGATCGGCTCGCGACCACTGCTCGAGGTCACGATAGGCGTCGTTCGCCGCCTCTGTCTCCAGGACCGCCTCGCCGCGCACTGCCTCGTCCTGCTTCATGCCGGCCGTCCCCGAACGTCCTTGCGAGGTTGCAGGAACGCGCGAGGACGGCGGCGGTTCGCCTTCTCCGATGCCTCAGAGCGGCTTCAGCCCCGCCTCGATCTCGGCGCGGCGCGGCTCCAGGAACGGCGGCAGGGCCAGCCCCTCGCCCATCGTCTCCATCGGCTCGTCGGCATGGAAGCCCGGGCCGTCAGTCGCGATCTCGAAGAGGATGCCGTTCGGCTCGCGGAAGTAGAGCGAGCGGAAGTAGAAACGGTCGACCGGCCCGGAGGACGGCAGCCGCACCTTCGACAGCCTGTCCGCCCAGTGCTGGTAGGCCTCGTCCGGCACGCGGAAGGCGACGTGGTGGACGCCGCCGCCGCCGGGGCGCACCCGCGGCAGGTTGGGCTCGACCGCGACGTGCAGCTCGGCCGAGGCCCCACCCTCGCCCATCTCGAAGACGTGGGTCGCAGCGCCTGTCGGGCCCTCGTAGCTGCGCACTTCCCGCATCTGAAGGATCTGCTCCACCGCGGCCTTGGTGGGGGCGAGGTCGGGCACGCTCATGGTGATCGGCCCGAGCCCGCGGATCTGGTGCTCGGCCGGCACATCGCTCTTCTCCCAGACCGCGAAGGAACCCTGCCCGCCGTCGTCGACGAGCGCGAGACGCTGGCCTTCGAAGTCCTCGAAGAGGATGGTCATGCGCCCGTCCAGCTCCTCGGCCGGCCCGCGCTCGATGTTGTGGGCGTCGAGACGCTGCGCCCAATAGTCGAAGCTGGCCTGGCCCGAGATCCGGAAGGAGGTGCGCACGATCGAGTTCGTGCCGCGCTTCTCGGGCAGGGTCGGGAAGTCGAAGAAGGTGATGTCCGTGCCGGGCGAGCCCTCCCCGTCGGCATAGAAGAGGTGGTAGGCCGAGACGTCGTCCTGGTTGACCGTCTTCTTCACCATCCGCAGCCCGAGGGTGCGGGTGTAGAAGTCATGGTTGCGCGCTGCGTGGGCGGTGACGGCGGTCAGATGATGGATGCCGGTGAGCTGCATGGCGGGATCTCCTTCCGGGAGTTGAACGTCGTGGGGCAGGTTGCGGACGCGAAGGCGGGTCGTCATCGGTTCTGCAGCCATTCTACGGCCAGCGTCACGTCGGGCTGCGTCAGGCCATGGCCGGCGGGCAGGACGTGATGTGCAACCTCCGCGCCCGCTTGGCGGAGGACGGATGCGAGACGCGCCGCGTTGTCCGCCGGGATGATCGGATCGGCCGCGCCCGAGAGGATCAAGACCGGCTTTCCGGCAAGATCGACGGCGGGCGCCTCTTCCAGCGGCACCATGGCGCGGATCAGCACCGCACCGGCGAAGGTTTCCGGTCGGCGGTAGAGGACCGCGGCTGCGATGTTCGCCCCGTTCGAGAAGCCGAGCGCGATCGGCGCGGGCAGACCGTAGGCCGCGCGCGCTTCGGCCACGAAGTCGGCCAGTTCGTCGGCGCGGGTCCGCACGTCCTCGTGGTCGAACACCCCTTCGGCCAGACGCCGAAAGAAGCGGGGCATGCCGTTCTCCGACACGCGGCCGCGCGGCGACAGAAGGCTCGCGCCCGGCGCGACCATGCGGCCGAGCGGCAGGAGGTCGGCCTCGTCGCCGCCGGTGCCGTGGAGGAGAAGCAGCGGGGCGCGGGAACTCTTCCCGCGCTCGAAGCGGTGGATGTGGGACAGCTGTGTCGTCTGACTCATCGGCATGGCTCCGGTCGGGTCAAGATGCCGGGCCTTCATCGAAGCACCCGGCGTTCGATCCCCATATGGGCGAGCCTCGCCATCCTGTCGCCTGTTGACGATGGGACGCACTGTCAACACAGGAAGCAGCCAATCGCGTGAGACCGCCCGTGAAGGCGATCTCCGTCCGGTGCCTTACTCGCCCGGTATCAGCTCGCGCTCCACGACCAACGGTTTCGGCGCCTGGCCGAGCACGGCGGACAGCTCCGCGCGGCGCCTGGCGGCCTTCTCCATCGACGCCGCCTTCACCGGGCCGTAGCCGCGGATGTCGTTCGGCAGCGACAGGAGCTCGACGGCGATGTCGAGCGTGTCGGCTCGCGCAAGGCGCGAGACCTCGGCGAAGGTCGCCTCGTAGCCGCCGATCAGGGCGCGCTCCGCGCGCCGCTCGGCCGTGTAGCCGAAGGGATCGAGCGGCGTGCCCCGCAGGCGCTTGGCCTTGGCGAGCCAGCGGAAGGCCGTCATCATCCACGGTCCGAAGGTCCGCTTCTTCGGCCGTCCGTTGGAATCCTCGCCCGGCAGCATCGGCGGGGCGAGGTGGAACACTATACGCCCGCCGGGCTCGAACTCCTCGGCGAGCTTTTGCGCGAAGGCCGGGTCGGAGTGCAGCCGCGCGACCTCGTACTCGTCCTTGTAGGCGAGGAGTTTGGCATAGTTCTGCGCCACCGCGCGCTCCAGTCGGCCGCCGGCCGAGAGGCGCGCGTCGAGTTTGCGGGCCTCGCCCACGAGATCGCGATAGGTCTGCGCGAGCGCCTCGTCCTGATACTTCACGAGGAACGCGGAACGGTGCTCGACGAGCTCTGCCGTCGTCATCTCCTCCAAGGTCTTCGGGCGATCGTGCGCCGGACGGATAATGCTCGCGATCTTCTCGGGCGAGTGGGCGGCGAGCCGCCCCCAGGCGAAGGCGTCGAGATTGGCCTTCACCGCGACGCCGTTGATCTCGATCGCCTGCGTCAGCGAGCCGAGGGAAAGCGGCACGAGGCCGCGCTGCCAGGCATAGCCCAGCATCATGATGTTGGTCGCGATGGCGTCGCCCGCGACCGTCTCGGCCAGTTCGGTGAAGTTCAGAAAGTCGGAACCCTCGGCCACGGACTTGCGGATCGCGGAGCCGACGAGCGTGCGGCGGAAGTCGAAGTCGGGATCGCGGACGAACTGGGCGACGGGCGTCAGATGCGTGTTGACCACGGCGCGGGTGCGCTCCGGCGAAACCAGCGTCTGCGCCTCCTTGGAGGCCGCGACGACGTCGTCGGCGGCGATCAGAATGTCGGCCGAGCCGGCGACGATGCGCGGGCAGGTGACGTCCTCGGCGCGCCGCCCGAGCCGCACGTGGGAAAGGACCGCTCCGCCCTTCTGCGCCAGCCCTGCCATGTCGAGGAGCATCGGCGACTTGCCGTCGAGATGGGCGGCCATGCCGAGGATCGCGCCGATCGTCAGGACGCCCGTGCCGCCGACGCCGGTGATCGCGACGTTCACCGGATCGGTCAGCTCCGGCACGGTGGGCTCGGGGATGTCGGCCATCGCCGGCGCGGCCACGGCCGACCGCTTCTTCAGCTGCGCGCCCTCGATCGTGACGAAGGAGGGGCAGAAGCCCTTCACGCAGGAGAAGTCCTTGTTGCAGGAGGACTGGTTGATCTGCCGCTTGCGGCCCATCTCCGTCTCGAGCGGCTCGACCGAGATGCAGTTGGACTGCACCGAACAGTCGCCGCAGCCTTCGCAGACGGCCGGGTTGATGACGACGCGCCTGTTCGGGTCCTCCATCAGGCCGCGCTTGCGGCGCCGGCGCTTCTCGGCCGCGCAGGTCTGGTCGTAGACCATCGCCGAGACGCCTTTTACCTGCCGCATCTCGCGCATCGTCGCTTCGACCTCGTCGCGGTGGCGGATGGCGACGCCCGGCGGCAGGAGGGCGGCCGCGTAGGTCTCCGGCTTCTCCGACAGGAGGACGATCGGCCTCACGCCCTCCTGGTGGAGGAGATGGGCGATCTTCACCGGATCGAGCTGGCCGTCGATGCTCTGTCCGCCGGTCATGGCCACGGCATCGTTGTAGAGGAGCTTGTAGGTGACGTTGACCTTGGCCGCGACCGCCTGGCGGACGGCCAGATGCCCGGAATGGAAGAAGGTGCCGTCGCCGAGATTTGAGAACACGTGGCTCTCGTCGGTGAACGGCGCGGTGCCCGTCCAGGCGACGCCCTCCCCGCCCATCTGGCTGAAGGTGTCGGTGTTGCGGTCCATCCAGGTGACCATGAAGTGGCAGCCGATGCCGCCGAGGCCGCGGGAGCCCTCCGGCACCTTGGTCGAGGAGTTGTGCGGGCAGCCCGAGCAGTAGAAGGGCATGCGGGCGACGGGCGCCGCCACCTTGCGGTTGCGCTCGTTCAGCGCGCGGAAATGCGCCACGCGCCGCTCGATATAGGCCGTGTGCTCGGCGTCGAGATGGCTCATCGCCAAGATGCGCTCGCCGATGACGATGGCGGCGGTCGCGACGCTCAGCTCCTCGGCGAGCGAAAGCACCGGATGGTCCCTGGTGTCGAACTTGCCGACGATGCGCGGGCGCACGTCGGCGCGCCAGTTGAAGAGCTGCTGCTTGATCTGGTTCTCGATGATCTCGCGCCGCTCCTCGACGACGAGGATCTCCTCCAGCCCCACCGAGAACTCGCGAACGCCCTCCGGCTCCAGCGGCCAGGGCATGCCGACCTTGTAGAGGCGAAGGCCGGCCCTGTGGGCCGTGTCCTCGTCGACGCCGAGTTCGCGCAGGGCCTGGCGCACGTCCTCGTAGGCCTTTCCGGAGGCGATGATGCCGAGCTTGGCGTCCGGCGAATCCAGCGTCACGCGGTCGATCTTGTTGGCGCGCGCGAAGGCGATGGCCGCATAGGGCTTGAGGGTCTGGAGGCGGTGGTCCTGGCTCCAGCGGTCGTCGGGAATGCGAAGGTTCAGCCCGTCAGCCGGGATCTCGAAATCCTCCGGGATGACGAACTGGCGGTTCTCGCCGGCGAGATTGACGGACGCCGTGGTCTCCACCGTGTCGGCGATGACCTTGAGGCCGACCCAGCAGCCCGAATACCGGCTCATGGCGATGCCGAGCAGGCCGAACTCGACGAATTCGTGGATCGAGGAGGGGTAGAGCACCGGAATGATCGCGGCCATGAAGGCGTGGTCGGACTGGTGCGGAACGGTGGATGATTTCGCCGAATGGTCGTCGCCCGCGACGACGAGGACGCCGCCGTGCCGGGCCGACCCGGCCGCGTTCGCATGCTTGAAGACGTCGCCCGAGCGGTCGACGCCCGGGCCCTTGCCGTACCAGATGCCGACGACGCCGTCCTTCTTGGCGCCCGGCGACAGGCTCACCTGCTGCGAGCCCCAGACGGCGGTCGCGGCCAGTTCCTCGTTGACGCCGGGCTGGAAGACGATGCCGTCCTTCTCCAGCGCCTTCTTCGACTTGATCAGCTGCTGGTCGTAGCCGCCGAGCGGCGAGCCGCGATAGCCGGAGATGAAGGTGCCGGTGTTGAGCCCGGCCTCGCGGTCGCGGCGCATCTGCACCATCGGCAGACGAACGAGCGCCTGCGTGCCGGACATGAAGACGCGGCCTTCGTGAGCCGTGTACTTGCGATCGAGTTCGCCCGACTGGCGCGACTGGCTCATGACATGCCTCCCGACACGAGCGTTGATCGGCCGGCCCCGAGGGTCCGCGCCGCATTCCTCCAAGATCGAGATTAGAACAGTTCGAGGGGAGCGCCATTCCCTTCTGCGTCATCGCGCGCGCCTTCCGTAGGAGCGGCATCCCTCTTTTTCCCGCGCAAGGGGAGGCTGCGTCCTCGCGACAGGGATCAGATCGGCAGCCGGCCGCCGGTGCGGACCTTGCGCAGGACGACGGTGGAATTCATGTCGGCGACGTGGGGCAGGTTCGACAGGCGCGTCTTCAACAGCGTCTCGAAGCTCTGGATGTCGCGCGTCACCACCGTCAGCGCGAAATCGTACGGACCGGTGACGAGGTAGCATTCGACGATTTCGGTGAGGCGCCCGGCCTCGCGCTCGAAGTCGGTGAGCGAAGCCTCGTCGTGCTTCGACAGCTTGATCATGGTGATGACGGTCATCGACAGGCCGACCGCCTTCTCGTCGAAGACATAGGCCCGGCCCTTGACGATCCCGGCCTCCTGCATGCGCTTCAGCCGCCGCCAGCAGGGCGTGTGGCTGAGGCCCGCCGCGCGGCCGATCGCCTCGATCGAGCCCTCGGGATCGTCCTGCAGTGCGCGCAGGATGCGCAGGTCCGTGGCATCGAGCTCCACGGCGGTCAGGCGTCGCCGCCGGTCGGAGGAGGCGCACCCTTCAGATCCGCCTCGGTGAAGGTCGCGACGACGAAGGCCTCCGCCCCTTCCCCGCTCGTCTCCACGCGGCGCAACTGGACGCGGCGGATCTTGCCCGACACGGTCTTGGGAAGCTCGGAGACGAAGGAGACGGCGCGCACGCGCTTGAAGGGCGAGAGGCGGGTCCCGCAATGGTCGAGGATGGAGCGCGCGGTCGACGCATCGGGCGCGTGGCCGGAGACGAGGGTGACGTAGGCTTTCGGTACCGCGAGGCGGATCGGGTCGGGTGCCGGTACGATCGCCGCTTCCGCCACGGCCGGATGCTCGATCAGGACGCTCTCCAGCTCGAACGGGCTGATCCGGTAGTCGGAGGACTTGAAGACGTCGTCCGAGCGGCCGACGAAGGTGAAGAAGCCCTCTTCGTCGAGGAAGGCGACGTCGCCGGTGCGGTACACCGTTTCGCCGGGGGTCTTCAGCGTCAGATCGTCCTGCCGGTAGCCGTCCATGAGGCCGGCCGGGCGATCCTCCCCCAGCGAGAGCGCGACCTCGCCTTCTCGCGCGTCGCGCCCGTCGGGATCGAGCACGCGCACGCGGTAGCCGGGAAGCGGCCGGCCCATCGCGCCGGGCTTGACCCTTTGCCCGGGCGTGTTGCCGATCTGCGCCGTCGTCTCGGTCTGCCCATAGCCGTCGCGGATGGTGACGCCCCAGGCCGTCTTCACGCGCTCGATGACCTCCGGGTTCAGCGGCTCGCCCGCCCCGACGACCTCGCGGAGCTGAACCGGATAGGCGGAAAGGTCCTCCTGGATCAGCATGCGCCAGACGGTCGGCGGGGCGCAGAGCGTCGTCACGCCGCGCCTCACGATCTCGGCGAGCAGCCCCTTGGCGTCGAAGCGCGGCTGGTTGATCGAGAGGCTCGTCGCCCCGGCGTTCCACGGCGCGAAGACGCTCGACCAGGCGTGCTTCGCCCAGCCCGGGGAGGAGATGTTGAGGTGCACGTCGCCGGGCTGGAGGCCGATCCAGTACATGGTCGACAGCGCGCCGACGGGATAGGAGCGGTGGTTGTGGACGACGAGCTTGGGCTTGGCCGTCGTCCCGGAGGTGAAATAGAGGAGCATCGGATCGCCGGGCCGCGTCTCGCCCGCCGGCTCGAAGGCGTCCGAGCCCATGTCGGCGTCCTCATAGGCGTGCCAGCCTCCGGCCCGCCCGCCGACGGCGATCTTCGCCACGCCCGGCATCGGCAGCCCGTCGAACTTCTCCACCTGATCGATCCCCGCGACCACGATCCGGGCCGCGCCGCGCTCCAGCCGGTCCTCCAGCTCGGAGCGCGAGAGCAGCGTCGTCGCCGGGATGACGACGAGCTCCAGCTTCATGGCGGCCAGCATAACCTCCCAGAGGGGCGCGACGTTGCCGAGGACGAGGAGGAGGTGGTCGCCGCGCGTCGCGCCGAGATCGGAAAGCCAGTTGGCGACGCGGTTGGAGCGGCGCGACAGCTCGGCGAAGGTGAGCGAGCGGTCCGTCCCCGACGCGGTGTCGACAATGGTCAGCGCCGCCCGGTCGCGGCTGTCCGCCTCGCGGGCCAGAACGCCGTCGAACCAGTGGATCGCCCAGTTGAAGGGAACCGGGTCCGGCCAGCGGAAGCCGGCGACCGCCCGCTCGTAGTCCGTGCGGTGCTCCAGAAGGAAATCCCGCGCCTCGCGAAAGCTCGTCATCTGCGTCCCCGTCCGGTTCCCGTGCTGTCAGCTGCGATCGAACTCGGCTTTGCGCTTCTCGACGAAGGCGGCCATGCCCTCCTTCTGGTCGGGCAGCGCGAACATGGAGTGGAAGAGCCGGCGCTCGAACCGCAGCCCCTCGGCGAGCGAGATTTCCTCAGCGCGGTTGATCGTCTCCTTGGTCATCATGGCGACGATCTTGGACTTCTCGGCGATGGTGGCGGCCATCTTCAAGGCCTCGGCCTCCAGTTCGGCGGCCGGGAAGACCCGGGCGGCGAGGCCCACACGCTCGGCCTCCTCCGCGCCCATCATGCGGCCCGTCAGGCAGAGCTCCATCGCCTTGGAGCGGCCGATCAGGCGCGTCAGGCGCTGCGAGCCGCCCATGCCGGGCATGACGCCGAGATTGATCTCCGGCTGGCCGAACTTGGCGCCGTCGCCCGCGATGACGATGTCGCACATCATCGCCACCTCGCAGCCGCCGCCGAGCGCGAAGCCGTTGACGGCCGCGATCATGGGCGTGCGCACGGCCGCGAAGCGCTCCCAGATGGAGAACCAGTCGCGCGCATACATTTCGGCATAGCCGGAGGACTGCATTTCCTTGATGTCGGCGCCGGCCGCGAAGGCCTTCTCCGAGCCGGTCACGACGATGCAGCCGACGCTCTTATCCTCGTCGAAGGAGAGCGCGGCCTCGGTCAGCTCGGTCGCGAGCTGGAGGTTCAGGGCGTTCAGCGCCTTCGGCCGGTTCAGGCGGATCAGCGCGACCCGGTCGTGGCGCTCGATGAGGATCGTCGGCTCTGTGCTCATGAGGCTTCCCTTTCGCCCGAGCGGGCCCGCAAATGGTTGACGATGCCCGAGAAGTCGCTGCCGCCCTGCCCGGCCTCCGCGAAGGCGGCGTAGATTTCCCGCGCATGGCGCCCGAGCGGCGTCTCGGCCCCGGCCAGCGCGGCGGCGTCCTGCGCCAGCGTCAGATCCTTTAGCATCAGATCGGCCGCGAAGCCTGGCCGGTAGCCGTTGTTCGACGGCGCGTTCGGCACCGGGCCCGGCACGGGACAGTAGCTCGTCAGCGACCAGCACTGGCCGGAGGCGGTGGACGAAACGTCGAAGAGCGCCTGGTTCGACAGGCCGAGCTTCTCGGCGAGGACGAAGGCCTCCGACACCGCGATCATCGAAATGCCGAGGATCATGTTGTTGCAGATCTTGGCGGCCTGCCCAGCGCCCGCCGCGCCGCAATAGACGATTCTGGCGCCCATGCGCGACAGGATCGGCGAGGCCGCCTCGAAAGCCTCCTCGCTGCCGCCCGTCATGAAGGTGAGCGTGCCGGCGCTCGCTCCGCCGACGCCGCCCGAGACGGGCGCGTCGAGCGAGAGCATCCCCGCGCTTGCCGCCATCTCGTGCGCGGCGCGCGCGCTGTCGACGTCGATGGTCGAGCAGTCGATCAGCAGCGTGTCCGAGTCCAGAAGCGGCAGCGCCTCCTTCCAGACCGACAGGACATGGCGGCCAGCCGGCAGCATGGTGATGACGACATCGACGCCCTCGAGCGCCTCGGCCGCGGTGGTGGGGATCTCGACCCCGGCGGCGAGAGCGGCTTCGACGGCGGCGGCGGCGAGGTCGAAGCCGCGCACCTCGTAGCCGGCCTTCTTGAGGTTCAGGAGCATCGGCAGACCCATATTGCCGAGGCCGATGAAGGCGATGCGCTGGCTCATGCGGTCGTGTCCGATGCGAAGGGCGGGACGATGCCCGGCCGTGAAGCGAAGGCGTGCGGGCTCACCGGCGCCACGTCCGACAGGAGCGGCGGCTGCCAGCGCGGATTGCGGTCCTTGTCGATGACGGCGGCGCGAACGCCCTCGTAGAAGTCGGGGCGATCCAGCGTGCCCAGCGCCGCGAAGAACTCCGCGGTCAGGCACGCCCGCAGATCGGCGTGCCGGGCGTGTTCGAGCAGCGCCTCGGTGTCGCGCAGGCTGGAGGGCGAGCGCGACAGGATCGTCGCCCGCGTCTCCTTGGCGAAGTCCGAGTCGTCCGCCTCCAGCGCCTCCAGGACGCCTTCGAGGTCCGGCGCGCCGAAGGCGCGGGCGATGAGTGAACGGTGCTGGGAGAAGAGGCCGGGCGTCGTACCGGCGCCGTAGCGCGCGATCGCCTCCTCGACGCCCCCGGTGTCCTTCGCAGCCAGGATGTCCGCCCGCAGCGCGGGCAGGCCGTCGGCCGGGACCATGACGTCGGCGAGCCCGGCCGCGATCACGTCGGCCGCGCCGACGATCGAGCCCGTCAGCGCCAGATAGCGCCCCGTCCCGTCGGGCGCGCGCGACAGGCGGTGGGTGGCGCCGACATCCGGCACGAAGCCGATGCCGGTCTCGGGCATGGCGAAGCGGATGCGGTCGGTGGCGACCCGGTGCGAGGCATGGATCGAAAGGCCCGCCCCGCCGCCCATCACGATCCCGTCCATCAGGACGATCACGGGCTTGGCATACTCGGCGATGAGGGCGTTGAGTTCGTACTCCTCGCGCCAGAAGGTCGCCGCCAGATCGGTCCCGGCCCGACCCGAATCGTGGATGGCGCGGATGTCGCCGCCGGCGCAGAAGGCGCGTTCGCCCTCGCCCTCCAGAAGCACGAAGGCGACGGCCTCGTCCCCGGCGAATTGATCGAAGCCCGCGCGCAGCGCCCGGACCATCGGCAACGTCAACGCGTTCAGCGCCTTCGGCCGGTTCAGGCGGACGATGCCCGCCGCGCCCTGCCTTTCGACGACCACCTCGTCCGTCATCGACCCTCCGCCAGCATCTGCCGCGCCACGATGAGGCGCATGATCTCGTTCGTCCCCTCCAGGATCTGGTGCACCCGCAGGTCGCGGACGATCTTCTCCACCCCGTATTCGGCAAGATAGCCGTATCCGCCGTGGAGTTGCAGGGCCTCGTTGGCGACGCGGAAGCCCGCATCCGTCACGAAGCGCTTGGCCATCGCGGCCAGCGCGCCCGCGTCGGGCGCGCCCTCGTCCAGCGCCGTGGCCGCACGCCACAGAAGCGAGCGCGAGGCCTCCAGGTCGATCCCCATGTCGGCGAGTCGGAACTGCAACGCCTGGAACGCGTCGAGCCGCTTCCCGAAGGCGCGGCGCTCGGCCATGTAGGCGAGCGCCTTTTCCAAAGCGGCCGAGGCCCCGCCGAGCGAGCAGGCGGCGATGTTGAGGCGCCCGCCGTCGAGCCCCTTCATGGCGATCTTGAAGCCCTCGCCCTCCGCGCCGACACGGTTGGCGGCGGGCACGCGGGCGTTCTCGAAGATCAGCTGGCGCGTCGGCTGGGCGTTCCAGCCCATCTTGCGCTCGTTGCCCCCGAAGGACAGCCCCTCCGTCTCCTTCGGGATCGCGAGCGCGGTGACGCCGGACGGCCCCTCGCCGCCGGTCCGCACCATCGTGACGTAGAGGTCCGCCGCGCCGCCGCCGGAGATGAACTGCTTGGTGCCGTTCAGAACGTAGGTCTCGCCGTCGAGCCGCGCGGTGGTCGACAGCGCCGCCGCGTCCGAGCCCGAGCCGGGCTCCGTCAGGGCGTAGGCGCCGATCGTCTCCATCGAGACGAGGCCGGGCACGAGGCGCTCGCGAAGCTCGTCCGAGCCGAAGCGGTCCACCATCCAGGCGGCCATGTTGTGGATCGACAGATAGGCCGAGACCGCCGGGCAGCCGGTCGCCAGCGCCTCGAAGATCAGCGCCGCGTCGAGCCGCGTCAGCCCCGAGCCGCCGTGCTCCTCGCCGACATAGATGCCGCCCATGCCGAGGCCTGCCGCCTCGCGCATGGTTTCGACGGGGAAGTGCCGGGCCTCGTCCCATTCGAGGGCGTGCGGCGCGATCTTCTCGTCGGAGAAGCTCCGCGCCATGTCACGGATCGCCCGCCGGTCCTCGTCGAGGCCGAAATCGCTCATCGAACCCTCCTCATGCGGCGAGGATCATACGCGCCGCCTTCTCCGCGATCATCACGGTCGGCGAGGCGGTGTTGCCGGAGACGATGCGCGGCATGATCGATGCGTCGGCGATGCGCAGACCTTCGAGACCGCGCACCTTCAGCTGCGGATCGACGACCGAACCCGAATCGGCGCCCATGCGGCAGGTGCCGACCGGGTGGAAGATGGTCGTGCCGATGTCCCCGGCCGCGTGGACCAGCTCCTCATGGGTTTCGAAGGCGGGGCCCGGCCGGAACTCCTCCGGCCGGTAGGGCGCGAGTGCCGCCTGCGCGACGATGGAGCGCGTGACGCGGATGGAATCGGCCGCGACGCGCCGGTCCGCCTCCGTAGACAGATAGTTCGGCGCGATCGCGGGCTGGGCGCGGAAATCGGCGCTCCTCACATGCACCGACCCGCGGCTTTCGGGCCGCAGATTGCAGACGCTGGCGGTGAAGGCCGGGAACGGGTGCACGTTCTCGCCGAACTTCTCGAGGCTAAGGGGCTGGACGTGGTACTGCAGGTTCGCGGTCTCGAAGGACGGGTCGGACCGGGTGAAGACGCCCAGCTGGGACGGGGCCATCGACATCGGGCCCGAGCGCGTCAGGGCATACTCCAGCGCGATCGCCGCCTTGCCGAGAAGCGAATTGGCGCGCTCGTTCAAGGTGCGGATGCCCGACACCTTGTAGGCACAGCGCAGTTGCAAATGATCCTGCAGGTTCTCGCCGACCTGATCCATCTCGTGGACGATCGGAATGCCGGCCCTCGACAGAACCTCGCCGCGCCCGACACCGGACAGCTCAAGGACGTGCGGCGAGCCGATCGAGCCCGCCGCCAGCACGATCTCGCGCCGGCAGCGCACCTCGATCGCCTGCCCGTCCGCCTCGAAGACGACGCCCGTAGCGCGGCCCCCTTCGATGACGAGGCGCTTCACCTGCGCGGCGGTGCGCACGACAAGGTTGGCGCGGTCTTTGGCAGGTTTCAGGAACGCCTTCACCGCGTTCCAGCGCACGCCGCGCTTCTGGTTCACCTTGAAGAAGGAGGAGCCCTCGTTGTCGCCCCGGTTGAAGTCCTCGACCTTGGGGATGCCGTACTGGGCCGCGGCCTCGCGGAACGCTTCCAGGATGTCCCAGCGAAGGCGCGCGGGCTCCACCCGCCACTCGCCGCCCGTCCCGTGCATCTCGTCCGGACCGGCGTGCCAGTCCTCGCTCGCCTTGAAGAGGGGCAGGACGTCGTCCCAGCCCCAGCCCTCGCAGCCCATCTGGCGCCAGAGATCGTAGTCCCGCGCCTGGCCGCGCATGTAGATCATGCCGTTGATGGAGGAGCAGCCGCCGAGCACCCGGCCGCGCGGATAGCCGAGCGTGCGCCCGTTGAGGCCCCCTTCCGCTTCCGTCGTGAAGCACCAGTCGGCGCGCGGGTTGCCGATGCAGTAGAGATAGCCGACCGGGATGTGGACCCAGGCGTAATTGTCGCGCGGGCCGGCCTCGAGAAGCAGCACCGAACGCGACTTGTCGGCCGACAGGCGGTTGGCGAGGACGCAGCCTGCGGTCCCGCCGCCGACGACGACGTGGTCGTATTCCAGCTCCATCAGCCGTCCAGCCGCGCCATGATCCGGCGGCCGATCCTGGAATGATAGAACTCGCCGACGACGCCGCGCCGGAAGGCGAGCACGCAGACCATGAAGATGAGGCCCGTCAGCACCGTCACCGGGAAGGCGGAGGTGGCGAGGTAGTTCTGCAAGGTCACGATCAGCGTCGCGCCGAAGAGCGGGCCGAGAAGCGTGCCGATGCCGCCGAGCAGCGTCATCAGGATGACCTCGCCCGACATCTGCCAGGTGACGTCGGTGAGCGTGGCGAACTGGAAGACCAGCGCCTTGGTGCCGCCCGCAAGCCCCGTCAGCGCCGCCGACATGACGAAGGCGGCGAGCTTGTAGGAACCGACCGAGAGGCCGAGCGAGACCGCCCGGTTCTCGTTCTCGCGGATCGACTTCATGATCATCCCGAAGGGCGAATGGACGATCCGGTAGATCGCGAACATGCCGATCAGAAAGACCCCGACGACGAAGAAGTACATGTTCAGGCCGGACTGGAGATTGACCACTCCGAAGAGCCAGCCGCGCGGCACCGCCTGGATGCCGTCCTCGCCGTGCGTGAAGGGCGCCTGGAGGCAGAAGAAGAAGAACATCTGGCTGAGCGCCAGCGTGATCATGGCGAAGTAGATGCCCTGCCGGCGGATCGCGAGGAACCCGATGATCAGGCCGAGCACCGCCGCGCCGGCGACGCCGAGGAGGATGCCGAACTCCGGGTTCCAGCCCCAGACCTTCACTGCATGGGCGCTGAAATAGGCCGCCCCGCCGAAGAAGGCCGCGTGGCCGAAGGACAGGAGCCCGGTGTAGCCGAGAAGCAGGTTGAAGCTGGCCGCGAAGAGCGCGAAGCACAGCACCTTCATCAGGAACAGCGGATAGAGGAACCAGGGCGCGGCCAGCAGCGCCCCGATCGCGATCAGCAGCAGGATCGCCTTCAGGGGTGCGATCCTGCGCGAGGTCGGAAGGCTCAGTGCGGCGGTGCTCATCAGGCGGCCCTCCCGAACAGTCCGGCGGGGCGCACCAGAAGCACGATCGCCATGATGACGAAGATCACGATGTTGGAGGCTTCGGGATAGAAGACGCGCGTCAGGCCCTCGGCGAGGCCGAGCAGGTAGCCGGTGACGATCGCCCCGCCGATCGAGCCCATGCCGCCGACGACGACGACCGCGAAGACGACGATGATGATCTGCGAGCCCATCATCGGCGAGACCTGGTAGATCGGCGCCGCGAGGATGCCGGCAAGGCCCGCGAGCGCGGCGCCGAGCCCGTAGGTGAAGGTCAGGAGCAGCGGCACGTTGATGCCGAAGGCGCGAACGAGCGTCGGGTTCTCCTGCGCGGCGCGCAGCGTCGCCCCGAGCCGCGTCTTCTCGATCAGGAGCCAGACGGCGACGCACACGACGAGAGAGGCGACGACGGTGAAGCCGCGATAGTTCGGCAGGAACATGAAGCCGAGATTGGTGCCGCCCTGGAGGATCGCAGGGGTCGGATAGGGCGTGCCGGCGGCGCCGAACCAGTAGCGGAACATGCCCTCGATCACGAGCGCGAGGCCGAAGGTGAAGAGGAGGCCGTAGAGATGGTCGACCTCGTAGAGCCGCGAGAGCGCGACGCGCTCCACCAGCATGCCCATGAGGCCGACGAGGAGCGGCGCCAGGATCAGCGCCGGCCAGAAGCCGATGCCCGAGGAGGTCAGCAGCAGCGAGCCAATGAAGGCACCGAGCATGTACTGGGCGCCGTGGGCGAAGTTGATGATGCGAAGCAGGCCGAAGATGATGGCGAGGCCCAAGGAGAGCATCGCGTAGAACGAGCCGTTGATCAGCCCGACGAGAAGCTGCCCGAGAAAGGCGGCGACCGGAATGCCGAAGATCGTGTCCAAGGCCTAGACTCCCAACACTTCGGCAAGGCGCTGCTGGCGCGCCGGCAGTTCGCTCGTCGCGAAGCTCTCCAGCACCTCGCCATGGTCCATCAGGTAGAAGCGGTCCGCCACGCGGGCGGCGAAGCGGAAGTTCTGCTCGACGAGGAGAACCGTCATGCCGCGCGTCTTCAGTTCGCGAAGCACCTCGCCGATGCGCTGGACGATGACGGGGGCGAGCCCCTCGGTCGGCTCGTCGAGGAGGAGCAGCTTGACGCCCGAGCGCAAGATGCGCGCGATCGCCAGCATCTGCTGCTCGCCGCCCGAAAGCTGCATGCCGCCGGAGTTGCGGCGCTCCTTCAGATTCGGGAAGAGCGTGTAGATCTCCTCGACGGTCATGCCGCCCTGCGCCACGACCGGCGGCAGGTGGAGGTTCTCCTCCACGCTCAAGGTGGCGAAGATGCCGCGCTCCTCGGGCACGAAGCCGATGCCGTGTCTGGCGGTCTTGTGCAGCGGCACGCCCATCATGTCGCGGCCGTCGAAGCGGATGGTGCCCGAGCGCTTGGGCAGGATGCCCATGATGGCGCGCAGCGTCGTCGTCTTGCCGACGCCGTTGCGCCCGACGAGGGTGACGGTCTCGCCCGCATGGACGTCGAGATCGACGCCGTGCAGCGCGTGGCCCTCGCCGTACCAGGCGTTGAGGCCGCGCACCTGAAGGAGCGGCTCGCGGCCGTTCGGGGCGCGCTCACTCATGCTCGGTCCCCATGTAGGCGGTGCGCACCCGCTCGTCGTTGGCGACGGTCGCGTAGTCGCCGGCGGCCAGGATCTCGCCGCGCTGGAGCACGGTGACGGTGTCGCAGAGGTCGGCGACGACCTTGAGATTGTGCTCGACCATCAGGACGGCGTGCTCGCGCGCCACGTCGCGGATGATCTCGGAGACGGTGCCGACGTCCTCGTGGCCCATGCCGGCCATCGGCTCGTCGAGGAGGAGGACCTTCGGGTCGAGCGCGAGCGTCGTCGCGATCTCCAGCACCCGCTTGCGGCCGTAGGAGAGATCGGCGGCGAGCGTGTGGGTGGCGTCGGACAGGCCGACGCGCTCGATCAGCTCCAGCGCGCGGCCGTTCAGGCGGTCGAGCGAGGAGAGCGGGCGCCAGAACTGCACCGCGAGCCCGCTCGGGCGCTGCAGCGCGACGCGCACGTTCTCGAGAACCGTCAGATGCGGGAAGGTCGCCGAGATCTGGAAGGAGCGCACCAGCCCCTTCCGCGCAACCTTGGAGGGCGAGAGCCGGGTGATGTCCTCGCCGAGAAAGCGGATCTCGCCCCTGGTCGGCTGGAGGAACTTGGTCAGAAGGTTGAAGACCGTCGTCTTGCCCGCCCCGTTCGGCCCGATGAGGGCGTGGACGCGGGCATGCTCGACGTCGAGGTCGACGTCCTTGACGGCGGTGAAGCCGCCGAAGTCGCGCCGCAGCCCCCGGCAGGAGAGGACGACCTCGCCGGGGGCGCGGCCTGCGGAGGCGGACGGGGGAGCGGCCGACGCCGCCTCCCCGCTTTGACGGATCATCGTCTGCGCCACGGCGCGCCTACTGGGCCCAGGGGGCGGTGTCGCAGCCGCTCTCCTCGACGGAGAGGTAGGCGTCCTCGCCCGGAACCGTGGAGAGGACCTCGAAATAGTCCCAGGGCTCGGTGCTCTCGTCTGGCCTCTTCACCTCCATGAGGTAGGCGTCGGAGATGAGGCGACCGTTCTCCTGCACGCTCGCGCCGCGCGCGAAGACGTCCTCGACCGGAAGCTCCTTCATCTTGGCGGCGACGGCGGCGCCTTCGTCGGTGCCCGCCTCCTGGACGGACTTCAGATAGTGCAGGACGCCCGAATAGGTGGCGGCCTGGATCATGTTCGGCATGCGCTCGGTGCGCTCGAAGAAGCGGCGCCCGAACTCGCGGCTCTCGTCGTCGCGGTTCCAGTAGAAGCTTTCCGTCAGCGTCAGGCCCTGCGCGGCCTGAAGGCCGAGGCCGTGCACCTCCGCCAGCGTGAAGAGGAGCGCGGCGAGGCGCTGGCCGCTCTGGACGATGCCGAACTCGGAGGCCTGCAGCACGGCGTTCGCCGTGTCGAGGCCGGCGTTCGCGAGGCCGATGACCTTCGCGCCGGAGGACTGCGCCTGCAGGAGGAAGGACGAGAAGTCGGTGGTGGCCAGCGGGTGGCGGACGGCGCCGACGACGCTGCCGCCGTTGTCGGTCACGAACTTGGTGGTCTGCTCCTCGAGCGAGTAGCCGAAGGCGTAGTCGGCGGTGAGGAAGAACCAGGAGTCGCCGCCCTGCTCGACCAGCGCGCCGCCGGTGCCGACCGCCAGCATGTGCGTGTCGTAGGCCCAGTGGAAGCCGGTGGGGGAGCACTGCGCGCCGGTGAGTTCCGCCGTCGCCGCGCCGGTGACGAGGCTGACCTTGCCGAGCTCGCGCGAGATCCCCTGGACCGCGAGCGCCACCGAGGAGGTGGTCAGCTCCATGATCGTGTCCACCTGCTCGGTGTCGTACCACTGGCGGGCGAAGTTCGCGGCGACGTCGGGCTTGTTCTGGTGGTCGGCGGTGACGACCTCGATCGGCACGCCGTTGACCTCGCCGCCGAAATCCTCGACCGCCATCAGGGCGGCCTCGTAGGACCAGCGTCCGCCGAAATCGGCGTAGACGCCCGACTGATCGTTCAGAATGCCGATCTTGACGATGTCGTCGGAGATCTGGGCCAGCGCGGGCATCGCGCTTGCGGCCAGGAATGCGGCGGTGATGGTGGCCAGACGTCTCATGCGTTTCCTCCCGTTTGATACGACGATCGCCGGGAGACGCGCGAGCCAGACCGCTCCTCATGCGCGGACGTCGCGCATCGGGCGGCTTGTTTTCGTCGGCACCTCTCCCCGTCCGGACCGATCTCGCGATCATCCGGACTATCCTTTGCGCGCGGCCGATCTCCTCCCGCCTGCCCGCTCGGACGAGAGGGACGCTAACACTCGACCTTCGCCCCTAGAATGGCGATTTTCGTACAAACGCTGTACGAATTCGTTCAATCGAAATCGGATCGGTGCTCATGTCGGGCTTCTCCTGGGACGATCTTCGCCACTTCCTCGCCGTCGCGCGGACCGGCCAGCTGTCCTCGGCGGCGCGCGAGCTGCGCACCAGCCACGTCACCGTCTCGCGCCGGATCGACCGGCTGGAGCGCGCGCTCGGCCAGCGCCTCTTCGAGCGCAGCCCCAAGGGCTACGCGCCGACGACGGCCGGCGGACGCCTCGTCGAGCAGGCCAAGGCGATGGAACGGCAGGCCGAGCTCGTCGGCTCGGGCGAGCCGGGCGGGCGGATGGTGGCGCGGGGCGTCGTGCGGCTCTCCACGCCCGAGGGCTTCGGCAACTTCTTCCTCGCCGACAAGCTGCCGGGTTTCGCGCAGGAGCATCCGGGCCTCGCCGTGGAATTCGTCACCCTCCAGCAGATCGTTTCGCTGTCGCGCCGCGAGGCCGATCTCGCCGTCACGCTCCATCCGCCGGCGAGCGGGCCCTACCGTCAGGAGCGGCTCGCCGGCTACCGTCTCTTCCTCTACGCCGCGCGCGACTATCTGAACGCCCACGCCCCCATCGAACGCCGCGACGACGTCACAGCCCATCCCTTGATCGGCTACATCGACGACATGATCTTCTCGCCGGGGCTCGACTATCTGAAGGACATCCTTCCGGGCATGCGGGCGAGCTATCAGAGCTCGTCCATCCAGGCCCAGCTCGCCGCCGGTCTCGCCGGCTACGGCCTGTGCATCCTGCCCCACTACATCGCCTGTCGGCACGCCGGCCTGCAGCCCATCCTTCCGGGCGAGCTCTTCCTCGACCGCACCTACTGGCTGGTCTGCCACGAAGAGCTGGCGCCCGCGCCGCGCATCCGCGTCCTCGCCGATTTTCTGCGCGAGCGGGCCCGGCAGGCCGGGCCGCTCTTCCGCGGCGAGGCGAACGCCTGACGGGATCGTGAAGATCCCGTTTCCGGCGGGCCGATCCGCGCACGGGTGCTCGCGCCGTCATTTCGCCTTGAAATGATGGGTGAATTCGAGGGCGGTCGCGCAGCTCCCGGAGCTTGGCCGTTCGACGTGGTAAAGACGCCGTTAACGACCTGCCCCTATCATCGGACGTTCCCGAGCAACGTTCCTCCGACGGAGTAGCCCATGCCTGCACCGAGAGCCGCTGTCGCGACCTTCGTGAAGACAGCCGTCGTCGCCGCGACCCTGGCGCTGAGTTCGACCATGCCCGCCGCCGCCGATGCGCAGTTCCGCCAGTGGATCGCCAATTTCGAATCCACGGCGGCCCAGAGCGGCATCCGGCGCGAGACCTATCGCGCGGTCTTCGCGGGCGTGACCGAGCCCGATCACGACACCATCGAGCGCGCGCGCAACCAGGCCGAGTTCCAGAGCCGCGTCTGGGACTATGTCGACAATCGCGTCAACGAGCAGACGATCGCGCAGGGGCAGCAGCTCGCCCGCCAGTGGGCTCCCTGGCTCGACCGGATCGAGCAGCGCTTCGGCGTGCCGCGTCAGGTCCTCCTCGCCATCTGGTCGGTGGAATCGAACTACGGCGCCGCGCTCGAGAACCCGCAGCGGCTGAAGAGCGTGCCCCAGGCGCTCGCGACGCTCGCCGTCTACGACCAGCGCCGGGCGCGCTTCGCCCGCCAGCAGCTGATCGCCGCGCTGAAGATCGTCCAGGACGGTCACATCTCTCCGGCCGGCCTCACCGGCTCCTGGGCAGGGGCCATGGGCCACACCCAGTTCATCCCGACCTCCTACCAGGCGTGGGCGGTCGACATGGACGGAGACGGCCGCGCCGACATCTGGAACTCGATCCCCGACGCGCTCGCCACCGCCGCGAACCTCCTGCGCGACAACGGCTGGCGTCCGGGCCAGACCTGGGGCTACGAGGTGCAGCCGCCGCAGGGCCGCAACCTCCAGAGCCTCGACCGCTCCAACAAGACCATCGCCGAATGGGAGCGGCTGGGCTTCGCGCGCGTCGGCGGCCGGGCCTTCCCGGACCGTTCGCAGAACGCCAACCTCGTCATGCCGGAAGGCCCGAACGGGCCGGTCTTCCTGATGACGCGCAACTTCTTCGTCATCAAGAACTACAACAACGCCGACACCTACGCATTGACGGTCGGGCATCTGGCCGACAGGATCGCGGGCGGCGGCCCCTTCGCCCGGTCCTGGCCGCGCGGATACACGCCCCTGACCATGGCGGAACGGCAGGAAATGCAGCAGCGTTTGAGCCAGCGGGGCTATTACGACGGGGCGATCGACGGACTGATCGGCTCGGGCTCGCGCGGCGCCATCACCGCCTTCCAGCGGGGCGCCGGGATCGCGCCGGACGGAAACGCCTCCAAGGCGCTGCTCGACGCGCTGCGACGGAACTGAGGTGACGATGGCGGGACGAACGCACACGCGCCGGGGGCGGATTCTGGTCCTCACCGTCCCGCTTTCGCTCGGGCTCGTCACCGCCGACGTCGTCTCCGCCGAGGCGCAGCAGCGGCCGCGCAATATCATGGAGATGCTGTTCGGCCCGCCCGTCGGCGTTCAGCAGCAGCCGCAGGTGCAGCGCCAGCAGGCCCGCCCGCAGCGCCAGCAGGCCCGGCCGCGCCAGGGCAACCGCCAGCGGCAGGCGCAACCTCGGCGCCAGCGGCAGCCTTCCGCCGCGCCCGCCGTGGCCGCCGCGCCCGCGGTGCCGGCGGTGGACAAGGCCGAGAACGCCCGCGACGTCCTCGTCGTCGGCGACTTCATGGCGGCCAGCCTGTCGCGCGGCCTGACCGAAAGCTTCGCGGGCAACCGCGACGTGCGCATCACCGGGCGCTCCGAGGGCTCGTCCGGCCTCGTGCGCGCCGACTACTACGACTGGCTGGGCGAACTGCCGAAGATGATCGACGAGGTCCAGCCCGATCTCGTCGTCGTCATGCTCGGGGCGAACGACCGGCAGGCCATCCGCGTCGGCGGCGCCTCCGAGCCGGTGCGCTCCGATGCCTGGACCGCCGAATATGCCCGCCGCGCCGAGGCCCTGGCGGACATCGCGCAGACGCGCGACCTGCCCCTCATCTGGGTCGGCATGCCCGCCTTCCAGGCGAACCGGATGACCGAGGACATGGTCTTCCTGAACGACATCTACCGCCGTGCGGCCGCTTCCGCCGAGGGCGAGTTCATCGACATCTGGAACGGCTTCGTCGATTCCGCCGGCGCCTTCATCACCTCGGGGCCGGACCCCGCCGGTCAGCCGGCGCGCCTGCGCAACTCCGACGGCATCACCATGACGGCGGCGGGCGCGGCCAAGCTCGCCTACTATGTCGAGAAGCCGATCGTCTCGCGCCTCGGCCTCAGCGTCGACGACATGCTCGTCAGCCTCGCGCCGCAGCAGATCGGTCAGGGCGACCTGCCGGCGATCCGTCGCAGCCCCGACAGCGTGCGCACCGAGCCCGTCGCCATGAACGATCCGGGCTTCGACGGCGCCGACACGCTGCTCGGCGGCGGCACTCAGATCCAGGATCAGGGCCCCTCTCCGCGCGAGCGCCTCGTCCTCAGCGGCATCGTCCAGCCGGCCGCTCCGGGCCGCGCCGACAGCTTCAACTGGAACGGACGCGGGCCTGCGGTCTCGCCGGTCACCCACGACAACGCGATCGTGGCGCGCGGCTCCACCAGCCTCGACGCGCTGCGGGCCCCGTCCGGCGAGGACTCCGCCCCGCAGGACGAACCGACCGCTCGATAGACTTAAATCCGGGGTCCCCTAGGGGAATCGGTCCGAAGGGGAGCCGAAGGATAGAAGCCGGAAGCCCCCGTTCCGAGGCTTCCGGCTCCAAGCGGCCACGGCGGAAGGGACGGGACGCCGTGACCGTTCTGATGCGCTTGCGGCTAGAAGCCGAAGCGGAACTCAAGACCCGTTCGCCGGGCATGATCCTGCGCGGAGGGTCCGCGCGCCCAGCCGAGCCGCTCCTTACGGATCACCGAACCGTCATGGGCATCGATGGCGAGGCGGTGCACCGAGCCGTTGGGCCGCACGGCCTCGACGTCGTAGCGATCGCGGTTTCGCTGGAGCTCGACGATCTCCACGAAGCCCTCGCCATGGACGATCCGCTCGACCTGTCGTTCGCCGAGCGGGCCGTGGTGGCCCAATCCGGCTTCGCGGTCCCGCACCGTCTCGTGGCCCCCGTGCCGGTCGACGGCATGGGCCGCCATCGGCGGGGTCGTCAGCGACGTCGCGACAGCGAGTGCGATCAGAAGCGCCTTCATCGTCCACCCTCCCTTTCGCTCCGGTCGGTGTGGATCGGACCATGCCATCGGTAAAGTGAACGCGACCGGAAGGGCGCGTTCATAATTCGTTCAGGAGAGAGCGGCCGGTCGCCAAAATTTTCGGCGGGCGATTCGCGCGCGATCTTGAACCCCCTTTTTCGCGCCACCATTTTTCCGATGCGGTCGCGAAAACGGGCCGCAGACGGGCGAGAGGCCGCCGCGACGCGGGGTCTCGAACCGACCGTCGATCCGAAATGTTGCTCAAGAATAGAGGACAGATCCCATGCGTAACGTCGATTTCGCTCCGCTGTACCGCTCCACCGTCGGCTTCGACCGGCTCTTCTCGATGCTGGACAATCTGGGCCAGGTGGACAATTCGCAGTCCTACCCGCCCTACAACATCGAGCGCACGGGCGAGAACGCCTACCGCATCACCATGGCCGTCGCCGGCTTCGAGGAGAGCGAGCTCTCGATCGAAAGCCGCGAGAACGTGCTGACGGTGAAGGGCGAGAAGGCGGAAGCCGAGGGCGAGACCGCCCGCTACCTCCATCGCGGCATCGCCGGGCGCGCCTTCGAGCGCCGCTTCCAGCTCGCCGAGCATGTCGAGGTGAAGGGCGCCAGCCTGAAGCACGGCCTGCTGCACATCGATCTCGTGCGGATCATCCCCGAGGCGATGAAGCCGCGCCGGATCGACATCGCGGTCGCCGGCAACGAGAACCGCGCCATCGAGGCGAACGCCGCCTGACGGCTCGCCGGTTCCCGGACGGGACCGCAGACATGAACAA
Organism: Pseudomonadota bacterium; assembly: GCA_023419535.1. GTDB lineage: Bacteria > Pseudomonadota > Alphaproteobacteria > Rhizobiales > Rhizobiaceae > Aureimonas. Next base: position 30 of record JAEZXX010000081.1, on the reverse strand, counting down.
GGCCCCGCCGGAGCGATCCGGCGGGGCCTT
>JAEZXX010000019.1 GCA_023419535.1 Pseudomonadota bacterium | reverse complement strand
CAGGTCTGCAAATCGCATCAAACCTCTCACACAACACAACACAACCCCACACCCACCAACATCCGCCCCGAGGCCAAAAGCCTGCGGGGCTTTCGCGCGTTCAAAACCAAAACGACCAATGGACGCGCCCACTCGAAGACCCGCCCGACAGCGAAGGGCCCGGAAGATCGCGGATGTTGAAACGCGCTCGCCGAGCCGGCAAAGAGGCGATGCGGTCGCGCTCAAGCGATCGCACGGTTTCGGGGGGAAGCTTCATGAGGCGGTTGGAGGGGCGCGTTGCGCTCGTGTTCGGCGCAGGTTCGATCGGGGAGGGCTGGGGAAACGGCAAGGCGGCCGCGGTCGCCTATGCCCGCGAAGGCGCCAGGGTCGCCTGCGTCGATCGTGATCTCGCCTCGGCCGCGGCGACCTGTGCTCTGATCGAACGGGAGGGCGGAAGCGCGATCGCGCTGCAGGCGGACGTCACGTCCTCGCCAGAGATCGGAGCCTGCGTCGCGGCGGTGGAGGAGGCTTTCGGCGCCATCGACATCCTGCACAACAATGTCGGCATCAATGTCGCGGGCGGTGTCGAGGAGGCGTCGGAGGAGAGCTGGCGGCGCGTGATGGACGTGAACGCGACGAGCGTGTTCCTGACCTGCAAGGCCGTGCTGCCGATCATGGTTCGCCAAGGCCGCGGTGCGATCGTCAACATCTCGTCGCTCGCCGCCATCCGGTGGACCGGCTATCCCTACGTCTCATACTACGCCTCCAAGGCCGCGGTGAACCATTTCACCCGCGCCGTCGCGATCGAATACGCCTCCAGGGGCATCCGGGCGAACTGCATCCTGCCGGGTGTCATGGACACCCCCCACGTCTACAGCCAGATCAGCGGCTACCATGCCGACGTGGAGGAGATGCGGGCCAAGCGGGCGGCGATCACCCCCATGAAGCGGCAGGGCGATGCCTGGGATGTCGCCTGGGCCTCGGTCTTCCTCGCCTCGGACGAGGCGCGCTACATCACGGGCGTCGAGCTGCCGGTGGACGGTGGACTGCATGTGACGGTGTCGGGCAGCGTCGCGTAAGCGCTCGCCGCCCCTCCGGGCGTAGCGGCGACCGACCCGGCCGCGCACCGCCGGGGCGCGCCCGCGCAGCCTGTCCTCCGGGTACCCGTGCGCGAAAAGGCTTTCGCGCGGGCGAAAACCGTGGTGGAAGGATCTGCCGTTACGGCAGGTCTGCCGGCCGGGAGGGAGACGATCCGTTCATGTCGCTCGAAGTGCGCGTTCCGAGCCCCAAGGCCGATGTCCTGAAGGTCCTGCCGACGGCCGAGCGCGAGCTGGTGCTGGCCCATTCGCTGCGCCGCAGCCTGGCGCGCGGCGCCTTCCTGGTGCGCCAGGGCGAACAGGCCGAGACGCTCTTCTTCGTCCTGACCGGACGGTTCGACGTGCTTCGGGGCGGCCGGGACCTCATCGCCGAGATCGGGGAAGGGGAGCCGATCGGGGAGATCGCGTTCTTCGGCGGGCTGGAGCGCACGGCCGACGTCGTGGCGGCGCGCGACGCCGATGTCCTGGAGCTCTCGCGCGAGGGCTACGAGGCGATCAAGACGCGCGTTCCGGTCTTCACCGAGGCGATCCTGCGCTCCTTCGGGCAGCGTCTGCGGGCCGCGGCGGTCTTTGCGCCTATCCTGAAGCCGCGACCCGCAGGCACGAGCGCGCTCCTGGGGGCCGGGCCCCGCGTTCCCGACCCCTCGCTCATGCGGCAGATCGCCGATCGTCTGGCGCGCGCCGGCCAGGTCACGGCCATCGGCGCGCGGGATTTGCCGGACGAGGTGGCCACCGACGGCGGAAGCGCCTTCGCCGGCTGGCTCGCGGATCTGGAGGCGGCCCGCGGGGCGCTCCTTCTCGTGACCGGCGAGGGCAGCGAGGCGTTCGACCGGGCGGTGCTGGCGGCCTGCGACCATCTCGTGCTGTGCGGTCCTCTGGCGCTCGCGGCCGACGGGCCGGTCCCGCTCAACGCCGCGGAGGCCCGCGCCTTCGGCTCCTTCCTGCCGCGGAAGATCTCGCTGGTGCTCCATCGCGAGCGGGAGGCGGAGCCTATCCGCGAGACGCGGCATTGGTTGTCGGGCCGCCCCGTCCATCTCCACCACCATCTCGCGCTCGACCGCGACGCCGACTTCGAGCGCCTGTCGCGCTTCGTCGCCGGCAAGGCGGTGGGCATGGTCTTCGGAGGCGGCGGCGCGCTCGGGGCCGCGCATATCGGGGTCATGCGCGCTTTGCTCGAGGGGGGAATCGTCTTCGACATCTTCGGCGGCACCAGCATCGGCGCGAGCATCGCGGCGGAGTTCGCGAGCGGGCGCGACCCCTCCGAGTTCGGTCCGCAGTTCCAGGCCTTCTTCCTGAAGTCCCGTGCCCTCAGCCGGTTGACGGTTCCGCTCTACAGCGTCTTCGACCACACCCATTTCGACGCCGAGCTGGCGCGCCGCTATGCGGGCGCGGCGCTGGAGGACTACCCACTCGGCGCCTTCGCGGTCTCGACGAGCCTGACGAGCGGGCAGTCGGTCGTCCATCGCGAGGGGCCGGTCTGGGAGGCCGTGCGGGCGTCGGCCTCGATTCCAGGCGCCCTGCCGCCCTTCGTGACCGACACCGGCGAGGTGCTGGTCGACGGCGGGCTTCTGGACAACGTGCCGCTCGACGTGATGCGGAGCCTGAAGGCAGGACCGAACGTCGCGGTGGCCCTGTCGGCCGGGAGCCTCTGGACCGTCGCGCACCCTTACGCGAAGCTGCCGAACCGCAGGGCGCTGGTGCGCGAACTGGCGCTGCGTCGCCACCGCGCGGGCGACTTCCCGCGCATCACGGAGGTGGTGGCGCGTTCGATGACGGTGACGAGCGACCGGTCGCAGATCGCGATGGATCTGGCGGGCGATCTTCTGCTCGAGCCGCCGAGCGTTCCGGGGATGACGATCCTCGACTGGGCGCGGATTCCGGACCAGATCGAGGCCGGCTACCGCTACACGCGCGCGCGCATCGAGCGGGCCGGCAGCGCGCAGGCCCTCCTGACGAGCGCCCGCGGCAGCTGAGCGCCGACGATCTGAGACCGCCGGCGCGCCTTCGGCGTTCAGGCGGCGCGTTCGCCGATCGTGACCGAGAGCTTGGGAAGGCCGGCGACGCTCGCCTCGATGCGGTCGCCCGGAACGACGGGGCCGACGCCGTGCGGCGTTCCGGTCAGGATGACGTCGCCGGCCTTCAGCTCGAAGAAGGTCGAGAGGTTGGCGATGATCTCCGGGACCTTCCAGATCAACAGGTCGACGTCGGACTCCTGGCGCGTCTCGCCCCCCACCGTCAGCTTGATCTCGCCCTTGTCGATGTGGCCGGACCTCTCGACCGGCACGAGCGCGCCGCACGGGAAGGAATGGTCGAAGGACTTGGCGATCTCCCACGGGCGGCCTTTGCCCTGGATGTCGCGGCGCGTCATGTCGATGCCGACGCTGTAGCCGTAGATGTGGTCGAGCGCCCGATCCTGGGGGATGTTCAGGCCGCCGGACTTCAGCGCGAGGACGAGTTCGACCTCGAAATGGAAGTCCTCGGTCTGCGTCGGATAGGGAACGGTGCCGCCGTCGAGGACGACGGAATCGGCGGGCTTCTGGAAGAAGAGCGGCGGATCGCGATCCTCGCTGCCGCCCATCTCGCGCACATGCGCCACGTAGTTTCGGCCGACGCAATAGACGCGGCGGACGGGAAAGCGGCCGCCGCCCTCGACGGGAATGCTGACGGTCGGGGCAGGTTCGACGACGAAGTCGCTCATGATGGGTTTCTCCTCTCCACACCGTCGTAAAACATGCGATCGTCGGAAACGTAAAGCGAAAAAGATTTTGCGTCGCACAGGAGATTCAACCGCCCGGAGGCAAAACTTAACGCTCTGAAGCCCGCGTGGCCGCGAGTTCGAGGCCTACAATCCCGCTCTGCACAACAATATCGCACATGCGAAACGTCGATTGTCTCTGGAAAATAGATTTTCTGGTGATAGCGTCTCTCGAAGCCGTGATAAGGCGGCCTTGGGAGGAACGGATGAAATCGAAGGCAAGGTCCCGTCTCGTCGCGCCGACGCTCATGGCGCTGCTGCTCGGTTCGACGACCGCGTCGGCGCAGACGGCCATCACCATCGTCGTGCCGAACCCCTCGGCCCTCAACAATTTCCCGCTGCACAACGCGATCGGCGAGGGCTATTTCGAGGAGGAAGGGCTGACCGTCGAGGTCCAGGCGGTGAACGGCTCGGCCTCCGTCCTGCAGGCGATGGCCGCGGGTCAGGCGCAGATCGGCAATCCCGGCCCGGGACCGGTGCTCGCGGCGCGCCAGCGCGGCGAGGACGTCGTCTTCATCTACAACCAGTATCCGAACTCGATCTTCGGGCTGGTCGTGCCAGACGAGTCCGAGGTGACGGCGCCCGCCGAGCTCGAGGGCGAGACGATCGGCATCGGCACGGCCGACGGCGCCGAGGTCGGCTTCACCCGCGCCATCATGGCCGGGGCCGGGCTGCAGGAGGGCGCGGGCTACGAGTTCCTGGCCATCGGCGACGGCGGCACGGCGGCGGCGGCGATCCTCGGGGAAGAGGTCGCGGCCTATGCGGCGGCGGCGAGCGACGCGGCGATCATCGAGGCGCGCGGCATCGAATTGCGCGAAATCACGCCGCCTGAGTTCCTCGCCTTCTTCGGCAACGGCTGGGCCGTGACGCGCACCTATCTCGACGAGAATCCGGAGGTCATCGAGAAGTTCGGCCGCGCTCTGGTGAAGGGCACGCGCTTCGGCCTCGATCCGGCCAACAACGAGGCGACGCTGGCGCATGCGGCGGCGGCGAACCCGCAGGAGGCGGAGGATGCCGATCTCGCGCTGCTGCTGCTGCAGGCGGCGCAGACGCGCATCAACCCGCAGGAGGCGTTCCGGGCAGAGGGCTTCGGCTACCAGCCGCCCGAGCACTGGCAGCTCTGGCACGAGGCGCAGGTCGAGACCGGAGCCCTCGACGCGCCGCTCGACGATCTGGAGGCGGCCTACACCAACCAGTTCGTCGAAGGCTGGAACGCGCAATGAGCCTGACCGCGGAGGCGGGGGCCGCGTTTCGGGCGCCGGCGGGCGCTGCGCCCGCCCGCCCGGTCTACGAGCTGCGCGGCGTCACCAAGACCTATGCGCGCGGGAGCCTGCGCGCCCTCGACCCCGTCGACCTGACGCTGCGCGAGGGGACCTTCTCCTCCATCATCGGGCCGTCCGGCTGCGGGAAGTCGACGCTCCTGAAGATCATGGCGGGGCTCGTCCCGCCATCCGCCGGCTCGGTCGTCCTGAACGGCACGCCGGTGCTGGGCGCGCGGCGCGACATCGGCATGATGTTCCAGCAGGCGACGCTGTTTCCCTGGCGCACGACCATCGAGAACGTGCTCCTGCCCATCGAGATCCGCGACGGACGGGCCGCGGCCAAGGCCAGGGAGGGCCATGCGCGCGCGCTCCTCGAACTCACCGGCCTCGGCGGCTTCGAGGAGGTGCATCCGAACAAGCTGTCCGGCGGCATGGCGCAGCGTGCCGCCATCTGCCGCATGCTCGTGACGGACCCCTCCATGCTGCTTCTCGACGAGCCCTTCTCGGCGCTCGACGAACTCTCGCGCGACTTCATGAACATGGAGCTGCAGCGCATCTGCCTGGAGAAGAACGCGACGACCTTCCTCGTCACGCACTCGATCCCCGAGGCGGTGATCCTGTCGGACACGGTCTACGTCATGTCGAAGAGGCCGGGGCGCTTCGTCGAGATCATCGATATCGACCTGCCCCGCCCGCGCACGCTCGATCTTCTGACCGACGAACGGCTCGGCGCCTATGTGCGCCGCATCCGCGCCCTTCTCGACGACGGAGCGTTCCATTGAGCGAATATTCCGCCCTTCCCGACCGGCCCGCCGACACGGTGTGGAGCGAGCCGGTCTCCTGGATCGACCGCGTGCCGCGCCCCGCGGCGATGCTGGCCCTGTTCCTCGCCTTCATCGGCCTCTGGCAGCTCGTCCACGTCGCCGGCCTCGTCTCGCCGATCATCCTGCCCTCGCCGGGGGAGGTGGGGCGCGACATCGTGACGGTCGCCACCAATCTCCTGACCGGCGGCTACATGCTGCCGGCGCTCTGGATCACCACCAAGGAGGTGATCTTCGGCTTCCTGATCGCCATGACGATCGGCTTCTCGCTGGGACTCCTCGTCGGCGAGACGAGCTTCGGCGAGCGCGTGGTCCTGCCCTATCTCGTCGCCATCGACACCATGCCCAAGGTCGCCTTCGCGCCGCTCTTCGTCGCCTGGCTCGGCTTCGGCATCTCCTCCAAGGTCGCGCTCGCCGCCTTCATCGCGACCTTCCCCATCGTGGTGGCGACGGCGGCGGCGCTGCACGTCGCCGACGACAATGCGCGCATGCTGTTCAAGACGCTCGGCGCCAGCCGCTGGCAGACGCTGTTCCGCATGAAGCTGCCGACGGGCCTGCCGCAGATCTTCACGGGGTTGAAGATCGCCTCGGTGGGCGTCATGGCCGGCGCCATCACCGGCGAGTTCCTCGGCGGCGGTCGCGGCTTCGGCGAGCTGATCCGCGTCGCCGCCTCGCAGCTGAACACGCCGCGCATCTTCTCGTTGATCCTGTTCCTCTCGCTTCTCGGCCTCGCCCTGTTCTGGACGGTCGTCCTGGTGGAGCGCCGCTTCGTCTTCTGGCAGAGAAGTTCGGTCACGGGACAGACCGGAGCCTGAGCGCCGATGAGAGACGCCTCGATCGCAGAGCTGCCAAGGCCCCCGCGCGGGGCCGAGAAGACGACGTCGGCGACGCTCGTCTACGCCAAGCTGCGGCGCGACATCCTGAACGGAACCATGAAGCCCGGGCAGAAGCTCCTGATCGAGCAGGTGGCCCAGCGCTACGACACCGGCATCAACCCGGTGCGCGAGGCGCTGAACCGGCTGTCGGCCGAGCGCCTCGTCGACCGGCGCGACCAGCGCGGCTTCTTCGTGCCGCCCTTGACGCTGGAGGCCTTCGCCGAGCTCGTGAAGTCGCGGTGCTGGCTGGAGGGGCTGGCGCTCGAACAGTCGATCCTCAACCGCGACAAGGCGTGGGAGGACGCGGTCATCACCACGCACTTCCGGCTGGACCGCGAGCCCATCCGCCTGGCGGGCGAGAGCGACAGCGACAATTCCGCCTGGGAGGAGCGCCATCGCGCCTTCCACAACGCCCTGATCGGGCGATGCGGCTCGGTGTGGCTGGAGACCTTCTGCCAGGACATGATGGACCACGCCGAGCGCTACCGCTTCGCCTCCATGTCCGCCTGCTACCCGCGCCGCGACTCGCGCGAGGAGCATCGCCAGATCATGGAGGCGACGCTGGACGGCGACGTGCCGAACGCCGTGTCGCGCCTTCAGGAGCACTACCGTCTGACCCTGCAGCGGCTGCAGGAGCAGACGACTCTGGCCGGCACGGAGGAGCCTGCCGAAACGGGACAATGACGGGCGCGCGATGGTCGCGGGCCCATACGGGAGGAACGACCCATGCGCTTCAGACTTGCCCTCGCCGCCCTCGCCACGCTCTGCGTGCCTGCGAGCGCGCAGGAACCGCGTGAGATCACCGTGGTTCTCGCCAACCCGTCGGCCATCAACATCACGCCGGTCTGGACGGCGATCGGCGAGGGCTATTTCGAGGAGGAGGGCCTGTCGCTCACCATCGAGGCGGTGAACGGCTCGGCCGCGGTCCTGCAGGCGGTGGCCGCCGAGCAGGCGCAGCTCGGCCAGCCGGGCGCCGGGCCGACGATCAACGCGCGGGCCGGCGGGCTCGACGTGCAGTTCGTCTACAACCTCAACCCGCAGAGCTCGTTCGGCATCCTCGTCCCTGAGGATTCCGAGGTGAAGGACATCGAGGGCCTGCGCGGCAAGGTCGTCGGCGTCGGCACCGCGGACGGCGCCGAGACGGCCTTCGCCCGCACCATCCTGACCGATGCGGGGATGTCCGAGGGAACGGACTACGAGTTCCTGGTCGTCGGCGACGGCGGGCTCGCGGTCGCGGGCTTCACCCGCGGCGACATCGACGCCTATGCGGCGGCGACGAGCGACGGCGCGATCCTGAACCAGCGCGGCCTACCGACGGTCAACATCACGCCCGAGGCCTTCCGGTCCTTCTTCGGCAACGGCTTCGTGGCGCTCCGCTCCTTCGTGGAGGCGAACCCGGAGGTGATCGAAGGCTTCGGCCGGGCGGTGGCGCGGGGTTCGCGCTTCGCCATGGACCCGGCGAACCTCGAGGCCGTTCTCGAACACACCGCCGCCGGCAACCCTCAGGAGGGCGAGGACCGCGAGTTCGCCACCGCGCTGACGCAGGCGATCCTCGCGCGCCAGACGCCGCCCGAGGGCAAGGGCTTCGGCGAGAACGACCCGGCGGCCTGGGCGGCGTGGCACGAGAGCCTTCTCGCCTCCGGCGACCTCGACGCGCCGCTCGAAGACCTCGACGCCGCCTACACCAACGACTTCGTCGAGGCCTGGAACGCGCCGCGCGAGTAGGTCAGGGCCGCTCGCCGATGTCGTGGAAGAGGCCGGCCATCATCGCGGCGGCCTCTTCGGCGAGCGACAGGAGCATGTGCTCGTCGGGTGCGTGCTGACCGCAGGCGCGGTGCGAATGCGGGACCCAGACGGTCGGCAGCCCGAGGATCTCGGCGAAGACCTCGTTCGGCAGCGAGCCGCCGAGATTGGGCAGGATCGCCGGCGCTTTGCCGGTGGTCGCCTCGATCGAGCCGGCGACGAGGCGCACCCATTCGTTGTCCGGATCGGTGCGGGTGGCCGTGAAGAAGCCGCGCTCCATCGGCTCGATCGCGACGTCCTGAAAGCCGTGCTCGTCGAGATGCTCGCGCAGCGCCGGCAGGATGCGGGCCTGATCGACGCCGACCACGTAGCGCAGCTGGCAGGTGGCCCGCGCGCGGCCCGGCACGGCGTTCACCGGCGCCTCCGGGCGCCCGCAGGTAAAGGCCAGCACCTCGAAATTGCACCAGCCGAAGACCTGCATCGGGCCGGCGAGCCCGGGCTCGCCCCAGGACGGATCGATCGCAGGATCGCCCTCGCTCGTTTCCAGGACGATCGTCGAGAGCGCTTGGCGCACGTTGGCCGGGATCTCACCCGGCGTCCATTCGGGGATCTGGATCTTTCCGTTGGCGTCGGTGATCGTGGCGAGCGCATGGGCGAGCCGGATGCCCGGATTGACGAGGAGCCCGCCCCAATTGCCGGAATGATAGGCGCCGGGCCGTTCGTCGGCGACGAGGTGGAAGCCGTGGCCCCCGCGCGCCCCGAGGAACATCGTCGGCGTCTGCGTCGCCGTGCGCGGCCCGTCGGAGGCGATGAGGACGTCGGCGGCGAACAGGTCGCGATGGGCGCTCGCGATCTCGGCGAGGCCCGGCGAGCCGGTCTCCTCGCCCATCTCGATCATCGCCTTCACATTGAAGCCGAGCCGGCCCCTGGCCTCGAGGACGCAGCGCAGCGCCGCGACATTGATCGTGTGCTGCCCCTTGTTGTCGACGGTGCCGCGCCCGTAGAGCTTGCCGTCCGCCTCGTCGAGCACGAAGGGGTCGCGCCCGTCGGCCCAGTCGCCGCCCATGCCCCAGAGCACGTCGCCGTGGCCGTAGGTCAGGATGGTGGGAAGGGTCTCGTCCTCGATCCGCTCAGCGAAGAGGACGGGCAGGCGGGCCGAGACCGGGTTCTCCAAGAGGCGGGTCGAGAAGCCGAGCGCCTGGAGGCTCGGCGCGATCTCGTCCTCCAGATAGCGGCGGTGGTCGGGGCCGGAATCTTCGCGCGGGCTTTCGGAAGGAATGGCGACGCGGCGGGCGAGCTCGGCCTTGAAGGCGCCGCCGGTCACATAGGCGCGTGCGGCGGAGACGGCGGCCTCGCGCGTTCCTTCGGTCCTCGACATTCGTTCGGCTCCATTATCGTTTCAGGTCGTCCCGCCAGGGACTACCGCATGGCGCCGCGTTCATCGACCCTCGTCGGCCTTGCGGAGCGCCGCGAGGATCGCGTCGGTGTGCTGGCCGACCGCCGGGCCGGCCCAGCGGACGCTTCCCGGATCGTCCGGGAAGTGCGGCACGACGCCGGCGTGGAGCACCGGCCCGAAGAGCGGATCCTGGACCTCGCGCACCATGCCGCGATGGCGGAACTGCGGGTCCTCGGCGCAGTCCTTGGCCGTGTAGACCCGCGAATGCGGGATATCGGCGGCCTGGAAGAGGGCGGTCGCCTGTTCGGCGGTATGGCGGCCGGTAAATTCGCCGATGATCGCGTCGAGCCGCGCCCGGTTGGCGCAGCGCGCGCGGTTGGTCGAGAAGTCCGGGTCGGCCGGAAGGTCCGGCCGCCCGATGAGGGCGCAGAGCCGGGCGAAGAGCGGCTCGGAATTGGCGGCGACGAGGATCCAGCCGTCGCGCACCGGATAGGCGCTGGAGGGCGCCGCGGTCGGGATGCCGGCGCCGGCGGGCTCGCGGATCTTGCCGAGCTTCCCGTATTCGGGGAGCATGCCCTCCATCATCGACAGGACGGCCTCCGACAGCGCGACGTCCACCGTTCGTCCGCGCCCGTCGCCGCCCGGCCGGTCGCGCTGCCAGAGGGCGCAGGCGATGCCGAAGGCCGCATAGAGCCCGGCGATGGAATCGCCGATCGAGACGCCGACGCGCACCGGCGGCAGGTCGCTGACGCCCGGCTCGTGGTTGGTCAGGTGCCTCAGGCCCCCGACCGCCTCGCCGATGACGCCGAAGGCCGCGCGGTCGCGGTCCGGCCCGTCCTGCCCGTAGCCGGAGATGTGCGCGACGATCAGGCCCGGCCGCTCTGCGCGCAGGATGTCGGGGCCGAGACCCATCCTATCGAGCTGGCCGGGCCGGAAGTTCTCGATGACGGCGTCGCAGCCGCGCACGAGCTCCAGCACCGTCTCGCGCCCGGCCTCGGTCTTGAGGTCGAGCGCGATGGAGCGCTTGTTGCGCCCGTGCAGCGACCACCAGAGCGAATGGCCGCCGACCTGCTCGCCCCAGCCGCGCACCGGATCGCCTGCGGGCGGCTCGACCTTGATGATGTCCGCGCCGAGATCGGCCAGAAGCCGCGCGGCGAAGGGCGCGGCGACGAAATGGCCGAGTTCGAGGATCGTCGCTCCCGCCAGCGGGCCCCGCGCCGGTGTCTCGTCCGTTGCCATTCGATCAGCTCCTCCAGGCCTGCAAGCGCTCGCCAGACTGGCCCGGGGAGGTCCCGGCGGTAAACCCCGCCGTCAGGCTGCGGAATCCGAAACTGCACAAGCCCCTCCGCGGTCGCATCGTCCTTCGAGAGCCGACGCCCGAATCCGATTCCGGTCGCGGGGTCGATCATGTAGAAGCCCGGCATGGCTCCTCCTCCGCTCCTGCGCCTCGCCGGCGTTCGCCTGACCTTCGGCGGCACGCCGCTCCTGACCGATGTCGAACTCAACGTCCTGCCGGGCGAGCGCATTGCGCTGGTCGGCCGCAACGGCTCGGGCAAGTCGACCGCGCTGAAGATCGCAGCGGGGCTCGTGGAGGCCGACGGCGGAGAGGTGTTCCGCCAGCCGCAGGCGACGGTGCGCTATCTGCGCCAGGAGCCCGATTTCGGCGACGCGAAGACCGTCGAGGCCTATGTGATGGCGGGCCTCGGCCCGGCCGACGATGCCTGGCGCGTCACCCGCATGATCGAGGGCCTCGGCCTTCGCGCCGAGGCGCACCCCTCCGAGCTCTCCGGAGGCGAGGCGCGACGGGCGGGGCTGGCGCGGGTGCTCGCGCCCGAGCCCGACGTCGTGCTCCTCGACGAGCCGACCAACCATCTCGACCTGCCGACCATCGAATGGCTGGAGGAGGAGGTGCGCGGCTCGCGCTCGGCCTTCGTCATCATCAGCCACGACCGGCGCTTCCTGGAGCGCACCACGGGCGCGACCGTCTGGCTCGACCGCGGCGCGACCAAGCGGCTCGACCGGGGGTTCGCCCATTTCGAGGAATGGCGCGACAAGGTGCTGGAGGAGGAGGAGCGCGACCTCCAGAAGCTCGACCGCAAGATCGTTCGCGAGGAGCACTGGCTGCGCTACGGCGTGACCGCCCGGCGCACGCGCAACGAGCGGCGCCTTGCCGCGCTTCATCAGCTTCGCGCCGACCGCAAGGACGCGCGCCGCGCCGTCGGCACGGTGGAGATGGAGGCGAGCGCCGTCCGCGAGAGCGGCAAGCTCGTGATCGAGGCGGTCGGCATCTCCAAATCCTACGGCGATCGCGTCCTCGTGAAGGATTTCTCCACCCGCATCCAGCGCGGCGACCGCGTCGGGCTCGTCGGCCCGAACGGGGCGGGCAAGACGACGCTCCTGAAGATGCTGATCGGGGAGGCCGAGCCGGACGCGGGGCGCGTGCGCACCGGCACCAAGCTCGACCTCGCCTTCCTCGACCAGAAGCGGGCGGCGCTGCGCGACGACCTCTCGGTCTCAGACGCGCTGACGGACGGGCGCGGCGACCAGGTGATGGTGAACGGCGAGGCGCGCCACGTCGCGGGGTATCTGAAGGACTTCCTGTTCTCGCCCGAGCAGATTCGCACGCCGGTCGGCAACCTCTCGGGCGGCGAGCGCGCGCGGCTGCTTCTGGCCAAGGTGCTGGCGACGCCGGCCAACCTCCTCGTCCTCGACGAGCCGACCAACGACCTCGACATGGAGACGCTCGATCTCCTGCAGGAGCTGATCGCGAACTATCCGGGCACCGTCCTCCTCGTCAGCCACGACCGTGACTTCCTCGACCGGACCGTGACGAGCGTGATCTCGCCGTCCGGCGATGGCGTCTGGCTCGAATACGCGGGTGGCTATTCGGACATGGCGGCGCAGAGGAAGGGCGCGGAGAGGGAGGCGGCCGCTGCGTCGAAGCCGGTGCAGAAGACGGCGTCGACCGCTCAGAAGGCGGCGCCGTCGGGCGGCTCGGGGTCCGCGACCAAGCTCTCGTTCAAGCAGAAGTTCGCGCTGGAGAACCTCCCGAAGGAGATCGCGGCGCTGGAGAGCGACATCGCGAAGGCGGAAGCCGAGATGGCCGATCCGGCGTTGTTTACGAAGAACCCGGACCGGTTCGCCAAGCTGGCGAAGACGATCGAGGACAAACGCGCGATCCTTGCGGCCAAGGAAGACGAGTGGCTGGAGCTGGAGATGCTGAAGGCGGAGCTGGCGGGCTAGAGCGTTTTCCGATCAGTTTGCGTCGTATCCAGCGGCCTTGAAGTAGTTGGCGCATTCGGTTGGCGCAAAGAGCGGGATAAGCGTGCCGACGGCCTTCCAGAGCGCCTCGACCGAGCGCTCT
>JAEZXX010000017.1 GCA_023419535.1 Pseudomonadota bacterium | reverse complement strand
GGGCCGCTTTTGTAAGCCGTTGACTATGTTGAATTTTAACTGTCGTGAAACCACTCGCGCCGTAACATTGGGTAAGAAATCGTCATTTGGGCTGGACGGCGGCGAGAGTTAGTTTGTGACGTGCCCGAGACGTGTTTCGGGCCCCTGCGGGACCGGCCTTGGGAGGGCGCCTCTTCCGCTCCAACGTCTCGCGATCCGTCGCGTCAGGGGAAAGTGCCGTAGTGAAGGAATTCCAGCAGACGATCGGCGCGCGCATCGGCTTCAACGGTGTCGGCGTGCATTCCGGACACGCGGTCGAGATGGCGATCCATCCCGCCGATCCGGACACGGGCATCGTCTTCCACGTCTTCGAGCCGTCCGGATTGATCCGCGAGCTTCGCGCGGTCTCCGCCAACGTCTCCTCCACCGATCTCGCCACCGTCGTCGGCGACGTGTCCGGCGCCCATGTCTCGACGGTCGAGCATCTGATGGCCGCGCTCTACGCCATGGGCGTGGACAACGCCATCGTCGAGGTCGAGGGCACCGAGGTGCCCATCCTCGACGGCTGCTCGCGCGACTTCGTCGAGGCGATCGAGAAGGCGGGCCTCGTGCGCCAGCGCGCCCACCGCCGTTTCGTGCGCGTTCTCAAGCCGGTCGTCGTCGAGATGGGCGAGGCGCGCGCCGAGTACCGCCCGCACGCGGGCATGCGCTTCGAGATCGAAATCGACTTTCCGACCCCGGCCATCGGCCGGCAGTTCATCGCCGGCGAGATGACGCCCGCCTTCTTCCGCGACGAGCTCTCCCGCGCCCGCACCTTCGGCTTCATGAAGGACGTGGAGCGCCTCTGGGCGTCGGGCCACGCGCTCGGCTCCTCGCTCGAGAACTCCGTCGTCATCGGCGACGACCACCGCGTCATCAATCCGGGCGGACTGCGCTACGCCGACGAGTTCGTTCGCCACAAGGCGCTCGACGCCGTGGGCGACCAGGCTCTGGCGGGCGTGCGCATCCTCGGCTGCTACCGGTCCTATCGCGGCGGGCACCGCCTGAACGCCATGGCGCTCGCCGCCCTCATGGCCGACCGCACCGCCTACGAGTTCGTCGACGCGCCGACGCGTCAGGTCGCCCGGGCCGGGCGCGCCGCCTCGCTGACGGCGGTCGCCGCATCGGCCTTCGGCCCGCAGGTTCTCTGAGGCGGACGGGTCTGCCGCCTCAAAAAAGGCGCGTTGGCCCGGCTTCAACGCCATTCGAGAACAGCTTCGCGTGCGCCTCGTTTTCCGGTATGAAGCAAGGCGGAAGCATCGCGCGCCCAAGGTGAGCGCGAGGACGAGCGATCAGGGGGACCACATCGATGCGCCTTTCTTCGAACGGGCGCGGCCGATCCGTGACGACGCGCACCGCGGCCGCCCTCATCCTGTCCGTTTCGGTGTTCGGCCTTTCCGGCTGCATGGGCGGAGGTGACCAGAACTTCGACGCGCTGGCGCTCGCCGCGCAGACCGAGCCGGCGGACGTCCTCTACAATCAGGGTCTGGCCAATCTCGACGCCGGCCGCCTCGGTGAGGCGAGCGCCAAGTTCGAGGCGATCGACCGCCAGCATCCCTATTCGGAGTTCGCGCGCCGCGCCCTGGTGATGCGCTCCTTCACCGCCTACCGGGCAGGGGACTACGACGAGGCCGTGAGCTCGGCCCGGCGCTACGTCACGCTCTATCCCGGCTCCGAGGAGGCGGCCTACGCGCAGTATCTGATGGGCCTGTCCTATTTCCGGCAGATGCCGGACGTGACGCGTGATCAGGCGCAGACGGCCCGCGCCGCCGCGGCGCTGCAGGAGGTCGTCGACCGCTATCCCGACAGCCCCTATGTCGAGGATGCGCGCGCCAAGCTTCGCCAGACGCGCGACCAGCTCGCCGGCAAGGAGATGCAGGTCGGGCGCTACTATCTGGAGCGGCGCGAGTACATCGCGGCGATCAACCGCTTCCGCAACGTGGTCGACACCTATCCGCAGACGCGCCACGTCGAGGAATCGCTGGCGCGCCTGACGGAAGCCTATCTGTCGATGGGCCTGCGGCAGGAGGCCCAGGCCTCGGCCTCGGTGCTGGGCCAGAACTTCCCCGAATCGCAGTGGTACGCCGATTCCTACGCCCGCCTTCAGGCCGGCGGCCTGCAGCCGCAGGCGGGCGGCGGCTGGTTCTCGGGCGCCACGCGCCTCATCACCGGCGCCCCGCGGGACGCCGCGGTGCCCGTCGCTGCGGCCGAGCCGACGCTCCAGCCGCCCCCGCGCGCCTGAGACAGGGCTCGAACGCGATCGAACGGCCGCCCTTGAGAGGCGGCCGTTTTCGTTTGGCGTTCAGGACCAATCGGCGGAATTCGTCGGATTTGCAGGGTATCGACGACGCTCCATACCGACCAACTCCGTCGGGACGAACCCGAGCTTACCGTAGAATGGAACGAGATCGGGGACGCAGAAGAGCTTAATCTCCTGAATCCCTTCGAGTTCTTTAAAAAGACGGCCGATCAGCTTGTAGCCAAGACCGCCTCCGCGTTCGTTGGCCTCCACGATCACATCCTCGATGAAGGCACGAAACGTTCCATCGCTGATCGCGCGCGCGTAGCCGATGAGACGCTCGGATTGCCAAGCTGCTACGCAGACGGATGTGCCGGACAGCATCGATGCGATCGAGCGATCGTCGCGTTCTCTCGTCCATTCAGCCTGCTGAAAGAGCGCCCTCAGATCGGAAGCCTCGATGGTTCTCTCTCGACCCGACATGACCTTGATATCAGTGCTGTCTGCCGCGCCCATTGGCTTCGGTCCTCCAGTTCAAGGCTGGATCGAAGGTCTGCTTGGTGAGATCCGGCCACCTAAGCGCGAATCCGCAATCCACCCCGTGCGCTCCGAAGTGACAAGGGGAGCAGACGGTCGAATGCAGTTCATCCGGTTTCGACCCCTTCTGCGATATAGGATGCCGCCGCGGCGGTGGCTCGATAGCAAACATTCAAAACCGGGTGGCGACCGCCTCAAACCTGCACGGTGCGGAACAACTCATCTTCCGCTTCGTAGTCGAACAGGGGAATGGTGTAGCGGGCCAACACCGGAAACCGCTCCCGCCAGTCCTCGCCAGCCAGGCTTCGAAGCCATGCGCATGTTTTGGGAACCGACCGCGCATAGTCGGTGGCGGGCGTGTACCCGATCTGCCGCGCCGCTTCGGTGCTCAAAGTAAACGGGGCCGGCACGGACCACGGCGTCCAGCCGACCGAGGAGCCCAAGCGAGGATCTCCCACATCGATCGGCATGAGCGTACCCGTCCATCCCATCGCGTCCGCGATATGCGCGCCGATCTCGTGCACGCTTGGTGCGACGGGATCCGCCACGTTGAGGACGAGCTTCCGAGGCTCGGCTAGAGCGTTTTCCGATCAGTTTGCGTCGTATCCAGCGGCCTTGAAGTAGTTGGCGCATTCGGTTGGCGCAAAGAGCGGGATAAGCGTGCCGACGGCCTTCCAGAGCGCCTCGACCGAGCGCTCT
>JAEZXX010000016.1 GCA_023419535.1 Pseudomonadota bacterium | reverse complement strand
GCTAGGCACGCCTCACAAGGTAGCACTGGTGGATCTTGGGGTTGCGCTCGAAGTCATGGGGGATCGTGGACGCCGTGATGTCCTGCAGGGCCACGCCGTACTTGGCCAGCGCCTCCACATCGGGCTTGAACGTGCGCAGGTTGCACGAGAACACGGCCTCGCCGCCCTCGGTGAGCAGGCGCGTCACGCCGATGAGCAGCTCCACGTGGTCTCGCTGCACGTCCCACGTGCGGCTGCCCATGGCCTTCGAGTTGGAGAACGTGGGCGGGTCCACGAAGATCAGGTCGTAGCGCAGGGGCTTGCGGCGCGTCTCGGTGATCCAGGCCATGACGTCGGCGCGCTCGAAGGAGTGCTCGGGCCCCGAGAAGCCGTTACCGGCCATGTTGCGCCGTGCCCAGTCCAGGTAGGTCTGCGAGAGGTCCACCGTCGTCGTCTCCACCGCCCCGCCTCCGGCCGCGTGCACGGTGGCCGTGCCCGTGTAGGCGAACAGGTTGAGGAAGCGCTTGCCCGCCGCCTTCGCGCCAACGAGCTCGCGCGTGGCGCGGTGGTCCAGGAAGATACCCGTGTCCAAGTAGCCCGACAGGTCCACCTCCATGAGGTAGCCGCCCTCGTCGATCTGCGTCACGTAGCTGCGCCGGCCGGCATCGCGGTACTGCGAGCCGCCCTTGTCGCGCCGGCGCGTCTTGGCGAACACATGGTCCGGGCGGATGCCCAGCGCCACGGGCGCCAACGCCAGAACGTCGTCGAAGCGCCGACGCGCGCGGGCAGGGTCGACCGAGGAGGGCGCGGCGTACTCGGCGATGTGCAGGTACGTGTTGCCCTCGGCCTCGCCAGCGCCCGCGTACACGTCGATTGCCACGGCGTAATCGGGCAGGTCGGCGTCGTAGACGCGGTAGCACGAGATCCCTTCGCGGCGCGCCCACTTGCGGCGCTCCTTGGCAACCTTGAACAGGCGGGACGAGAACTGCTCGGAAGCGGGTTCCAGCACCTCCACGCGGTGCTCGGCGCCGCCAGCGGGGTCGGGCACCACGACGACGGCCGCCTCGGCGGGCGGCGCGTAGAACACGAGCGCCTCCGTGGCCACGCGGTCGCGCCCGAGCTCGACGCGCGTGCCCGGCGCCGTGCCGAAGCGGTCTTCCACGGCCTCGCTGCCCGCCACCGCGAACACGGAGCCCGCCGGAGCCGCCGTGGCGGCCGCCACGAACGCGGCGGCGTCGGCCTGGGCGCTCGCCTCGCGAGCCTCGGCCTCGGCGGCTTCCTGCACCTTGGCGTTGGCGAGGGCCTGCGCCTGGGCGGGCGTCAGCGAGGGACGCGCGCCGCCCAGACCGGCGGCCACGCTCGGAGAGGCCCCGCCCGCGGGACCTTCCGGCTTGTTGATCCGCCGCTTCTTGGTCTCGACGACCACGTTGTTGGAGCGGCCGTGCGAGAAATTCTGACGCACCACCGACTGCGAGACGCCGCCCGGCTTGATGGACAGCGTCTTCTTGGTCGAAACGGTCAGCGTCTTGTCGTCGCCCGATTTCGTATCGCTCATCTAAACTTCCGCTTCCTGCCCGGACGATGTTCCAGGCGCTTCGTCCGTGCGGGGCGTCGCGTCGCCGCTCTGCCCGTCTTCTTCCTTCGAGGCGGAGCCGGTCCGCATCCCGCGGTCCCGCTCCCCGTCCGTCGTCGCAGAGTCTTCCCCGCGATAAACCTCCAGCGCCTGGAGGCGATTCAAGAGCGCGGTACCCGCGTCTCCCGCAAGGACGGCCGCATGTACCACATTCGCCCGGCCCAACGCCAAACTCATTTCATCCACCGTGAACGGCGAATGGACGGGAATTGCTCCCCCACCCGTGCGGAGCGCGCCGGCGTGGCGTGCCCCATCCATCTTGCGCCGCCCGTCGGGCGATCCGTCGCGGGCCTGCAGGAGGGCGAGAACCCGCCCGGACCGCAGGTCCGCCTCCACCTTGGCCGCGCCCGCCGAAAGCTGGCCGGCCTTGCGCGCAAGGCCGAGGGCCCCGAGCGCGGACTTCGCCAGAAGGCTCTCGACGAGGTCCGCCAGATCCTTCTCCGCCCGGCCTTCGCCCTTGAAGGCCCGGCGGAAGGCGTTCTTCGCCACGGCCGCCTCGACCGCGGAGCGCCGCGCCTCGACATGGGCGCCGCGCCCCGGAAGGCGGCGGCGCAGATCGGGCACCACCGCCCCGTCCGGCCCGACGACGAAGCGGATCAGGCGGTCCGCCGGCAGCCGGTCGCGCGAGACGATGCACATGCGATCGTTCAGCGGCTCGTCCTCCGGCTCCAGATCGCCCTGCCCGCCCATTCGGCTCAGGCCTCCTCTCCGGCCTCCTCCTCCGCGTCCTCGGCCGCCAATTCCTCTTCGCTCACCCAGCCGGCCTGGACGCGGGCCTGCATGATCATGGCCTCCGCGTCCTGGCGGCTGACCTCGAAGGCCGAGAGGGCGCCGGTGAAGCGCTTGGTCTCGCCGTCCTTGCGCTCGCTCCAGCCGACGAGGTCGTCGGCGGCGCAGCCCGCGAAATCCTCCAGCGTCTTCACGCCGTCCTCGCCGAGGGCGACGAGCATCGGCGTCGTCAGCCCGTCGATGCCGCGAAGGTCGTCCGAGACGCCGAGCTCGCGACGCTTGGCGTCGTGCTCGGCCTCGACCCGGTCGAGATACTCGCGCGCCCGGTTCTGCAGCTCGCCCGCCGTTTCCTCGTCGAAGCCCTCGATCGAAGCCACTTCGTCGGAATCGACGTAGGCGACCTCCTCGACCGTCGTGAAGCCTTCCGAGGCGAGGAGCTGGGCGACCATCTCGTCGACGTTCAGGGCGTTCATGAACAGATCGGAGCGCTCGGCGAACTCCTTCTGGCGGCGCTGCGACTCCTCCTCCTCGGTGAGGATGTCGATGTCCCAGCCCGTCAGCTGCGAGGCGAGGCGCACGTTCTGGCCGCGACGCCCGATCGCCAGACTCAACTGGTCATCGGGGACGACGACTTCAATGCGCTCCGCGTCCTCGTCGAGGACGACCTTGGCGACCTCGGCTGGCTGCAGCGCGTTGACGAGGAAGGAGGCCGCGTCGGGCGACCACGGAATGATGTCGATCTTCTCGCCCTGCAGCTCGGCGACGACGGCCTGGACGCGGCTGCCGCGCATGCCGACGCAGGCGCCGACCGGGTCGACCGAGGAATCGCGGGAGACGACGGCGATCTTGGCGCGCGATCCCGGGTCGCGGGCCACTGCCTTGATCTCGATGATGCCGTCGTAGATCTCCGGCACTTCCATCGTGAAGAGGCGCGCCATGAACTGCGGATGGGTGCGCGACAGGAAGATCTGCGGCCCGCGCGGCTCGCGGCGCACGTCGTAGACGAAGGCGCGCACGCGGTCGCCGTAGCGGAAAAGCTCGCGCGGGATCTGCTCGTCGCGGCGGATGATGCCCTCTCCCTTGCCGAGATCGACGATCACGTTGCCGTATTCGACGCGTTTGACCGTGCCGTTGACGATCTCGCCGACGCGATCGATGTACTCGTCGTACTGCTTGTCGCGCTCGGCCTCGCGCACCTTCTGCACGATCACCTGCTTGGCGGACTGCGCGGCGATGCGGCCGAAATCCATCGGCGGGAGCTGCTCGGCGATGAAGTCGCCCGGCTCGGCGTCCGGGTTCTTGTCCCGCGCGAGCTCCAGATAGATCTGCGTGTTCGGGTCCTCGACGTCCTCGACGACTTCGAGCAGCCGCTGCAGCTTCATTTCGCCGGTGCGCTGGTTGATGTCGACCCGGATGTTGGTCTCCTGGCCGTAGCGCGCGCGCGCCGCCTTCTGGATCGCCTCGGCCATCGCGCCGATGACGATCTCGCGGTCGATCGACTTCTCGCGCGCGACCGCATCGGCGATCTGCAACAGTTCGAGCCGGTTCGCACTGACTGCCATGGTCTTCACGTCTCCTGGTCGAAACCGTCAGGGCCATTCCCGCCCATCGGTCGTCCGTTTCGTCGCGGCGCGGGCCCGCAAGAAGCCCGCCGCCGCCTAATGCACCGTCGGCCCGGTTTCCTCTCCGGACGCATCGTCTTGCGGTTCGCCGCGCGCACGGCGCGCGGCCTTGTCGGCCTTCAGCGAGGCCTGGATCAGTTCGTCCGTCAGGATCAGGCGGAGCTCGCCGATCGCCTCGAACGGGACCTCGATCGTGCTCTCCTCGCCATAGGCGGGCTGGTCGCGCTCGAAGCGGATGGCCGCATCCTCGACCGCGACGACGCGGCCGCGGAAGCGCTTGCGGCCGCCGACGGCCCGGTTCGTCTCGAGCTTGGCCAGATGCCCCGCCCAGGCCTCGAAATCGCCGCGGCGCACCAGCGCGCGGTCGATGCCGGGCGAGGAGATCTCCAGGTGGTAGGCGCCGTCGACGGGATCCTCGACGTCGAGCAACGGCGAGATCGCGCGGCTGACCGCCTCGCAGTCCTCGATCGACATCGTCCCGTCCGGGCGCTCGGCCATGATCTGCAGCGTCTTGCCGTTGAGACCCGACAGCCGCACCCGCACCAGCCGGTACCCGATCTGCTCGATCGCCGGCTCGACGATGGCGGCGACGCGCGCCTCCTGACCGTCCTCGATGATGATGCGCTTGGACTGCAGCGTCACGTCGGCTCCGAACCTGCCGGTTGCCGCCCCGCGCGGATGCGGGACGAATGAACGAAGCGAGAGACCGGACCTAACAAAAAAGAGCGGGACCGGGAGGACCCACTCTCACGATCACATCGCTAGAGACTATGGCGGCTTACCTACACCCCGGACCGGCGAAGATCAACCCTGGGGACGATCGACCGGAACGCGGGCGCGCAGTTCGGCGTCGCTCTGCCGCGCATGAAGATAGTAGGCGGCGAAGCCAACGCCCCCGACGACGAAGGGCAGTACGAAATAGGCGAAGATGAAGGCGCCGCTCATCTCAAATCCCTCAAGGTCCACCGGGCGAACATGTGGAGGAATATCGCCACGGCCAACCACAATATCGTTCCGATGATCAATCCGAGCAAGGGGAGAGGACGATCCGCCGGGCCCAGGCCGTAGGTCGCCGTCGCGACCGGGCCCAGGACGCCGACCGCGAGAGCCGCAGTGGACGCGCGGTCGAGCGCGTTGGCCAGGAGCTTGGTCCGTTCGTTGTGGACGAGATCGGACGGCACCGGTTCAGACCCTTCGGAAGATCAGATAGGTGCCGGCGCGGCCCTCGCGATGGGCCTTGGCTTCGTAACGCGTTCCCGGCCAGCCTTCGTAGGGGATGGGCCAATCGCCTTCCGGCCGCGCGATCTCGAACGAGGGATGGCGCGCACAGTGATCGAGCGTCCAGGCGACGTAGCTGTCGATGTCGGAGGCGAA
Organism: Pseudomonadota bacterium; assembly: GCA_023419535.1. Lineage (GTDB taxonomy): Bacteria > Pseudomonadota > Alphaproteobacteria > Rhizobiales > Rhizobiaceae > Aureimonas. The sequence continues at coordinate 9,492 of JAEZXX010000016.1, read as the reverse complement.
GCGGAAGACCCCGCCCGGCTTCAGGACGCGTGCCAGCCGGTCCAGATTGCGGTCCGAGACGAAGCGACGCTTCCAGTGCTTCTTCTTGTGCCAGGGGTCCGGATAGAGGAGATCCACCCCGTCGAGGCTCGCCGGCGGCATCCAGTCGAGGAGCCGGGTCGCGTCGTCGTCGTAAAGACGCAGATGGGGGATCGGCGCCTCGTCGAGCGCGACCAGCATCTTCGCCATCCCGTTGACGAAGGGCTCGACGCCGATGAAGCCGGTGGCGAGCGACCGCCCGCACGCGTGGCGCAGGTGCTCGCCCCCGCCGAAGCCGATCTCGAGGCGCACCGCCTCGACCGCCCCCCCGAAAAGCGACCTGAGATCAGGCGGTGCGGGAATCGCGAGATCGACCCGCAGGACCGGCAGGAGGGTTCGAAGGAGACCCGCCTGATAAGGGCTCAGCGTCTTGCCCTTGTGGCGCCCGAAGAAGGCCTCGCGCGAGCGCGTCGGCCGCAAGGCCTCTTCCGTCATCGATGGCCTCAGGCGCCGAGCGCGGCCTTCAGCTTGGGCGCGAGATCGGTCTTCTCCCAGGAGAAGGATCCGTCGCGCCCCGGCTTGCGGCCGAAATGGCCATAGGCGGCCGTCTTGGCGTAGATCGGCTTGGCGAGCTGCAGATGCTCGCGGATGCCGCGCGGCGTCAGCGAGACCAGCGAGCGGATCGCCGTCTCGACCTTGGCCTCGTCGACCTTCCCGGTCCCGTGCAGATCGACGTAGATCGACACCGGCTCGGCGACGCCGATCGCATAGGCCAGCTGGATCGTGCAGCGCTCGGCGAGCTTGGCCGCGACGACGTTCTTCGCGAGGTAGCGCGCGGCGTAGGCGGCCGAACGGTCGACCTTCGTCGGGTCCTTGCCGGAGAACGCGCCGCCCCCGTGAGGGGCCGCCCCGCCGTAGGTGTCGACGATGATCTTGCGGCCCGTCAGGCCCGCATCGCCGTCCGGACCGCCGATCACGAACTTGCCGGTCGGATTGACGTGCCAGACGCAATCCTGCGCGATCGGCAGCCCGTCCGTCGCCTCGCGCACGAAGGGCTCGACGATGCGGCGCACGTCCTGCGAGGTCAGCGTCTCGTCGAGATGCTGTGTCGACAGGACGATCGAGACGATCTCGGCCGGCGCCCCGTTCTCGTAGCGCACCGTGATCTGGCTCTTGGCGTCGGGACCGAGCTTGCCGGCCTCGCCTTCGCCGGCCCGGCGCGCCTGGCTCAGGCGCTCCAGGACCTTGTGAGCGTAGAAGATCGGGGCGGGCATGAGATCGGGCGTCTCGCGGCAGGCGTAGCCGAACATGATGCCCTGGTCGCCCGCGCCTTCGCTTTCCTTGGTGCCGGCGTCGACCCCTTGCGCGATATCGGCGGACTGGGCGTGGAGGAGGACGTCGATCTTGGCGGTCTTCCAGTGGAAGCCGTCCTGCTCGTAGCCGATGTCCTTGACGGCGCGGCGGGCCGCCGCCTTCACCTTGGAGCGAATCTGCCTCTCGTCGAGCGAGCAGCGCACCTCTCCGGCGACGACGATGCGGTTGGTCGTGGCGAGCGTCTCGCAGGCGATCCGCAGATTGCCGAGATCCATTCCCGCCTTCTTGGCCTCCTTGAAGAAGAGGTCCACGACCTCGTCGGAGATGCGGTCGCAAATTTTGTCGGGATGTCCCTCCGAGACGCTCTCGGAGGTGAAGAGATAGTTGCTGCGTGTCATCTGAGCTTTCCCGCCGCGAACGCCTGTCCGCGACCCTTCTGGATCGTTTTTCGATGGACCGACCCGTCGAGGCGAGGGACCGGTAGGGATGAGGCCCGGGTGACGGGCGTCGCCGGGTTTGGCTTGCAGGCCGGCGCGCGTCAAGGCGATTCCGGGGAACGGTTTTGCGCGATCGGCCGACAGGGTGTCGCCGGAGACCGGAACGCGGCCTCGGACGGCGGCCGCCCGAGCGTCGTCAGGACTTCGGCGCGATCGGCTGACCAGGCGTTCCCGCGAGGGAGCGCACGAGGTCGAGGACGCCTTGGCGAACCTTCGGATCGGCGATCCTCTCGAACTCGTCCGCGAGGCGCGCCGCCTCGACCCCGACCGCGCGACGCTCATCGAGCGAGGGCTGCTCCTCGCTTTCGGCCATGCCGCCGACCGCATGAGGGCCCGACAGACCATCGAAGAAGAACGCGACAGGTGTCTGCAGCACTTCGGCGATGGAATGAAGGCGGCCGGCCCCGATCCGATTGGTGCCCTTCTCGTATTTCTGGACCTGCTGGAAGGTCACGCCGAGCTGCTCGCCCAGCTTCTCCTGACTGAGGCCCAACTCGCGTCGCCGCTTCTGGACCCGCCGTCCGATGTGAGCATCCGCCGGCTCGGGCTTCTTGTTGCTCGCGCGCATTCGCTCCTCGCAAGGATCATCCCAAGCCACCATCCGTCGCCTGAACAATCAGATGAGTTCCTATGCATAAATTCATCCGCATCAGTCGAGTTTGGTCAAGTGCCTTCCGAGATCAGCTTCCATGAAAACGTTGACATCGACGACCGAAATAGGTGAGCGCAACTGCGACGCCTGACGCCGCAGCCAGTGCGAGTAAAAAGGGAAGGTTTCGAACCTTCGAGAAGACGCTCGGCTCTCCTGCACCGGGCATCGCCGAGCGGACCACGCCGGTTTCGCCGAGATCGAGACCGGCCACGACACGGCCGGATGCGTCGGTCACGAAGGAAATCCCGGTGTTCGCCGCCCGGACCAGTGGCAGCCCGAAGGCGACCGCGCTCGCCTGCGCGTGCCGCGCGTGCTGGTGGGGCCCCGGCGTTCGACCGTACCAAGCATCGTTGGTGACGTTCAAAAGAAATCCGGGACGTCCGCCCGACCGATCGAAATCCTCGATCTCGTCCTGGAAGATGATCTCGTAGCAGATGAGCGACAGGAAGGAGAGGCCGGAAGCAAGTGTCACGGGGCTGCGATCGGCGCCCGCCGTGAAGCCGCCCGGAAGCTGCGTCAGCTGGCTGATGCCGAGCGATTCCAGCTCCGCCTGGAACGGCAGGTACTCGCCGAAGGGCACGAGGTGCACCTTGTCCCGCGCGTCGAGGATCGTCCCGTCCTCGCCGATCACGAGCAGCGAGTTGTAGAAGAGGCGCTCGGAACCGCGCTCTCCTTCCGCCCGCGCCGCGCCGGCCAGCAGCGTCTCCCCGAGAAGCAGCGTGTCCGACAGCCGCGCGATGGCGTCGGGCTGGTCGGTCAGGATGAAGGGAAAGGCCGATTCCGGCCAGACGACCAGCGTCTCTCCGCCCTCCGACTCCCCCGTCCGGTCGCCGGTCAGTTCCAGATGCCGCGCGAAGATCCGCTCCGCCTCTTCCGCGTCCCACTTCTGCGACTGCAGGATGTTCGGTTGCACGATCCGCAGGGCCACGTCCGGGACGAAGCCGGGGGACGGCCGGGACAGGCCGTAGGCGCCGTAGCCGAGATGAGCGAGGGTCAGGACGAGGGCGAGGGCTGCGACGGCGGCGCGTCCCTGCCGGCTTCCGGCGAGCAGCGCTGGCGCTGCGAAGACCACGATTGCGGCGAGGGTCAGACCGTGCAGCCCCACGAGGGAGAGGCTCTGCATCAGGAGCGGCGTCGGCGCCGCCATCATGCCGATCTCGTTCCACGTGAAGCCGGTGAAGAGGCGCCCCCGCGCGAACTCGGCGAGCGCAAAGGCGGCCGCCAGTGCCAGGATGCGCCCTCCCCCTTCGCTCCAGAGAAGGCGCGCAAGGGCGGCGGCCACGGCGTGGTAGAAGGCCAAAACCGCCGGCAAGCCCAGAACCGCGAAGGGGAGCGCCCACCAGAACTCGGCGGCGTCGACGAGGATGGCGGCCCCGAGCCACCAGAGGCCGCCGAGGAAGTAGCCGAATCCGAAGAACCAGCCGATGCCGAAGGCCGGCGCGAGCCGGCGCAGGAGGCCGCGCCCGGGATCGCCCACCGCCCCGTCGATCAGCCAGACGAGGATCGGAAAGCTGACGAAGCCGACGAGCGGCACGTCGTAGGGCGCCAGCGCGAAGGTGGCGAGGAGGCCGGCGAGGAAGGCGAGGCCTGCCCTGCGCCATCCGTCGAGAAGAATGATCCTGCCGGCGATGGACTGCATCGTCACTTTGAGCCCCCGTTCGTGGCGGGGCATACGGGGTCGGGCGCCGCAGGGCAACGCCGGGGCGCCGTCGGACGTCCCCGGCGTTCGCTCCAGGCCGTCAGTTCAGGTGGGCCGGCAGTTCGTCGGGCGGCGCCACGATCCGGCCGATCCGCACGCGCTTCACACGCCGGGAATCCGCCTCGACGACTTCGAGCCGGAAGCCCGGAACGGTCTCCACGACCTCGCCGGTCGCGGGGATGCGTCCGAGCTCCGTGACGACGAGACCGCCGATCGTGTCGGCGACGTCCGCATAGGCGGAGATGTCGAAATCCTCGCCCACGAGGTTGCGCACGTCGTCGAGTTCGGCGCGCGCATCGGCGAGGAACACGTCCGTGCCCTCCGGTGCGACGAGGTTCTCGTCCATGTCGTGCTCGTCCTCGATGTCGCCCACGATGATCTCGATCAGATCCTCGAGCGACACGAGGCCGTCCGTGCCGCCATATTCGTCGATCACGAGGGCGATCTGGATGCGCGTCGCCTGCATCCGCGCCATCAGGTCCGCCGCCGGCATGGACGGGGGAACGAAGAGCACCTTTCGGACGAGGCCCAGCGTCTCGATGGAGGGGCTGAGATCCACCTGGCCGAGGTCCAGCGTCGCGCCGGGTCCCTCGACCGTCGCCGCGGCGGTCCGCGTGATGTGGCCGAGCGCGTCGCGGATGTGGATCATGCCCTTCGGGTCGTCGAGCCCGTCGTCGTAGACGGGCATGCGCGAGTGACCGGTCTCCTCGAAGCGGCGCATCGCCTCGCCGAGGCTGGCGGTCAGTTCGATGCCCTCGATCTTGGAGCGGGGCACCATCGCGTCCTCGACGCGAAGCTCGTTCATGCCGAGCAGGTTGGTCAGCATCCGCTGTTCGTCGGGGCTGAAGCCGCCCTCGGCGCCTTGCGTCTGCGCGAGAGCCTCCACGAAACGCTGACGCAGCGGGGCGGACGCTCGGGGCTTGAGCATCTGGACGATCTGCTCGAAGAAGCCCGGCTCGCTCGTCCGCTCGGCCGGTCTCGGACTTCGATCGTCCTGCGGGCTGCCGGCTAGGGAGGGTTCGCCGTCGGGCGCCTGCGGGTCGTGCCCCATCGGGCCGCCGCCGTCACTCCTGCTCATCATGTTGTCCATCGTCGTCAGGCATCTTGCTGCAGCACCGCGTGCTCGTCCCCCGCGGTGCGATAGGGGTCGTCGATCGAAAGATCGGAAAGGATCGACGTCTCCAGCCGTTCCATCCGCGTCGCCGAAGCGTCGTCGAGATGGTCGTGGCCGAGGAGGTGGAGGAAGCCGTGCACCAGGAGGTGCGTGGCGTGGTCGCGGCCCGTCTTGCCCTCATCCGCGGCCTCCCGCCGGCAGGTCTGGAGCGCCAGGACGAGATCGCCCATCAGCGGCCCCGGCCGGTCGCCGGGCTCGATCGGTCGCATCGGGAAGGAGAGGACGTTGGTCGGCCGGTCCTTCTCGCGCCATTGCGCGTTCAGGGCCCGCACGGCGTCGTCGCCGGTCAGCGTCACGCCGATCTCGGTCTCGATGTCGGCGGGCAGGCCCGCCCCGCGAGCCGCGGCATCGAGCGCCCGCCGGACGGTCGCCTCCGGATCGGCCCCGAGAAGCTCGGCCCAGCCCGGTTCCTCGATCTCCAGAAGGATGTCGAGGCCGGGCAGGCCCGTGTCCGTTTGTCGGCCCTCGCTCATTCGGGCGCTGCCAGGACGACGGGGCGCTGGCGCGTCGCGTCGCTTTCATAGGCCTCGACGATCGCCTGGACGAGGCGGTGGCGAACGACGTCCTTGGATTCGAACCGCACGGTGACGATGCCGTTCACGCCGTCGAGGACGCGCAGGGCCTCGACGAGCCCGGATTTCTGGCCGGGCGGCAGGTCGATCTGCGAGGGATCCCCCGTGACGATCATCCGGGCGTTCTCGCCCAGGCGCGTCAGGAACATCTTCATCTGCATGGTCGTGGTGTTCTGCGCCTCGTCGAGGATGACAGCGGCGTTGGCGAGGGTGCGGCCGCGCATGAAAGCGAGCGGCGCGACCTCGATGGCTCCCGCCGTCAGCGCGCGTTCGACCTTCTCGGCCGGGATCATGTCGTAGAGCGCGTCGTAGAGCGGCCGCAGATAGGGGTCGACCTTCTCCTTCATGTCGCCCGGCAGGAAGCCGAGGCGCTCGCCGGCCTCCACGGCGGGCCGCGAGAGAATGATCCGCTCCACCTGCCCGCGCTCCAGAAGCTGGGCGGCGTGGGCGACGGCAAGATAGGTCTTGCCGGTGCCGGCGGGGCCGACGCCGAAGACAAGCTCGGCGCGCTCCATGGCGCGGACATAGGCGTCCTGCGTCGGGGTCCGGGCATGGATCGTCTTCTTGCGGGTCGAGATCGCCGCCAGCGACATGCGACCCTTCTTCTCCAGCGTCGGCAGGACGAGCTGGTCGTCCTGCGCCACCGCCATGCGGATCGCGCCCTCGACGTCGGAGGCCTGGACCTCGTGCCGGGCCTGGAGGCGGCCGTAGAGATAATCGAGCGCCCGGCGCCCCTGTTCGGAGGCGATCGGGTCGCCCCGCAGCTCCACCTTGTTGCCCCGGGCGCGCGCGTCGATGCCCAGGCGCTGCTCCAGAAGGGCCAGATGCTCGTCGAACTGCCCGAAGAGGGCGCTCGCCAAGCGATTGTCCTCGAAGAACAATTCGATATGGGCCATGTCGGACGCGCCCGAAACGGGCGAGGTTCCGCGAACCGCCTTCATGCGATCTTCCTCAAGGGCGATCTGTCCGCCAACCGGTCTTCATGGTCCGCCCCCTCCGCCATCAGCGAGTTGGGCAGGCTCTGTTCGATCCGGACCTTCGCGATGTCGCCGATAGCGCCGGCCGACGAGGGCACGGTGACGGCGAGGAGATAGGGCGAGCGCCCGATCATCTGCCCAGGATGGCGTCCCGGCTTCTCGATCAGGACGTCCTGCATGCAGCCGACGAAGCTCGCCTGGAACGCCTGCGTCTGCTGGCGCAGGAGCGCCTGAAGCCGGGCGAGCCGCTCGGTCTTGACCGCCTCCGGCACGTGCCCGTCCATGCCCGCCGCCGGCGTCCCGGGGCGGGCGGAATATTTGAACGAATAGGCCGCGGCGTAGGAAACCTCCGAAACGATCTTAAGCGTCGCCTCGAAATCGGCGTCGCTTTCGCCCGGGAAGCCCACGATGAAATCGCCGGACAGCGCGATGTCGGGGCGCGCGGTGCGGATCCGGTCCAGGAGGCGCAGATACTCCTCGGCCGTATGCCGCCGGTTCATCGCCTTGAGCACCGCATCGGAACCGGACTGAACCGGGAGATGCAGATAGGGCATCAGCGCCCGCAGCTCGCCGTGCGCGGCGATCAAAGCGTCGTCCATGTCGCGCGGATGCGACGTCGTGTAGCGCAGGCGGGCGATCCCCGGGATCGCCGCGATCTCGTGGAGAAGGCCGGCGAGCCCGATCCGGCCGCCCGCGGCGCTCTCACCGTCCCAGGCGTTGACGTTCTGCCCGAGCAGCGTGATCTCGCGCACGCCCGCATCCGCCAGCCGGCGCGCCTCGTCGAGGATGGCCGCGCGCGGCCGCGAGACCTCGGCGCCCCGTGTGTAGGGGACGACGCAGAAGGTGCAGAACTTGTCGCAGCCCTCCTGGACCGAGAGGAAGGCGGTCACGCCGCGCGAGCGGATCTGGTTCGCCGCCGGCTTGGCCAGCCGGTCGAACTTGTCCTCGGTCGCGTAATCGGTGTCGACGACGCGTTCGCCGAGCGCGACGCGCTTCAAGGCGTCCGGCAGGCGGTGATAGGTCTGCGGTCCGACGACGAGGTCGACGACGGGCGCCCGCTCCACGATCTCGGACCCTTCCGCCTGCGCCACGCAGCCGGCGATGCCGACCGTCAGGCTCCGCCCTTCCGCCGCGCGCTCGGCCTTCATCTCGCGGATGCGCCCGAGCTCGGAATACACCTTCTCGGCGGCGCGCTCGCGGATGTGGCAGGTGTTGAGGAGAACGAGGTCGGCGTCCTCGATGCTGTCGGTCGCGGCATAGCCTTCGCCCGCCAGCGCATCGCCCATGCGCTGGGAGTCGTAGACGTTCATCTGACAGCCATAGGTCTTGATGAAGACTTTGCGGGCCTTGGGGCCGGTGGCGTTCGAAACTGCGCTCTGTCCCTTGATCATCACGTCCGAAATGGCTGCAGGCGATCGGCCCAATATCGGCCTCCAAGCGCCTGCGCGCAAGCTCGCCGTTCGCTCGGCCCACCGGGCGCCTCATCCCCGCGGGTGGAGGGCACCGGCCAGGCACTGCGCGACGGCGCGCTCGCAGGCCGCCGCGAGCGCCTTCCGGTCGTCGCGAGCGGTGAAGCGCAGGGGCTGCGCGAAGATCACCTTCGCATCGAAGGCGCCGTCGCGCAGGACCGACATCAGATGTGGGCCGAAGGTCTGTCCGCCGATCCAGGTGACCTTGGAACGCCCGGCCCGGCCGAGCGGAAGACCGTGATGGCGCGTATAGGCGACGCAGACGGGCTGGACGAGGATCTCCTCGTGGTCGGCGCGGTCGAGCGCGGCGTCCGCCGCCGCGAAGAGCGCGGACTTGAACGGCAGGACCCCGTTTCCATCCGAGGTCGTCCCTTCGGCGAAAAGCACGAGGGCCTCGCCGTCCTGCAGGCGACGTGCGATCTGGTCCACCTGCCGTCGAACGTCCCGCTTGCGGCCCCGGTCGACGAAGATCGTCCGGTGCAGCCGCGCCAGGACGCCGAAGACCGGCCAGCCCCGCACTTCGGTCTTGGCGACGAAGGAGGCGTCGACGACGCTGCCGAGCACGAGGATGTCGAGCCAGGACTGGTGGTTGGCCGAAAGCAGCAGCGGCCCGCCCGGCGAGGGCACGCCCTCCGTCTCGACCTTCAGGCCGACGATCGCGGCCGCGCCGCGATGCCAGAGGCGGGGCAGCCTCGAACGGGCGCGGCCGCCCAGGAGCATCGCGGCGAGCTGCAGCGGCACGAGGGCGAGGGTGAGGAGCGAGACGCCGAGCGCGATCCACGCGACGCGGAGATGGCCGATCATGTCGACAGCCGGCTGCTCAGGCGAGCGAGCGCTTGAGGATGAGCGCGGCGGTGCGCCGGCCGTCCTCTCCGGCGTAGTAGGCGGGGCGACGGCCCACCTCCTCGAAGCGCAGCCGCCTGTAGAGGGAAAGCGCCGGCGCGTTCTCCTCCTCGACCTCCAGGAACAGCGATCGCGCCCTTTCGCGGTGCAGGCGCTGCAGGACCTGATCCATCAGCATGCGCCCGACGCCGCGGCCGCGCTGTGAGCGGTCGACCACGATGGTGAGGATCTCGGCCTCGTCCGCGGCGAGCCGGGCGAGCACGATCCCCAGCGGCGC
>JAEZXX010000015.1 GCA_023419535.1 Pseudomonadota bacterium | reverse complement strand
AGAGCGCTCGGTCGAGGCGCTCTGGAAGGCCGTCGGCACGCTTATCCCGCTCTTTGCGCCAACCGAATGCGCCAACTACTTCAAGGCCGCTGGATACGACGCAAACTGATCGGAAAACGCTCTAGTTCAGCCGATCCCCCGAGCCTGGGCCGACCGACCCGCCCGGTGAATCGGCGATCTCTCGCCCCAGGATTTTCAGCACTTCCGCGACGGCTGCTTTCGCGACGGCGCCGGAGGCGCCGGACAGCACGTCGAGGGACTTGAAGAGGGCCATGGCGTGTTCGGCCGCCTGCTCGGGCTGGGAGAGGTGTTCCCATTCGCTGCTGCCGGCAAATTGGGCGAACTCGACGCACCGCGTGACGTCGAGGACGATCCCGCGAGCGGCGATCACGTTTCCCTCGGGACCGATCTCGAACTCGCCGCGGTCCAGGAGATGATGGATCTCGCCCTTGCGGGGAAGCGTACGATAACTCGCGGAGAAGGCGCCCCCCCCCGTCATCTGCGCGGACCGGATCGAGTTCACGAAACGATCCTGGTCGGAAGGATGAACGGCGCTGGTGAAGCAGTCCAGGGGAAGACCACGTTCTCCGAGTTCAGGCGGCACGTTGAAGAAACGGCCCAGGACCGCGCCGTAGCGAACCTTCGCGGGGGATATCCGCCAGGACCAGAACCCGAGCCCCAGCTCGTCGAGCGCCGAACCGGGAACGCTTCGTAAGTTGGGCGTCTTCGGCGGCTCCACGTGGCGATCGTCCTGTATCAGTTCGGCCTGCAATGTTACATGCGGTACTGAAGGCGGCGCAACGTCGCGTTGCCATCCGAAAGGCGCTGCCAGGAGGCACTCTTGAGCGACAACGGCGATCCCCCGGATGCCCACGAAGGGTCTCGCCAGGACTTCGCGTTCCGGGAGCGCCGTCAGGAATACCTGATGCGGATCGCCCATCTTCTGAACGTCAACATCGACGAGATCGTCAAGGGGAACGCGACGGGCATCCCGTTCGAAGAGACCGCCGATCTCATGAGACTCTGGATGATGATCGACGACAAGGCGAAGCGCCGCTGGCTCCTCACCGAAGCCCGTCGCCTTGCAGGCGAGACGGGGCCCGTTCAGACCTCGTAAAGGCGGTTGCGAGGGCGACGTTCGAGGGACCGCCGACGGGAATGTCTGGCGGCGAGTGACGGCGTTTCCGACCCGTTGCGAAGGTTCAGCGGTCTGCGCGACGGACGAAGCGGTGGCGGTCCGAGGCCGGCCCTCGGCGATGGCGATCTGTGTGGACTCCGAGCGGACGCGGCGGAGATCGATGGCGGCTTGGACCGGAGCGGTCGGAGCCCGGATACGGCGCGCACCTTTCCCCAAGCCCCCTTGCGAGCTTGGCCCCACGCGGCGCGGGAGCCGAAGGGATGCTTCAGGCCCGCGATCGTGCCTTCACGCTCACCCGGCGTTCGAAGCCGACCAGCCCCGCGATGAAGCACTCCCTGGCTTCTGCGAGCGCTTCGTAGAAGTCCAGAAGCGAGCCGTAGCCGGTGATCTCCAACGCGTCCTGAAGGTCGATCTCGCCCTTCTCGATCGCTCGTTCTGCTTCGGTCGCATTCATCGCCGAGGGCTCCGGGGCGCAACGCCTGACGTAAGCGCCCCGAAGCTACGGGGTGGGATGCGGAACGGGCTCTTTTCGAAACGACGGCAAATCCTTAGCCGTCGATGCACCGAGCGTTCGTGCCCGACCGGCACGCTCGGCCTGTCGGCCCCGGAATCGTCCTCCGGGAGGGGCCTGAAGATCGGAATCGATGTTCGCAAAGCCCGATGCGTCGATCGAGCGACCTTTGCGCATCCGAACGGACGCAGTGTGCTCGGCCTCGGGTCCGAAACCCAGGAGCATCGATGCTTCACGGCTAATCGAACAGCGCTGAACTTCGATTCCGCTCCGCGGTTACTCTTCGATCATCGAGAGGAGATGTCCCATGGGCAATACACCCCAAGACCGTGCCCGAGTGGCAGGCGGGCAAGACCACGAGGTGCGCTACGAGGCCGAGAAGACCGGGAGCAGCAAGTCCGAGGTGAAGGAGGCGGTGAAGGCGGTCGGCAACAGCCGCAGGAAGGTGGAGGACGAACTCGACGACTGATCGCCCCCGCGTCGGACGACGAGCGACAGGAGGTCCGGTCGCGAACCCCTACGGGCCTCCTGATCTCGTTCCCCTTCCGCGAGCGTCGCCTTTCCGCTGCGGCCTACGCCCGTCCGGCGGACCTGCGGACGACGACGGCCGAGTGACGTATCGCTTGCTCGCGTCGATACGCGGACCTTGCCGTCCCGTCCCGCCGGGGCGCGAACGACACGGGAATTCGTGTCCGGCCGGCGGGACGCTGGAGTGAAAGCAGGATCGGGCGGGCGGCGGCAGATGTGAACCGCGCCGGTGCGCCGACGATCGGACACGGGGCCCCCTCGATCCCCCCGGCCTCCTCGAAGGCGGGGGGTCTGAAACACGGAAATCGGCGATCCCAAGCGCGGCGGGCGGGCTTCCACCTCGAGGAGGACGGCCCGAACGTAGCGGCGGGGAGGCCGATGGCGGGTCGCGGTGCAAAATCAGGTCGATGCCTCTTGCGCGGATCGTTCCGACCCGGCACGACGATCACATGCGCGCGAGGCCCGCAGGGGCAACTTGACGCAAAGCATGAGCATCAAGAGTTGTGCTCTTGGAATCATTCTCAAGGCGCCACGATGGGAAGTACGCCGGCCGACCTCATGTTCTCGTTCCTCGAGCGGATGCGCTCGCCGCTGACGGTCCCGCAGCTGAAGGAGGAGTTTCAAGGCGCCATCGAAGCGTTTGGTTTCAGCGCCTTCGGCATCGCCTACCTCCCAAATCCGGGGGAGCGCATGCGCGATCTGCGGATGCTCTACACCTGGAACGAGGCCTGGGCCGACCGCTATTTCGAGCGCGGTTACGCGTTCGCCGATCCGATCTTGCAACGTGTGCGCGTGTCGGACGACCCCTTTCTCTGGTCTGAGGCGATCGAGGGCCAGCCGGTACGACAGCGCTCCATGCTCATCATGAGCGAGGCGACCGCGTTCCGGATGAACGCGGGGTTCACCATTCCCATCCGGACCGCTCGGGGCTTCGAAGCCGTCGTCACCATGAGCGGCGAGCAAGCCGACCTTTCGCCCGACGATCGGGGCGCGCTCCACCTCATCGGGCTCTACGCGCACGCCAAGCTGATCGCGATCGCGGGAGGGCCGGAGGGCACCCGGACGAGACCGAAGCTGACGGTGCGCGAACGCGATTGCCTCAGTTGGTGCTCTGAGGGGAAATCGTCCTGGGAGATCTCCGTGATCCTGGGCATCGGGAAGAAGACGGTCGACGAATATATCGCGACCGCCGGACAGAAGCTCGGCTGCACCAACCGACAGCACGCCGTCGCGGAAGCGTTGCGCCTGAAGCTGATCGCCTAGCAACCCGGACAAGTCCGGGTACCGGCATTTCGGTAAACTGCAAGAATTCCCATGCAACAACATGGGAGTCTTGCAATGATGCAGGCGATCAAGGGAGCCGATTGCTGTTCCTACCCCGACGTGATGGAAAGGATCTGGACGTTTCGTCATGAACAGTTCGTCGAACGGATGGGTTGGCACGGTATCCGCAAGCCCGACGGCCGGGAGATCGATCAGTTCGATCACGAAGATGCCGTTCATCTGCCTATCGAAAACGGTCGACGCATCGTCGGATACTCCCGTCTTCTTCCGACGACGCGGCCGCATCTGCTCACGGACGTCTATCCGGAAATCCTTCCCCCGGGCGTGACGGGGCCTTCGGCGTTCGACGTCTACGAATGGACCCGGTGCATCGGCACCGAAGAGTTCATCCCGAGCATGAACGCCACCGCCGCGCGCCTCGTCATCGTCGGCGTCGCGGAATACTGCCTGGCCGCCGGAATCCGGGCGATGCTGATCGAGACGCATCCGCGGCTGGCTCACTACCTCACCGAACTGGGGTGGGAGGTGAGGCCGCTCCACGTGCCGGTCACATACGAGGGCCGGCCGTTCGTGGCCATCCTGGCCTTCCCGACCTACGGGGCGGTCGAGTCCTCCCGCAAGGTGCTCGGCATCTCCCAAAGCATTCTCAATCCCACGCGAGGCAGCGTCGATGGGCTCGATTTCACGTTGGTCCCGCCGGCGATGCCGCCGCTCCCGATCGCGGGTCTGGATGGCCTCGAAGGCCAGACCAGCTGGGTCAACTGACATGGGCAGCATTCCGCCGACCATCGCCGCCGACGATGCGGCCTACCGCCTCGTCAGCGAAGCCATAGCGCTCATCGAGGGGCATCGTCCGAGCTGCCGCTCGCTGCTCTTCGACGTCCTCGACCGGCTCGAGCGCGAGGAGGCGCCTCTGCCGCCGCCCCAGCCGCAAGACGTGCAAGAGGACATGCGGGAGCTCGTCGAGGATCTAGCGAGTGCGCTCGCCGACTACGAGGATCGCATCAACGCACTCGCTCGTACTTCGCGAGCGCCCGTATCAGGAGATCGAACGCAGCGCGAATTTCTGGATCGAAACGAGTTGTATCGGGGAATGGAAGGGGCACGGGGAGGAAGGTGACGACGTCTTCGTCCAGCGCATCTGCTATCCTGAACAGCAGCGGGACGGTTATGTTGCTGACGCCCCGCTCGTATTTCTGGATCATCTGGTAGGTGAGGCCGATCGCGGAAGCGAGATCGGCCTGGGTCAGGCCCACGTCTTTGCGCCGGGTGCGGATTCGATCGCCAATGAAGACGTTGACTGGATCACGGTCCTTCATCGCCGGCGTCGCTCAACTCTGAATGCTGCGTACTGGATAGGCATACGCCAAAAAAGTGTGAATCCAAAATGAGAGAATGAGAGGAAGAACCGGGCACGGACCTCCGCTGCCGGACGGCGGCGACGTGCGATGACCGCGCGGACGTTGGACCGCGACCGGCACCCGCTCCACGCGCGGGACGGGAGGCCGACGGGCACAGGCGTCCCGCGCCTTGCCGGATCGGGTCTCGGCTTCATCTTAGTCGCAGAGCAGGAGAGACCGATGAGATTTCGCGCGTGCATTCCGTTGGCTTTGGCCTTGGCGCTCGCCGGTTGTCAGACGAGCGGCGAGCCCAGCGACGTCGAGCGGCAAGCGCAGATCCTGGCGGCGGTCCCGTCGAACTACCGGCAGGTGGTCCCGCTGGCGTTCCGCGCCATCGTTCCCGACCCCGCCGGCATCCGGGCGTCTGAGATCTCGACGCCCTTCCTGGGGGCTTTGGATGCGGGAACCGAGTCCCCGCTCGTCTGCGTGCGCGTGCAGTACGCGAACGGACCGGACGGCCAGAGCGGCGGGCAGACCTTTGCGTTCGGCTTCCGCGACGGACAGGTGACCGACAGCCGGCGCAGCAGCCCGGCATGCGCGACGGCGACCTACAGCCTCTTCCCCGAGCTGCGTTCGGCCTATCCGGGCTTCGGCGCACCCGCGAGCTGATTCGGCTTCCCCGAGCCGGGGGCGCTGCGACCTCGGGCTCGGTCGCGCCCCGGCGGCCGCCCGGCGAGCGGCCGCCGGCCGTCTCCGACGCAGGCGCGCGTCGCGGCTGAGCGATGTCGTCTGCCGCAAACGGCCGAGGCTCTCGCACCCCACTTGCGCGGGGCATCGATCGCGCGCCCGGGTCGTCCGGATCCTTCGAGCGGCCGCGTCCAGACGGCCGGACAGTCGTCGCAGCCGCCATTCAAGTCCAATAGGGAGAACAACCTCGGCTGGTGCCGCTCCAGTCCGTGTCCCGAACGCCGGAACGAAACGAGTGGCGATTGCGAGCTCTTCGTTGTTCGCGGATCGCGCGATCAGTTCTTCACGACCTGTTCGGAGCGTATGTCCCGGAAGCCTTTTCGAGCGGATTCGTCGAAAAGGCGAAGTCTTGCACTGCATCGGCGCGTCTATCTTTGACAATCAAGCTTGAACGGATCAGCGTGCGGATCGTGCATTCACGAACGAATCAAGGATTTCCCATGTCGGAAACCGTTAAGCCCGATCTTACAACTTTGACGGTCCAGCTCCTGAGCGCCTATGTGGCGAACAACGCCGTCCCGAACGCCGATCTGGCGGAGCTGATCCGCAAGACGCGGTCGGCACTGTCCGACGAAGGCGCCGCGCCGGTCGAGGCGGAGGCCCCGGCCGAGCCCGAATACACGCGCGCCGTCTCGGTCAAGGCGAGCCTCGCCTCGCCGGACCACATCGTCAGCATGATCGACGGCAAGCCGTACAAGACGCTGAAGCGTCATCTGTCGACGCGCGGCATGACGCCCGCCGAGTATCGCGAGCGTTATCGCCTGCCGGTCGACTACCCGATGGTCGCGCCGAACTATTCGGAGCGCCGGCGCGCGGTCGCCGTCGAGCGCGGTCTCGGCCGCAAGGCGGCGCCGGCCGAGCAGGCCCCCGAGCCCAAGCGCCGCGGCAAGCGCGCCGACAAGGCCGGCGGCGAGGAGTAGCCGCTCCTGCGGACAGGGGAGGGCGGGTCCGTCCGCCCCCCGTCCCGCGAAGGCGTCAGGCGAGGAACGGGTTGCTGCGGCGCTCGTCGCCGAGCCGGCTGCCCGGTCCGTGGCCGCAGATGAAGCCGACCTCGTCGCCGAGCGGCAGGATCTTCTCGCGGATGGTCGAAAGAAGCGTCTCGTGGTCGCCGCCGGGCAGGTCGGTGCGACCGATCGAGCCGGCGAACAGGACGTCGCCGGCGTGCAGGAAGCCGGCCGCGCGGTTGAAGAAGACGACGTGTCCCGGCGCATGGCCCGGCGCGTGGATCACCTCGAAGCTCTGGTCGCCGAGCGACAGCACGTCGCCATCCTTGAGCCAGCGGTCCGGCGTGCAGTTGCGGTAGCGGCCCGGCAGGCCGAACATGCGCGCCTGGTCCTCCAGCCGTTCGAGCAGCATCGCGTCCGCCGGATGCGGACCGACGATCTCGACGCCGAGCGCGTCCTTCAGATCCATCGCCCCGCCGGCATGGTCGATGTGGCCGTGCGTCAGCCAGATCGCCTCCACCGTCAGGTCCCGCGCCTTGAGCGCGGCGAGGATGCGCTCGACGTCGCCGCCCGGATCGACGACGACGGCGCGACGCGTCGCCTCGTCGAAGAAGATGCAGCAGTTCTGCTGGAAGGGCGTGACGGGCACGATCTCGGCCGACAGGGTCATCCGGCGCTTCTCCGATGAAGATGTCCGCGCGGGTACGCGGCTGCGGCGTTCCGCGCAAGGCGGCGGTCCGTCAGAACAGGAGGAAGGCCGCGCCCATCACGAGGCCGGAGGAGAGCAGCACCAGCACGCAGAAGCCCATCACGTCGGCCGCCTTGAGGCCGGCGATGGCGAGCGCGGGCAGCGCCCAGAAGGGCTGGATCATGTTGGTCCAGGCCTCGCCCCAGGCGACCGCCAGCGCGACGCGCGCCACGTCGGCGTCCAGGGCGTTGGCCGCCTCCACCATGACCGGCCCCTGCACCGCCCATTGGCCGCCGCCCGACGGCACCAGGATGTTGACGAAGCCGGCCGCCAGGAACGTCAGGAAGGGCAGCGTCTGCGCGCTCGCCACCTGGGTGAAGAACAGGGAGATGCTGTCGGTCAGGCCCGAGGCGCCCATCATTCCCATGATGCCGGCGTAGAAGGGAAACTGGATCAGGATGCCCGAGGCGTTGGAGACGCCCTCGGAGAAGACCGTCGCGAAACGCTTGACCGAGCCGTGGAGCGCCAGCGCCAGGAAGAGAAGCGCGAAGTTCACGGTGTTCAGGTCGAAGACGAAGCCGCCGGCCGAAACGACGGCGGCGAGCGCCGCGACGGCCGCTAGGACGGCGAGGACCGGGAGAACGGCCGTGCCCTCCAACCGTTCGGCCGGGCGCAGCGGCCCGGTTTCGTCGCGCCGCTCCGGCCGCGACGCATCCTCGTCCTGCGCCAGGAGTTCGGGCGAGATCGTCACCGGCTTGTCGATGGTCGTCAGCAGAAGCCTGTTCGTCAGGGGAATGACGACGACCAGAGCGGCGGTCAGGAGCAGGTTGAAGGGCGAGAAGATCGTGCGTTCGGTCGAGACGACGCCCATGGCCCCTTCCAGGAAATGGCCGGGGCTGGCGATGATGAGCGGAATCGAGGCCGAGAGGCCGCCGTGCCAGATCAGGAAGCCCGAATAGGCGCTCGCGATCAGGAGACGGTAGTCGAGACCGGGTACGCGCCGGGCCATCTCCCGACCCAGAATGGCGCCGACGACGAGCCCGAAGCCCCAGTTGATCCAGCTGGCGAAGAGCGAGACGAGCGTCACGATGACGATCGCCGAACCCGGCGAGCGGGCGAGTCCCGTCACGAAGGCGATGGCGCGCGCGACGAGCGGGGTGCGGGCGAGCGTGTAGCCGAGGACGAGGATCAGCGTCATCTGCATGGCGAAGGAGAGAAGTTCCCAGAACCCCTCCCGCCACCAGACGAGCATATCGGCGGCCGACTGGCCCTCGCCGACGATCCCGGCGAGGAGAACGATGCCCGTCATGATCAGGACGATGACGAAGGGGTCCGGCAGATAGCGCTCGAAGCCGCGCACGCAGACCGTCGTCACCGCCTTCAGCATTCGCCCGGCCCTCCCGTGCCCGTCTCGACCTCCTTCGCAAAGAGCGCGAGGGCGGGTGAGATCAAGGGTCGGCGAAGGCCGCGCGCAGGGCGCCGGGATCAGGTCTTCGCGAGCGCGGAACGCGGCCCGGAGAAGGCCGAACGCGCGTCGCCGCCCGGGCGCCTTCTCCGGCTCGCCGGCAGACGGCCACCCTTGCGAGTGAACCGTCCGGCGGGGACGGTCGCTATTCGGCCGCCATGCGCTTGGGCTGGACCTCGTCCATGTAGTCCTCGACCAGCCGGCGCGTGATGTCGCCCGGGGCGAAGCGGTAGGGGCCGATCTCGGAGACGGGCGTCACTTCGGCGGCCGTGCCGCAGAGGAAGCACTCCTGGAAGCCCTCCATCTCCTCCGGCATGATCGCCCGCACCACGACCTCGTAGCCGCGGCGCTTGGCGAGCGCGATGACGGTGCGGCGGGTGATGCCGTCGAGGAAGCAGTCCGGCGTCGGCGTGTGGATCACCCCGGCCTTGACGAAGAAGACGTTGGCGCCGGTCGCCTCGGCCACCTGGCCGCGCCAGTCGAGCATCAGCGCGTCGGCGTAGCCCTTGGCTTCGGCGGCGTGCTTGGAGATCGTGCAGATCATGTAGAGGCCGGCGGCCTTGGAGCGCGAGGGCGCCGTGCGCGGGTCCGGCCGGCGGTACTCGGCCATGTCGAGCCGGATGCCCTTCATGCGCTGCTCGGGGTCGAAATAGCTCGGCCACTGCCAGATCGCGATGGCGACGTTGATGCGGTTCTTCTGCGCCGAGACGCCCATCATCTCCGAGCCGCGCCAGGCGATCGGGCGCACATAGGCGTCCGAAAAGCCCTGCCGGCGCAGCAGTTCGTTGCAGGCGTCGTCGATCTCGTCGGCCGAATAGGGGACGGTGAAGCCGAGGATGCGCCCCGATTCGATCAGCCGCTCGGTGTGCTCGCGCAGCTTGAAGATTTCGCCGCCATAGGCGCGCTCGCCCTCGAACACCGAGCTCGCATAATGCAGCCCGTGCGTCAGCACGTGGACCTTCGCGTCCTTCCAGGCGACGAACTCGCCGTTGAACCAGATCTCGCCGTCGAGTTGATCGAACGGAACGCTCATGCTCTCTCTCCCGATCCTTGGAGCGCCGCGCGTCCATCCGGGCGCGGAGCGGTCGCTCTGCCGATGTGATGTCCGGCCGTCGGGCATCTCGAAACCGAAGGAAGGTTCCAAAGCCGACGCCGTGTTGGATCTGTCGCCGTTCGTGCCGTGAATGGCATCGCCGACGGGACGAGATACCCGTCTCCCGGCACCACCTTAGCCGCGTTCGGACCCCATGGCGACTGTTCGTCCGCGTGGGGAGGGTGTAACAATGGAACGCGAATACGTCAACAATGCTGACCTATTTTGATGGACCTGCGCGTGGAAGAGAGCCCAGCGGACGACGATCGGGCGGAGATCGCCTTCGACGCGCTGCCGACGACCGGGGAGGTGGATTTCCGCCTCATTGAACTCTTCTTCTTCGCCTATCGCGAGTTCACCGGCGACGCGGACGAGATCCTGGAGCGATACGGCTTCGGGCGCGCGCACCACCGCATCCTGCACTTCGTCAATCGGGACCCGGGAATGACGATCGCGGCGATCCTCGATCTTCTCCAGATCACCAAGCAGTCGCTGTCGCGCGTGCTGCGCCAGTTGGTGGACGAGGATTTCATCGTGCTGCAGCCGGGCGACGAGGACCGGCGCCAGCGCCGCCTCTATCCGACGGCGAAGGGGCGGGCCCTGACCCTGGAGCTGTCGCGGGCCCAGGCCCGCCGGATCGACGCGGCGCTGGCCGCCTCCCGGATGGAGGAGGTGCCCTGGGTGGGCGACTTCCTCTTCGAGATGGGCGGCGACAGGGCCGCGACCCGGGACTGGTTCGCCCGCAAGGGCATCGTGAAGACGGAGCGCGTATGAGCCTGGAGGAGCCGCAGACCGAGGCGTTTCCGGGGCGGCCGGGGCCGGACGACGACGCGGCGCACGTCCTCATCGTCGACGACGACCGGCGCATCCGCTCGCTGCTCTCCCGCTTTCTGAGCGAACGCGCCTTCCGGGTCTCGACGGCGGCGGACGCGGCCTCGGCGCGGCGGCTCCTCGAGGGGCTCGACTTCGACCTTCTCGTCGTCGACGTGATGATGCCGGGCGAAAGCGGTCTCGACCTCGTGCGCAGCCTGTCGGCGGTGCGCCCGACGCCGATCCTGATGCTCACCGCGCGCTCAGACATCTCCGACCGGATCGACGGGCTGGAGGCAGGGGCCGACGACTATTTGACCAAGCCCTTCGATCCGCGCGAACTCCTGCTGCGCATCAACAACATCCTGAAGCGCGGCGGCCCCGCGCCGATCCAGAAGGTCGAGAACGTGCGCTTCGGCCCGTTCCACTTCTCGCTGTCGCGCCGCGAGTTGAAGCGCGGCGGCGATCTGGTGCGTCTCACCGACCGCGAGCAGGAGATCATGGTGCAGTTCGCCATGAAGGCGGGCGACACGATCGCCCGGCAGGACCTGATCGGATCGGAGACGGAGGTCGGCGAGCGCGCCGTCGACGTCCAGATCAACCGGCTGCGGCGCAAGATCGAGAGCGATCCCGCCAACCCGCTCTGGCTGCAGACGGTGCGCGGCATCGGCTACCGGCTGAACGTCGACTGATGGCTTTCCTGGAGCGCCTGGGGCTGGCACCGGGACGCCGCTGGTCGCGGCTGCCGCGCCCGGCGCGCTTCCACGCCCTGCGCTTCCCCCGGTGGATGGGCAAGTTCGCCCCGTCCGGCCTCTACGCCCGCTCGCTCATCATCATCATCGCGCCGATGGTGCTGCTCCAGGCGATCGTCTCGATCGTCTTCATGGAGCGGCATTGGGCGACAGTGACCGAGCGCCTGTCGACCGCCGTGGTGCGGGACATCTCCGCCATCATCGACGTGATCGAGAGCTATCCGGACACCGACGGCCACGCGACCATCGAACGGATCGCCCGCGAGCGGCTCGATCTCAACGTCGCGATCCTGCCGCCCGAGCCCCTGCCGGAGGCCGCGCCGCGGCCCTTCTTCAACATCCTCGACGGCATTCTCTCCGAGGAGATCGAGAACCAGATCGCCCGTCCGTTCTGGATCGACACGGTCGGCGACTCCCGCCTGCTCGAAATCCGGATCGCGCTCGACGACGCGGTCCTTCGCGTCTTCGCGCGCCGCAATTCGGCCTACGCCTCCAACACCCACATCTTCATCGTGTGGATGGTCTCCTCCTCGCTCGTCCTGATCCTCATCTCGGTCCTCTTCCTGCGCAACCAGATCCGCCCCATCCAGAAGCTCGCCGAGGCCGCCGAAAGCTTCGGGCGCGGCCAGCCCATGCCCGCCGATTTCCGCGTGCGGGGCGCCTCCGAAGTGCGCCGCGCCTCCTTCGCCTTCATCCAGATGCGCGACCGCATCGAGCGGCAGATCGAGCAGCGAACGCAGATGCTGAGCGGCGTCAGCCACGACCTGCGGACGGTGCTGACGCGCTTCCGCCTGCAGATTTCCTTCTTCGCCGACACCGAGGACCGGCGTGAGCTCGAACACGACATCGACGAGATGAGCCGCATGCTCGAAGGCTATCTCGCCTTCGCCAAGGGCGAGTCCGGCGAAGAGCCGAGCGAGGTCGATCTCGGCGCCATGCTGGCGCGGCTCGACGCGCTGCCGCGCGACGCGGGCAAGACGCTGCGCACCGCCGTTGAGGGCGAAGGCCGCGTCGTCGTCCGCCCGGACGGCTTCACCCGCATCCTCGTCAACCTCACCGTCAACGCGCTGCGCCACGCCGATACCGTCGAGGTGCGGGCGCGCCGCGACGAGCGCTGGCTGATCGTCCATGTCGACGACGACGGCCCGGGCATCTCCACCGAGGACCGCGAAGAGGCCTTCAAGCCCTTCGTGCGCCTCGACGCGGCGCGCAACATCGACGACGGCGGCACCGGGCTCGGCCTTGCCATCGCCCGCGACATCGCCCGCAGTCACGGCGGCGACATCCAGCTCTCCAGCTCGCCCTTGGGCGGGCTCAGGGCGGCGGTCCGTATTCCGTTGCGTTAGACGAAAAGGCCGCCGAAGGATCGGCAGACCCGCCTTCGAGCGGATACCTCCGACTGGAACAGACAGCCTGCGCGACGGGCGGCAGCGTGCGGAGGGGCGCCTTCGGCTCAGCCGGGCTCGCCGGTGCAGAACCGGCGCAGCCCGTCGATGCTGCGATAGGTGCCGAGCGTTTCGTCGAAGCTGGGATGCCGAGCCTCGCAGTCCTGCCGCCAGGCCTCGGTCCAGGGCTCGAGGAACCCGGCCTCCAGGGAGACGGCATCGCCGGGCGCCGTCTCGTGAGAGAGGGCGGGCCCGGCGGTCGCGGTCCGGCGATAGTCCGGCGCGAGGCGGATGATCTTTGCCGAGCCCAGCCGCGTGATCGAGACGCCGCCCGGACCGTGGACGGTGCGGTCGAGGCGCTCGGCCTCGACGTCGATGATGCGGGGGCCGGGCGCGCCGAGGGACGGCACCGGACGGGGCGCGGCAACGTAGACGACGCTTCCGCCGACCGGCTGGGCGTTGGCGAAGACGCCGGTGCCCCGGAAGTAGGTCGAGCGCGGCCGGGCATGGGCGTAGGTGACCGACCGGTGCGTCTCGTGGGCCGCACGGCGAGTGCCGCGGACATGCGGCGCGTGTGTGCCGATCGACGGTGCCGCCGCGGCGCCTCCGCCGCCCTCCAGCACATCCTCGCCGACCGCGGCGCCGAAGTCGATGCCGATCGACTGGGCGGACGCCGGGGCCGGCAGGAGCAGGCCGGCGCTGAGAAGCGCGAAGGCGAAGACGGCGGGATGCAGACGTGTCGGCACGGATCGCCTCGAATGCAGCGTTAACGGATCGTTAAGCAGTAAGAGCGGCCGGTGCGGTTGGGAAGGGCGCGGCGGGGCGCGCCAGCCCCATTCGCGGGGCAGCGTTAACGCGTCGACTTTGAGACGAATGCGAGCGAAGGCGGCGGCACGCGGCGGGACGGGGCGGCGTGAACGGCGGCGGCGGCCGCATGCGCAAGCCCGCCGGGGCGAGCGCTCGAGCGCACGCGCAGAAGCATCGGCAGAGAAGTGGGAATCGACGTTCGGAAAGCCGGATGCGTCGTTTCCAAGCGACGGAGCGAGCGCCGTGCGGACGGGGGGCGCTCGGGGTGCGAGGGCGCGGGCGGGCCCGTCCGAAGCCGCACCGAGCCTGGTCCGGGGACCGCGGTCTTTGCCGACCCGCGGGTGTCGGACGCCGGGAGTGGCGACCGGGTTGAGGACCGACGCGACGCGACGCGGCGGCGGGCACAGGGGACGACACCCGCACGATGGGTCTCGCGCGGGCGGAATGGGGTGGCGGGCGCTTCGGTTCGTCCGACCCCTGCGGAGGGACCGGACGTGCGGGGCCGGCGGGCGCGGGGACTTGCCCGGGCGCGAGGCTCAGTCGGCCTGGAGGTTGACGGCCTTCGGGCCCTTGCCGCGCTTGTCGGGCTCGGTGTCGTAGGAGACCTTCTGGTTCTCCACGAGGCCGGTGAGGCCCGAGGCCTGGACGGCGGAGATGTGGACGAAGATGTCCGCCCCGCCATTGTCCGGCTTGATGAAGCCGAAGCCCTTCTCGGTGTTGAAGAATTTGACCGTGCCGGTCTGCGCCATGATGGAACCCTTTTCCATTTCGAAGTGGCCCGTAGAGAGCCGTGGCAGGCAAGTCTTGATGCGAGGAAAAGGAACCGACACACATCGCGGCGACTGCCGCTCGGGAGATGCGCCCCCGATACGCAATTCGTCCATTACCCGTGTTCGCGAATTTGCCCGAACATCGAAAGTTTGCAGTCGGTCGCTGGACTTGGCAAGCGAAAGTTTCGACGCATCACTTCACGTTTCGTTTGGCCGCAGACTTGAGCCGGCCCGGTAATCCTCGGTTCACCGCCTTTCCGCCCCGTTGCGGCCATCCTCCCCGCGCCGCCCCGGGGGGCGGGGCCGAGTCGGGATCCGGTCCGGGTGCGGGAACGCCATCGCGCCCGCGCCGTTCGCCTTCTCACGAGGGCGACGCGCTCGCCCGCCGCGACGAAAGGATGACTGCCCCATGAGGATGACGCTGTTTGCCGCCGCCGGCCTCGCGATCGCCGCCGCCCCCGCCTTCGCGCAGGTGAGCCCCGAGGCCGAGGCGCGCCTCGCCCCGCCGCCGCCGGTGGCCGTGGAGGCCGACACGGGGATCGACGCGGTGCTCGGCACCGGCGCGCTGCCGGGCGTCGGCATGGCCACGACCGCGACGACCGAGCGC
>JAEZXX010000011.1 GCA_023419535.1 Pseudomonadota bacterium | reverse complement strand
AGAGCGCTCGGTCGAGGCGCTCTGGAAGGCCGTCGGCACGCTTATCCCGCTCTTTGCGCCAACCGAATGCGCCAACTACTTCAAGGCCGCTGGATACGACGCAAACTGATCGGAAAACGCTCTAGTTGAAAACCCGTCGGAAGATCGTTTCCACCTGGGCCGTATGGTAGCCGAGGTCGAACTTCTCGCGGATCGCAGCCTCGGGGAGCGCGGCGACGACTTCGGGGTCGGCGATGAGCTGCTCCAGGAAGTCGACCTCGGCCGTGCCGCTCCGCTGGTAGCTGTCCCAAACCTTCATCGCGTTGCGCTGGACGAGGCGGTAGCTGTCCTCGCGCGACAGGCCCGCCTGCGTCAGCGCCAGGAGGATCCGCTGCGAATGGACGAGCCCGCCGAGGCCGTTCATGTTCGCCGCCATGCGCTCGGGGTAGACGAGGAGCTTGTCGACGACGTTCGTCAGCCGCGCCAGCGCGAAGTCGAGCGTGATCGTCGCGTCCGGGCCGATGTAGCGCTCCACGGAGGAGTGGGAGATGTCCCGCTCGTGCCAGAGCGCGACGTTCTCCATCGCCGGGAGCGCATAGGCGCGCACCATGCGCGCCAGACCCGTCAGGTTCTCGGTCAGCACCGGGTTGCGCTTGTGGGGCATGGCCGACGAGCCCTTCTGGCCGGGCGAGAAGTACTCCTCCGCCTCCAGCACCTCGGTGCGCTGCAGATGCCGGATCTCGGTCGCCAGACGCTCGATCGAGGAGGCGACGACGGCGAGCGTGGCGAAGAACATCGCGTGCCGGTCGCGCGGGATGACCTGCGTGGACACCGGCTCGGGCTTCAGGCCCATGGCCTTGGCGACGTGCTCCTCGACTCGCGGGTCGATGTTGGCGAAGGTGCCGACCGCGCCCGAGATGGCGCAGGTCGCCACCTCCTCGCGGGCCGCCACGAGGCGCTGGCGGCAGCGCTCGAACTCGGCATAGGCGAAGGCCAGCTTGACGCCGAAGGTCGTCGGCTCGGCGTGGATGCCGTGGCTGCGCCCGATCGTGACCGTCTCCTTGTGCTCGAAGGCCCGGCCCTTCAGCGCCGCGAGCAGGGCGTCCATGTCCGCCAGCAGGAGATCGGAGGCCTTCACCAGCTGGACGTTGAAGCAGGTGTCGAGGACGTCCGAGGAGGTCATGCCCTGGTGGACGAAGCGTGCGTCAGGCCCGACGAACTCGGCGAGATGGGTCAGGAAGGCGATGACGTCGTGCTTGGTCTCGCGCTCGATCTCGTCGATCCGAGCGACGTCGAAGGTGGCCGCGCCGCCCTTCTCCCAGATCGTCTTCGCCGCCTCCTTCGGGATCACACCGATCTCGGCCAGCGCGTCGCAGGCATGGGCCTCGATCTCGAACCAGATCCGGAACTTCGTCTCCTGCGACCAGACGGACACCATCTCGGGGCGGGCATAGCGGGGGATCATGGGAGGGTCCAAGGCTGATCGGAGGGGATCGCCGCCCTCTACAGCATCGCTTCGAGGGCCTCAACGTGAGGCGCCATCAGTCGAGCGGCAGCGGAACGGCCATGTAGCGCATGTCCGGCCCCTCGAAGCCGACCTGGACGATCCCGATCAGGACGACGGCGCGAAGGTTCCAGTCCGCGTCGGTGTGCACGCGCACCTCCGCGATCCGGTAGTCGTAGGGGCAGCGCCGGTCCTGCGGCTCGGCCTCGTCCTCGTGGATCAGGCGGGCCGGCTCGCCCGGCTCCGTCGACACGCGGGTCAGCCGGAAACCGTTCACCGTGTTGCCGAAGACCGTGCAGCTCTCGTCCGCCTCGAAGAAGGGGATGAGCGCCAGTCGCAGTTCGACCGGCTCGTCGGGCGAGGGCTCGACCGCACGCGGACGGAAGACGACGCGATGGGGATCGGCGGACAATTCGGTCGGCGGGTTGGCGGCGACGAGGAGGCCATCGTCGAGCGGCCCCAGTCCCGACAGGACCGACTCGGCCCGGTCGAGCGCTTCGGCTCGTGCGTCGCCGAGCGTCGCGCCCTCGTTTTCGAGGCGAACGCGAACAGGCTCGAAGGCCCGCTCGCCGTCGAGGTCGGTGACGAGGATCTCGGAATAGGGGAAGCCCGAGCCGTCCTGGATGCCGTACTGCTCGAAGGCGAACGTTCTCCCGTCCCGCGAAAAGCCCAGCGGGGACAACGTCGCGAGGTCGCCGGCGACGGCCGGAACCGCCATGAGCGAGAGAAGGCAGGCGGCGAGCCTCATGGCAGGTCCCGCCAGCATGGGAGCACGTCGCCCGCGGCGGGCGTCGCCGCATGGACACCGCGGGCGATCGCCCGCGCCATGACGCTGGAGGCCGCCGCGGCCAGCTCGATCCGCGCCGCGCCCTCGGGCGCCATGCCGCTCGCGCCGGTCGCCGCGGAGAAGACGAGATCGCCGTCGAAATCGGTGTGCGCCGGCCAGAGCGCGAGCGCGAACCCGTCCTGCGCGGCGACGGCGAGGCGCGTTGCGCCGGCCTTGTCGAGCACGGCATCCGTCGCGACGAGCCCGATCGTCGTCGCCGTGCCGGGCTTGGGGTCGAACTTCGAACGCGGCACCCCGGCGTCCGCCGGCAGCGGATGCGGCAGGCCCAGCCCGCCGAACTCGTCGCCGATCTCGAAGGGCGCGGCGCGAAACTGCCGCGAAGCGCCCACGAACGGGGAGCCGACCGCGTTGACGGCGACGAGGGCGGCGACCGTCACGCCGTTCGAAAGCACCACCGAGGCCGAGCCGAGACCGCCCTTCGAGAGAGCCGTCGTCGCGCCGGTGCCGGCCCCGACGCTGCCGAGGGCGAAGTCCGATCCAGCCGCCCGGGCCGCCGCCAGCCCCAGCTCGCGATAGGGCGAATGGAGGCCCCAATCCTTGGTCCCGCCGTTGGCGAGATCGAAGAGGATCGCGGCGGGAACGATCGGCACGCGAAACCCGGCGACCTCGAAGCCGCGGCCCATGTCCCGCAGGGCGGCCTGCACCCCGCTCGCGGCGTCGAGCCCGAAGGCCGAGCCGCCGGAGAGGACCAGCGCATCGACGCCTGGCACGAGCTTGTCGGCCGCGAGCAGATCGGTCTCGCGCGTACCCGGCGCGCCGCCCAGGATGCACAGCCCTGCGACCGTCGGGCGATCGAAGACCACCGCCGTGGTCCCGCTCTTCAGACGCTCGTCCGAGGCGTTGCCGACGGCGAGCCCGGCGACGTCGGTCAGAAGGTTCCGGGCGCCGGGCCGCCAGCCTGTCACGACTGCGGTCCGGGCACGAACCGCGCGCCGTCATAGGTGAGCACCTCGAAAGCGGGCAGGGTGGATTCGCCCCGTTCGTCGAAGTCGAGAGGCCCGAGCACCGTGCCGAAGGTCGTGCCTTCGATCGCCTGCGGAAAATCGGTCCCCGAGCCCACGCCGTCCAGTGCGTCGAGCGCGACTTGCGTCGCCGCGAAGGCCGGGCCGAAATATCCCTCGCGCGGCGTGTCCTCCGATCTCGTCCCGGCGTTCGGATCGACCGCGACGGCTCGCACGCCGGACGGAAGATCGGGCCCTTCGCCCGACTCGTCGAGAAGCTGTTCGCTCCCGACGATGTCCAGCTCCAAGCCGAGCTCGGCCGCGTCGCGCGCGAGGACCGCAACGTCGGAGCGGGTGCCGAAGACGAGAAGGCGGGTCACCCCGCTCTGCAGGATGCGGCGTGCGAGGGCGAACTGCACCTCCTCCGCGGGCCGGAAGTCGTCGACGAGAGAGGGCTCGACCGATTCGGGGCCGAGCCGGGCGCGGATCTCGTCGGAGAGGTCCCGCGCGTTCACCGAGCCGTCGTCGACGATGCCGAAGGGCTGGTCCCGCCAGTTCGTCCGCACGAAATCGGCCAGCGCGTCGGCCTCCCCGTCGGTCCGCGGCCCGAGCCGCCAGACGAGATGGCCGGTGCGCTCGCGCTCGTCGGTCAGGCGGTTGGCCCGCACGCCGACGGCAAGAACCGGAATCCCGGCGTCGGTCAGGATCGGCAGAGCCGCCTCGATCTCCTGGCGGCAGAGGAAACCGACCACCGCCGACACCTCGTTTTCGACGAAGGTCCGCGCCGCGTCCGCGCCGCCTTCGGCCGTGCATTCGGTGTCGAAGGCGATGACCTCGGCCCGTTCCCCCGCCGCCTCACCGGCGCCGGACGCGATCTGCAGGCCGAGGACGGCGGAGGGGCCCGACAGGGGCGCCGCGACGCCGAGCCGCACGGACTCGGCCGCAAGCGGCGCGGCGGACGCGATCAGGGCGAGAAGGGTGAGGGCGGCACGCATGGCATGCCGACCATAGACCATGGGCGGCCCGCCCGGAACGGGGCCGCGTCCGCTACTTCAGCGGGTCGTGACCCCAGTTCATCAGCGAGTAGCGCCATTTGGTGTCCTTCACGTCGCCCTTCGGCCGCTGCTTGGAATGGCGGGCGACGTAGCCGTTGACCTTCTTCATATGCGCCCACTGGGCGTCCGTGAGATCCGCCTTTTTGGTCTCCTTGATCTCGATGATCCTACGCCCCGAATCGTGCCCGACGGATTCCGACCCGCCGTCCTTCTGGCCGACCGACTTCGACTCGTCCGTTTCGAGCCAATCCTTCAACTCCTTCGGCGTCATGTTCACGCTCTCGCGGAACTCGGACCAGATCGCGTCGTGTTCGTCCTTCTCGGCCATGCCGGCTCTCCTCTGTCGCTTCCTGCGAACAGCCCGGATCCGGCCCGCGTTCCCTGTACACAACGACGCAGCACGGCAGCGGGGCCCTCATCTTTCGGTTTTCGCACGGGAGCGACCGTCGTTTTCCCTTTGCGCCGCCTCTCGAAGCGCCCGGCCCCTTTCCCTCGCGCGAGCAGGCCATTAGGTCGGGGACGCGATCGACGTCCCCGATCCGGAGCCGGTCGCAACGGCATTCGCCCCTTCCACGCGAAGCAGGAACGGTCTTGTCCCAGCATTCCCCCATCGACCGTGCCGGTTTCCGTCAGGCGATGAGCCGCGTCGCGGCCTCGGTCCATCTCGTGACGACGGACGGGCCGGCCGGCCGGCGCGGCGTGACGGCGACCTCCGTCTGTTCGGTCTCCGACGAGCCGGCGACGCTCCTCATCTGCCTGAACGTGTCGAGCCTCGCCAACGAGCGCTTCGCGGCGAACGGCGTCCTGGCGGTCAACACGCTCGGGGCGTCCGGCGAGGGGCTGGCGCGCGCCTTTGCTGGCGAAGGCAAGCTGGAGCCCGACGAGCGCTTCGCGCGGGGCCTCTGGACGACGCTCGAAACCGGCGCGCCGATCCTCCAGACCGCGCTGGCGAGCTTCGACTGCCGCATCGTGGACCGCCGCATCGTGGCCACCCACCACGTGATCGTGGCCGAGGTCGCGGCTCTTCGCGCAGGACCCGAAGCCGCCTCGCTCCTCTACCGGGACCGCCAGTACCTCGCGCTGTGACCGGACCGCTTCGTTCCTGCGGCATGGCGCACTATCTTTGCGCGGTGTTGGGAGGATGCCGCCGATGATGCCGTCCGGGATCGACGAGACGCATGCGCTTCTGGAGGCGAACGGCTACGTCGCCGACCGCGCTCTCGCCACCGTCCTGTTCCTCTCGCTGAAGATGGGGCGCCCGCTCTTCCTCGAAGGCGAGGCCGGCGTCGGCAAGACGGAGATCGCGAAGGTGCTCGCCGGCGCGCTCGATCGTCCGCTCATCCGCCTCCAGTGCTACGAGGGGCTGGACGCCGCCTCGGCCCTCTACGAATGGAACTACGCCGCGCAGATGATCGAGATCCGGCTCGGCGAGGCCGGCGCCGCGTCGCGCGAGACGCTTCGGGCCGACATCTTCTCGGACCGCTTCCTGCTTCGCCGCCCGATCCTGCGCGCACTCGAAGGCGAGCCCGGCCGTGCGCCCGTCCTCCTCATCGACGAGCTCGACCGGGCCGACGAGGCCTTCGAGGCCTTCCTCCTGGAAGTTCTCTCCGATTTCCAGGTCACGATCCCCGAACTCGGGACGGTGCGTGCGGGCGAGCCGCCCATCGTGATCGTCACCACGAACCGGACGCGCGAGATTCACGATGCTCTGAAGCGGCGCTGCCTCTATCATTTCGTCGGCTACCCGAGTGCGGCGCGCGAGCTGGCGATCCTGAGGGCCAAGGCGCCGCACGCGAGCGCGGCGCTCTCGGCCGAGCTCGTCGCCTTCGTCCAGCGCCTGCGCGCGGCCGATCTCTTCAAGGCGCCGGGCGTCGCGGAGACGATCGATTGGGCCACCGCCTTGACCGAGTTGGACGCCGTCACGCTGGACCCCGATCTCGTGTCCGACACGCTGGGCGTGATCCTGAAGTATCAGGACGACATCGCGCGCATCGAGAAGGGCGAGGGTCGCGCGATCCTCGCCGAGGTGAAGCGCGAGTTGGAGGCCGCCGGATGAGCGCAGGTCCGGACGACGACGGACGGCTGGCCGAGAACGTCGTGCGCTTCGTGCGGGCTCTGCGCGAGGCGGGATTGCGGCTGGGCCCCGCCGGCTCGCTCGACGCCGTGGACGCGGTGCGCATGGTCGGCCTCGACCGGCGCGAGGACGTCTACTGGGCGCTGCACGCGACGCTCGTGACGCGTCATGAGGACGCCCCGGTCTTCGAGGAGGTGTTCCGCGCCTTCTGGCGTTCGCGCCGCCTGAACGAACGGCTGATCTCCATCCTGTCGCCGACCGCCCCGCCGCGCACCAGGACGCAGGCGCCCCGCGCCGGCGAGCGACGCGCGCAGGACGCGCTTCGGGAAGCGGCTCCCCGTGCCGCGAAGACGCCCGAGCGCGTGACGCTCGACGTCGACGCGCGCATGACGTCTTCGGCCGACGAGGTGCTGCGCGCCAAGGACTTCGCGCAGATGAGCGCCCGCGAACTCGACGAGGCTCGGCGCGCCGTCGCGGCCCTCTCGATGCCGGACGACAGCATCGCGACCCGACGGTTCCGCGCCTCTCACCGCGGCCGCCCCGATCCGCGCGCCATGCTGCGCGCGAGCCTCCGCTCAGGCGGCGGGATGATCCTGCCCGCCTTCCGCGCGCCGCGTCGCCGCGCCCCGCCGGTCGTGATCCTCGCCGACATCTCCGGCTCGATGAGCCGCTACAGCGACATGGTGCTGCGCTTCGCGCACGCCCTGACCGAGCGCCGCCGCCGCGTCTCGACCTTCCTGTTCGGGACGCGCCTGTCGAACGTCACCCGCGCCATGCGCCACCGCGACGCCGACGAGGCGATGGCGGCCTGCGCCGCATCCGCCGCCGACTGGTCCGGCGGCACGCGCATCGGCACCAACCTGACGCGCTTCAACCGCGACTGGTCGCGCCGGGTGCTGGGGCAGGGCGCCATCGTCCTCCTCGTCACCGACGGGCTGGAGCGCGGCGAGGTCGAGGAGCTGGCGCGCGAGGCGGACCGTCTGCGGCGCTCGTGCCGCCGGCTGATCTGGCTCTGTCCACTGCTGGCCTACGAGAAGTTCGCCGCCAAGCCGCGCGGCGTGCGGACGCTGCTCGCCCATGTCGATGAGTTCCGGCCCGTCCATTCGCTCGACGCCATCGCGGACCTTTGCGGAACGCTGTCGCAGCACCGTCCGACGGCGGCCGATCCGCGGCGCTGGCTCGATCCTGACGAAAGGAAGATCGCATGACGACGAACCGATCCGATCCGCGCGACGTCCTCGACATCGCGGAAGCCTGGGCGCGCGAAGGGCGCAGGCTGGCGCTCGCGACCGTCGTCGAGACCTGGGGTTCGGCGCCGCGGCCGGCGGGCAGCCATCTGGTGATCGATGCCGACGGCCATTTCGAGGGCTCGGTCTCCGGCGGCTGTGTCGAAGGCGCCGTGGTCGCCGAGGCGGCCGAGGTGATCGAGAGCGGCCGGTCGCGCGTCCTGGAATTCGGCGTCGCGGACGAGACCGCCTGGCGGGTCGGCCTGTCCTGCGGCGGGCGCATCAAGGTGCGCGTCGACAGGATCGAGGCATGAAGGTCGCGCTTCTCGCCGCCCTGAACGAGGAGCGGCGCGCGCGCCGCGCCGCCGTGGTGGAGACGCGCCTCGGAGAAGCCGATGCCGAGCCGCGCCTCGTGACGCAGGCGACGCTGTCGACCGACCCTCGGCGCCAGGAGATCGAGCGGGTGCTGCGCTCGGGCAAGGCGCAGACGATCGAGACGGCGGACGGACCTTTCTTCCTGAATGTCCACCTGCCGGCGCCGCGTCTCGTCGTGATCGGCGCCGTGCATGTCAGCCAGGCGATTGCGCCGATGGCACGGATCGCGGGCTACGAGGTGGAGATCATCGATCCGCGCACCGCCTTCGCCAGTCCCGAGCGATTCGCCGGCGTTCCTCTCGACGCCGAATGGCCCGAGCGGGTTCTGCAGCGGCGCCCGCTCGATCCCTATTGCGCGCTGGTCGCCGTGACGCACGATCCCAAGATCGACGACTTTCCGATCGAGGCCGCGCTTCGGGCAGGTTCCTTCTATGTCGGGGCGCTGGGCAGCCGGAAGACGCATGCCAAGCGCGTCGAGCGGCTTCTGGCGGCTGGCGTCGGGCAGGAATCCCTGGACCGGATCGATGCCCCGATCGGGCTCGACATCGGCGCCGCGACGCCCGGCGAGATCGCCGTCTCGGTGCTCGGCGCCGTCATCGCCGCCTTCCGCCAGCGCGATCTGGGCGGCCGGTGACACCTCCTCGCGTCGCGGTCCTCGTCCTCGCGGCCGGTCGCGCGACCCGGATGGGCGGGCCGAACAAGCTGCTCGCGACCTTCGACGGGGTGCCGCTGGTCCGGCGCTCGGTGGCAACCGCGAAGGACAGCCGGGCCTACCGGGTCCTCGTCGTCCTGGGCCATGACGGCGACCACATCCGCGGCGCGCTCGACGGTCTCGGCGTGGAAACGCTCGAAAACCCGTCCTTCGCCGAGGGCATGTCCACCTCTCTGCGCCTCGGCTTCGAGGCCATGTCGCCGTATGCCGATGGCGTCCTCGTCATGCTGGCCGACCAGCCCGCGCTCGAACCCGCCCATCTCGACGCGCTCATCGGAGCCTTCGCGGCCGAGGGGCCGGGCTCGATCGTGGTCGCGACGGGGGGCGGGGAGCGCGGCAATCCCGTCGTCCTGTCGTCTCGCTTCGCCTCGGCCATCGCGTCGATCCGCGGCGACCGGGGTGCGCGCGACCTGATCGCGGCGAACGGGGCTCTCGTGCGCGAGGTCGAGATCGGCCCGGCCGCTCTCACCGACGTCGATACGCCGGACCTGCTGCAGGCCGCCGGCGGCATCCTTGCGCCGGATGCGTTGCCGCGACGCAGTTGAAAGGCCGCGCCGGCGCGCCATCCTCGCGAGCCTTGAACGGACGCGAGGACATCTCCCGAAATGACCACACTGCGCCTCGTCCTCGGCGACCAGCTGACCCGCGATCTCGCCTCGCTTCGCGACCTCGAGGACGGCGACGTCGTGCTGATGGCCGAACTTCGTGACGAGGCGACCTACGTCAAGCACCACAAGCGCAAGATCGCCTTTCTCTTCAGCGCCATGCGGCATTTCGCCGAGGATCTGCGCAAGGCCGGGGCGACGGTCGAGTACGTCCGCCTGACGGACGAGGGAAACACCCACTCCTTCGCCGGCGAGGCCGAGCGCGCCGCGAAGTCGCACAAGGCCGAGCGGATCGTCGTGACCGAGGCCGGCGAGTTCCGCGTCCAGCAGATGCTGGAGGGGCTGGAGAAGCGCCTTGGGCTTCCCGTCGAGATCCGTCCCGACGACCGGTTCCTCTGCAGCCATGCCGAGTTCGCCGAATATGCGGATGGCACCAAGCAGCTGCGGATGGAGGCGTTCTATCGCCGGATGCGCGACAAGACCGGCTACCTCATGGTCGGCAACGGCGATCCGGTCGAGGGGCAGTGGAACTTCGACCACGAGAACCGCGAGCCGATCGGTAAGCGCGTCGAGGTCCCGGAGCGCCCCGTTTTCGGCGTGGACGACGTCACCGGAGAGGTGCTCGACCTCGTCGAGGCCGAGTTCGGCGACCATTTCGGCGAGCTGGACGGTTTTTCCTACCCGGTCACGCGCCGGCAGGCGTTGCATGCGCTGCGCTGGTTCGTCGAGACCGCGCTGCCCGGCTTCGGCACCTATCAGGACGCGATGCGGCAGGGCGAGCCGCTGCTCTTCCACTCGCACCTTTCCGCCTTGATGAACTGCGGTCTCCTGACCGCGCGCGAGGTGTGCGAGGCGGCGGAGGCCGCATACAAGGCCGGCGAGGCGCCGATCAACGCGGTCGAAGGCTTCATCCGCCAGATCATCGGCTGGCGCGAGTTCGTGCGCGGGATCTACTGGCGGCAGATGCCCGACTACGGCGCCTCGAACGCCCTGAAGGCGAAGCGCCCGCTGCCGGATCTCTTCTGGACCGGAGAGACGAAGATGAACTGCCTCGCCCAGTGCGTCGGCGAGACGAAGGCCTACGCCTACGCCCACCACATCCAGCGCCTGATGGTGCTGGGCAATTTCTGCCTTCTCGGCGGGTTCGACCCGCGTCAGGTGCAGGACTGGTACCTCGTCGTCTATCACGACGCCTACGAGTGGGTGGAGATGCCCAACGTCGTCGGCATGATCCTCTTCGCCGACAAGGGCCTGTTCGCCTCCAAGCCCTACGCCGCGTCGGGCAACTACATCAACAAGATGTCCGACTACTGCGGGCGCTGCCATTACGATGTGAAGAAGCGGGAGGGGGAGGACGCCTGCCCCTTCAACTACCTCTACTGGGACTTCCTGGACCGGCACCGCAAGACGCTCGGACAGAACCACCGGCTGTCCCGGATCTACGGCAATCTCGACCGGATGGGGGAAGCGCGGGTGAAGACCATTCGCGCCGACGCCAAGCGCTTCCTCGACGCGCTGCCGAGCGATGGCGATTATTGAGGCAGGGTTGCGTTCGGTGCATTCTCGTCTCAGCCGTCAAGCTTCGCTTCATCTTCGGGGCGCAGGCTGAGCGTCGAGGCGATCGCTTGCCGTCGCCCGAGAGCGAGGGAAGCCGCCCATGCAAAGACGCATCGCCGACCCGCAGTTCACCCGGATGATGGCCGGATACGGCGCGACCAGCGCCGAGGTTCTCTACCGGATGCCGGACCATCCCGCCTTTCTCCAGACCTTCCTCTGGCAGTTCGAGGACGTCGCGCCCGACTATCCCAGGCTGAAACGCTTCCTCGATCACTGGGAGCGGGAGGTCGAGGCGATCATCCATTCGGTGCGGGTCATGCATCGCGGGCTGATCGCCCCGCAGGAGATCCGGTCGGTCAAGGACGCCGGCTTCCTACAGTAGCCGCTGGGCCTTCAGGCTCGTGTGTCCCGACCGCCCGATGATCAGATGGTCGTGGACGACGATCCCGAGCGGCTTGGCCGTCTCGACGATCGTCCGCGTCATCTCGATGTCGGCGCGCGAGGGGGTGACGTCCCCCGAGGGGTGATTGTGAACGAGGATGATCGCGGTCGCCGAGAGTTCGAGCGCCCGGCGCACCACCTCCCGCGGATAGACCGGCGTGTGGTCGACCGTCCCGGTCTGCTGCACCTCGTCGGCGATCAGCGCGTTGCGCTTGTCGAGGAAGAGGATGCGGAACTGCTCGCGCGTCTCGTGCGCCATCGCGGCGCGGCAGTAGTCGAGGAGCGCCGGCCAGGACGACAGGAGGTCGCGGCCGCGGATGTCCTCCTTCATTACCCGCCGCTGCAGGGCGGTGAGGATGCGGAAATCGAGCTGGCTGGCGCGCCCGATCCCGTCCACCTCCGCAAGAAGGTGCGGCGGCGCGTTCAGAACCTGTCCGAGCGAGCCGAAGCGGGCAAGAAGGGCCTTGGCCAGCGGCTTGACGTCGCGCCGGGGAACGGAGCGGAAGAGAACGAGCTCCAGCAGCTCGTAATCGGCCAGGCCCTCGCCGCCGGTCGCCAGGAAGCGTTCGCGCAGCCGGTCGCGATGCCCCTCGTAGTGGGGGGCCTCCGCCATGCCGGGAGGTCGGGAGCCGTCCCTGTCGCTCATGCGGCGGCGGCGGACGCGAATCCCGGCATCTCGAGGCCTTGGAGCGAGGCGGTGAAGATCTCGACGCCCGTTTCCGTCACGCCGACGGTGTGTTCGTACTGGGCCGAAAGCGACCGGTCCCGCGTCACCGCCGTCCAGCCGTCGCCGAGCACCTTCACGTGGGCGCGGCCGAGATTGATCATCGGCTCGATGGTGAAGATCATGCCGGGCCGCATCTCCGGCCCCTCGCCACGGCGCCCGTAGTGCAGGATGTTCGGCGCGTCGTGGAAGAGCTTGCCGACGCCGTGGCCGCAGAAGTCGCGCACGACCGAGCAGCGTTCGCCCTCGGCGTATTCCTGGATGGCCGCCCCGATATCGCCGACATGGCCGCCCGGCCGAACCTCGGCGATCCCGAGCATCAGGCAGCGATGGGTGATCTCGCACAGCCGCTCGGCGGCCCGCTTCAGCTTGCCGACCGGGTACATGCGCGAGGAATCGCCGTGCCAGCCGTCGACGACGAGCGTCACGTCGATGTTGACGATGTCGCCCTCGCGCAAGGGCTTCTCGTTCGGGATGCCGTGGCAGACGACATGGTTGATCGAGGTGCAGGTGCTCTTGTCGTAGCCCTTGTAGTTCAGCGTCGCGGGCACCGCGCCGTGCGCTCGGGCGAAGTCGAAGACGAAGCGGTCGATCGCCTGCGTGGTCACGCCGGGCTTCACCATGTCGGCGAGTTCGTCGAGGCACTGCGCGGTCAGGCGCGCGGCGCGGCGCATGCCCGCAAATCCCTCCGGTCCGTGCAGGCGGATGGAGCCCGTGTTGCGGGTGGGGTTCTCTTCGGCGACGAGATAATGGGTCATGGACGACTTCGATCGGCCCGCTGGCGGCATGCGGGCGGTGCGCGAGGGTTCCTGTTGTTGGCGATGTCGCATCGATGGGCCGCGTCATCAAGTGCCGCGATCCAGGAGCCGTCCTGTCCGGTCAGCCCTTCACGTAGCTTCCGGGGGCCGGCTCGATCTCCTTCAGGGCATCGCCGCCGGGCCTGCGGGCGGGCACGCGCTCGCCCGACTTCGGCTCGATCCAGGCCTGCCAGTGCGGCCACCACGAGCCCTTCGTCTCCTGCGCGGCTGCCGTCCAGTCCTCGAAGCTCGTTCCTTCGTCCGGCTCGGGGCCCGTCCAGTACTGGTACTTGTTCTTGTCCGGCGGGTTGACGACGCCGGCGATGTGACCCGATCCGGCCATCACGAGATCGACCTTCGAACCGAAGGCGAGCGAACCTTCGTAGACGCTCTTGGCCGGCGCGATGTGGTCCTCGCGCGTGCACAGATTGTAGATCGGGATCTCCACCGTCCCGAGATCGAGGCGGACGCCGCCCAGTTCCATGCGCCCGCGCGACAGACGGTTCTCCAGATAGCAGTTGCGCAGGTAGAAGAGGTGGTTTGCGCGCGCCATGCGCGTCGCGTCGGAGTTCCAGTAGAGGAGGTCGAAGGGCAGGGGGTCCTTGCCCTTCAGGTAGTTGTTGATGAAGTAGGGCCAGATCAGGTCGGAGGATCGCAGGAGGTTGAAGGCGGTCGCCATGTGCGAGCCTTCCAGGTAGCCCTTGTCGGACATCGTGCGCTCCAGCGTCTGGAGCTGGTTTTCGTCGACGAAGACCTTGAGGTCGCCGGCATGGGCGAAGTCGACCTGCGTCGTCAGAAGCGTCGCGGACCGGATGCGCCCGTCGCCCTTCGCCTTCAGATAGGCCAGCGCCGCCGACAGGAGCGTGCCCCCGACGCAATAGCCGATGGCGTTGACCTCGTCCTCTCCGGTCGCCTGCCGGACGGTGTCGAGCCCGAAGACGATGCCGCCCTCGATGTAGTCTTTCCAGTCCATGTCGGCGTGGCGCTCGTCGGGGTTCACCCACGAGACGACGAAGACCGTGTGGCCCTGGTCCACCAGCCAGCCGATGAAGCTTTTCTGTTCGTTGAGGTCGAGGATGTAGAACTTGTTGATCCAGGGCGGCGAGATCAGGATCGGGCGCTTCAGCACCGTGTCGGTGCGCGGAGCGTACTGGATGATCTGGCAGATGTCGTTCTGCGCGATCACCGAGCCCGGCGTGACCGCCAGGTTCCTGCCGACCTCGAAGCCTTGAGCGTCCGACTGGCGCAGCTTCAGCATGCCCGAGCCCGCCGCCATGTCCTCGGCGAACATCGTCATGCCCCGCACGAGGTTGGCGCCGTTCTGGGCCATGGTCTCGCGGTAGAGTTCGGGATTGGTCAGGACGAAGTTCGACGGCGAGACCGCGTTGGAGAGCTGCTTGACGTAGAAGGCGGCCTTCTGCCGCGTGTGCGGATCGAGCCCGTCGGCGCGCCGGACCAGATCGTCGGCCCAGCGCGACGTCAGCACGTAGACCTGCTTGAGGAAGTCGAAGAAGAGGTTGCGGCTCCACTCCTCGTCGGAGAAGCGCTTGTCGCGGGAGGAGGTGGGATCGGTCACCGGCTCGCCGGCCATCTTGCGGATGGAGCGGCTCCAGATGTCGAGATAGCCGGCGAAGAGGTGGGTCTGGGCCTCCATCGCGCGGGCGGGGTCCGTCATCCAGTAGCGGCTCACCTGCGAGAGGGTGGAGATCATCTCCTCGTAGGTGCTGGGACCCTCGTCGCGGATGTCGCCGCGCTCGCGCGGCTCGACCCAGGCGGAGGCGGCCTTTCCGAGCTGCTCGAACACATGCGCCATGTTGCGCGCGAAGGCTTCCGGATCGCGGACCGCATAGTCCTCGATGCGGGTCGTGCCCGCGGTTTCATGATCCGAATGCGCCTTGTTCATCGCCGCTCCTCCCTCACCTCCGTCTCATAAACCATAGAATGGGGTTGAGGTCCCCGGCCGCTACCGTCGGTGGCGTCAATTTCGTCGCGGCACCGCAGCAAGGAGGGAGCGCGCGCGCATTCCCTCGGGTGGCGCGACGCGTTAGACTGGGCCCGCGACAGGATCGCGACGGCAGGCAGCGAGGACGGGCGATGGCGCGGCGGATTTCCAAGGGTATGGTTCTGGCCGCCGGCGCGCTGGTCCTGGCCGGCTGCCAGGGCATCCAGCCCTATCTGCCGCGCGACGAGACGCCGGTGCTGCCGCCGGCCTTCGCCGTCGAGGTGCCGCGCGGGCCGTCCGGCCAGCGCGTCGACGCGCGCGGCTTCCCCATGCTCGGCCACATGCCGCGGGCTGCGGGACCGCAGGCGAGCCAGGAGACGGTGGCGGCGACGCAGGCCCGTTACGTGGGCGTCGAGACCCGCGGCACGGCGCCCACGGCGGCCGGGGTCGCCGACCTGCAGGGTCTCGCCGCGCAGCGCGCCGCGGCCGCGCGCTCCAGCGAGTACCAGCAGTCGGTCGAGGAGCTGCGTGCGCTCGCCACGGCCCAGCGCGAGAATCGCTGACCTCAGCCACGATTGCGGGGCATCCCGCCGCGTCGTAAGAGGCGGCGAGCCGCGCGCGAAGGACCACTGGCCATGGAAGAGTTCCACAAGGTTCGCCGACTGCCTCCCTACGTCTTCGAGGAGGTGAACAGGAAGAAGGCTGCCGCGCGCGCCCGCTCGGTCGACATCATCGATCTCGGCATGGGCAATCCGGACCTGCCGACCTCCAAATTCGTCGTCGACAAGATGTGCGAGGCGGTCCGCGATCCCCGCACGCATCGCTATTCGGCCTCGAAGGGCATTCCAGGACTGCGCCGGGCGCAGGCCGCCTACTACGCCCGCCGCTTCGGCGTGAAGCTCGACCCCGACACGCAGGTGGTCGCGACGCTGGGCTCCAAGGAAGGCTTCGCCAACATGGCGCAGGCCATCACGGCGCCCGGCGACGTGGTGCTGTGCCCGAACCCGACCTATCCGATCCACGCCTTCGGCTTCCTGATGACGGGCGGCACGATCCGCGCCATTCCCGCCAAGCCCGACGAGGATTTCCTGCGCGCGGTGGACCGGGCCGTTAGGCACTCGATCCCCAAGCCCATCGCCATCATCCTGAACTATCCCTCGAATCCGACGGCCTACGAGGCGAGCCTCGACTTCTACGCCGAGATCGTGAAGTTCGCGAAGGCGAACGACATCATCATCCTGTCGGATCTCGCCTATGCCGAGATCTATTTCGACGGCGCTCCGCCGCCGTCCGTGCTCGAGGTTCCGGGCGCGATGGACGTGACGGTGGAGTTCACCTCCATGTCGAAGACCTTCTCCATGCCCGGCTGGCGGGTCGGCTTCGCGGTCGGCAACGCGCGCCTCGTCGCGGCCCTGACGCGGGTGAAGTCCTATCTGGACTACGGCGCCTTCACGCCCATCCAGGTCGCGGCGACGGCCGCGCTCAACGCGGGCGACGGACCGGTGGCCGAGGTGCGCGACATCTACCGGCACCGGCGCGACGTGCTCGTCGATTCCTTCGGCCGGGCCGGCTGGAAGGTCCCGCCGCCGTCCTCGACCATGTTCGCCTGGGCGCCGATCCCGGAGGCCTATCGCGACATGGGCTCGCTGGAGTTCTCCAAGCTCCTGATCGAGAAGGCGGACGTCGCCGTCGCACCGGGCATCGGCTTCGGCGAGCACGGTGACGACTATGTCCGGATCGCGCTGGTGGAGAACGAGCACCGCATCCGTCAGGCGGCGCGCAACATCCGGCGGTTCCTTGCCTCCGGCCAGGAAGACAGGCAGAAGGTCGCCGCGCTCGGGGCTTGAGCCGTCCGCATCCCCGGCGGCGTCCGCCGCCGTTCCTGTTCGTCCGTTGAAGGGGCTCGTCATGGATCGCCCGTTGAGGCTCGGCATCGCCGGGCTCGGAACCGTCGGTGCCTCGGTGGCGCGCCTCCTCGCCGCCCGACAGGGCGCCTATGCCGAAAAAGCCGGCCGCGGCATCGAGATCGTCGCCGTGTCGGCGCGCGACCGCGCCAAGGACCGCGGCGTCGACATCGCCGCGTTCGAATGGTTCGACGAGCCTGTGAAGCTCGCCGCCGAGGCCGAGATCGACGTCTTCGTCGAGCTCGTCGGCGGCTCCGAGGGCCAGGCGCTCGACGCCGTGAAGGCCGCGCTCAACCGCGGCCTCACCGTCGTCACCGCCAACAAGGCGCTGCTCGCCCACCACGGCGTCTCGCTCGCCAAGCTCGCCCAGAAGAAGGGTGGCGCGATCCTCTTCGAGGCGGCGGTGGCCGGCGGCATCCCGATCATCAAGACGATGCGCGAGGCTCTGCGGGGCAACGAGACGCGGCGCGTCTACGGCATCCTCAACGGCACCTGCAACTACATGCTGACGCGCATGGAGAAGGAGGGAATCGCCTTCGACGCGTGCCTCGCCGACGCCCAGCGCCTCGGTTACGCGGAGGCCGATCCGACCTTCGACATCGGCGGCTTCGACGCGGCTCACAAGCTGGCGATCCTGACCTCGCTCGCCTTCGGCTGCGAGATCGACCTCGATTCGATCTTCATCGAGGGCATCTCCGAGATCTCCAACGAGGACATCGTCGCGGCCGCCGAGCTCGGCTTCCGCATCAAGCTCCTCGCGGTCGCCCAGCGCACCGAATCGGGCATCGAGCAGCGTGTCCATCCCGCGATGATCCCCGCCTCGTCCGCCCTCGCGCAGGTCGACGGCGTCACCAACGCGGTGGCCGTCGACACCGACCTCCTCGGCTCGATCCTGCTCGCGGGCCCGGGCGCGGGCGGCGACGCCACGGCCTCCGCCGTGCTGGCGGACGTGATCGACGCCGCGAAGGGCGCCCGCGTTCCCGCGCTAGGCGTCGAGGCGAGCCGGCTTTCGCCCTACCGGCGGGCGCGGATGCGCGCGCACGAGGGCGGCTACTACATCCGCCTTTCCGTGCAGGACAAGGTCGGCGCCTTCGCCTC
This sequence comes from Pseudomonadota bacterium, assembly GCA_023419535.1. Lineage (GTDB taxonomy): Bacteria > Pseudomonadota > Alphaproteobacteria > Rhizobiales > Rhizobiaceae > Aureimonas. Next base: position 10,759 of record JAEZXX010000011.1, on the reverse strand, counting down.
GATCGCGCGGCGCATGGCCGAGAACCAGATCTCGCTGGAATCGATCGTCCAGCGCCGCCGGAACGGGACGGGGGACGACGCGACGCGCCCCGTCGTCCTGATCACGCACGAGACGACGGAAGCGGCGGTGCGCAAGGCGCTCGACGCGGTCTCCCGGGACGGCCACCTTTCGGGCGAACCGCGGATGATCCGGATCGAGACGCTCGCCTGACCCCGCCCGACATGCCTGACCGGGCCACGGTTTCATTGCACCGACATCGTCTCTGGTCATAAGACAGCGCCATCGGGAGGCGCGCATATCATGCAGGACACCGGATCCTTGGATCGCAGACTGCCGGGCGAAGTCGCCCGCGCGACGGAAGCGGCGGCCATCGCGGCCGCCCGGCTTCGCGGGCGCGGTGACGAGAAGGCGGCCGATCAGGCTGCCGTGGACGCCATGCGCTCGGCGCTCGGCACCATGCCCGTCGACGGGACGATCGTCATCGGCGAGGGGGAGCGGGACGAAGCGCCCATGCTCTTCATCGGAGAGAAGGTGGGGACGCGCGAGGGGCCGGTCGTCGACATCGCGCTCGATCCGCTCGAAGGCTCGACGGTCTGCGCCAAGAACCTCCCCGATTCCCTGACCGTCGTCGCCCTGGCACCCGCCGGCAGCCTTCTCAACGCACCCGACGTCTACATGGAGAAGATCGCGATCGGGCCGGGCTATCCGGCGGGGATCGTCAGCCTTCGCCAGAGCGCGGCGGAGAATCTCGAGGCTTTGGCGCGGGCCAAGGGCGTCCCGATCGGCGAGATCACGGCCTGCATCCTCGACCGGCCCCGCCATGCCAAGCTGATCGAGGAGATCCGCAGCTGCGGGGCCGCGATCCGACTCATCGGCGACGGCGACGTGGCGGGCGTCATCCATGCCGGCGACCCGGAAGGCACGGGCATCGACATCTACATGGGCATCGGCGGGGCGCCCGAAGGCGTGCTCGCGGCCGCCGCCCTTCGCTGCACAGGCGGCCAGATGGAAGGGCGCCTGCAGCTCAACACCAACGAAAAGCGCGCTCGCGCCGAGGCCATGGGGGTGACCGACCCCTACCGGATCTACGCGCTGGACGACATGGTTCGCGGCGACGTCATCTTCGCGGCCACGGGCGTGACGGGCGGCAGCCTCCTCGACGGCGTGCGCTTCCGGCGGGACCGGATCGAGACGCACACGCTGGTCATGAACTCGTCCGAGAATCTCGTGCGCGAGATCCGCACCCGTCATTTCGAGCCGTGGCGGTCGGAATCCTGACGGCCGCGCCGGCCCGCACGGCAACGCGCCTCGACGAGCGGCGGACCTTCCTCGGCGTGGAGCGTTCGGCGCTCGGCTATCGCTGGACGCATTCGCTGACCCCTCGCGGCGAGGCCGTGGCGATGCAGATCGCGCAGGTCCACGGCCTGCCCGACCTCGTGGCCCGCCTTCTGGCGGCGCGCGACGTTCCGGCCGCCGACGCTTCGCGCTTCCTGACGCCGACCATCCGCGACCTGATGCCCGACCCCTCGTCGCTGACCGACATGGACGGCGCCGCCTCGCGAATCGCCGACGCCGTCGAGCGGCGCGAGAGCGTCGCGATCTTCGGCGACTACGACGTCGACGGCGCGGCCTCCTCGGCCATGGCGGCGCGCTATCTGCGGGCGCTTGGCCTCGATGTCTCGATCCGCATCCCGGACCGGCTGACGGAGGGCTACGGGCCGAACCCGGCCGCAATGGGCGATCTGGTCGCCGGCGGGGCGAGGCTGATCCTCACCGTCGACTGCGGCACCACGGGAAGCGCCGCGCTGGAGGAGACGGCGCGCCTGGGCGTCGACGTCGTGGTGCTCGACCATCACCAGCCGGGCGCCTCGCTGCCGCCGGCACGCGCCATCGTGAACCCGAACCGGCAGGACGATCTGTCCGGGCAGGGGCATCTGTGCGCCGCCGGCGTCGTCTTCCTGACGCTCGCCGCCGTCTCGCGGGAGCTGCGCCGACGCAGGCGGACGCAGCTTCCCGACCTTCTCGGCCTCGTCGACCTCGCGGCCCTCGCGACCGTCTGCGACGTCGTTCCGCTCGTCGGCTTCAACCGCGCGCTCGTCGTCCAGGGGCTGCAGCTGATCCGCATGCGGCGCAATCCCGGCATTGCGGCACTGGCGAAGGTCGCACGGCTGTCCGGTCCGGTCGACGCCTATCACCTCGGCTTTCTGATCGGGCCGCGCATCAATGCGGGCGGCCGGATCGGCGACGCCTCGCTCGGGGCCCGGCTTCTCTCCCTGGACGACGAGAGCGAGGCCGAGGCCATCGCGGGCGAACTGCATCTCCTCAACGAGGAGCGGCAGGGGATGGAGCGCGCGATGCTGGCGCAGGCCGAGGCCGAAATGCACCGCGAGATCGGCGAGGGGGAGGGCCCGCCCGTCCTCGTCGCCGCGCGCGACGACTGGCATCCGGGCCTTGCCGGCCTCGTCGCCGCGCGGCTGAAGGAGCGCTTCGCACGACCCGCCTTCGCCATCGCCTGGGGGCGCGACGGACGCGGCAGCGGTTCAGGCCGCTCGGTGCCCGGCTTCGACCTCGGCGCTCTCGTGCGCAAGGCGGTCGAGGACGGCATCCTCCTGAAGGGCGGCGGGCATGCCATGGCCGCCGGCCTGACGATCGCGCGCGAGCGCCTCGCCGATTTTCGCGAGCGCACGCAGTCTCTGTCGGACGCCGAGTTGAAGATCCTGCGCCGTCCGAGCGAGCGGGCGATCGACGGCGCGGCGAGCGCCGGCGGGCTGACCTGCGACCTCGTCCGCACGATCGAGCAGGCGGGGCCCTACGGCTCGGGGCACGCGCAGCCCCTCATCGCACTGCCTCGCCATCGCGTCGTGTCGGCCCAGCCGATCGGCGAGGCGGGACATGTGCGCGCCACCTTGAAATCGGCCGACGGGGCGACCCTGTCGGCCATCGCCTTTCGTGCAGTCGGCACGCCGCTGGAGCCTCTGCTGCTCGGCACGTCCCAAGGCCCCGTCCACGTCGCCGGCCATCTGTCGCTCGACCACTTCCGCGGCGCGGAAAAGGTCTCCTTCCGCATCTGCGACATCGCCGACGCCTACGACTGAACGGCGCGCTCGGCGTCGGACGAGGCGCGTTCGCGCAACCGATCCCCTAGACACCGAGGCCGGATCACTCCGACCGCGAAATCCCGACGATAAAGGCCTATGAGGGGAGTGGTACGCCCACGGGGAATCGAACCCCGCTCTCCACCGTGAAAGGGTGGCGTCCTAACCGATAGACGATGGGCGCAGCGAGGGGACGTGTAGTGCGATTCCCTCGGTGGCGCAAGACTCCGGGGGCCGGTTTCGAGCCCGATCCGGAGGGTCAGCCGGCGCGGCGGCGGCAGGCCCAGTTCCAGTCGCGCTTGCGCCCGACGTCGACGTGGATCGCGGCCGTGTGGCAGTAGGTGCCGACGCCGCCGCGGTTCGGCAGCGAGCGCACGAAGGCCGCGACCGTCTGGCCGCTGACGCCGGGCACGTGAAGGTCCGCCGCCTTGCAGGCCATGTGCATCGAAGCCTTCGCCCCGTTGACGCGGCGATTGTGCGAGGGCGAGCGATAGCCGGAGGTGATGACGACGCGCTCGCCGAAGCGGCGCTCGATCTGGCCGAGGAGCTGGCGCAGCCCGCCGTCGAAGCAGCCGGTCTCGATGTCCTCCCGCTGTACCAGGAAGCCGCTCGGCGCGAGGCGCGCCATGCCCGACAGCGAGGCGACCTGCGTGTTGCCGATGTCGTCGAGGAAGTCCTCGTCGTCGACGGACGCGCGCTGGCCGATCTCGAAGATGGAGGACGGGTCGACGCCGGGCAGCGAGGCGTCGCGCTGCGGCTTTCCGACGCCGTCGGTGCGCGTGATGATGACGCGGCCGCTGCGGCCGTTGTCCGCGTTGCGGACCGGCGTGCGGGCTTCCGATTCGGTGAAGAGGGAGGCGTAGAGCGAGCGTCCCGCCTGGCGGTTCGGCTCGTTGGGTGCGGCGAAGGCGGCCATCGAAAGGGTTCTGGCGTCCTCACCGGCAGCGTCCGTGCCAGCCTGCGGCTCGCTCGGCGCCGCGCCTTCGGCGATCGCCGCGACCTCGGCCGACTGCGCCTCGCTCGGCGCCTCGACGGCCGCCACGTTCAATTCCGGCGCGTTGGCGAGGGCGGCTCCGGAGGGCGCCCCGTCGCCGCCGGCGTTCGAAGCGAGGCCGCCCGGCGAGAAGCCGAACAGCGAGCCGTCGCTTTGGGCGGACGACATGCAGCCGGACAGAAGGAGGCTGACGGAAAGAAGGGCGACCGAAGTCCGCCCGGCGCGCCATCTCGAGCGCGCAACCTGTGTGCCGGCTTTCAAACCCCGTCCACCCTCTCACGGCGGATGCGCGATGGGCATCCGCATGTCCCCGTGTCCCCCGTCAGTCCCCGGACGGTCGCCGATCTCGGCGTCGGGACGATCGACCCATGAACTCTGCGTTAGGCTGGACGACGAATGCGGCGCCCGGATGACGCAAACTTTACCACGTTCCCGTGTTCTGCATAGAGGCCCAAGGTTCCTGCGGCGCCAGGGCTTCGCCGGCCTGCAGGATCTCGATCGAGATGCCGTCGGGCGAGCGCACGAAGGCCATACGGCCGTCGCGGGGCGGACGGTTGATGGTGATTCCCGCATCCATCAGGCTCCGGCAGAGCGCGTAGATGTCGTCGACCTCGTAGGCGAGATGGCCGAAGTTCCGGCCGCCCGTGTAGGTCTCCGGATCCCAGTTGTAGGTGAGTTCCAGGAGCGGCGCCTTGGCCTCGCGCCCGCTCGCCTCGTCTCCGGGCGCGGCGAGGAAGACCAGGGTGAAGCGGCCCTGCTCGCTTTCGACCCGGCGCACTTCGACGAGACCGAACTTGCCGCAATAGAAGTCCAGCGCCCGGTCGATGTCCTCGACCCGCACCATCGTGTGAAGATATCGCATGGCGCTTTTTCTCCGGCTGCCGTCCTGCTGACGGCGGCACATAGAAGACAGCCGGCTGGTGCCAAGCCTGAGCGCCGCTCGGGCGGGCGAACCCGGTCACCGTCGCGAGCCACCCATCTTGCGGAACCCACGGCTTGCCCAACATTCGTTAAGATGCATGAATCGGGCAGGCGCGACGGGAATTCTCGAATGATGCGACCGGACTCCGCGGCGCGGGAGGCAGAGGACGGCGAGAGGGTCTCCGAAACGGAAACCGTCTCCGGTCGGATCAAATGGTTCGACGTCGCCAAGGGCTTCGGCTTCATCGTCCCCGACGACGAGGGCGAGGACATCCTCCTCCACGTCACTTGCCTTCGGCGCGACGGCTTCGCCAGCGCCATCGAGGGCACGCGGCTTGTCTGCGAGGTGATGCGCGGGGAAAGGGGCCTCCAGGCCTATCGCGTCCTCTCCATGGACACCTCCACCGCCGTCCATCCCTCCAGCCTGCCGCAGGCGCGCACCCATGTGCAGATCGTCCCGACGAGCGGGCTCGAGCGCGTCAGCGTGAAATGGTTCAATCGGACGAAAGGCTACGGTTTCCTCTCGCGCGGCGACGGGACGGAGGATATCTTCGTCCACATGGAAACGCTGAGACAGTTCGGAATGACGGAGCTTCGTCCGGGGCAGGTGGTGCTCGTGCGGTTCGGCACCGGATCGAAGGGGCTGATGGCGGCCGAGGTCCATCCCGAAACCGGACCGCTCCACCCGGTGTCGCATTGATGGCGTCCGTCGCGAAATCGCTTCGGGCCAACTGGAAGGTCGCGGGTCTGATTCTCGTGCTCGCCGTCGCGTCCTTCTTCGTCTTCACCTCCAACTCGATCGGCTCGACGGCGACGCTGTTCACGCAGAGCGGCATGCATCGCATCTCCGTCGAGATCGCCGACACGGACGAGACCCGCATGACGGGCCTCATGAACCGCTCGGAGATGCCGGACGATCACGGCATGCTCTTCGACTTCAAGGAGACGCGCCCCGTCTCCATGTGGATGCGGAACACGCTGATCCCGCTCGACATGCTGTTCCTGCGCGAGGACGGCACGGTCGCGCGGGTCGCCCGCAACGCGCGCCCGTTCGACCTTACGCCGATCCCCTCCGGGGAGCCGGTGCGCTACGTGCTGGAGCTGAACGGCGGCAAGGCCGCCGATCTCGGCGTGGCCGAAGGCGACAGGCTGGAGCATCCGATCATCGGCACCGGCGCGTCCCGCGCCCACTGAGCCGTCGGCGCAACACGTCCTTCCGATCGACGTCCGTCGTCCGGCTGCGTCCCGCTTTTGGCCATATTGGGTGGCAAGAGCGCGCCTGGGGAAGGCGAGGGCAGAGGGTCGTCGCTTCAAGGATTTCCGTTTGGTTTACCACGCGAGGCCTAAGCTCGCGCGGAACGACAGACGGAAATCTGGATCGAAAGGGAAACTCATGTCGAACGCACGGTCTTCCGACGCGCGCTCCATGGTCTCGCGCCGCCGCTTCGTGAAGGGCGCTCTGGCGCTGGCCGGCTCGGCCGTACCGGGCGTCGCCTTTGCCCAGAGCGCGCTCGACGGCATCCTGACCGCGCCTTCGCGCGGCGAGTGGAACGACCAGTTCGACACGCGCTCGGCCTCCACCACCGAGGTCGTATCCTACCAGCCGATCCTGTCCCAGAACACCGTCGCCGCCATGCAGACGGCGATCCAGTCCTACAACCAGCTCGTCATGTCGGGCGGCTGGCCGATGGTTCCGGACCAGGCCGGCATGCGGCTCGGGGTCCAGGGTCCAGCCGTGCAGGCCCTGCGCGAGCGGCTGTTCTGGTCCGGCGACCTGCCGCGCTCGGCGGGCGGTGGTCAGGCCTTCGACACCTATGTCGACGCGGCGGTGAAGCGCTTCCAGACGCGCCACGGCCTGCCGGCGGACGGCGACGTGGGCGCGGGCACCTTCGCCGCCCTGAACGTTCCGGCGAACGTGCGTCTCGGCCAGCTGCAGACCAATCTCTCGCGCATCCAGGCCGAGCTCACCGACGCGCCGCGCATGGTGATGGTCAACATTCCCGGCGCCTTCGTCGAGGCGGTGGAGAACGGCCGCGTCGTCCAGCGCCACACCGCCGTCGTCGGCAAGGTCGACCGGCAGACGCCGATCCTCCAGTCCGAGATCATCAATCTCAACCTGAACCCCTATTGGCACGCGCCGGCCTCGATCGTCCGCAAGGACATCATCCCGCTGATGCGCAAGGACCCGACCTACCTCCAGCGCAACGAGATCTACATCTACGCCTCCGACGGCTCGGTCATTCCCCCCGAGCGGATCGACTGGAACACCGACGAGGCCGTGCGCTACCTGTTCCGCCAGGAGCCGGGCCGCATGAACGCCATGTCCTCGGTGCGCATCAACTTCCCGAACCCGCACTCGGTGTTCCTGCACGACACGCCGCAGCAGTCGACCTTCTCGCAGCTGCTGCGCTTCGAATCCTCCGGCTGCGTGCGCATCCAGAACGTCCGCGACCTGATCGTCTGGATCGCGCGCGACGAGCCGGGCTGGGACCGGGCGCGGATAGAGCAGACGATCGCGGCGCGCACGCGCGTCGACATCGACCTGACGAACCGGCCGAAGGTGCATCTCTCCTACTTCACCGCCTGGGCGAGCGATCCGACGGCGGTGCAGTTCCGCGACGACATCTACCATCGCGACGGTTCGCAGCAGCTGGCCATGTCGAGCGTGGCGCCTTCGGCCTACCAGCCGGGCGAGCAGGCCTTCGCCGACCTGCCGTTCTAGCGGCCTCCAGCCGGCGGGGAGGCTCCCCGTCGCATTCGTTACGATCGGAGACGGTCGGTGGCTTGGGCCGCCGGCCCGTTCCGCGTTAGGCCTTCGGCTTGGCGGAACCGATCAGGCCATGCTAGATCGCCGCCGACCCGAAGATGCGCTCGAAGGCGGCCCGCCCCGCGCCGCCGGAGCGCCGACCAGCGGAGGTTCATCATGTCGCAGGCCGTTGCACAGGAAGCGCAGCCGCGCTCGGACCGCTTCTTTTCCGAAGGCATCGCTGCGGGTGATCCCGCGCTCTTCGCCGCCATGCGCGAGGAGCTCGCCCGTCAGAGCCACGAGATCGAGCTGATCGCGTCCGAGAACATCGTCAGCCGAGCCGTGCTCGAAGCGCAGGGCTCGGTCCTGACCAACAAATACGCCGAGGGCTATCCGGGCAAGCGCTACTACGGCGGCTGCCAGCACGTCGACGTCGTCGAGCAGCTGGCTATCGACCGGGCCAAGGAGCTGTTCTCCTGCGGCTTCGCCAACGTCCAGCCGAACTCCGGCAGCCAGGCGAACCAGGCGGTCCTCCTGGCGCTGGCGAAGCCCGGCGACACGATCCTCGGCATGAGCCTCGACGCGGGCGGCCACCTGACGCACGGCGCCAAGCCGAACCTCTCCGGCCGCTGGTTCAACGCCGTCCAGTACGGCCTCGACCTCGAGACCGGGCTGATCGACTACGACGCCGTCGAGGCGCTGGCGCAGGAGCACCGCCCGGTCATCATCGTGGCGGGCGGCTCGGCCTATTCGCGGCGCATCGACTTCGCCCGCTTCCGCGCGATCGCGGATTCGGTCGGCGCCTATCTCTGGGTCGACATGGCCCATTTCGCGGGCCTCGTCGCCTCGGGCCACCACCCGAGCCCGTTTCCGCACGCCCATGTCGCGACCTCGACGACGCACAAGACGCTGCGCGGCCCGCGCGGCGGCCTCGTCGTCACCAATGACGAGGACATCGCCAAGAAGATCAACTCGGCGATCTTCCCCGGCCTGCAGGGCGGCCCGCTGATGCACGTGATCGCCGGCAAGGCGGTCGCCTTCGGCGAGGCGCTGACGCCGGACTTCAAGTCCTATATCGGCGCGGTGGTCGAGAACGCCCGCGTCCTGGCTGAGACGGTCCGCGAAGGCGGCCTCGACATCGTCTCGGGCGGCACCGACACGCATCTGATGCTGGTGGATCTTCGCCCGAAGATGCTGACCGGCAAGGCGTCGGAGACGGCGTTGGAGCGCGCCGGCATCACCTGCAACAAGAACGGCGTGCCGAACGATCCGCAGAAGCCCTTCATCACCTCGGGCATCCGCCTCGGCACCCCGGCGGCGACGACCCGCGGCTTCGGTCCGGCCGAGTTCCGTCAGGTCGGCCAGATGATCGTCGAGGTGCTGGACGGGCTGAAGGCGGCGAACTCCGAAGAGGGCAACGAGGCCGTCGAGCGTGCCGTCAAGCAGCGCGTCGTCGAGCTGACGGGACGCTTCCCGATCTACCCCTCGCTCGGTTAGCCGCGACTTGCGCTGCCCCTATTGCGGCTCGCAGGACAGCCAGGTCAAGGACAGCCGCCCCGCCGAAGACGGGGCGGCCATCCGCCGCCGCCGCGTCTGCCCGGACTGTTCCGGCCGCTTCACCACCTTCGAGCGCATCCAGCTTCGCGACCTGACGGTCGTCAAGAAGTCGGGCAAACGCGTGCCCTTCGACCGCGACAAGCTCGCACGTTCGGTCGAGACGGCGCTGCGCAAGCGCGAGATCGACGAGGAACGGGTGGAACGGCTGATCTCCGGCATCGTCCGGCGGCTTGAATCGCGCGGCGACGGCGAGATCTCGACCCAGGAGATCGGCCTTCTCGTCATGGACGCGCTGCGCGGCTTCGACGACGTGGCCTATGTCCGCTTCGCCTCCGTCTATCACGATTTCCGCGAGGCCGGCGACTTCAACGCCATCCTCGACGAGCTCGCGGAAGGCGGCACCGCGGCGGCGCGCGAGGACGAGGAATGACGCCCACCGCCGTTGCCGACGAGACCGATCGCCGCCTGATGGCCGCCGCCATCAGGCTCGCCGAACGCCATGTCGGCCTGACCGGAACGAACCCCTCCGTCTCGACGCTGATCGTGCGCCGCGACGGCGGCGCGCCGCGGATCGTCGGGCGCGGCGTCACCGCCTTCGGCGGGCGCCCGCATGCCGAGACCGCGGCTCTGGCCGAAGCCGGCGAGGCCGCGCGCGGTGCGACCGCCTACGTCACGCTGGAACCCTGCGCCCATCACGGCCGCACCCCGCCCTGCGCCGAAGCGCTGGTCGCGGCGGGCGTCGCGCGCGTCGTCTCGGCGGCGCCCGACCCGGATCCGCGGGTCGACGGCAAGGGTCACGACATCCTGCGCGCCGCGGGCATCGAGGTCGTGCCCGGCATTCTCGCCGCAGAGGCCGCCCGGACCATGTCCGGCTACCTCATGCGTCACCTTCGCCATCGTCCGGAAGTCACTCTGAAGATGGCGCTTTCGGCCGACGGCATGATCGGGGTGAAGGGCAGGGGGCAGGTGGCGATCACCTCGTCCGTCGCCAACGCCCAGACCCATCTGGTGCGCGCGCGGTCCGACGCCATCCTCGTCGGCATCGGCACCGCGCTGGAGGACGATCCGGCCCTGACCTGTCGTCTTCCGGGTCTCACCGATCGCTCGCCGACGCGCATCGTCGTCGACTTTCGGCTCGACACGCCGGCGACCTCCAGGCTCGCGAGCGAGGCCCGCGACGTTCCCACCTTCCTCGTCGCCTCCAACGGCGCCGACCCCGAGCGGCGGCGGCGTCTGCGGGAGCAGGGCGTCGAGTTCCTCGCCGCCGAGCCCGACGCGGACGGGCGTGTCGCCTTGCCGGAGCTTCTCGACGATCTCGGCGCGCGCGGCTTCTCCACCCTCCTCGTCGAGGGAGGAGCGGCCCTTGCGGCCGGCTTCCTGGAGGACGATCTGGTGGACCGGCTGACGCTCGTCGTTGGGCCTGCGCCGATCGGCCCCGCTGGGGT